>DATAXN010000106.1:0-172737 GCA_036273015.1 Bryobacteraceae bacterium | reverse complement strand
GCGCACCAGGTGGTGAAAGCGCTCGTCCCCCGCGCGATACTCCTCGGCAGTCATACGACTGAGGCCAACCTCAGCATTCTGAAAGAACTGGTCCGGCGCATGGCGGTGAAGCCGGGAACCCGCTCCATCGTTCTCGTTTCGCCCCGATCCTTTCTGCGTGCCGACCGTCACGACGAAGCAACGGAATTGATGGATCGCGCGCTCCGTGCCGGTGTCGTCATCAATTCGTTCAGCACCCAAGGCGTCACCGCAATAATTCCGGGCGGAACTGCCGAAGCGCCACCGGGACTGCAGATCGATGTCAAACAGGAATTCGAGCGCAAGCGCGCCTACGCAGACGAGGGCATTATGCAAAATTATGAACGAGTTCAAATCCTATGCCGGCCGGGAGTTGAATCGTTTCGAAAGCGGTACGTCCGGCGCCAGGCGCTGGGCAAGGCATGGAAGCACACGATGGCTCTGGAAGGATCAGGATGTGAGAGATGCCCTTAAATACGTGATCGATGAGCAGGGCGAGCCGATGGCGCTTTTCGTTGCACAAGGACGTTGATAAAAGCCAACCGCTCCCTCGCAGTCGCGCCTCCAGCACAAAGTCTCGTTCGCCGGTCCACTTTTGTGTCGCGCACCCCTTCGTGGAAGAGATGACTTCACCTACCGCATAATGTGATTAGAGGGTCTTGCACCGAGAAGCGGGCTCAAGCCGCACCAGTAAAGGTGACTATCGCCTGCTCGCAGGATCGTGCTCTTAACGCTGAGAGCAACGGCGCGCGGAAATACGACATGGAAGACTTCATAGCAGTCCGAACTCGCAGGATGGCTCAGAATTGTATTGAAGACGCCCCGGGCTAAGGTCAGTAAAAATCTGATGTTGTCCGATTCGCACTCACTTCAAATATGCGCCCGCCCTGGTGATTGCCGGATATAGAGTCACGACGGCTTGATCCTGATTCATTTATTCCGGGGCGCGTCCGTAGATTATGTCCGCGTCTTTCTAATTGTTTTACAGGTTTAATTCTCTAACCCCAGCGGTGTCCTTTCGCCTTGAATCTTCAAGCTTTCCGCGTCGACTAGTCCGCGACGGCATGTGCCTTTTCAAAGGTCCTGATGGGCCTTATCTGATCATGGCAATGGCCCACAACATCTGGCCATTCTTACAAGCCCGCAATTATTTGTTCGCCATTGCTTCATTGTGATCTTTGTTTACTACTAAACCGCACAGCACAGTTTTTACTCATGAAAACTGCTATGCAATGACCGCAAAATAGTTTCTGGCAAATGTTAGTTATCAACTAAAGAGATCATTGAGTTGCACTTCGGAATCAGCATTAAGTAAAGACGATGGCCAGTGGACAGACAACGAGCAATAAACACTCGGCGGGACCTGCACTGCGCAAAGTCCTGATCGTGGAAGACGAAGGCCTGATCGCATTGGACATCAAAGGGCGGCTGGAGAATTCCGGTTATGAAGTCCCCGGAATAGCCGCCAGCGCCGACTTGGCACTGAGCCTTGCCGACCGCCATACCCCCGATCTGATCCTGATGGACATCAGACTGCAGGGCGGCAGCGACGGCATCAAAGCTGCGACCGAAGTGCGGCGGCGAATGGATATTCCGGTCATCTTTATGACGGCGCATTCCGACCTGGAGACCCTTGAGCGCGCCCAACTGTCGCAACCGTTCGGCTATGTCGTGAAACCCTTTGGCGCCCTTAATTTTCACGCTCTTATTGAAACAGCCCTCCGGAAACACGAGACAGAGCGTACGCTCCGCGAGAGCGTGACTTGGCACAACACGCTCGAGAAACGACGTCTGACGCGGTTGTTTGAGGACGTTGATCAGGATCGGAATGCGGTCGAGGAACCGGCGGCGTACACACGGGAGCGGCCGCCGTTTGATGAGGCCTCGCTTGAAGCTCTTCTGGCGGGGATCATCACATGCAGTCGCGAAGACCTCGGCAGCGACTCCGTTCGCAGATCGAGGCTGCAGTCGTCTGTGGACAAAGAAAAGGCGCCCGCGGACTTCGACCGTGCAATTAACCACCTCCGTGCCACGTTATCGGAACTAATGCGCAGATCACGTGAGAACTGACTGCGCCGGACAAAAAATATGCCTGTCACATCCATCCCCAAATTACTGATCGTAGACGACGAACCTGCTCAGATGAAAGCCCTCTGCAATACGCTTGAAAACGAGGGTTACAGCGCTGCGGGCTTCACCTCGGCAACCGCTGCGCTGGCGGCCCTTCGTGAACAGACCTTCGATCTGCTGCTCTCGGATCTGATGATGCCGGAAATGGATGGCATCGTCTTACTGCGGGCGGCGCGGGAGATCGATCCCAACCTCGTCGGAATTGTAATGACCGGACACGGCCGAATCGATACCGCCGTACGGGCAATGCAGGCGGGAGCACTCGATTACATTCTGAAGCCATTCAAGCTCACCGCTATCCTGCCCGTGCTTGCCAGGGCGCTCGCCGTACGGCAGCTTCGGATGGAAAACATCCAGCTGCACGAGGCGGTGGGAGTCTACAAACTGAGAATGGATGTCGCGCTCGCGTGCGACCTCGACACCGTCCTGCAGAAAATAGCCGACGCCGTGGTGGAGCAGAGCCAGGCTCAAGCCATATCGATACTGTTGCCGACCGAAGACGGTCATGAACTGCGCGTGGCCGTTACGCGGGGTGAAAACACCACGTGGGTCGCCGGCGCCTGCATCCCGTTCAGCGCGGCACTGACGAGGTGGGTGGAGGATAACCGCGAGATCTTCGCGCGCACAGACAAAGCCGACGTTCGACTGTTTTCGGCCGCTCCGTTGCGGGATATTCCGAGCGGCATTCCCATACCGATGCTGGCCGGGGGAAAGTTCGTGGGTATCCTCCACTTCAGTTCAGAGCGCGCCCTGCCCATGTCCGGCGGTCAAAGCAAAGCTCTGAACCTCCTGGCGAGTACCGCGGCGTCGGCCATCGAGCGGGCATCGTTGCTCGCGCGAGTGGGCCGTGCGGAGCAACGCTACCGGCGGCTGGCTGAGAACGCGCCGGACATTGTGTTCCGTTATGAGCTGTCTCCGCGCCCCCGCGTCACTTATATCAACCCCGCAGTCAAGGCGATTACAGGTTACTCTCCACAGGAATATTACGCGGATCCGAAGCTCAGCCTCAAAACGGTGCATCCGGAAGATCGCGCCCTGATGGAAAAGGTGCTGCTTGATGGCTCCCCCGGCCGAAGCGTGTTAGCCATGCGCTGGGTGCACAGAAACGGAACTGTGATCTGGATGGAGCAACGCCATATCCTCGTAGAGGAGCAGGACGGACGGTTGGCCGTTGAGGGTATTGCGCGCGACATCACAGAGCGCAAACTGGCAGACGAGAAGATCCGGCGCACGCTGCGGGAGAAAGAGGTGATGTTGAACGAGATTCACCATCGCGTCAAGAACAATCTTCAGGTGGTGAGCAGCCTGCTGAACATGCAGGCCGCTCAGGTCCTCGATCCGATCGCGCAGCGTATGTTCATCGACAGCCAGAATCGTATCCAGTCTATGGCACTCATTCATCAGCATCTGGATATGTCAAGCAATTTTGCGGAAATCGATTTTGGCGCATACCTCCGGTCGCTGGCGAATCATGTGCTGGCATCCTACGCGGGCGACGCAGGTTCCTTCGGCGTGGCGCTCGATGCCTCGACGAGCGCCTCCCTGAACCTTTCACAAGCTATCCCATGCGGGCTGATTGTGAACGAGTTGGTTTCGAATTCCCTGAAACACTCATTTCACGGTCGTCCGGGGGGAGAAGTCCGCGTCGGCTTCGAAGCTTCAAACGGAATCTGCACTTTGACCGTGGACGATGATGGCTCACCGCTTCCCGACAACTTGTTTGCCGACCGGGCGCCAACGATGGGCGTGCAACTGGTGCAGGCCCTCACAAGTCAGTTAGGGGGCGAACTACGGATCGGCGATGGCCCAAAATTCAGAATTACGTTTTCTGACCAGCATGGCACTGCGTCGTAAGGCCGCGTGAGCCGGGCTCCAAGGATGCTGAAATATTGTCTGATTATCGACGGGCGGTGGACTAAGTCATGTCAACTCTGAGGAGATGCCTTATAAGCGGATTCGTCCTGGCAAGTGCCGCTCGGGCGCAAATCTCGGGCGGCGCCTTTCGCGGTGAAGTTCGCGACGCCTCGACTGCCGTGGTGCCGCACACCAGGATTTCGATCCGATCGACCGACAGCGGACGAGAGACAACCGCCGAGTCCAACAGCGACGGGTTATATGTTACTCCCACTCTGATCCCCGGCTTGTATTTGCTGAAGGCCCAAAGGCCGGGCTTCAGGACTGAAGTAGTCGGCCCGGTAGTTCTGCAGGTGAACCAGATCGTGCGTGTCGATTTCGCGCTTTCGGTGGGGACTCAGGCTGAATCCGTTGAGGTCGCGGCGGAAGCGACACAATTACTCGCATCCGAGAGTGCGGAAATTTCGCAGGTTATTGGCAGCAAACAGGTCGCCGAGATTCCCCTGAACGGGCGGTCATGGCAACAACTCATTGATCTGAGCGCCGGGGTAAATCCGGGCGCGCCCGGAGAAAGCGGGTCCCCATATCCGGTAAATGTGAATGGGCAGCGCACAAAAGCCAATTTGTTTATGGCCGACGGCGTCTCAGTAACTTCATCGGCGCAGGGCCGCGGCAATGGTTTCGACATTCCGCTTGAAGCTATTCAGGAATTCTCGGTGCAGTCGGGAGCGTACTCCGCGGAATTCGGCGACGTCGCCGGAGGCGTGATCAATCTGCAGACCAGATCCGGTACGAATAACTGGCACGGATCATTGTTCGAGTTTTTCAGGAATGACGCAATAGATGCCGCGAACTTTTTTTCGAATGCCACCAACCAACCGCGGAATCCTCTTCGGTACAACCAATTCGGTGGCGCTCTGGGCGGGCCCATCCGCCGGAACAGGACTTTTATTTTCGCCGATTATCAGGGCACAATTACTCACAATTCCAGTCCGATGGTGACGAGCGTCCCTTTGGATGCGCAGCGGACCGGGAATTTCGGCGGTCTGCCCGGCGCCACCGGCGTCCCGATTCCGATCTACAATCCATTCGGCGCGTCATTTGCGCGTGTCCCATTCCCGAACAACACGATTCCCCCAAGCCTGATCGATCCAGCCGCCGCGAAAATTACGGCGCTTCTGCCGGAGTCAAACCAGTTCGACGCGAGCGGCAATCCGCTTCCCTTCAACAACTATGCGGTAACCCGCACCGGCATCGCCGACGTTCAGTCCTTTGATATTCGTCTGGATCATGAGTTCTCCTCGAATAACACTGTATTTGCGAGGCACTCCTTCCAAAATACCAATGCATTCACCCCTTCGATATTCGGGCTGCCACTGGGTGGCTCCGAACTGTCAGGAACCACGCTGGCGCGTTCTCAGAACACAGCTGTGGGGTACATTCATCAATTCAGTTCAACGCTGCTGAATGAAATTCGGATCGGCCTGAATCGCCAAACAAGCTCGCTGACACAGGAGGACTATGGACAGAATCTTTCGGCGCAGTTCGGCATTCCGGGAATTAATCAAAGCCCCCAAACTTCCGGGCTCTCATTTCTTAATGTGGCTGGACTCTTCAGTGCTGGCGACAGTATTCTCACGCCACTGGAACTGGCAACCACAGACTGGAATCTGAGCGAGAAGTTTACCTGGGTGAAAGGCCGCCACGAGATCAGGATTGGGTTCGACTATCAGGCTGGGATGGGCAGTACCGGCTATCTCGTGTACGGACGAGGCTTTTACACCTTCCTGAACCTGACTACGAGCAGCCTTATCGGGCCTGCGGGCGGCAACGCCTTCGCAAGTTTTCTGACAGGTGCCCCGTACCAGGTCCTGCGCGATGAATTTCCGCCGGGGCTCGTAGGGATGATCTCGCACCGCTACGGTTTCTATGTGCAGGATGACATTAAGCTGACGCCAAAGCTGACTGTGAATCTTGGCGCGCGCTACGACGTTATGCCTTATCCGCGGGAGATGCACAACAGGCTGTCTAACTTCGATCCCGCGACGGGAACGATGCTGATTGCCGGCCAGAATACGAGCGCGCAGTTGGTTAACACCGACTACAAGGATGTGGCGCCACGGGTTGGCTTGGCATGGGCGTTCGGACCCGATAATAAGACGGTCGTTCGCGCGGGATACGGTATCGGTTTCGTGGACCCTTACGGCAGCGCCGGAATTCTGAACAGCAACGAATTCAATGTGCCGTTTTATTATCTGAACAATATCACTCTTTTTCCCTTCAGTGCTCCCACCTACACACTCAGCGGCGGCTTGCCCCCGTTGATCATGCCTTCGGCGTCCTCGCCAACTGGTAATCAGCGGTATATCGTACCCACCGATGGCAATCAGTACTCGCAGACCTGGAGTTTCGGCGTCCAGCATGCCTGGAACAGCACCTCAATGATTGAGATCGCCTACGTCGGAACGAGCGGCAACCGGCTTCTGACCGCTTCCAATATTAATGCGGCTCTTCCCGGCCAGACGAGTCCGACAACACGGCAGCCCTTCGGACCTTTGCTGGGCGAGGTCCGGGAGCTTTCAAACAGCGCTCACTCCATTTACCATGGTCTGCAGGCTAAGTTCGACAGGCGGTTTTCGAGGGGCCTCTATTTGCACGGCTCGTGGACCTGGTCGAAGTCCATCGACAACCAGAGCAATGGCACAGACACTGCGATCGCAAGTGGTCAGTATCCGCAGAATCCGCTCAATCCCGGGCTGGATCGAGGTTTGTCGAGTTTCGATCGCACCCAGGTCTTTGTCGCGAATGCGGTCTGGGAAATTCCATTTGGCCGAAACTGGCGCAGGTCCGGGGCGGAAGGAATATTAAAGAATGTCCTCTTCGGATGGCAGCTCAGCGGAATCTTCACCGCGGAAACCGGCCCGCCCTTCAGCGTGCTCATGAATTGCGCGGATGTTAATGCGGAGGGTAACAACTGCCGGCCGGATCGAATTGCGAGCGGGGCACTGCCGTCCGGCCAGCAATCTATCGCTGAATGGTTTAGTACCGCCGCCTTTGCTATTCCCTCGACGCCAGAGTACGGCAACGCCGGCCGCAATATCCTTCGCGGACCGGGTATGGTGAACCTCGACGCCAGCCTCTCCCGATCCGTGCCCCTGGGCAGCGTGGAAACACGCCGACTGCAGATTCGCTCCGAATTTTTTAACGCGCTGAACCACACCAATTTCGGGCTTCCCCAAACGTCGATCGATTCACCCGCCTTCGGCACCATCACCACCGCAGCATCTGCCCGGGTTATTCAACTTGGAGTACGCCTGGAGTTTTAACTATGTGGAAGCCGCCGCGTTCGCGATTAATTCGATATCTTTCACCTTTCGTGGCTATGATAGCGGCACTGCTGGCCCAGTTTGGCCTCACGCTGCTGCTGCCCAAGGGCCTCGACTTCCCTTATGCCATCTTCTATCTGGTCGGCATGCTTGCGGTGGCCTGGTACTGCGGCTACGGCCCCGGGACGATTGTTTCTCTGCTCACTGTGGTGGGGCTTCCGCTGCTGTCGCCGCCACACACCTTTAAGCTAAGCAATCTTGATCCGGGCCGGTTAATCCTGGTGGTGGGAACTTCACTGCTGGTAAGCCGGCTGTCGCGCAACCAGCAACGAATGCAGAATATGCTGCAGGACGCAAACGACGAACTGGACGAGCGCGTTCGGAGCAGAACGAAGGATCTGGCTGAGGCCGTGAAGGCACTGGAATCCGAAGTGGAACATCGAAAACAAACAGGGGAAAAGCTTCAGACACAGTTGGGCAGGTTGAATCTGCTCGATCAAATCACCCGCCTCATCGGCGAACGGCAGGATCTGCAAAGCGTTTTCCAGGTTGTCATACGTACCCTGGAGGACAGCATGCCGATCGACTTCGGGTGTGTCTGCCTCTACGATCCCGCCTCGGAGATGTTGACCGTGACCTGTGTTGGTGTTCGCGGCGAAGGCCTGCCTATGGAGCTGGCCCTCACCGAGCAGGCGAAGATGACCGCGAATCAGAACGGCCTTACCCGATGTGTGCGCGGCCAGTTGGTCTACGATCCCGATATCGCTGAAGTGAATGTTCCGTTTACCAACCGGCTTTCGCAGAGTGGGCTGCGTTCGATGGTGGCGGCGCCCCTGGCATCCGAAAGCAGCATTTTTGGGATCCTTGTAGCAGCCCGCCGTGAACCAAACGCTTTCGCCAGCGGAGATTGCGAATTTCTTCGCCAGCTAAGTGAACATGTGGCGCTCGCGGCGAGGCAGGCCCAGATCCATACCGCGCTGCAGCAGGCATATGACGACCTGCGCCGGACGCAGCAGTCGGTTCTGGAGCACGAGCGGCTGCGGGCGCTTGGGCAGATGGCCAGCGGCATTGCTCATGACATCAATAATGCCTTGTCGCCCGTGGCTCTCTACACTGAGTCCTTACTGGACAGAGAGCCGAATCTCAGCCCCCGCACGCGTGAATACCTGGAAACGACCCAGCGCGCAATCGAGGACGTGTCGCATACTGTGGGCCGCATGAGAGAGTTCTATCGTAAGCCCGAAGCGCAGCTGTCCCTCAAGACGGTAGATGTCAATCGCCTGATCGAACAGGTATTGGATCTCACGCGGGCCCGCTGGCATGACATGTCGCTTCGCCAGGGGATTGTTATTCGGCTGCACACCGATCTGGCTTCGGATTTACCCGCCGTCGCGGGCATTGAAAGTGAAATACGAGAAGCATTCACGAATCTCATCCTTAATGCGGTGGATGCCATGCCAAGCGGCGGTGCACTAACACTGCGCAGCTGGGCAACCGATACGTCGTCTCCCGATCCGTCTCTGCATCGAATTCACTTCGAAGTCAAAGACACCGGCGTGGGGATGAGCGAGGAAACCCGGCGCCGCTGTCAGGAACCGTTCTTCACGACAAAGGGAGAGCGCGGGACCGGCCTCGGCCTGGCCATGGTTTACGGGGTTGCGCAGCGCCACTCCGCGGAAATTGAAATCGAGAGCGAAATCGGAGTGGGTACAGCTGTGCGTCTGATCTTCCCCGCGACCGACGTCGTCACCCGGACATCCGAACCGGCGGACACCCAAACGACGCCATCGCGTTTGCGAATCCTGATTGTGGATGATGACCCGCTGGTAATCAAATCGCTGCGTGATTCGTTGGAAACTGAAGGCCATCTGGTGACGGCAGCCAGTGGCGGACGAGAAGGTATCGATATCCTCCGCGAAACAGCGGCGCGGAACGAACGGTTCTCCGTCGTAATCACAGACCTGGGCATGCCGTACGTTGACGGACGTAAGGTCGCCAGCGCCGTCAAGATGACATGCAGGAGCACGCCGGTGATTATGCTGACAGGCTGGGGGCAGCGGCTCATGGACGAAGGCGATGTGCCCCTGAACGTGGACCGCGTTCTCAACAAGCCGCCCAAACTGCTTCAGCTGCGCACTGCCTTGTCGGAGTTGGCGGCCAACTCCGGTTCAGTCTGATACTGCCTTACGGGAGCATCGAAAATGACTTCCACATCTGTCGCGAGCCTCCTTATCGTGGACGACGAAGCCGCCCAAATGACGGCTCTTTGCAATACTCTTGGGGCCGAGGGTTACCGCACGACCGGTTTCACTTCCGCGACCGCAGCCCTGGCAGCTCTCAGGGAACAGACATTCGATGTAGTGCTGTCCGATCTGTCGATGCCCGACATGAACGGCATCGCGTTGCTGCGGACCGCAATCGAAATCGACCCCGACATTGCCGGAATCGTAATGACGGGCTACGGCACGATCGATACCGCCGTCAAAGCGATGAAAGCGGGAGCTCTGGATTACATTCTCAAACCGTTCAAGCTGACCGCAATTTTGCCCGTTCTTGCCCGTGCCCTGGCCGTGCGCCGCATTCGGATGGAAAATATCCGGCTTCACGAAGCCGTGAGTGTTTACAAGCTCAGCATGGCGATCGCGTTTGACTTCGACTGCGATGCAGTTATCAGGAAAGTCGCCGATGCTGCCCTCGGACACCGCGGCGTGCGTGGCATTTCCATATTGTTGCCGACCGAAAATCGAGCGGAGGTGCACGTCGTCTGGGCGGGCGGCGAAGCTGCCTCACCCGCGGCCGGCGCCCGAATACCGGTCACTCCCGCACTTTCGGATTGGGTAGAGCGAACCTGCGAGCTTCTCTCCCGCTCGGATGAAACGGGCGAAGTTCCGGCTGCTCCGGGCTCGCCGTTCGGCGAGACACTGCGGGGTCTCTCGATACCCATGCTGGCCGGGGGCAAATTGGTGGGTATCCTGAATTTCAGCCTGGATTTCTCGAACCGTCCGATTTCACCTGGGCAGGTGAAGGTGTTGAATATCCTCGCTTGCGCGGCGGCGTCGGCGATCGAACGGGCATCGTTGCTTGATCTGTTGCGCCAGGCCGAACAGCGCTATCGACGGCTCACTGAAAACGCGCCCGATATTGTCTTCCGGTATGAACTGCAACCTCGGCCTTGCTACACCTATGTCAACCCCATCGTCCGATCGATCACCGGCTATTCTCCGGAAGAGTACTACAGAGATCCGGACTTGGGTCTTAAGATCGCGCATACCGAAGATCGTCAGCTGATGGAAGAGGTGCTTCGCGGTGATTCTCGCGCCGGAAGCGCGGTTACGCTGCGATGTTTCCATAAGGACGGCGGTGTGATTTGGATGGAGCAGCACAATACGCTCATCCAGGACCAGGATGGCCGGCCGATGGCCATCGAAGGCATCGCGCGTGACATCACGGAGCGCAAAAGGCTGGAAGAGGAACTCCGTCATGCGCAAAAAATGGAAGCGATTGGCCGGCTTGCCGGTGGCGTGGCTCATGACTTCAACAACCTGCTGACTGTCATCGATGGCTATTCCGATCTGTCGTTGAAACAGGTCCCGGCCGGATCGCCGATTTGCGAGAACCTCCGCCAGATCAGGAAGGCCGGAGAACAGGCGGCCATCCTTACGCGTCAATTGCTGGCTTTCGGCCGCAAGCAGGTGCTCCATCCCAAGGTGATGAACCTGAACGCCGTAATTGAAACCAACGTGAAGATACTCCGGCGGATCATTGGCGCGGATATTGAACTGGTCACCCGTCTTGACGCGAATCCGGGATCGGTGAAAGCAGATGACGGGCAGATCGAACAGATCCTCATGAACCTCGTTGTGAACTCCCGTGACGCCATGCCCCAGGGTGGGCAGGTCATCGTTGAGACGCGCAATATGCCCATCGACTACTCCGCCGGTCACGGGCCGCGAATCATGCTGTCAGTCACCGATTCAGGGTCGGGGATGGATGCAACAACACAATCGCGGATTTTTGAACCGTTCTTTACGACGAAAGAGCTTGGCCGCGGAACAGGTTTGGGTCTCTCTATTGTTTACGGCGCGGTAAAGCAGAGCAACGGAAAAATCGAGGTGGACAGCCAACCTGGAAAAGGAACTACGTTCCGGATCTATTTGCCTCGTACGGAAGAGGCGATCACGAATCCCGAGTCCGCTCGATCGGCGGCAACGACGTTCGCCGGATCGGAGACGATCCTCCTTGTGGAAGACAACGCCGCAGTCCGGCAGTTGATCTGCGCTGCGCTTGAAAAGGCAGGGTACAAAGTGTTGAGCGCTCGCGATGGCGCTCAGGCTTTGCAGATTTCCGACCAACACGGCGACGATCCGGCGTTGGTTCTTACAGATCTCGTGATGCCCGGCATGAGTGGCCCTGTGCTGGTGGAAGCGCTAAGGGATCGGAGACCCGCGTTGAAGGTCGTTTACATTTCAGGATACGTGGACGACACGCTGATCCAATATGGTCATCTCGATCCGACGATTCCTCTCCTGCACAAGCCCTTCACCGCGGATGTGCTGCTGCGTCACATTCGTGAGGAGCTGGACAGAGATCGATACTCAGTGCTCTCCGCCAAAAGACTCGCCTCGCCCGGATCGGCGTAAACTGACATTGCCCGACGCAGTAACTACCGTGGCATCGCTACGCGGACTGTTTTCTTTGCCTGAGCGTGCCAATTATGGGATCGCTCTACGAATCCCGGCGTGACTTCGTACCCGCGGGCCGCCACCAAAATACCCCCTTCCAGGTACAAGTCTTCAATAAGGACCATGCCAACTCTTACGGAGTGCAGAGGCACCTCCCGGATTTCGTGAGTCCGGGCGGCGCTTCCGCGGAGTTCGGCAAACCTTTGGAGCAAAGTGCCGTTGTAGCGGCCTCCCTGCGCGCGCATCGAATCAAGGGCCTCGTCCACGCTCAGCCCCCGGGATTCGAGCGTGTCGTATTCGGTGGCGATGCGCAGCATCTGCGCGCTCTTCTCCACCAGATCGAGGTCTGCTGTCTGAGATGGCGAGGAAGCGTATCTCCGTTCTCCCGAACCGGCCAGAATGGCGCGAACTGCTTCGAGACGAGGGATGTGTCCCAGAAGGCGCTCGGCGAGAAACGGGAGGCTGCTGACCTGCTTCTGTTCTTCATCCGAAAGGCTGTGGCCGTAGTGGACCTTCTCCATAATCTCCGCGGGGAGCGTCACGCACCCAATCTGGGAAACCATGGCGGCGATCTCAAGCTGCCATCGCTCCTCCAAGCCGGTCCGCTCCGCTAATTCGCTCACAAACTGCCGTATCCGCATCGCCCGGCCGAAGGCGAGTGGATGCGTGAGAGCAAGAATGTCCGTGAGCGCCTTGATGCTTCCGTGGAGGGTTTGTTCCAGCAAAACGCGTTCCGACGTGACGAGCCGGTTTAGTTCCACGGCGGCGCGTACCGCCTCCAGGAGTTGGCTGGGTGGACAAGGTTTGGTGAGAAAGCGGAAGATCTGTCCCTCGTTGATGGCGGCTATCGCCGCCTCGACTTCTGCGTAACCCGTAAGGAGAAGACGCACTGTGTCCGGGAAACGCTGCCGCACTATGGCCAGGAACGCAGCGCCGTCCATTTCCGGCATGCGCATATCGGCGATGACCACCGCGTAAGGCTCTTTCTGATCGAGCACCTCGAGCCCCAGGGCGCCGCTGGTTGCCGTACTCAGCCGAAACAGCCTGCCCAGATGAAGAGCCAGACCTTCGAGGACCCGGGGTTCGTCGTCCACGCACAGGACACGTGCCCGCTCGGCTGTCGCGGAAGTCTCCTGCCGGGGCTTTGCGGGGGCCCGGCGTTCGGGAAGCGCAGCTACGGGGTTTGTCATCGGCGTCAGGGCTTCACTCCTGAAATTTGAAGCGCCAACTCCTCGGCACTTTCCCGCCACTCCGGGAGCCTGTCCGAAAAGCCCAGCGAAGCAATATATTCCGAATTCAAAACTCCGGACCCGGGTGCTCCGGCGTTCGGTTCGCACTCGTGCGCGAGTGCATTGGCCACATGCACGGCCGTCAGCACATCCAGGCCGGGATGTTCTACCCGCTCCGGCGTATGGTGATTCCCTACTGCCTCGACAATCGGGTATGGCAGACCCCATACCCCAACGAGGTACGCGCCTATTTCGGCATGTGTAACTCCGTAGAGTTCCTGTTCGACCTGAAAAGGCGCCCGGCCGCTCTGCTTTGCCGCCGAGGCCGTTGCAGTCAGGTGCTCCGGCAGTTCGGCCGCGAGGACGAGCTTGCCAATGTCATGAAGGAGCCCGGCAGTCCACGCATCCCCCGCCTGTTTTCGATTTTCGGCCAGAATTCCTCGGGCGATTCCGGCAGTCAGGAGCGAGTGGTCCCGCAGGCCTTCCAGGGAAAAGCCGTTCGGAGAGCGCAGGCTGTCTCCGCCAAAGACCTCCGATCCGAGGACAAGCTGCTGGATCATGCTGAATCCCAGATAGCTCACAGCGTCGGAAACCGACGTGACGTGCCGGCTCAGACCGAAGAAGGCAGAATTCACCAGTTGCAGAACTTTCGCCGACATGGCGATATCCCGTTCGATGATACGTGCGACTTCGCGCGCTCCCGACTCCTCGTCCGCCAGCGTACGCTGGAGGGCGGAATACGCCGCCGGTAAGGCCGGAAGCTTCTTCAGTCCTCCCACCAGCCGCCTCAGCGTCTCATCGCCGACAAGCGCCTGAAGAGAACACGCGCGTTCGACAACTCTTTCCAGGGTTTCAGGCTTGCACGGTTTGTCCAGGAACTGGTGGGCCACGGGTACCGCTCGCATGGCCAGTTCGATCTCCGATTGCCCGGACAGGATAATCCGCACGGTTTCGGGATGCTCGTCTTTCACAATCCGCAGCAGCGCAGCCCCATCCATCATCGGCATCCGCATGTCCGCGACAATGACATCGACGGGTGTCTGGCGCATCTGATCGAGCGCGGCGGCGCCGCTCGCAGCAAAGGTCATCTCCCATTTCCTGCGGTACCGGACCAGGAGGTTCTCCAACCCCTGTAGTATTCTCGGCTCGTCATCGACGAATAAGATTCGTTTTTTCATGCCGCTCCTGCTTCGGCAGATCGGGCCGGCGCGCTAACCGGGAGCCGGATTACAAAGGTCGTTCCGCGCCCCGGGTCGCTTTCGAACGTTAAGCTGCCCGCATGTTTGTCGACGATGATGGAGCGTGAAATCGCGAGTCCTTGTCCGGTCCCTTTCCCCACCGCCTTGGTGGTGAAGAACGGGTCGAAAACGCGTTCGCGAATCTCTGCCGGTATGCCGCCTCCGGTGTCCTCGATGCGGATGCAAACCGCGTCGCCTTCGACGCCGGTACGGATCCGGATCGTGCCCCTGCGATCGGTTCCTTTTACAACCTCGCCGACCGCGTGCGCCGCGTTGGTTATCAAGTTGAGAAAGACCTGATTGAGTTCGCCGATATGGCAGGGTACCTGGGGCAGGGGCCCGAAGTCGGTTTCAACCTCGGCCACATACTTATACTCGTTCCGGGAAACGGTAAGGGCGTTCCTGAGAGCCTTGTTGATATCGGCGTCGCTCTTCTGATTCGTCCCTGGGTGCGCGAATTCTTTCATCGCGCTCACGATCGACGAAACATGTTCGATGCCCTCCTGTGTCCGTTCCAATGCGCGGGGCACATTCTCCTGGACGTAAGGCAGATCGGTGTTCGCCTCAATCTCACGGACTTTGCCGGTAAGCGCCTGGAATTCCGGGGAATCCTCGACCGCGCGCCCGAGTTCCGCATAGCTTTCGAGAAGCCGCCAGAGGTCCTCGAAGGACTGGCGCAGGAAGTATACGCTGTCCCCGATGAACTGCATCGGTGTGTTGATTTCGTGCGCGATGCCGGCGGCCAGTTGTCCGATTGATTCCAGCTTCTTGGCCTGACCCAGTTGCTGTTCCAGCTGCTTGATCTGCGTTACGTCCCACGCCACGCAGGCTGTTCCCACCGTCGATCCGTCGGGATCGTAGACCGGAGACATACTCAACAGGACGTGGATCACCTTGCCCGGCCGGGTACGATGCGTCATCTCGAGGTGCGTGATGCTTTCCCCGCGCAGCAGTTTCTCCTTGGCGGCCGCATATTCGGCAACTGCCTCGGCTGCGATCAGTGTGTCGAACGCGCGCCCGAGCATCTCTTCCGGAGGGTATCCGTACATGCGTTCGGCGCCCCGGTTCCAACTCGTCACCATGTCGGTGAGGTCCCTGCTGATAATCGCGGCGTCGGCGCACTCGACGACCGCCGCAAGATCGGCCTTCGCCCTTTCGATCTTTTTCTGTGCGGTTACGTCTTTGCACACGCCGATCCATCTGGGCGGCGTCCCATCCGCATTACTGAGTACGGATCCCTGGTTGGTCCAGTACCGCGTCTCGCCGGTTGGCCATACAATTCGAAATTCCTGTGTGAGCCGCTCGCCCGTTTCGATACTCCGGCGCACAACCGACCGTACTCGTTCACGGTCGCCGGCGTGGATCAGATCGAAGAGCTGTGTACCCGTTTCCGGCAGCTTCCCGCCAAACTCGACAGGATCTCGTTTGCGTTCGCCCAGGGATCTCAGGCTATCGTTCTCCGGCTCCCATTCGTAGATCCAGTCCCCGGAACTCTCAGCGGCCACGCGGAAGCGTTCTTCGGAAAGCTTCCAGGCAGCTTCGATTTCCATCCGTTCCGTGATGTCCTCCGCCATCGCCAGTTGGTGCGTGGGCTTGCCCGAGGCGTCGCGGATCGAGAGTATGGTCACGGACTCCCAGGATCTCTCGCCATTCTTTTTCCTACTCCGCAGCACTCCCCGCCAGACTCCTCTCCGCAGCGCCTGGGAGATTGCCCGGAACTCATCGGCAGGTGTTTCATCGGATAGCAGGAGCCGGGGATCCCGCCCTCTGAGTTCGTCGAGCGTGTAACCGCTTGCCTCGGTCAGTTTTGCGTTTGCATACTCGATCTTGCCTCCGAGACTGGTGAGCAGGATGCTGACAGGGCTTTGTTCGACTGCGCTGGAAAGAATAAGCAGTCGCTCCTCGGTTTGCTTGTGCTCCGTAATATCGAAGTCCACGCCGATTACCTGGCGTGCCTGCTGCCGCTCGTCGAATACCACTCGGGCTTTGCTGTGCAGCCAGTGCACAGACCCATCGGGCCAGACCACCCGGAACTGTCGATCAAACGCCTCGCGATCCCGCAGATGATTCCGGGCATCGCTGATCTTGCGCTCACGATCGTCCGGATGAATGCAGTTGTGCCAATCGTCCAGATTGATTTGTTCAATGGAGCCCGACAGGCCGTAAAGACGTCGCAGTTGTTCCGAGCACTGCACGGTTCGGGAATCGAGGTCGACTTCCCAGGTGCCGAGCGCCAATGCGGATTGCGCCAGCTGCAGCCGGTGTTCCGTCGCCCGAAGCGTCTGCTCCATCTGTTTCGGCGCCGTGATGTCGCGGTGGATTCCGACTGCGCCCTGGGGATTTCCATTGCTGTCGCGCAGTACCGACCAGGAAACATCTACGACGTACTGCATCCCATCCTGCCGGGTGCAGATGATTTCACCGCTCCAGAAACCTTGCCCCAGAATATCCGCGTGAATTGCCTCGCGCTCAGCCTGTGTTACCACGGTTCCGGCGACAGTTCTGTATTGTTGGCCGGCGGCCTCATTCCAGCTCCACCCGAAAAGGCGTTCCGCCGCGCCATTCAGATACTGGATCCGAAAATCGTTGTCCACCGTGAGGACGGCGTCGTTTACCTGATCGAGAAGGCCGTTTTGAAGTTCGATCCGTCGTTGAAGGCGCTTTACCGCCGTGAGGTCAAGCATGGCGGTGCGCAATCCGGTCACCTCGCCCGTACGATCGACGATCAGTCGAGCATGGACGCGGAAAACGTATTCCTCCCCGTTTCGTGCGCGGTATCTGCGTTCGATGGGCGGGCCAGTGCGTCGTTCCCGAAGTTTCCTGGTTACGCTGTCACGACTCTTCGCTCGTTCCTCGGGAGCAACGAGATCCCAGATGGGCACGCCGATGATCTCCGAGTCTTCGCGGCCGAGCAGCTCGCACTCCGCTCGGTTTACGCGAGTGACAAGGCCATTCCGATCGATTTCGTGATAGGGAATAGGGGCATCTTCAAAAAAGGCCCGGAAAGATTCGTCCGCTTTGTGCAGTTCGTCCGCAATCCTGCGCCGTTCCAGACAATGTCCCAGTTGGTTGCCTGTCTCTGCAAGCAGTTCGGCAAGGCGCCGGCCGGGGGGATTTTGGCTGCGGGTTAGAAGCACCACCACCCCGGTAACCGCTCCATTGCTCGGGACTCCGAACGCTACACCTGCTGTTGGCCCTCTATTTTGCCTGGCCAAATCGGACTCCGCGTAACCCGGCTCCGGCGCCATATTCGGAATCCAACGAAGCTCGCCATGAACCGAAATGTCGCCGATTGTCCCTCGCGGTCCCGCAGGCAATACGCTGCCGCCTGCCCGGCCTTCCATTTCCGTCCTGCACCATGAGGCATCGCACCGAAGGTACCCGCCATCAGTCTCGATCAGCCAGAAATCCGCAGCGTGGAAATCAAGGGATTCACACAGACAGCCGAGGGCTCTGTTCACGACGTCGGTGGGAGCTTCGCAGAACAAGCGCATCAGTTCGCAGCGGAGGGACAACAGGCGTTCCGTCTCGCGGCGAGTCGTGATGTCTTCGGCGATGATCAGCCTCGCATCGCCGCCGCGAAAAGGAACTGCCCTGGTGCGGATCTCCGCTTCGAAAGTGCGGCCCCCTTTTGTAATGTGTTGCGCCGTTTCGATAGTCGCGGTTCTAAATCGAGCCCCGGTCTCGCGCCCTTTGAGAAAGTGCTGAGCACTTTTTGGTGCAAACAGGGAGTCTGCCCCCAGGGAGAGGAATTCCTGCCGCGAGTATCCGTATTGCGCCACGGCCTCTTGATTCGCGGCAAGAAAACGCAGACTGCGGGCATCGCAGATCCACATCGGCAAAGGGTTTAGTTCGAACCCCACCTCTGTCGAATCGATCGTCTTTTCGTCCTGCACGACCGGCGAAGGCTTCATTTACGCGACCTGCTGCCTCTTTGACCGTGGAGATTGCCGTCCGCTTTCGGCTGATATACGCCTGACTAAGCGTAAGCCTCAACTATTGCATCGGACAATATTAAATTTGGTTATTAAGACACTCGAAAGCATTTACTTCGCGCTCGGAACATTATTTCCGGCCACTACTTTCTCTGCATTGTCGATCGTCAGGATGTCTACCGGCGTCTTCTCGGATTTGACGGTCAACCCCAGTTGATCCCGCAGCGCGGCCAGCAGCACGCCTTCGTCCAGAGGACTCGGGTGAGTATCGTCCGGCGTCAGATCGATCGTGAAGTGGAACTGCCCGGAGAGACCAGTCCGGTCGACGATGACGCGGCCGAGTTGCCGCGCGAAAACATCCGCCAGTTCGGCAACAGAGTATCGGGTGCCGATGACGCGGTATGACGCGAGTTTTTGATCCTGGCTGGTTTGCGCGCCATTCGAAGAGCGTGAACTTCGGCATCCTTTGGCTGGGTAAGTTTCGCAGCGTTCTTACCAGTGGAGATCACGTAAACGGTGAGGTCCTTCTGCTCGTGATGGAATTTCAGTTGAAACCGTTCCGCCAGCAGCGCCTGCAGCATCAGCTTCATCTGCGCATCTGTTGCGTTGTCCGCCGCCTTTGCCGTAATGTCATAGCGATCCGTGTTCATCCAGGATGGACCGCCCGAATACTGAGCGGGCTGGATTCCGTACGCCCACTCCACCAGAGACTTCAGAGTAGCCGCGCCGGCGTTGAACCGTCCGCCCGGAAAAGTGAATTGAACTATACCCGCGTGCTCCATCGGAGGCGCGGGAGTTCCCGGTTTGCATGGCGTGATCGAGGCGACTTCGAAAGCCGGGGGTAAAACCGGAGGTTTCGTGCTGCTCTGGCCGTAACCATGCTCCAGGAACAGAGCGGACAGCAGCGCAAGGATGAGAGTTCTTGTCATGTATCTGACTGTAAAAATTCTGCTGCTGCCTTGACGTCCGGAAATGCCAGGCTTTGTCAGGAACCGTCAAGCCCTCACAGACCTTGACGATACTGCGCCGCGAACGAGCCTTAGAATGAAGGCACAACGTGTTCATGGAGCGCCTGCTGGTTATCGACGATGATGTCGAGCTGTGCCGACTCGTTACGCGCTTTTTGACACGCGAAGGATTTGACGTCGATTGGGCGTTCAGCGGCAACGCGGGCGTCCGGATCGGGGCGCTCCGGTGCGATTCGATTTGGCCAATTTGGTGCAGGAGGTCGCGAATGACGGCGATTTCGAGGCGCGTCCGCAAAATCGCAGCGTCGCAGTCAGCCGGGCGGATGCATGCACTGTCACCGGATTCGAAGAGCTTTTGCGAAGCGCCGTGGAAAATGTAGTGCGCAATGCGATCCGGTATACGGCGGAAGGCAGCGCTGTCGAAATCTCGCTTCAAAGCGTCGACTCACGCGCTGTGCTTCGTGTGCGCGACCACGGACCCGGTATTCCGGAGGACTTGCTTTCTGAGATCTTCCTTCCGTTACGGCGTGTCGCCAACAGGGATTCGGAAGGCGCCGGGCTGGGACTCGCTATAGCCGACCATGCTGTCAGAGTTCATAAGGGATCGATCCGCGCTATGAACGCGCCTGACGGCGGGCTGGTCGTCGAAATCGATCTGCCGGTAATAAGGCTCGAATAATATAGACTGCAACAAATGGCGAGATTTGTATTTGTGCATGGAGCGTTCGCGGGCGCATGGATCTGGGGCCCGTTGATGGAGCGTCTGAAAGCAGACGGCCACTCGGTGGAAGCATTTGACCTGCCCGGATTGGGCGACGACCGCACGCCGACAAGCGACGTGACGTTGGCGGCTTATTCCTCTCGTTTGTGCGAGGTGCTGGCTGGCGGCTCCGAACCGGCGATCATCGCAGGCAACAGCATGGGCGGCATCGTCGCAACGCAGGGGGCGGCACAGTGTCCCGACCGTGTCGCCGCATTAGTCTATGTTGCTGCCTTCCTGCCGAAGGACGGCCAGAGTCTTCTCGACCTGACCAAACTTCCCGAAGGAGCCGGCGATCAGGTGCAGGCCAATATCACCGTGGAAGGTGAGCCGCCCGTTGCCGTCATGCCTGACGCGGCTTCGCGTCCGGCGCTATATGGCTCGTGCCAGGAAGATGTGGCTACCTGGGCGATTGCGCGCCACCGCCCACAGCCGGTAGCGCCGTTCGTGACGCCGGTATCCATTCCCGCGGGAGCACTCGACGGCATTAACCGTTATTACGTGCTGTGTCGGCGCGATCAGGCTATTCCACCTCCTTTGCAGCGGCGCATGATTGCCGAGGGCGCATGCGCCGACGTCGTCGAACTCGACACCGATCACACACCGCAGTTATCAAAGACGGACGAGCTGGCCGACGCTCTCAACCGGTTTGCCTCACACTTGTCGTCGACGAAGTAATTCGCCGCCCGCCAAAGCCGAATTGACATTCGGCACGCGTCGATGGAAAGTGGGGCAGCCTGTGATATTACTGAACCAATCTCTGAGCAGAAGGAGCATCCCTATGAGTTACAGGTTTCTGTTGGGCGCGGCGGTTTTGTTGACAGTTTCCGCAAGTGTTTATGGAGAGGCGAGTCTCGCCGGGAAGTGGCAGACGGACAACGTTCCCGCGGCTCTCGAAGCGCAGAAAAAGGAGACGGCCCCCGCCGAAGGCGCCGGTAGAGGTCCCCGTGGGCCGCAGGCGATCATGCTCGACCTGCACATAGGCGCTTCGGGGAAAATCAGTGGCACGGTAACGGAGATCGGCAATCCCCCCGTGTTGAATATCGATACGGGAACGATCACGGGCAAAACGATCTCTTGGGTCACGCAGCCGCGCGGTGTCACATGGAACCTCGAAATGACGGACGACGATACGGTCACTTTGACCGGACGCGTATTTGCCGGTCGTGGTGGCGCCGGCAGAGGTCCGGGCGCTGCTCCCGGAGCGGGTGCAACTCCCGATGGCGGGGCTGCTCCACCCGCCGGCGATGGTGCGCCGCGCGGCAGAGGCCGGGGTTTCGCGCGCGGACCCCAGCAACCGATCGTGTTTCATCGGGTGAAATAGAACCAACTGTTTTCGAAAGCCGGATTTTGGCCGGCCGCGTGCACTTCTCGATGGAGGAGGGAAGATGCGATTTCTTGGGGATGCAATCTTTCTGGTGTTGTTTTTTGTCGTGGCGATTTGCTGGTTAGTCGCCTGGCTGGCGTTCCATGTGGCGGGCGGAGCTGTTCATCTGCTGCTTGTTCTGGCTCTGATTTTTCTTATCCTGCACCTTTTTCAGGGGCGGCGTGCCGCCTGAACGGCCCCGGTGCACGCGCTGAGCCATGAGACTCCGTAACGCGGCATTCTTCGCGCTTGTCGCAATGGCGATCTGGGCCGTCCTGACGGCTGTAATTCTGGTGCGCAACCTGGCGGGCGTGGTAAATGGCTACATTCCCGCCGTCACGCTGCTGACATCCGTAATCCAGTTTCTGGTGGCTCTCAGTCTGGTGGTCTTCTTCGCCGTGTTTCACAACTCGCAGTCGTGACCGGCTGTCGCGCAAAGTTCAGGCCAGCGCTTTTCCGTAAAGCGCAAGCAGACGGCCCCAGGCCTTCTCCGCCAGTTGCGCATTTGTAGACGCTTGTATCCGGAGGACACCAGCCATGCATGGCGCCCTATACTTCTATCTCTGCCTGCAGATTCGCCTTCGCGAATGTGTCCTTCATAACGTCTTTGTCTGTGGGCGAGTTCTTATCGTCATTTTCCGCGATGGCGATCAGGAACTGCGCCTTGGTTTTCGCGGCCTGAAGATGCGGGCTGTTGGGCATTTTGGTTACGAGGGCAGCGCCGTGAGGTCGCCATCCTCGTTCGGGGCGCCGGGAGCCTGGATCACGCGGTCCAGCGAAATATGTTCGATGATTTTGAGCTTTCTCATCTTCAGTCTCCTTCCGCAGGCCTTGGCCAGGCGTTAAGTTCGGCCGTACGGGCTGAGGGCGCCTGCCCGGCAATCTACTTCTTTATGGTACGGATGAGTATGGGGATCCGAAGACGCCGAGCAGAAGCTCGGCGGCAGGCCGGAAGGCCTGCCCTACAAAAAAACTGCAGATCAAAATGGATGAAAACGGATCTTCTCTCAGAGTTGGTCCTTGTACTGCTCCAGCGCGACCTTTACCAACTGACTTCGCGTCCGCACTCCCAGCTTCTCGCAGACATGGCGAACAGAGGCCTTCACCGCGCCCTCGGAAATCTGCAGCCGTCCGGCAATCTCGCGGTTGCTGAGACCCTGCAGGATGCCGCGCATAATCGTTTTATCGCGGTCGGTCAGCGAGGCGCGTTTGGGTGCGGTGGTGCGGTCCACCACGCGGAACAACGGTCCCAGATAAGCCTGCTCGAGACAGACTTCGCCATTCGCGATCCGGCGAATGGTGGCGCTGAGAGCATCCGCGGAGTGATGCTTATGCAGAATTCCGACCACTCCCGCCTGGACCAACTGCACTGCTTCCTGATCGCTCATGCCGGCGGTCACGATCAGAATCCGGCCCTGAAAACCAGCGGCGCGGGCGCCTTTCACGAAGTCCAGCGCACGCTCAGGCCCCAAGTCGACATCGAGCAGGACGACGTCGGCATCGAGGCGGGGAAGAGCCGCAAGCCCTTCGCTCGCCGTGCTCACCTGTCCCACGACAGTGAAGTCTGCTTCTTTATCAAGCAGCCGCGCCAGTCCGTCACGAAACATGGCGTGATCGTCAATCAACAGAATCCGAAGTACCTCGACAGCAGTGTTACTCATCAGTTATCTCGCTGGTTATCTCATCTAACTTACTTTAAGTCGGCCATCTGGTGCTCGGCAACCTGCAACTCAACCACGAAAGCCGCGCCTTTCGATTGCGGCTCGAAGCGCAAATCGCCGCCATAGCTTCGAACGACGGCGCGCGATACATACAGGCCGAGTCCCGTTCCATTCGCCCCCTGTTGAAACGGCATGAAAAGACGCTCCGGCGCCTCGACTCCGGCGCCGGAATCCAGAAACCTCACCATCACTTTCTGTTCCTCAGCTGAGACAGCAATCGACAATTCGTGGACGGGACTGTTCTTCACGGCGCGGAAGCTGTTGTGAGCGAGATTCAGAAAAACCTGAAGCAGTCCGTGGCTGTCGGCCTGCACCGGTACCGCGGTGCGCGGGACCTGCCAGAATACCGCGCCGCCGATTTCACGCCAATCAGGCTCGATAACGATCCGCAGATCTTCCAGAACGCCCCGCAGATCGACCCGATCCACTTCGCCTGTCCGCGACCGCAGTTCAATGGAGGCGATTCGTTCGAGTCCGCTGGCAAGAGAGGACAGCGCCTGCATGTCGGCATCTTTGGCGGTTCCGGCGCCGTCCTTCAGATTCGCGGAGATCACCGAGATGGCGCCCGAGAGATTGCGCACCTCATGAAAGACCGCGGCGGCCGCGATGCGGCTGCCCTCTGAAAGCTGCCGGAAACTCTGCTCTTCGCGGTCGCGCATTTCTTCGGAAGAGTCCACTACAATGGCCGCGAGCCTCATGCCGGCGGTCGTCATGTAAGAAGAAAACCAGGCGCTGGCCAGAAAGACCTCGCCGTTCTCGCGATGGCCCTGCGACTGCGACGCGGTCCGCAGTCCTTCGGGGCCGGGGTCATACTGCAGCGCATCGCGAAGGACCGGCAGATAGCCTCCGATCGCGCGGCCGACGATCGTTTCGTTCTCCGGCAGAAGGAACAGAGTATTTGCGGCTCGATTTGCGGCAAGGACGGTTCCGGCCCGATCGACGGTGAGAATCGCCGCGGGACTGCTTTCGGCAAGAATGCGTAACTGCGCTTCCGCCTCCCGCCGGAGATCCTGTTCACGCTGAAAATTCGCCAGATGGGTAATGGTTAACCGACGGTTCCGATTCAATGCTGCGACGAGCAGTCCGGCGCTGGCATAGGCGAGCGTCGCAAAAACAAAACGAAGCAGTTGCTCGATTCGGGGACTGGGAATGTCAAACAACGACCGTAGCGAAGAACAGACGATCGCCAGGATCACCGTGCCGTACCACGGCAGCGAGTCCGCGCCCATTACCATCGGCAGAATGTAAAACACGCCGAGGGACGCCTTGTTACCAACGGATCGGTCGGCTGTTGCGATCAGTGCTATGACCCCAGCGATTCCAGCAAGAGTGCGGATTCTGCCGGTTCGGGAAACTCCAGCAATCACTTCTTCAACGATACCCTTGCGGAGCGAGGAGCACCTACCGCAGATGTTCATCAAAGCCGATCGAAGAATTGGCTCGATAAAGATTGAAGGCACGCAATCAGATGCCTCGGAGCTGCTGCGGGAGGTGCTTTGCGGCTATCCGGAGCAATTGAGAGAGGCCCGCCGAGCCCAGTGGGACGACCGTTAGCGCCGCCAAGGGCCGAGCCAGCATACATCTAAAGATGCCTTTAATCTATCCAAAGATAGGTGACTTTAAAGCCTCATTATCAATACAATACGGCGGATGCCCCTGATCGGAGTTGCTGAGGTTTTTTGAGACGTTCCCATCCCCGGTATGCCCGCCATTCCCTGGTGAATTCCATGTTTTTCCGGAAGCTTCGTTCCGCTTTCTCCGTTCGATCGGTGCTGACACCCTCGGAAAGACGGACAGTGGAGGAAATCCAGGCCGAGTGGGCGCGTCAACGCGACGGATGGGCTCCCGAATGTCAGGAAATTATCGACCTCGCGTTGCGCCGGATGCGGCAGGATCTGGCTTCCGGCGCGCGGGAGGACGTCATCGAGGAAATCAAGTACGAGATTCTCTACCGGCAGTGGTGTGCGGAAAATGAGCGGTGCGATTCGAAACAATCGGAAGTTATTCAGCCGGTTCCGCAGGGTAACGGGTCCTTATGATGCAGCCTGAGAGCCGCGGAACGCCAAACGGAATGTCGCCCCGGACAAAAGTGGTGGTGGCGACCACCGTCATGCTGTCGTTCATCTCCTTCTGGAGAGCGGCGGCAATCGTGCTGAGCGATCTGGCCTCCTCGGCCTATTACGCGGGCGGCATCGCGGAGACGCAGATCGGTAAGTCCGCGCCCTGGTTCATCCTGGGCATCATGCTGTTCTCGTACGCGGTGCGGGCGGTCTATGTCGAAAGCTGCAGCATGTTTGTGCGCGGCGGCGTTTACAAGGTTGTTCACGAAGCCATGGGCGGAACGCTGGCCAAGATTTCCGTCTCCGCCCTGATGTTCGACTACATTCTGACCGGACCGATCAGCGGCGTCAGCGCCGGCCTCTACCTGGCGGGAATTGTGAACGAAATCGGCGGACGGTTTCACATAACCGCCATGCATTTCAACCCGCCGACTTTCGCGGCCGGGTTTGCCGTGCTTGCGACGGTCTATTTTTGGCGCAAGAACATTCTCGGCATGCATGAATCGAGTGAGAAGGCGCTGCGGATCATGCAGATTACAACTGTGATGGTTGTGATTCTGGTGGTCTGGTGTCTGCTGACCATGCTGCTGCACGGATATCAGCCGGTTCCTCTTCCGGTCGGCCGGAATCTCCATTTGAGCGAAGGAGCGGTCGGCTGGCTGAAAGGAACGATTGCTCCGACAATTACCGCGGTCGCAATCCTGATCGGGCTGGGCCACTCCCTGCTGGCCATGAGCGGCTTCGAAACGTTGGCGCAGGTGTATCGCGAGCTCGCTTCGCCCAAGCTGCAGAACCTCAAGCGGGCGGGAAACGTGATTTTCCTCTACAGCATGTTGTTCACATCGCTGGCGTCGTTCTTTGCGGTGATGCTGATTCCGGATTCCGAGCGGCCGAAGTATCTGGACAACCTCCTGGGCGGACTCTCGATCTTTCTCGCGGGCCCTCCGGCGCTGACGCTGCTGTTTCACGTCTTTGTGGTCGTAGTGGGGACGCTGATTCTTGCCGGAGCGGTCAACACCGCGATCATCGGCTCGAACGGAGTGCTGAACCGCGTGGCTGAAGACGGCGTACTGCCGAACTGGTTCCGGAAGCCGCATCGGAAGTTCGGTACGTCGAACCGCCTGATCAATACCGTGGTGATTCTGCAGATATTCACGATCATGCTTAGCCGCGGTGACGTAAACCTGCTGGGCGAGGCGTACGCCTTCGGTGTGGTCTGGAGTTTTTCGTTCAACGCACTGTCCGTTCTGGTGCTGCGTTTTAAACAGCCGGAGAATCGCGAATGGAAGGTGCCGCTGAACATCCGCGTGGGCAAGACCGAGATTCCGGTGGGGCTCGGTCTGATCACGTTGTTTCTCTTTACGCTCGCCGTCATCAACGTTTTCACCAAGGAACTGGCGACGATCGCGGGTATCTCGTTCACCCTCGCTTTCTTTTTGGTGTTTACGATCTCCGAGCGCATCAATAAAAAGAACCATGCGCGCGGCCGCCAGGATCTTGAGCAGTTCCGTCTCGATCAGAGTGTGGAGGTCTCGTCGGACCAGGTGCATGCCCGCGCCGGTAATGTTCTGGTGGCCGTTCGCAATCCGTTCCACCTCGAGCACCTGGAAAAGACGCTGGCGAAAACCGACACGCGCAAAGTGGATATCGTGGTGCTGTCGATACATCGCGTTACCGCGGCGGCATCCGGCGAGTTCGATTTGAATCCCGATCAGATTTTCGCCGCCGCCGAGCAGGATCTCTTCACGCGCGTTGTGACGATGGCCGAAAAAGCGGGCAAACACGTGGAACTGCTGGCGGTAGCTGCCGCCGATCCCTGGCTGGGCATGATGCAGACCGCGCAGCGCCTGCAATCGTCGCGCGTGGTGACCGGGCTGTCACCGCGATTTGCGGACAACCCGTCGGAGCAGGGCAAGGTGGTTGGTGCGGCGTGGGAGATGCTCGAAGCTCCGCGTCCATCGCTTTCGCTCGAGATTGTGCTGCCGGACCCGGAGCAATCCGTATTTTTCAATTTGGGTCCGCATCCGCCGCGGTTATGGCCGGAAGACATCGATCTCGTCCATCGTCTTTGGCTGGAGCTGAGTTCGCGCGGCAACGGCGCGAATCTACATCATCGGGACATCGTCGGCGTCGCTCTCAGCAGGCTGGAGAAGGAACTGCATTCGGAAATCGCCGGAGAAGTGCTTTCGGATATCGACGCGGAAGTGAGGCAGCATCCGCCTGAGCGACCGGTAGATCGTCCGAAGATTGAGTCGACTACAGTGGCGCGGTAGGGCTGATTTTTATCCATGACAAATGGAGTGTGCTGCCTTCAGCACTTCACAGGCCAGGCAAAAAGACCCGCGGTCGACGGCAAGATACTCGACTAAACCGCACGAGCCACATCGGCTGCCCACGCAAGGCGGAGGCTGACGTCCTCGCATATCTTCGCAGAAGAACAAACGCCGGGGCCTTGCAAGGCTAAACCCATGACGCCCGAGAAGGCAACGAAGTCCTCGAACCATCGGTGCGTTGGGCTGAATGAATGGACCAACATCAGGGCATGACGAGCTCGATACCGTTTGGCTTCGTAGATCGCGGAGGCTGCCCGGTGAAGCAACTGATAGCGAACAGCACCAGCTTGAGCCAGCGGGATTCCCAAAGAACTACACAGACCTTCCAAACGGCGTTGTTTCCCTGGCGTTGTATTCCAGTCTGTGACAAAATCCGCGAATGACTCTTCGACCTTCCCTTCAACAGCGATGATGGCGAGTTCGTCGCGCAAGCCCGCAACAACCATCAAGTCTGTTTGACTGTTCCGCCCCTGTGACCCGAGTTCCACTTCACGCTCGAAAAAACCGTCAATCAACTCAGCGCCTTCATACTCCGGAGCAGTAGCGAGAACCTTACGGATCACCTCGGGAAAATCGGTTCGGGAACTTGCCCATGCAACCGCAAGTTCCTGGGCTGAATAGCCGGCCCTCCAGTGAAGTTCCTGCTTTGCGAGGTGCGGAACGACATCTGCAGGCCTCAGAAGGGGGACGTGCAGGCGGTGAATCATGAAATATCTTTCCTTGGGTATTTCAGTCTACCGAGAACTCGTAGCGCGATGAGGGCTTCTATCCGCCACCTCAAAACTATCGAGCCATCAAACCTTCGAAAAAATCGCGATAGCGTTTCCGCATCCGCTTCGCGGAGCATTCCACCGCAGCCGCCTTTACCTTCGTCACTGCATCTTCGTAGAAAGCATGATCGAACGCCAGTTTCCGAATGACCTCCACCCACGGTTCCACGGCATCCGCGTCTACGGGCCTCCGGGACTGCAGTGTCAGATCCGCCGGGAGGGGCAGGACGAAGCCCGCGCCACGGCACATCTCGGCCAGTCCGCCGCGATCGCCGACTATCGGCACGACGCCGTTGACCAGCGCTTCCGAAACGACACGACCCGACGCCTCCTCTACAACAGAAGGCGCGATCAGCACGCGCGTGTTCGTGTAGATATCGCGCGGCTTCGGTACAACGCCTGCGATCATCAGATTTTCGTGCCGCCGCAGATCGAAGCCACCTGCCGCGCCGGCGCCCACCACCATCCCGGCCGTGCCGCGCGATTCGATCGCCAGCACCGCGATCTTCGGTTCACGCCGGCAGAGTTCCTCGGCAAGCCGCGCGAAAAAGAACAGTCCCTTTTCGATCGACGGATTCACCATTGTGACGAAGATCGGGTCGCGCTCCGGCGAGATCACTTCATCCTCATCGATCGGGTCGGGAAGCGGGATCGATTCCAGACCGATGGCATCCCGATACTTCCTGGCCAGAAACGCGCTGGGGGTGATCACGGCATCGACTTCGTCGAATAGACGTCCGCTGCCGAAATATGCGAGGTTGTAAACGCAAAGGGCGATCCGGCAGTGCTTCAGCCGGGCGCGGTGGATGCGCGCCTGATCCGCGGAGAGACCGCCGTAGGTCAGCAGAATATTCGGCTGGAAGGTTTCCAACTCATAGTCGAACAGTTTGTCGAACTGGCGACCATGCGTGTTTTGCCATTTATCCAGCCGCAGATTTCCGGTATCGAGGGTTGTGTAGTGGATGCCGCGGTGGGAGAACTTGAACGTCCGGAAGGCGCCGCCGGGAACGCGCGCCGCGCGGGGCTCAATCTCCATCGACTTCAGGTAAGGGACCGTGCCGGTCTTCTGCGCGCGCTCCGTCGCGGTAGTCGCGACGCAACGCACTTCAAATCCTGCCTGTTGAGCGAACTCCGCGATGGTGCGCACACTGCGTGCGGCTCCGCTGGAGGGATCCTGCGGCAACTGAGGCAGCGCCAGCAGGAGTCGGGGGGGCATTACTTTATTGTCGGGGCGTTATTGCCGGGCTTCAGGTAAGGTCGCGACCATCTACGCGCGCTTACGGCGGCGGAGCCATGCTCCAAGGCCCGACAGGCCCACCAGCGCGAGACCGGTTGTGGCGGGTTCCGGCGCGGGTTCGGCGGCCACCGAGAAATTGGCGGCGTAGTCCATATCCGCAGTACCGTTGAAACTACCACCCGCAATGAATTCGGAGCCGATCGAGACGGTCAGATTGATGTCGCCGCCGGCGGAACCGGCAACGAGGTTCGCAATCTTACTTTGTAATTCCACGGGTATGGGGACAGATGCAGAACCAGAGAGGCCTTCCACCAGCCCGTTATCCGTCACAGTCGGATTCCCGTTCGCAAAGTAAATTGTCGTCCCGTCCAGTTAAATCTGGATGCTATAAGCGTTCTGCCAGGATTGGAAGGTGCCACTCAGGTTGGGCTGTCCCGGGCCTCCGGAGATGAATCCTTCAATTTCCGCGTTCCAGGAGAAGAGCAACGAACTGAGGTTGCAGGAACTCCCGACGCCGTTACAGTTGCTGCCGTCGGTATCGATTGTGAGCGGACCCGTCACAGACATCTGAATATCGGTAAAATTACCCGATCCACCTGAAGTCTGCACCGTGGTTTCCTCATCGCCCGCACCAAGCGAAAAGCCTTTCACACCGTTCTGATCCGGCTGCTGTGTTGCGCCGGCGGAACAACCGGATCCTCCCGGGATGCTGCAGGTTGCACTGGTGGGCAGAATAACGGAGGCGTGGGCGTGTACGGCGAGACAGATCGGAACAATGACGAGCGCGCCGACGTGCGCGGTCTTCTTCAGTAGCGCCTTCGCGCGGGCAGCATAATCGGTATCTTCGGCAGACGCCGTTTCATGGTCCATGGTGCAGGTAAATTGGGAGAATAGCAGATCGATCAGAAGGAAATCTAATGGAGTCGCCCGCTTGGGTACCAGTACCAGCGGTTCAGGTGAATGTGGAATTGTCAGTCGGGGATAGGTCGCTGACCTTATTCCCATCCGCTCTTCGTGCCGTAGGGAAGTGAGGTTCCCATGGCCTCGATTTCGTGGATTTTGCCAGCCCGGATCTTAAAAATCTCCCCCGCCTGCAGGTTCGAAGTGCCGCCGCCCATCGGGATCGTATCCACGCCGGGAACGCCTTGTATTTTGATCGAGCGCACGCCTCCGTGATGATTGAACATCGGAAACGCAAAGACCAGACCCTTCTGCTCGTCCACCATCGCCAGCCGCCGCGGCCACAGTCGCGTGATGAAGCTGAGAACCTGACTGTCGATCTGGGCGGTGCAGCTCAAGGTCCCGATGATTACCATGGAACGATTCGCTTCCGGTGAGCCGAGATCCACCGGCCACGGAATCGGCGTTTTGTTGTGCGTGGTCTGGCCGCCGTTTTCGTGCCGCTCGCAATCGTCCGCAAACGGAGCAAGGCTTCCTTTGCCGTGCTCTATCGCCTCGAAATAGGAGTCCGCCGCCGTGAGCATCTCGTCGCGCGAAGTTTTGTCCGAATCGGAAACGTCAGCGAGAAGACCGGGCCGCGGCGTGATCAGATTCTGCATCCGATCCGGCCGCATATTGCGGGCCAGGACGTGCTCGATCTCCGTGATCTGACCGTGAATCACCTTCAGGCGCAACGCAATGATCAGAGGTTTGTCCAGCTCCTTCATCACGCCGTAAAACGCTACCTGGCTGGTGGCCGGATCGACTGCGTAGATTTTGAAAGTAGTCGGCGCTTCCGAAGCGCTCACCCAGAGGCCGTCTCCGATCTTGATTTCGGCTGTATTCTCGGTGAATCGTACACCCGGCGACAGCGGCAGGCCGGAGGGATCGTGCCGCACCAACGCGGCGAGGTATTGATCCACCAAACCTGTCATACAGGCGCGGTCGCACGAAGGCACGGCACTCAGGACTGCACTGAATAACGCCGCGACCGCCGGCAAACGACGGAGCATAAACTTACTCAGCCGAGAATGCCAGCAGCACGTTGCCGGAATTGTTGCCGGTGATGCCGTAGCCCGAGCCGACGAACATCATGCCGCCCGCAACAGTCACACCGGCCGAGCCGATGCCGCCGCCGTGCGCGGGAACCTTATTCACTGTGTCGAATGTATGCGCCGTATCGTACTCCCAGATGATTTTGCCGTCGGCAGTCGAAAGCGCGTGAATCTTACCGTCGGTTCCCCCAACGAAAGCAACGCCCGGAATCTCGGTAGTGGCGGCCGCATTCGATACACGTTTGCCTTCCGGCGCCAGACTGGTGAACCACAGTTTTTCTCCCGTGGTGAGCTGAACGGCGGTCATCGCGCCGGAACTCAATCCGTAATATGCAGCCTTATCGTCCGCCGCGCCGCCCCAGACAATGCCGCCCAACCGGCTCAGGAACGAATTGTCCTTCGGCTTTGGCGCCACGTTGACGTGCCACACAACCGCTCCGTTTTTGTCGGGGTCGAGCGCGATTACGTTGCCGTCCTTCGTTGCGGCGATCAGAATCCGCTTTCCGCCGGAGAGAGTGCGGAGGATCGGCGAATTACCGAAATCGAGATCGGGGCCATTCTCGGACGGGCAGTTATCGGTCTTCGATGCTCCATTGCATCCGCCGAGAAATGCGTCGTTCGCCTGCGCCTGATAGTGCCACAGAACCTTCCCGGTTTTGATGTCGACGGCCATGATGGCGTCGGTCGTGTCCGGAGCCGGTTCCGTCTCGCCATCGCCTGTGCCGAAGTAGATCGCGTTGTGTTTGGGATCGACAGTCGGCGTGTTCCAGACCGATCCGCCGGCAGGCGCGTAGTTCTGAACGCCCTTCGAATTCTTCTTCGTCGGTTTCGGTTCCGATACCACGTAGGTTTTCCAAACCTGTTTGCCGGTATTGGCGTCGAGCGCCACCACGCTGCCGCGCGAGGTGCAGCACGGATAGTCAAGCGTCGCCGCAGTGAATTCTTCCGACGACGAAACCGGAACATAGACATGCCCGTTATAGAACGCCGGTGCGGCCGTAATGCGCGCGACGAAGTGATCGTCCACCTTCGTCACCCAGAGTTCCTGGCCGGTCTGGGCGTCGAGCCCGTACGCGTTCGCGTGCGCATCGCCGAAAAATACGCCGTACTTCGTGGTACCGCGGCCCTTTACGGGCGCTACGTTGATCGCATTCCGTACGGAGCCCTTCGTTTGATATGACCAGTAAACGCACCCCGTCTTCGCATCCAGAGAGTAGATATAACCGGTATCGGCGCCGACGAACACACGGCCTGCGACAACCGAGGGCTGTCCGAAGGCGGAAAGGCCGGTCGGAAAACCGAACGCCCACTTCACCTTCAACTGCTTCACCTGATCCGGGGTAAGGCCCGCGCCTTTTGCGGTCTGGAAACGGTCATTGTTGAGGTCCGCGCCCCATCCGTTCCATTCCGGAGCCGATGACGGGTCGGCCATGGGAGGATTGCCGGCGCACTGATTCGGCATACTCTTCGCATCGCCCTGCGCTTCGCTGCCGAGCGTGCGGCCGCTCATGAATGTGGCCAGCATGCGCCGCTGATCTTCGCTGAGGCTGGAGCCCTGGCTCTTCATGACTCCCGTGGTCAACGCTTCATAGATGTGTTCGGGCGACATCTCGCGGATGGTCGCCGGTAACGGTGCGCGCTCCACTGCCGGATTGCCGTGGCAGGACATGCAGCGCGTCTGGAAAACGGCGAAGCCCGATTCGGTGCCGGCGGAGCCCTGGGGAGCGCGGCGGGGAGCGGGGGCCTGCGCGTAGATGGCGGAAACACACGCAAGGGCGAGTGCGACTGCTGAGAAGCGTTTGAACATTGCGAAGAAATTGTATCTCAGAAGCGGGAACTGCCGCTCAAATTGGCGGCAAATCCGGGGCTGTCCGGACATGCGGCTGAGTTCCCGGCCGTCGCGTTTCGACGGTTCGCCTTCACGGGCCGCTTCGAAAATGCGGCATGAACCTGCCCAAGAGGTATTTCGCAGTCCCAGTTCAGTCTGGCGCAGGATGGATAGTTCGGGACTGTCGCTGCGGATTGATATGGTCCGCGTGCAGGGTATCATTCTTCTGTGATGTGTCGGTTTTCCGTTCATAATTTCCGGTGCCTCGAGAATTTCGAGTTGCCGATTTCGGGGCCAGTCTTCCGTCCTTCTGATCGGGAATAATGGATCCGGAAAAACAACAGCTGGGCTCGTCTTAGAGATACTTCAAAAGGTCGCGAGGGGAACGAACAGGGTAGCCAATCGGTAGCGGAAAAGGATCTCTCTCGAGGACGCATCGACGTGCGGGTACGATTTGAGATCGAGGTGGAGTTAAAGGCAAAGTTTACGAGTACGCTATCGCTTTTCGGCCTTCCGGAGGGTTTCAGGGAACTTCGCGTACTTGAGGAGAAGCTCGCAGTTGACGGTCAGCCTGTCTATACCAGGCAGCATGCGCAGGTCACCTTGCAAAAGCCGGCCAGGAGCAGGAGAGAGAGGCACAATTCCGCATCGATTGGCAACCTGGTGGCTCTGCCTATTGTTCAGGAACAATCGCAGAAAGATCCCTTGTTCATTTTCAAGCAATGGCTGGCTCGCACGCTTATCCTTCGACCGGTTCCCAGCTTGATATCCGGAGACTCCATAAGTGAGACGCTGCAGCCGAATCCTCAAATTGCCGATTTTGGCGCGTGGTTTTCAGGCCTTCTCGCTTCGGCTCCGGCTGCTTATGCGAGAATTGACGCTTATCTCAGACAGGTAATGCCGGACCTGAGAGATATCAGGAATTGGCAAAGATTCAAGAAGCCTGGCAGTCCCGTTCCTCAACGGCCAAACCAGTATGAGTATACCTTTCGATGATTTATCCGATGGCGAGAAGCGCCTTAAAAAAAGAAATGGATACTGAAACGACGAAGCTCCCAAGGGCCATCTGGGGCTGCGTCGTCTCAGAGTTCCGTACCCATGCGCCCAGCAATCATTGCAACAAGCTATTCAGCCTTTGCTCGAAGATCTTATACGGCAACGCGCCTAACAACAATTGACCGTCGACACCCTCGGGGGTGCTCCTTCCGATAACAAACGCGGGTGTGCCAGATACGCCGATGCTTTTCGCAACGGCAACGTCATCCTCAATGGCTTTTGTGTACTTGCGGCTTTCGACGCAAGTGCGAAAAGCCTCTAAATTCATGTTCATTTCTCCGGCGTAGGCCGACAGGGTATCCATATCCAACTTGGTTGGATTCTCACTCATGCGTTCCCGGAATGACCAGAACTGATTCTGTTCGGACGCACAACGCCCGGCGGCGCGGCTTGCAAGGCATTCGGATGAATATCCAACGGAAGGTCCCGACTATAAAACCGAACTTTTCCAGTATAAATAAAGTTCGTTTTGATATTACTAAAGACGTCCCGATAAAATTTATTACAGAAAGGGCATTGATAATCCGTAAATTCCACAAGTGTTACCGGGGCAGTCGGTGAGCCCATTATTAATGAGCCCTTTAAGTCCAGTTTGACGGCGGGGTCAGGGCGGCCGGTCTGGGGAGCGGCACCGACTTGACGTCCAAGGAGTGCTCTAATTTGGGCCAATTCGGCAATAATTCGGTCCGCTTGTTCCCGGCTGATTCCAGTATCGGCGGCACGTACCGATACTGCGAATAGGCTTACAACTACAGTGATGCCAAGCAGGCGGTTCAGGGAGATTATCATCACGATGCTATTCCTTTCTTTTCTCGTCCCAGGAAGTTAATGAGACAAATTTCCCAGATCAGCCAGCAAAACGTCGGGAAGTTTACCCTGATACCGGTCGCGCAAATTTATGTGCGCGGCGGGGCTTAGCTGAAGGGTATTGTTTACAAGCTGAAAAATGCCCGCATAACCACCCGTTACGGAGTATGTAACCGTTCCAGCAAGCGCCACCGATTGCATGCGCGGATCCTGCTTGAGAAAAAGCACGTATTGTTCTCCGTTCTGCATCATCCGAAACTGGTCTGGAATGCGCTGCATTTTTCCTAACGTGCCGCCGAGTTGGACCACCGCAAGCTCCGTCAGAGTTGGCCCCTTAAACGTGCGTTTCACATTAAGCAATATGTCCGTTACCAATGTATGTGAACGGTTTGACAACGACAGATCTCTCGCCGGAAATACCGTACTGACAGTGGCCTGTACCACAAGATCTGAATCCGAGTACAGCGGCGGGATCGAGTCGTATTCGCGAGCTACAGTTACTGTGAAATGTGCAACATCCGATACCGAAGGATCATCTACATGACCCGCTTCGCGCCTCTGCTGACCTTGTGACAACGGCGTAATAATAAGAACCAGCACAACCCAATTCATTGCTTTATACATTTTTCCGTCACCTCTTCTATTACTTTGTGAATGTAGAACCGCATCCTACGTGCAGCTCTGTCCGCTTTCCCCACCGATATCGCAGTATGGATTAGCCAGGCAAATCGGCGTGTCATACACCCAGCCGGTGTAAGCAGATGCAAACGTGCCTCCGTCGCAAACCTGCGCCAAGTAGAGTTGGCATCTTAAATCAACGTCGAGGGACCCCATGACGCTGGTTGCCGAACAGTTCTGAATCTGGCTGAACGCAAGCCCCAAATCGCCTTCGCGCATCGCGTGCCCAAGCTCATGAGACGCTACTGAGGTCATTACCTGGTCGAACGTTTGAACGTAACCTTCTGCATGATAGGTGTCGTATTGGTTGCTAAGCTGGACAGCATCAAACTGTAGTTCTGCATAGTAAAAAACGGCAGCATTCATACAAATCCCACAGTAGTCTGTCTTCTGGTAACACGGCGTGTTATCCATCTGCGTATGAGGAATGGTGTTGCCGACGATGCCGGTAGGAAGCGTAGCGTAACTAAAGATAATGTCCTCAAAGTCCTGCGACGGTTCAAAAAGGATTGCGTTATCTATTTGCTCCTGCCACCCGTACATCGCATCTCCTAAGTCGGTCGCTTCTCCGGTATCATCGACCCACTGGAGGGTCGACCATACCCAGCGAGGCCATTGTAGATAATTCGCGCATTGCTGCGCATTGAGGGCTGCGGGAGCCAATAGTATCGTCAGCGTTAAGAGATGTATTAGACCGCGATTCATATAGAATCTCCTTTAGAGTGCCACTATATTACATCCTGAAAACTTTTGTATGCTGCTATAGCCGCCGCGGCGGCCGATGAAGTTCAATCAAGATATTTTTTGTGGCCGCTTGTTCTGAATCTAACCAACAGATGAGATCTCTGCGCCGGAAACGCCATTGCCTGCCGACTTTAATCCCTGGAAGTTCATTACATTCAGCCCACGTACAGATGGTTCGTGGGGCTATTCCGAGCCACCTTGCGACCTCCGAAGTGGCAAGTAAAGGTTCGTCGATATGTTTGCTAACCATTGCATGCCTCGATGTGTTGATAATATTCTAAAGTTGCGGTAAATGTTCCGGTGATCGAGCTGAAAATGACACTGAATGCACAGAATCGCACCGGTGTCGGGGCATCTATGTTGGAAAAGGCAACTTGGCGGAACATTCGAATTCGAATTCTTCCTCATTAGCCCCCAGGAATTTAGGCACTGGGCGCGGACCGAGGTTTCCCCTGCCATGTCCGATTTTCCTGAAGTCCAAAGAGGCGGAGGCCAACTTCCCGGAGTAGGTTCGGCCAAACCCTACAAATCCGGTCTTCCCTTTCTAAAGAATCGAAGAGGGTCGCGTGGCCGACATTTCCGGGCTTGCGGAACGAGGTTACGTGGCAATGTGCTGACTCAGAGAACCGCATCAGGCCGGAAGTTAGTGAATTCAAAGGGCCTCACGTCAATTACACTTTTTGGGTGAGGAGCCCATTTTAGTTCCAGAAGATGACACTAACCGCCAAATAGCAAATGGTTTGTTCTTGAACGGATCCCGCTGTTTTTTCGAGTTGGCTGCTTTGTCGCAGACGCTTTCTTTATGGGCAACACGCGACCGAACAGAAAATTTCACAAACGCAATTATGCCCGTCCTCGGAGCCGCCCAAGTTCCCTGCGATCGCGTTTCGAAGGTTTGCCCTCCCGCGTTGCTTCGAAATGCGGCAAAAACCTGCGATCTTCCTTCAGCTTTTCCCGCAGTTCCCGGCTCACTTCTGTCTCGCGGTACAGAGCCTGGGCGACAGTCGCTGGTCCGCGCATCTCACTGAGCGCCAAAACCTCCACCTGAAAGTCACCGCTGTCGTTTTTCACGCGGAGCATGTCGCCGACGCAAACCTCTCGGGCGGGTTTGGCTTGTTGCCCGTTGGACTCAATCCTTCCGAGTTCGCACGCTTTGCCGGCGAGAGAGCGCGTCTTGAAGAATCGGGCTGCCCAGAGCCACTTGTCCAGTCGCACAAGCCCCCTGGGTTACTAAACTCCGGCTTTCAATTCAATCGTGAATCCGTTCGGATCCTTGAATCGAAGAAGATGGTCATCAGTCAGTACCGTTTCCACACCAACCTTTTTCAACCGTTCCGCCGTGAGCTTTTTGTCGAATCCGGCGATTTTCACGCAGACCCGTTCGATGGCAGGCTTGCTTCCCGCCGGCACGGGTTCCAACGCCAGCCGCGTTTGAGCCACGCCGAACCAGATACGCTCCGGCTTTTTGCCGCGCGAGACCGGCGGCCCGAAGAACTTGCTGTAGTACGTCGAGGCCTTGTCCATGTCGGACACGGTCAACACCAGGTGATCGAGACCGATTGCCTCAATAGCCGCGTCATCGGTAGTGATCCTCCTCGACGGTATGATCGTGCGCGCCAAGCCGCCGGGAACGCCGAGGAGTTGCAGACGGAGCCCGTCGGAATCGGTCGGCATTCCAAGGCGTCCGGCGCCCATCGAGATGCCCGCCTGTTCGAGCGCCGGTCTCACGGCATCCGGCTTGTAATCCTTCACCAGGGCGCAGAAGTGATCGATCTTCGCGGGAAGATCCGGGGTCGCCGTGCCGCCAAACGCCAGATAGGCCGTGCCCAGCCGGACGTAGTAGCGAGGCGGCGGGTCGCGTTCCTGAAAAAGCTGCGGATCGAAAATCCGGCCGTAGAATTCCGCCGATGCCTTCTGATCCGGCACGGTCATTCCGAGGTGCTCCAGTCCGGTGGTTTGCAGCGGCAGAAGCGGCGGATTTGCAGTCTGCGCCATTGCCCGGCTTGCCAGCGCGGTTGCCGCAATCGCCAGAGCCTCGCGCCGGCTCAACAGATGATTTTTCATGATGGACTCGCTTCCACTTTGCATCGTATTGTATAAACTACATCTTCTTGAAGGAGAAAATGCGAATGAAGTTAAGTCAACGAAGTCTTCTTTTGGCGACGGCCATCGTGTCGTCGGCCGCGCTCGCGCTCGCGCAGGCGCCTGCGGGCGGCGGACGTGGCCCGGGCGGACCTGGCGGTGGACGAGGCCCCGCGCGCCCGGTATTGTCGGTCAGCTCACCTGCATGGCCGGATGGTGGAGAAGTTCCCGCGGAAAATTCGTTCCGTGGCGGTAGTAAGTCGCCTGAGTTCGAGTTCCACTGGACTCTCGGTCCCAATCCGGGTACGGCGCCGGACAATCTGCAGAGCTATGCGGTGATTTTTCACGACATCGAAAATTCCACCAACAAAACCACAGTCGATACGCTCCACTGGTCGGCATTCAACATCCCCGGGACAGCCAAAGGTTTGCCTGCAGGGCTGGGACCGGGTGACTTGGCTGATGGGACGCGGAACGGACCGGGAATCGCGTCGAGCCGGCCGGGCGGAACTCCCTCATATTTCGGACCGGGCGCCGGTCCGGGGCCATTTCATCATTACGTATTCGAGTTCTATGCTCTCGATACAAAGCTGGATCTGCCCGCCAAGACGACGCGCGACGATGTGATGAAGGCGATGGACGGCCACGTGATCGGCAAGGCTGCCTATGTTGGCCGCTACCACGCGCCGGCACAGTAGGAACTGAAGGCGCGAAGTGGGCAGCCAGGCCTCAGGCCGGACTGCCCACCGTCCACGCCGATTCGCATTCGGCGAGCCATTCGTCCGATGATGGCGTAGGCACGCCGATGTTGTTCAGTTCATGAAGGCCCTGCTCGTACACGCCGGATACTGCATCGGCAATCAGGACCACGCGGAAATCCCGCATACTGGCTCCGTAGACCGTAGAGCGGGGACAATTCGGAAAGTTACAGCCCACCACCACTACCGTCGAGATCCCCAGCCCCCTCAGGTGTTCCTCCAGAGAAGTTCCGTAAAAGGCATCCCAGCGCGGCTTGTAGATTGCCCACTCGTTTTTCCCCATTTTCTGCAGGCGTCCACTCAACAGTAAATCGGCATCCAGCCGCAAGTCCTGCGTAAGTTTCAGTGGCTCGACGAGTTCCGCGCCGTTGCTGCCCGGAATGACGATCTGCGTGCCTTGCTCAATAAGCTCTCTTCGGCACAGATCGGCGTTTGCGCCATCGGGGAGATAAAGCCGAATGACATGCACGATCGCCAAACCGTGCTGCCGGTAAAACGCAAGAACGCGCCGCATGGCGCGGAGGCGTTCCGTTGTTCCCGCAATTTCGGCGGGCGCGCCGGGGTCGGTGAAATCGCGTTGGACGTCGATCGTCAACAGCGCCGAAGTTTTGAAATCCGGAGCTGTGTAGTTCATTAGTCCTTCTGGATCATGACCTCGGTCGATTTGACAACGACGCGGACCGAATCGCCCTTTTTCAGCTGTAGTTCTTCCGCGCTGTTGCGTGTGATGACGCTTTCGATCAGGCTGCTTCCAACCTTGACCGTGACGTGCGCCATGATGTCGCCCATCTGGATGTCTTTGACTTTTCCGGGGAGTTGGTTTCGTGCCGATAGAGCCATGAGCTGAGCCCCTCCGCCTGAATGGTAGCAAGTAATTACCGGGAGTTGATTCCGTCAATTTTTCGTAACGCCCTGCACGTTTACCGCCGGGTTGTCGTCAATCGGTTAACCTATGCCGCGGTTCACGGTATCGTTCTTCCTGATCGGCATCTCGGCTCTTTCTTCTCATGCGGCCGTCATCCGCGGAACGGTCACTGAACAACGCACCGGTTACGTCCTGTCGAGGACAGCCGTGACCCTCGAGCCGGTTCCCAGCGCGGGACAACAGGTTCGCACTGCCCGCACCGGTCAAAACGGACAATTTGTGTTTGGCAATGTCACGGCTGGTTCTTACCTGCTCAAGGCCTCGCACCGCGGCTTCCTGCCGGTGCAATACGGGCAGAAGCGCTGGGATGCGGCAGGCGCCGTTATTATCGTCATCGGCGACGAAGTCATTACGGTCGATCTTCCGATGCACCGGTACGGCGCGATAGCCGGTACTGTTCGTGACTCGAATGAGGTGGGTATTCCGGACCAGGACGTCGCGGCATACACCAGCAGCCAGCCGCCCGTTTTCGTCACGCGCGGCGAGAGCGATGACCGAGGGGTTTTTCGCATAGGAGGGCTCGAACCCGGCACGTACCTTGTTCGGACCACGGGCGGCAACGATGACGAGCGCTCATACCTTCCGTCATTTTCGCGGCAAACGCTGCGCGTCGAGGAAGCCCGCCCGATCCTGGTCTATCCGGATGAAGACACGCTCGACGGCGACGTGCGCCCCATCGAGGGAAGGCTGTTTATGCTCACAGGCAGCGCTCCATTGCCGTTGCCGGGAAGTTTTTTCGTCACCGTCACGCTTGCATCCGATCTGGGGCGCGCCTACAGCAACGGTCCGGCATTCCGTTTCCCCGCGCTCGCACCCGGACATTATGAACTCTACGCGGAAGCCAGGGAAAACCCGCCTGGAACGCGCGTTCTCGGCGGCTACACGGATCTGCTTATCGAACGAAATATTTCAAACTTCGCACTGCCGATGAATGAGATTCGGGAGACAAGGTTCGTGCTGGACGGCGCAGGCTTGGGCAGCACGGCAAGCGCTCTGGTCCGAAGGAAAGACTATGCCGGTACCGGTGAGGTACAGAATGTGGTGCTGAACGCCACGACCGGCATTTCGCTGCTTCCCGGACACTGGGAAGTGCAGATCGTGGCGCCTCGCGGCTACTATGTTTCTCATTTCGGAGGTCCGCGAAACGCAGTGTCCCGGCCCGACGGGTGGAACGACGTTCTGATCGGTTCTTCAGGCTTTGTTAGTGCGACGCTTTCCAACGGTCCGGCTGCTCTGCATGGGGTGGTGCGGGATTCAGCCAAACCGATACCGGGAGCTCCGGTGTTCCTCGAAGGATGGGATCCGGTTACTCGTAATCGACTTATTGACCCGCGTGAAACACGCAGCGACGCGAGAGGGAACTATCGATTCGATAACCTCGCGCCCGGCGACTATCGGATCCTTTCTACCTTCGACTACGCGGCCCCGAATCCGCAGATTTTCGACGCATCCCGCGCAAACGAGATCCGCCTGGAAAAAGCAACGGACCCGGCCGTGGATTTGGAATTGTCGGGGAATCCCTGAAGTTCGAAGGTAGGTTCAGTTGTCGGCCGGCTCTTCCGCCTGATCGATCACGAGAAGCTCGACCGGCCCTTTTCCCGCTTCCAGCTTCAGCCCCAGTTGTTCCTGCAGAGCCGTGAAAATCGAGGGGGACCCGGCGTCATCACCCTGTTCCGGCATCCACTGTAAATGGAAATTGAAGATTCCCGTCAGGCCGGTCCGATCGAGCACCGGACGATCCAGAATCGACGAAAGCTGCCCCGTTAACGTCCCCAGGGTGAATCCATTTTGATCGGAAAGTTTCTCTCCTTGGCCTTCCAGGGACTGACGGCCGCGCCTCATATTGCCGCAATAATTGGGTGCGCGTTCTCCGGGTCGTGGTGCAAGCTCGGGATGGTTCGGATCGCGGGCCACGCAGGTCCCTTCGGCGCGTTCGACCTTTGCTCCGCTCTTCGCTGTGGTCAACAGGTAAACCGATTGTTCCCGAATCTCGCGATGAGCCTTCAGAGCAAACCGTTCTTCCAGCAGTGTTTTGAGCCGCAGAAACAGCGCATCCGCGCCCGTGTCGCCGTCAGCTCTCGCGACGATGTCGAATCGTGACGAATCCATCCACTTCGGGCCGCCCGAAATTTGGAACGGCATCACGCGATACGACTGCTGAACGAGCATGCGCAACGTCATATTCCGGACTTCCAGCCGCCCGCCCGGCATGACGCGCACTTGTTCTCCGGCTGCGCCGGTCGCATTGCGTTTGACCGAAGCGACGTCAAAGGAAGGCGCAGTGGTCTGCGCAAGGCTGAAACCAGCGCTCAGGATCACTGCGAGCCCCGTCATGATTGCCGCGCGTCTGGAATATTGCATCGGATGCCTACGATTACCTGCAAAATAGCATGGTTTACCCAAGTCGAATTGCCGGTCTCCGGGTTGAACGAGTAGGATTTGGACATGCGGGCACTGCTTTCGTTTTTTATCGGCCTGATTTGCCTGGGGAATCTCGCCGCGCAGACAGAGGTTCCTGGAGACCAGTGCCTCGGGGGCGCCCTCGTCGCAATCGAACCGCAATCAATCACGCTGAAGTTTAACGATAAGGTAACAAGCATGCCTATTGCACCGGGAGCCGAGATATGGCGGCGCGGCGTGGATCTGGACGACATCCATCAGCTCGTTATCGGCGATGAAATCTATTTGAAATGCACGCGGGCAGGAGATGCCGGTCCCGCTATGGCATCGATAGTAGCCGCGGTGAATTGAATGACGGCATACGGCTCGTGCCGCACCATATTGCCGAGGTCAGCGCCTGCATCGGCCGGCTGATTGCAGTCATCAGCGACACGCTGTCGCTGCGGAACGATAAGGGCGGTTGTGTTATCCATACCAACGCGCAGACAACGTTCTGGAGGGGCGACACTTATCACGATGCCGGCGCTTTTAAGCTCGGGGATGAAGTGTCTGCCGGAGTTACGGTGAGTTACCCCGGCCTGGTGCTTACCGCCGAGCATGTGGAGGCGAATGTCGGCAAAGTGGAGGGGACGGTCGTTTCGGTGCAGGCTGACCGAATCGTTGTGAAGGATTCCCGTTCACGCGTGCGAGTGACGGTCTTACGCGACGCCCATATGAGCATCGAGCAGGGTACCGGATGGCCTGGAAAGGGAGCTGAGGTGATGGTCACCGGACTCGATGTGGGCCGCAACACCATTCGCGCTTACAGACTCTGGGTCGAGAAGTAAGGCCGGCGTCTTCTCTCCGCCGGACTAGTCAGTTTTCGTCAGGCCTCTCCACGTGCTCGATCTGAAGCATCCTGACCGGGCCTTTCCGGAACTCGAGTTTGAGCCCCAGTTGCTCCTGGATTGCCGTGAAGATGGACGCGTCGGCAACCTCGGCTCCGGCATCGTCGGCGGGAGCCCAATGAAGCTTCACATCGAATCGTCCGCTGATTCCGGTTTTATCCACTACGGGCAGGTCGACGGAGTCGGTCAGCATACTGGCTAAATCCGCGGGTTCGATCCCGGCGCCGCTGATGTCATTCGCATTCCAGGTATAACGGCCGCATGTTGGATCCTCTCCAAAGTGGCACCTACTCGGGTTGAGACGTGAACCGCTTTTGGCGATAACCATCTCGTAGAGAGAGGCTTGTCTATTGACCTGCCTCATCGTCAGATGAAACCGGTCTTCCAAAAGACTCTGGACCATCTGCATCCGTTCTTCGTTCGTGATCCTGCGCCCCGCCTTGGCGTTGATGTCGTAGCCGTCCTGAATCCATTTCGGGCCTCCGATCAATTGAAATCGTTTGATGTGGTACGCCCAGCAGATGATCGAATCCAGGGGCTCATTCTCCGTTGAGTAACCCTCAGCGGTGGAGTGCCAGGTCCAGTTCGTCATCCCTGGCCGGCTCTTCTTCACGGAAGCCACTTCGAACTTCGGACGAGAGGGTTCCTGGGCGGTCAATAGCCACAAGCAGGAAAGCGCCAGACAAACCGTCAGCCGCATTGGCGCCATTATCCCGCAAACGGATGCCGATGTAGACGGCCGTCTTTTCGTTGTCGTGTTAAATTGACAGCATGGCTCGAACAAAATTAGCGAAATTGCTGTTCCTTCCGGCAATTCCACTTGCACTCGTTCTGGCTCAGACTCCGTCATCGCAGCCCCAAACGCAGTCCGGACCTGCGGTTCTGACCGTAACCGGCGACGTTCCGATGCCGTTGACGCTCAAGGCGGAGGACCTCGCTGCGATGCCTCGCGAGAAAGCTTCGATCCCCGATCAGGACGGAACCGAGGTGGAATACGAAGGCGTTCCGCTGCGTGAAATTCTGAAGCGCGCGGGCGCTCCGCTGGGCGGGCAGCTTCGCGGCAAGGCGCTTGCCAGCTATGTCCTCGCGAAAGCGAAAGATGGCTATCAGGTGGTATTTACACTCGGTGAAATCGATGCGGCGTTTGGCAACGAGCAGATCATTGTCGCGGACAAGCGCGATGGAAAATCGTTATTCGGATATCAGGGACCGTTCCGGCTGGTCTGCCCCAAAGACAAGGCGGGCGCACGTTCGGTGCGCATGCTGGAAACGCTCGAATTTGTAAAACTGCAGAAATAAGCCGATGCCGAAACGGCTGATCTCAGCGTTATTTTTGGTCGCGCTTACCGGGCGCTGGGCCGTCGCGGCTGAGTCCGACAAAGCCGGCGATTACCAGTGGAACCTCCCCAAAGGCTTTCCGAAGCCGTACGTTCCCGCGGACAATCCGATGTCGGCGGCGAAGGTCGATCTGGGACGGTATCTGTTCTATGACACCCGGATGTCGGTCAACGGAAAGGAATCCTGCGCCAGTTGCCACAAACAGGATCTGGCCTTTACCGACGGCCGCGCAACGGGACTGGGAGCGACCGGCGAATCGCATTCGCGCAGCGCGATGAGTCTGGTGAACGTTGCCTGGAGCGGCGCCCTCACCTGGAGCAATCCGGAGATGAGGAGCCTGGAGAAACAGGCGCTGGTTCCCATGTTCGGCGAGCATCCCGTTGAACTCGGGCTTCGCGAAGGCGACCGGTTCCTGCCGATGCTTCAGTCCGATGCGAAATACCGCGCTTTGTTCGAGCAGGCATTCCCGAATGAGACCGATCGCTTTACGATCGACAACGTCACCAGGGCGATCGCCAGTTTTGAGAGAAGCATCATCTCGGGGCGCTCGCCGTACGACCGTTATCACTACGATCGCGATGACAGCGCCGTTTCCGATGCCGCCAAGCGGGGAGAGGTCCAGTTTTTCGACCAGAGGCTGTCCTGCTTTCGCTGCCATGGCGGATTCAATTTCACCGATTCCACCGTTTCCGAACGGAATGCGAAGCGCCCCATAGAGTTTCACAACACCGGACTCTACAATCTTCCCGGCCTGCTTTCCTATCCTCCGCCGAACGTCGGAATCTACGAGTTCACGAAGGCGCCGGCGGACGTCGGAAAATTCAAAGCCCCCACGCTGCGCAACATCGCGCTTACGGCGCCTTATATGCACGACGGCAGCATTCCCACACTGGAAGGCGTACTCGACCACTATGCGGCCGGCGGCCGGAACGGCCATAACCCCAACAAAGATCCGCTCATCGGCGGCTTCACAATCTCGCAGCAGAATCGTGACGATCTCATCGAATTTCTGAAATCGCTAACCGATGACGCGGTTATTCACGATCCGAAGTTTGCCAACCCGTGGCCCGCAAAATGAAAATCCGACAGCATATAGTCCTCATCGCCGCTGCGTTGATTGTGACGGCGAATTCGTCCGCTCAGACTCCGAAGCGCGAAGTCACCGTGGCCGCGGCTGCAAATCTGAATGAAGTGTTTCAACAAATCGGGCCGCAGTTTGAAGCCGCAACGGGTATCCATCCGGTCTTCAGCTTTGCATCGACGGCGCAGCTTGCCGTGCAAATCGAGAACGCCGCTCCGTACGACGTCTATGCCGCGGCCGATGTTGAGCATGTCGAGCAGTTGGAAAAAAAAGGCCTCCTGCTGCCGGGCTCCCGCGCCGTGTATGCCACCGGCATTCTGGCTCTCTGGATTCCACCAGGAAGCGCGGCGAAAGTCGATAGCCCCGGCGATCTGGTTCAGTCGGCGGTAAAAGTGATCGCACTGGCGAAGCCGGAATTGGCTCCCTATGGACTGGCAGCGCGTCAAACACTTCAGCAACTGGGTATCTGGGATCGGGTTCAATCAAAGGTCGTTTATGCGGACAACATCAACATGGCGAAACAGTACGGCGCTTCCGGCAACGCCGACGCTGTCTTTACCGCATATTCGCTGGTGTTGAAGGAGGGTGGCAAGATCATTCAGGTGGACAACAAGCTTCACGCTCCTATCGATCAGGCGCTGGGAATCGTCGGCGCTAGCAAACGAACCGGGGAGGCAAAACAATTCGTCGATTTCCTATTGAAAGGAAAGGGCCGGGATCTCCTGGCCAAGTCCGGATATCGCGTTCGATAGATTGAAATCCACTTGCCGTCTGCTTATAATTCACGTAGACTGCAATGAGCCTCGCTTTGGAGTCTTTTGGATAAGTCCAAATTTTTCAATAGATTGACCGTAGTCAAGAGTGTGTTTCGACGTTCTTCGACACCGTTCGGATACCGAGGCAACTGGCATGTCACCATCAAATTTTGATCTTTCTATGAGGAGTTGTAGGCAGATATGAGTAACCGGAGCTTGGCGGACGTGCTGGCGACTGTGGGAAGTCCTGTCGACATGTTGCGTAATTCGCAGATCGGGCCGTATGCGTTTCCCGTGGTGCGTCATGAATTTACCAACTGGAGAGATGAGCAGCGTTCCTGGCGCGAGACCTGTGCGCTTTTCGATCAGTCCCACCACATGACCGATCTGTATGTGAAGGGTCCGGACGCGCTCAAATTGTTTTCCGATCTCGGCATCAATACTTTTAAGAATTTCAAAGTCAACCAGGCCAAACAGTTTGTGGCTTGCACGCCGGACGGATACGTGATCGGCGACGCCATTCTGTTCTACCTGGATGACAACAGTTTCAACCTCGTCGGCAGGCCTCCCGCGGCAAATTGGGTTCAATACCATGTCGAGAAGGGCGGCTACAACGCAACTGCGGAACGGGATGAGAGATCGGCTGTAAATCAAGGAAGACGCAAGGCTTATCGATATCAGGTGCAGGGTCCCAACGCGCAACAAGTGATGGAGAAGGCGTCGGGAAAACCGGCGCCGGAGATCCGATTCTTTAACATCGGCGTGTTTCATATCACAGGCAGGGAAGTTCGCGCTCTGCGTCACGGCATGGTCGGGCGTCCCGGCTGGGAATTGTTCGGTCCTTGGGAAGACGGAGAAGCGGTGCGCGATGCGATTGTCGCGGCCGGCAGAGACTTTGGGATTCGGCAGGTAGGCGCCAGAACTTATCCGACCTCTTGTTTGGAATCCGGCTGGATACCGTCCCCGTTGCCGGCCATTTATACCGGCGACCAACTGAAGGCGTACCGTCAATGGCTGGCCCCGAACAGCTATGAAGCAATGGCCTCGCTCGGAGGCAGTTTCTATTCGAGCGACATCGCCGACTATTACCTGACCCCGTGGGATCTGGGGTATGGGGCTTTCGTCAAATTCGATCACGATTTCGTGGGCCGCGAAGCGCTGGAGAAGATGGCCGGCAACTCGCAACGCACGAAGGTAACGCTGGTATGGAACGGCGACGATGTTGCGAGTGCGTTCCGGTCCTTGTCGGACGACCACGCGGACATCCTGAAATACATCGATCTGCCGCTGGCAAACTACGCGACTTTGCCATACGATAAAGTTCTGAAATCCGGTAAGGTTGTTGGTGTATCTACTTATACCGGATACACTTATAACGAACGCGCAATGATCTCCCTGGCCATGATCGATAACCAACACGCCCAACCCGGCACCGAGCTCACCTTGGTGTGGGGAGAAGAAAAGGGCGGATCGACAAAGCCTACCGTCGAGCGGCACCGGCAGTTGGAAATCCGCGCGACCGTTGCGCCCGCGCCGTTCGCGGAAGTGGCCCGCACCGCGTATCGCCCGAACGCAAAAGCATAAAGGACTCCCATATGGCGTACATCTTTCAAGAGGACGAACTGCCGAGACTGGTTTCGGCAGTGCCGGGCCGCGAGAGAACCTTCTTTGTAAACAAAGAACTGACGAAGATCGACGACATGCTCGCCGGGATCATGCGCTACAAGCACGGCGCATCTTCCCCTTATCACCTGCACGAGAACTGCGAGCATTTCTACTTCATCATGGAGGGTAACGGAACGGTCGAAACGCCCGAAGGCACTCGCAAGGTAGGCCCCGGCGATCTGGTATTCATCCCGGCAGAGGCAAAGCATCGCCTGCGCGCCACTGAATCGCCGCTGTTCTATTTCGAATTTCAGGCGCCCAACCGCTTCGTGACAACGATCCTCGATGGCACGCCCGAAGATCTGGTGTGGAACCGGATCGAAGGCGGAGTCTGGGTTCAAACATAGAAACGCTCAGACATAGATCTCAATGACGACGACCACAACTTTTATCGACACCAATAAGCTTCCCCGTGTGAAGACTCCGCAGGGAGAGGCCACAGAGATTCTGAATAACGCGCTCGTCGGCGCGAAAAACGTTCTCGGCACGCTGCGCTGGCTGCAGTCCGGAGAGCAGTTCCGGGCCGATCCATTGAACAAGCATCAATTGATCTATCTGATGGAAGGCAAGGGCACCATCACTCTGGACAGCAAAGATTACGACGTGCCCCGGGGCGCCGGCGTCTACCTCGGTCCTTCCGAAACGGCGACGATCAAAGCCGGCTCCGGAGAATCGCTGAAGCTTTTTCATCTGGTCGTTCCGCAGATTCCGAAATAGGCGCGATGATGGCCGGTAAACAGGCTCGTTCTGCAATCGCAATGGCCGTTGACGATCTCTCCCCGATTGAAATCGACAATGACCTGCGGCTGCGCATCTATCGCATGCAGGTCGAATTGCGCGAATCCGAGCAGCGCGCTTACGACCTGTTTTTACAGAATCTCGTCAAAGGCACCAGCCATCTTTCGCTGGGTCAGGAAGCGGTCGCCGCCGGTTGCGCGGCGGCCATGGAACCGGGCGATCTCACATTCTGCACCTATCGCGGCCATGCTCACACGCTGGCGCGCGGCGTACCGATGGATCGCGTGCTCGGCGAGCTGATGGGGCGCGACAACGGTCTGCTGCGCGGCAAGGGCGGATCGATGCACCTGACTTCGGTGGAGCACGGCGTCATGGGTTCCTACGCGATCGTCGGTGCGCACATCCCGATTGCCTGCGGCGCCGCCTGGCGTGCGCAATACCGGGGGGACAAAGATATCTCGGTCTGCTTCTTCGGCGACGGCACCACGAACATCGGCTCATTCCACGAAGGGTTGAACTTCGCCGCGATCTGGAAGCTGCCGGTGGTCTTCATCTGCGAAAACAACCTGTACATGGAGTACACGCCGATCGGCGATGTGACTGCGGTGGCCGATCCTGCGGCGGGCCGCGCCAGCGCGTATGGCTTGGAGTCGATCATCATCGACGGGCAGGATGCGGACGTTGTTTACCGCACTGCCAAATCTGCTTACGACAAAGCCCGGTCCGGCGGCGGACCGTCCCTGATTGAATGCCTGACGTATCGTTACAGCGGTCATTCGCGCGCCGACCCGGCTAAATACAGGCCGGAGGGCGAGCTGGATTTCTGGAAGGGCAAGCGCGACCCGATTCGCATTTACCGCGAACGCCTGCTGCAGTCGGGCATCGGCGAGTCGACGTTGACCGCTATCGAAGACGATGTCAAACAACGAGTCGATGAAGCGACAGCCATCTGCAAGGCCGCGCCGCCTCCTCCGGCTGACATCCTGACCACCGACGTCTACGCCGACGGAGGGTGGGCATGGCGGAACTGAGCTACCGCGACGCTGTAGCGCGCGGCATCGCGCAGGAAATGGAGCGCGATCCCGACGTTGTTTTTCTGGGCGAGGACATAGGCAAGGCCGGCGGCGTCTTCAAGGCCACAGTCGGACTCTTCGATCAATTCGGGCCGCTGCGCGTACGGGATACACCGATCTCCGAGCAGGCTATTCTTGGCGCCGCTATGGGCGCGGCCATGACTGGGCTGAAGCCGATCGCCGAGATCATGTTCTCGGACTTTATCGCCGTCTGTTACGACTATCTCGCCAATCAGTACGCGAAGAGCCGTTATATGACCAACGGGCAGGTGAAATGTCCGCTGGTGGTCCGTACCGCGAACGGCGGCGGCGCGCGTTTCGGCGCCCAGCATAGTCAAAGTGTCGAAAACTGGTGCATGGCGATTCCTGGTCTGAAAGTCGTCGCGCCCTCGACTCCCGTGGATGTCATAGGCTTGCTCGCGGCCTCGGTACGTGATCCCGATCCCGTGATCTTCCTTGAGCACAAATCGTTGTATGCCACCAAGGGCGAAGTGCCGGATGGCGAGATCGTCGATGAGCTTGGTGTGGCGAAGATTGTTCGACCGGGCACAGATGCAACGATTCTTGCTCTGGCCCTTATGGTGCCGCGCGCGATCGCCGCCGCCGACAAACTGAAGGCGGAACACGGCGTGGATTGCGAAGTGATCGATGTGCGCTCTCTCGTCCCCATGGATATGCAGACGATGCTCAGCTCCGTTTCGCGCACGCATCGATTGTTCACGGTGGAAGAAAATCCCCGTCTTTGCGGTTGGGGCGCGGAGCTGGTGTCGATCATTGCCGACGAGGGATTCTATGATCTCGACGGCCCTCCGGTGCGCATCACCACCCCTCATATCCCGCTTCCCGCCACAGACGTTCTGGAAGACCGCGCGATTCCCAGCGTGGATCGGATCGTCGAAACCGTACGCCGCTCCTTGGGTAGTTAGATGAAAGAGGCGGGGTCTTAGATGGAAGTCCTGATGCCGCAGCTCGGCGAGACGGTTGCCGAGGGCAAGATCACTGTCTGGTTCAAATCGGTTGGCGATTCCGTTCAGCCGGGCGATAACCTGTTCGAGATCGAGACCGACAAAGTGTCCATGGAAGTGCCCGCTGTTTCCGCGGGCATTCTGCAGGAAATTCGCGTTCGGCAGGGCGAGGTTGCTCCCGTCAGCGCGATCGTTGCGATCATCGCCGAGAACGGCGCGCCATCGGCTCCGCGCGCAGCGGCAGCGGCGAAACCGGCTCCGGCATCGTTGGAACCGTATCGAGAAGTCCGTACTCCGTCACGCAATTTTGGACCAGCCGCGCTGGCGAACGGCACGAAAGTCAGTCCGTTGGCCCGACGCCTGGCTGCGGAATCCGGAATCGATCTGACGCAGGTGAAGGGATCGGGTCCGCACGGCCGCATTCACGCACATGATGTACGCGGCTCGATGACGGCGGCTCCTGTTGTCGCCCCGCGCGCCGGTATTTCGCCGGCGGTAAGAGCGATCTATAAGGACGTTCCCTTCGAAGAGGTCCCGCTCGACGCCATGCGGGGCACTATCGCACGGCGGCTCGTCGAAGCCAAGCAAACAATCCCGCACTTCTACCTGACTGGGGACGTCGATATCGATTTCCTGCTCAGGCTGCGCGAAGGCGCGAACGCCGAGCAGGCGGTTAAACTTTCGATCAACGATTTCATCATCAAGGCGTTTGCTTTGGCGCTGCAACGTGTGCCTGCCGCAAACGCGGTGTGGGCCGAGAACGCCATCCTGCGCTTCAAACATTCCGATGTCGGGGTTGCAGTATCAATTGATGGCGGGCTCTTCACTCCGGTGATTCGCAAAGCCGAGACCAAATCGTTGACGGCCATCTCGACGGAAATGAAAGACCTCGCCACACGCGCGCGCGAGCGGAAACTTCTTCCGCACGAGTATCAGGGCGGCGTTGCTTCGATTTCAAACCTGGGGATGTTTGGAGTGCGCGAATTCTCCGCTATCATTAACCCGCCGCAATCGACGATTCTCGCGGTGGGAGCGGGGCAGCGGCGGCCGGTAGAAGGTCCGAACGGCGGCGTCAGGTTCGCGACGTTGATGACGGTGACGATTTCCTGCGATCACCGTGTTGTCGATGGCGCACTGGGCGCTCAGTTGCTGGCCGCCTTCAAAGCGGTTATCGAAAACCCGGTAGTGCTGTTTCTTTGACGGAGACGCGGCTACCAGCCGCATACTGCCGCAAAAATGGCTAACGCGGATTGTAGCCGCATGTCCTACTTATTCCAGCAGGGGGTCGGATCCCAGCCTGACGCATCGGGAAGCTTCTTGAAATCGTAGGTCCTGACGAAAGGCCCCGTCAGATAAACGGGATCGTCCACCAGCGCGGTGAGCGTAATGTAAGTATCGCCTTTCTGCCCTTGAAGAAAATTGACGTACTCAGTCATTGTCGCCTTGTTGCTGTAGGGAACGCCGTTCTTGCGCAAATAGCCGGGAAGCAGGTTTGTGGTTGTTATCTCCAATCCACCGGTCTTGGGAGGGCCCGCCGGCGCCCTCTCGCCGAAACCACGACCTCCGCGCCCGAATCCAGGGCCTATCCATTTCGCTTCCGAATATCCCTGCAATGACGGCGGGCCCGGGTTTGGCATGGCAGGACCAAAATGCCAAGTGCGACTTTGTGTCCCCGCATCCGCATCGACCTTCAGGGTATTGTCGTCCAGCCAGGTGATGTGAAGACGTCCGGGGCGCTGCATCAGGCCTATCGCTCCATAAGCTTTGCACTGGTTTCCGTCGGCGATATCTTTATCCGGATCCCACGCCTCGGCTATACGCCGTGCTTCAGCATTGAGGGGCATGTAAAGGATGTCGCCCTTGACGGGGCTGACGCGGAACCGCCATTCATCGACGATCTCCGAGACCCAGTATCCGGTGAGATCGAACGGAGCCCGGGACTTCCCGGTGGGCGGAGGGCCGGCCGGACCGCGTCCCCCACCCCGACCGCCCTGGGCGTACATCAGACATGGAGCAACCGCCAACAGCGCAACGGCTACCTGAAAGGTGCGTGTATATCGGTGATTCATTTTCCGGCCGCCTGATTTTTACCGCTTAGGCCACTGTAAATGGCTTCGACGAACATATCCGGTGTCCAGTTTGGATTCTTTCCGAATCGCCCGTTCCAGTCTTCCGTCGGCTTGGCCGCTTTGATCTGGGCCAGAGACATATCCTTTTTCATCATCCATTGAACGCGGTCGCGAATGATGGTGACCATATCGCGGTAGTAAGCAAGATCGGCCAGATCGCCGATGCGTCCGTGGCCGGGAACAAACAGAGTTCCCCCTTCGGTGCGAAACTCCGCTTCCGCCATATCGTCGAGGCGATTGAGCGCCGCAAGCACTCCCTGGATGCTGCCGCCCTTCGACATGTCAATGAACGGAAAGCTGGTCATGTCGAAGATATCGCCCGTGGCAATCAAATCGGACCCGCGGAACCATACGACGCTGTCGCCGTCCGTAGTGGCGTTCGGCATGTGGACCAGCTCAACACCCTCGCCGTTGAAAAAGTGACTCAGCTTCATAACGTCTTTGGCGTAGGTGTCCGTCGGCTGGCCATTGCCCGGCATTTTGGCTTCCACGAGGCGCAGAAGTGCTTTCTCCGTTGAAAGGATTGCCGCATCGTCATTCGTAAAACCGCTGTTAAGATCGGCGGCGACATTGCCGCCCGTGAAGGTTTTACCGGCTTCCGCGATCTTCTCGTTGCCCCCCGTGTGATCGGGAGAAATCGTGGTATCCGCCAGGAAGCGAATGGGTTTCGGCGGTGCATAGCTGTGGAGCGGACGCCCGTCCTTTTCGATATCCACAGTCAACTGGCGGACCGCCGCGACCACTTCGTCGGTCATTCGGGCCACGCCGGCGTCCACCATGAACACGCCATCCGGTCCCGCCGACAGCGTAATATTAGCCCCTGCCCCTACCAGCAGGTACATATGCCCGCGGATCGGCACGATCTCAATATCTCCGCTGCCCGCCGCGGTCTGGGCCGAAGCCAGAGTGGCCGTTCCCAAAATAACGGCGCCGGCAAACCACCAGCGTCTGGAATTTGTTTTCACGAATTTAATCTCCCGCGGATATCTGACACGCGCCCGTTAGTTCTTCCCCGCGACGGCAGCTGCGCCGGCCTTGACGGTGGCGCGGGCCTTCGATGCGGGCGCGTTTTTTTCTCTCTGGATCTTTCTTGCCAACTCCGGATACATACTGGCCGCCCCGCCTAACGTGGCTTCCGTCGGAATCTTATACTTCTCGCCGAATTCCGGCAGGAACGGATTTTCCCCCGGCATGTAGCTGGGCACCACGCCCTCCGGCCGGTCCACCTCCTCCACGACAGTGCATGGATAGGGCGGAATCTGCTGGTTCAGAGTCAGGTGATATTCGCCGCTTCGGATCATCGGTTCCGTCAAATAGATCGGGTCATAAGCAATCAGCGTCCACGTCAGATAATCCCCGTGCCTGACCAGATATTGCGTAAGCGTCCCCTGATCGCTCGAAGGTACCCCATTGCGCCGGTAATAGTCTTCTTTGAGGTGATCGGTTGTGATCTTCAGCATCTCGCCGACGAACTCCGCTGTGGAAAATCCTCCCCACGTATGAGCGGCGTACTGTGAGGGACGCGCGCGTCCATCCATGTAATAGGGGTTGTCGATGGACCGCAGCCATTCCGCATGATAGGCAGTCAACTGCCGCGTGTCGGGGTCGATCTGCTTCCAAATCCGGACCTGCGAAGGACCGCGCGAGATGTACATGGCCCCGTGAGGCCGGCATTGCCATTCGGGCAGAGTGTAGAGAGAGGCGTTCCATGCCTCGGCTCTCAGGAGCCCCTGGCGGCTCATCGGGATGCCGATGAACTCACCAATGCGGGGGTTGCCGGTGTCGTCTTCATCCTGCACGCGAGACCACTCGCCCGAAAAATCCATTTGGGCAAAGGCCGGTACACGAAATAGTATCGTGGCGAAAAACAACGGAATGGCAAGCTTACGGGGATTCAAACGCATTTTTACCTCCCACAGACGACGCTCGTAACTCGACAAATGTTTCCTGTCTGTTCGAAATGCTGTATGGAGATTCTATACCGCGGTCGATAGCGGTGTCCACTCGCGCCCCGTGAGATAAACTAATCAAAAAGCTGATGTTGCGAACTGCGGTGGCCGGATGTTTCGTCGCTGTCCTTCTGACCGCGCCGCTGGCGCTCGCTCATCACTCCATCGCCTCCTACGACTTGGTTCATGGGACGATTCTCGACGGCGCCGTGGCGGCATTTGCCTGGGAAAATCCGCACGTCCACATTCTGCTGAACATCACTGCGGAGGACGGCATTACCATTGAGCATTGGACCATTGAGCTGGAGAGCCCGAGTATTCTGCGCCGCCTCGGTTGGGAAAAAGACACGCTGAAAGAAGGAGACAGGATATCGGTGACAGGCGGCCGTGCGAAAAACGGCAGCTTCAACCTGCGCGCTGCACGTGTCGAAGTGCCCGGTGGCCGGGTGCTGCCCGCTCTTCCTCCTCCGGAAAATTGATGAAGAAGAAAATCCTGGCTGCTTTGCCGATCGCGATCTGTTCGGCCGCCCTCGCACAGAATGCGCCTGCGCCGGTCTGGAAGTTCGCCGTTTCGGGCGATTCGCGCAACTGCGGCGATGTCGTCATGCCTGCTATCGCTTCGGGCGTGCTCCGGAGCGGAGCGGCTTTTTATTGGCATCTGGGCGATTTCCGCGCGATCTACGACTTCGATGAGGACATGGCGCCGCCCGCGAAGCTCGGCCTGAACACTCCTCACCTGACAATCACCGATTACCTGACGAAGGCGTGGCCGGACTTTATCGATCGCCAGATTCAGCCGTTCGGCAAACTGGAAGTCTTTCTGGGAATCGGCAACCACGAAACCATCTATCCGAAGAGGCACGCGGATTTCATCAAACAATTCGACGGCTATTTGGATAGCCCCCGTCTGCGCGCTCAGCGCGCGCACGATAAAGACAAGGGGGGCGTGCGTACCTATTACCACTGGGTGATGAACAACTCAACTGATTTCATTTCCCTGGACAACGCTTCATCAAGTACCTTCGAGCCGGCGCAGCTGGCGTGGATCAGAACCCGCCTGGCGGACGATCGGAAGTCGCAGTCAATCAAAACGATTGTCGTTGGCATGCATGAAGCGTTTCCCGGCAGCAAGGGAATGAGCCACAGTATGTGCGATTCGCCGGCGGGGATTGCTGCGGGGCGCGAGGTCTACGAGCTCCTTTGGAACCTGGAGCAATCCGGCAAAAAGGTCTATCTGCTGGCCAGCCACTCACACTTTGTGATGGACGATGTCTACAACACGCCGTATTGGCAAAACAAAGTTCTGCCGGGCTGGATTGTGGGCACTGCCGGTGCGGTCCGTTATCGCCTGCCGCCCAACGTACCGACGGCAACGATCGCACGAACCGACGTGTACGGCTATCTTCTCGCGACTGTCATGAGCGATGGATCGATTCAGTTCGAATTTAAAGAGGTGACGCCGGACGACCTCCGAAAGGCCAATGCCGGCAGGACGCCGGATTCGCTCATCGGCTGGTGCGTCTCGGAAAACAAGAACCCGCAGGTCCCAACGCCGACAACTTGCGGCGTGAAGTGACAGGAGGAAAGTTACGTTATGCCGGCGCCTGGTAGCAGTGCCGCAGTTTTGGAAGCACTTTTATTGCTTTCCCCGCCTTGTTTTCCGCAACCCGGTATACGCGACTTCAGTCGCGTCTTTGCCGGCGAAAATGAACGCGACTCGAAGTCGCGTATACCAGAATGCCGCCGCCATTCCTCCAGCGCAAACAGATCCCTCATAGTGATTTGCCGCTCTTTTGCGCGATCAAAGAGATGTTGTCGAAGCTGTGGCGGGAGATTCAGCCACTGAATCTTCGGCATCAGTTGCCGAAAGTCATTCTCGCGAGTTCCTCACGGAGTCGCTCTGTCTCGGCAGGATCAGTCGATTTCCGGAAGCGGTCCGCGAGTTCCAGGAATACCGTTCGTCGCTGTTCGTAGGCAGTGATCGCCTCGGCAAGTAGATTGACAATCGCTCGATTCGAACTCACGTGTCGAGATGCGGCGATCCCGTCGATTTTTTCGCGAGATCAACCGGCAGGGAGATACTTCGCCTGACAGCCTCGTTCCCAACGAGCGCAGTGCTCATAGCGCCAAAATACACCAAATTGCACCAGAGAGCCTACCGCGCCGGTTCGAGCCTCAGCAGCGCGCCATTTTCCTCATCGGTCAGCACATAAACCAGCCCATCGGGACCCTGACGGACGTCCCTGATGCGCTGCTTCATATCGGTCAGCAGCGACTGCCTGCCGGTTTCATCCCAATTCGCGTCGAAAATAAGGCGCTCGAGATGGCCGACCCCCTGCACCGCGCCGCCCAACATCGCGCCCACCAGCACGTTGTTTTTCCAGTCCGGGAAGCGGTCGCCGGTATAAAACGCCATACCGGACGGAGCGATCGAAGGCGCCCAGAATACGATCGGTCCGATCGTTCCTTCGGCGAAATTGGGGATCTTCGGCCCGCCGTACTCGCGGCCGAAGCTCACCTTGGGCCATCCATAGTTGCCGCCGGGCTTAATGACGTTGATTTCGTCTCCGCCGTACGGGCCGTTCTCGTTATTCCAGAGATCGCCCGTGACCGGGTTGAAAGCCAGTCCGAGGGAATTGCGATGGCCGAGCGAGTAAATCTCTGCCTTATATCCGGCGCGTCCCGCGAAAGGATTGCCGGGAGCAGGCGTGCCGTCGTCACGCAGACGCAGGATCTTGCCGCGAAGGCTTCCCGGCTCCTGAGCTGCGTTGCCGTTGGAGGCGCCGGTGGTCATGTAAAGCATGCCGTCTTTTCCCCATGCGAGGCGCGAACCTGAGCCACCGTCTCCAGCCCAAGGATCGCAGATCAGAATGTCCTTCACATCGACAAGTTGGTGGCCATCGAGCCGTCCACGAGCCAGCGTGGTCGCAACCATCTTGTCCGCGACGTCTTTCGTATAGGTGAGATAGACAATCTGATTCTGCGCGAAGTTGGGATGCGGCAGAATTTCCATCAGCCCGGACAACCGAACGGCATGGACCTTCGGCACTCCCGTGATCGGCTCAGGATCGAGGCGTCCATCTTTGATGAAGTGCAGTTTGCCGCTCCGCTCCGTAACGAGCATGTCGCCGTTTGGCAGGAAAGCAAGACTCCACGGATGGGACAGGCCGCTGGCCATCGTGACCACTCGGACCGGTGTTGCCGGCGCTCTCTTCTTGGTCGCCGGTTGCCCATGGGCGCTGGGAGCCAAAGTCGCGCCTGCCACAAACATGGCGGCAGAAAGCAGCAGAAATGAGAGAAAGTTTTTCATGGATTCCTTCGGCCCTCGGGCACTTGGTTGAAGCTATCACGCCAACCTTCCTGCCCGCAATGCCGGAGGAATCCCTGCGGTTCAGGCGGCTTTTCGAGCTATTGCCAGGCGGCGCACGCTCTCGGTTGTAACGCCGTAAACCAAGTGTGCTGCAAGAGCTTCGAGGTGTTTCTTCAATGGCGCCTGCCGCGGACCTTTCGACAGGCCTGTTGCGGGAACGCCGATCTCATCCGCCAGCAACCAGACGCCTGCTCCATAGCATGCGCCCATACCAGCCGTCGCCAGTCGTTTCCGGGACGCAAGTGCGCCGTAGAACGCTCCCACCAGAGCGCCGAAGGCGTAATGAACAAGCGGCTCCGCGACCTTCTTCTCCTCTGTCGTCAGGGCGCGGCCGGTTACCGCTTCCGATATTCGTTCTCCGGCTTTCACAGTGGCTGGCTCTTCGGACGCCTGGCCTTCCTGGGCTTGGCTGATCTGTTCCGGCGGCTTTCCCGCTGATTCCAGTTTGGCGAGCCCGGATTGAAATCGATTCATGGTCCATGAACCCAACAACCCACCCATGGCGCCAGCTGCCATATTCAGCCACATATTTTCTTTGCGCTTCTTGAAAAACATCACTACTCTCCCGCGAGAGGCTGTGCAGTCATCGGGCCATAGTTTGCCGCAAGTTTGATCCTCGATCATGCCGGCTTGACAGCGGCTTCGGTTTACAATGTACTTTCCGCTACACGTGTAAGAATTTTTATGAAAAACCTGAATTGGACTGCGTTTGCAGCCGTTGTTCTCATAACAACAACCGGAATTCCATTTGCTCGCGCGCAAGTCAACCTGGCTGGAACGTACGCGATGACGCTCGATGAAGATTTTCCCGAACGCCTGCCCGGACCTGAGATCGGCGATTACCTCGGAATTCCGCTCAACGCCGCTGCCCGCGCTCATGCCGAGGCGTGGGATGCATCGCTGCTCACGCTGCCCGAATATCAATGCCGCGTTCATCCCATTGACTACGTGCCGAGTTTCTTCAACATCCGGCTTTGGGAAGAGCGCGACAAGGATTCTCAGCAACTGATCGCCTATCACGAGCACCACGAAGCGTGGGGCACCGAGCGAACCATTTGGATGGATGGCCGCCCGCATCCGCCGGATTACGCGCTGCACACTTCGCAGGGTTTTTCCACGGGCAAGTGGGACGGCGAAATCCTCACTGTAACCACCACGCACCTGAAGCAGGGCTGGATTCGCCGCAACGGTATTCCGCGCAGCGACAGGGCCATCGTTTACGAAAATTACATCAAGCACGGTGAGCACCTGACCTGGACGACGGTGATCCACGATCCGGCTTACCTCACGGAACCCTTTATCCGCACGCGCGATTTCGTTGAGAGCCCCGGTCTTCAAATGGGCGCATATCCCTGTGAGAGTGTTGTTGAAGTCGTGATGCCGAAGGGCAAGATTCCTCATCACCTTCCCGGCGCCAACACCTTTCTTGCTGAGTTCCCCGCAAGGTACGGCATACCGACGGAAGCAGCTATGGGCGGCGCGGAAACGATGTATCCCGAGTATCAGCAGAAGCTGAAAACTCTGCCGAAGCCTCCGCCGTTGAAGAAATAGGCGCTATTCCGGAGAAAATATGAGACTCAGACCATTTGCGCGCCACTTCACGCTGCTGCTCTCCATGACTGCCTTGGCCGGGCTTGTGCACGCTCAGCAGAACCAGGACTTCTCCAAAGTTCAGATTCACGTTCTTCCCGTTCAGGGCAACGTTTACATGCTCGTCGGCGCGGGTGGAAACATCACGGTACAGGCAGGAAAAGATGGCGTGTTCCTCGTCGACACGATGTACGCTCCGTTGGCCGACAAGATCGTCGCGGCCATTCGCACCATTTCCAAGGCCCCAATCCGCTATATCGTCGACACGCATGTCCACGCCGATCACACCAATGGCAATGAACTGCTGCGCAAGGCAGGCAGCACCATCACCGGAGGCAACGTCTCCGCCGATATCAAGGATTCGGCCGAGGGCGCACAGATCATCGCGCATCAAAATATTCTGAATCGGATGAGCGCAGCCAAGGGGCCGGATACCGCGCCTTCGGCCGCTTGGCCTACCGACACTTACCTCACGGATGAGAAAGACGTTTTCTTCAACAATGAAGGCATTCGCGTGATTCACATCCCCGCGGCGCACACCGATGGCGACAGCATCGTCTTCTTCCGCCGTTCGGACGTGATCAGCACCGGCGATCTCTTCACCACCACCAACTACCCGGTCATCGATCTCGATCGGGGAGGCAGCATTCAGGGCTTCATCGCCGGCCTCCAGAAGATCGTGGACATGATCATTCCCGTCTACGGTCAGGAAGGAGGCACGATGGTGGTTCCCGGTCACGGCCGCCTGTGCGATCTGGGCGACGTGCTCGAATATCGCGAAATGGCCGTCATCATTCGCGACCGGATTCAGGATATGGTCGGCAGGGGGTTGACGCTCGAACAGGTAAAGGCGGCGAAACCCACCGTCGACTACGATCCGCTCTATGGCTCAACCACCGGCTTCTGGACGACGGACAAATTTGTGGAAGCCGTGTACAAGAGCCTGAAGGACGGAAAGAAATGAAGTTCGGATTGACAACAGCGGTACTTCTGGTATCGGCGGCTGGTGCGTTTGCCCAGTTTGGTCCGCCCCCAGGCCCTCCGCGCACGGCGAAAGCTTCCGCTCCGGAAGACCTGACCGGCTATTGGGTCTCTCTTGTCACGGAAGACTGGCGCTGGCGCATGGTCACGCCGGCCAAAGGCGACTATGACGGTGTTCCCGTTAACGGCGCGGGCAGAAAACTGGCCGACACATGGGACCCGGCGAAGGACGAGGCTGCCGGTAATCAATGCAAGGCCTATGGAGCCCCGGCCATTTCACGCGTGCCCGGACGTTTCCACTTCACCTGGCAGGACGACAATACGCTGAAACTCGAAACCGACGCCGGAACTCAGACGCGCCTGTTTCATTTCGGCGGCAAGCCCCCCGATACCGGCGATGCCGGCTGGCAAGGCTATTCCGTCGCATCCTGGGATCATCAGGCGGGCGGGGGCTTTGGCCCTCCCGGTCCGGGAGGCTCGCTGAAAGTTGTCACTACGCACATCAAGCCCGGCTATCTGCGCAAGAACGGCGTGCCTTACAGCGCCAATGCCCTGGTGACCGAATATTTCGATGCCATCAAAGAACCGGACGGCGAGCAATATCTGATCGTGAAGACACTGGTCGACGACCCGCGATATCTCGCCGGCCAGTTCATTACCAGTACGCACTTCAAGAAGGAGCCGGATGGCTCCAAGTGGCATCCCGGTCCCTGCGCCGCACGGTAGGGACATGCGGCTGCCGGCCGCGTCGCCTTTATTTGCGATCGATCTCACCGGAATCGATGGTTTCGCCGCTGCGCGCTATGGTCTGAAAATAGAGCTGATCGCCCGCGATTTCCATAAGCATGAAGTCGCGGTCGGTGTCGAAGCCTTTCGCGGTATCCGTTGATGGTCTGAGATCGTGCGTACGTAACTCCCCCGAGTTACCCAGCACGAAATAGTAAATTCCTTTGTGCGGCTTGATCCTTTCATACACATGGTCGTGTCCTGACAGCACCAGTTTCACTCCGTATGCCTGAAAGATCGGCTCCAGCCGCAAGCGCAGATCGGTATCGGGTCCGTGAAACCTGCCGTCGGAATACAGGGGGTGGTGAAAAAAACAGATTTTCCATGCGGCGCTCGAGCCGCTCAGGCTGCGCGTGAGCCAGTTCAACTGCTCCGGAGACATATAAGTGCTGTCCAGCGCGAAGAACTCCGCATTTCCCCGTTTGAAACTGTAATAACGCTTCTCGCCCATATTGAACGGCTTGTAGAAGCGCTCATTGGGATCGTCGTGATTCCCGAGCGAGGCATAAAACTTAACACCCGCATTGAGCAGCGCCTGATAGGGATATTCGAACTTCCTTTTCATGTCGCCTACGCTCTTTCCGCCGTAGATGTTGTCCCCCAGCATCAGCACGAAATCGAACATGGTTTTTTCGCGGTATCGCTCCATCTGTTGGGCGATTTCGTACTGGGCCTTTTCGCCGGTTCCCATATCTCCAATGACGGCAAACCGCACCGAGTTGGGCTTGAGCGGCAGATCATTCGCGGGGCAGGGAATGGCCAGGCATGCTCCGAGCAGAACTCCAAGAAGCGCAATCCTGCGGCGGTTTATTGCCGCCGTCACGAAAAGACACCTCGGATTACATCGACGACCAGATTTGCCTTCGCGTCCAGCAGAACCAGATCGCGGCCGGTGATTCGATACTCGATTTCGGGAGGCAACCGCGGCAGATTTTCAAGAAGCGTCGGGGGTGTCGATTGCAGCGGCACCTTTTTCGGATAGCTGTCATTGACGTTGAGATGCAGTTGAACCGGCTCGGCATGATGCAGGCTTTGGCTGATGTGCACGCCATTCGCTTTCTGTACTGCCATCGCAATCAGCCGGCGGATTTCCATCGAAATTTCCGGTGTGAAAATGTCGCCCTCTTTGGCATTCTTCCGGGCATTACGAACCGCCAGACCCAGTTCGGTCTCGTGGTGATTGATCTTTTCCGGTGACGCCGTGCTTTTGAGTTTGGTGAGGTCCGACTCGAGGCCCTTGCGCAACTGCAGATAGGCATCTACGCGTTTTTGAAAACCCTGAATGATCAACGCCCCGGCGTTTACCGGCGGGTTGTTTTGCGCGCCAAGACTGCCGGCGAGAAGAACAAGCGCGATGAACCGGATCATGGTTTTGCCTCCGCGCCCCCGCTCTCCGAGACCTCTTCCACGAAACTATGGACCGCCTGCCGGACCGCATCTTTGACGGCCTGTTTTACAGTCTCCTCCATTCCGGCGTGATCCAGCGTGCCGTCCGGAGCCGCACCCGCGCAGTTGCGAAGTGTCAGTTCAATGACGGGCTGCACGGGCGGCAATTCTTCCACCACGGCCTTGGCAACTTTTTTCGCCACTTTGGCCGCCGAAACCTGTTGTTGCTCTTCTGATGCCGCGGCTTGTGCCGCAGGCTGCTCCTTGCTGTTCCAGTCGTCTTCGAATGTCCGCCCAATGCGTGCCACGACGTTGGGGTCGCGGAAAATGATGCCGACTTCGCGCCGTGAATCCAGTTCCAGCGCGCGCAGACTCTGGCTTCCCACAAAAGCCCATGAGCCATCCCGCACGATGGATCGCGTGTGCAGTCGCATGGGGGGGATCTTCGCCGGCGCGAGGACGCCGTTCTTACCCTTCAGCCTGCCGATGATTCTGATATCCACTCCCGCTTTCGCGCGCGCTTCGAGCACCCTGATGATTGCGGGATCGCTGACCTCCGGGTCGTAAATCAGAAGGTGCTTCTTCGCCGCTCGCATGAACGCCGTAAGTTGGCGGCGCGCGTTCACGGGACTGACAATGAAGGTCGCGCTGCCTGCCGAATAAGGCTGGCGTTTGGTATCGGCCTCGAACAGCTTGACGGCCTCTCCCACATGTTTGTTGTTGGTGGTGACGATGCCGAAGCTGCGGCTGCGCTCCATGTCCAGCCACGTGAAGTTGAAGGCCAACAGATAAAGCACTCTGCGATCGACAATCATCATCTTGCCGTGATAGCGAACCAGATCGTCATCGGTCCGCGAGACGGTAACCCCCGCCGCGAGAAGACGCATTTCCAGATCCCGCAGATTCTGCACGCCGCCGCGGTTCGTGGAGGCGATCAGCGCATGAACATGAACCCCCCTGGTAACCGCGGCCGCCAGTGCTTTCTCGATCTCGCTCCGGTTAAAACGGAAGATTAGAATCTCGATACTTTTCTTCGCGCCCTTGATTCCTTTGAGCAAGGGCACCATTCCTTCGCCTGGCTGAACCAAACACTTCACGGTGGGTCTCCCCAAATTTGGTTTTCCTCTCGAAAACTGTTGTCTTTCTCTCTCCTTGCAATTTGGCATCCGTATTGCAGCGAACCATGCCGGATGAGAAAAATGGCACAAATAGCCGCACGAGCATTTACTCCGGTTCTGCTTTTAACCTTAGGCATTACAGTATTTGCCGCTCCGAAAAAGGCTTCGAGGGAAGCTGCCAACGCCCCTGCCGTTCTCTGGGAGGATCCGGTGGACATCGCGACGCGCGACATGATCGATGGTGTCGGAGGCAAGGACCATCAGCCCAGGGGTCCCTTTAAATTCGTCAAAGAGGACATGAACGGCACCAGCCCGAAGTTCATCGTGACCGGCGCCGATGGCGTCAAATGGAAAGTCAAACTGGGCGATGAGGTACATTCCGAAACTGCGGCGACCCGCTTCGTATGGGCCGCAGGCTATTTCGCTGACGAAGACTACTTCATGCCGGATTTGAAAGTGGATGGCATAACGGCGCTCAGGCGCGGCCAAAAAGACGTGGAACCGGATGGCCTCACGCACAATGCCCGCCTCAAGAGATACATCAAAGGCGAGGAGAAGGCTGGTATCTGGAAGTGGAAAGACAATCCCTTCACTGGTACGAGGGAACTGAATGGCCTGCGCGTCATGATGGCGCTGATCAATAACTGGGATCTGAAGGATGTGAACAACGCCGTCTACGACACCGAAGGCAGGCGGATCTATCTCGTGTCCGATCTCGGCGCCACGTTCGCCACCACGAGTATCAGGGTTTCGCACGCGGAATCCAAGGGGAATCTGCATGGCTATGAGGATTCGAAGTTCATTACGCGCGTAGAGCCGCCAGTCGTGAGTTTTGGAACCCCCGGTACGCCTGCTCTTCTCAATGCCGTTGTCGTTCACGATTTCAAGACTCGCGTCAACATGGAATGGATCGGAAAGGATATTCCGATCGCCGATGCGCACTGGATCGGGTCGATCCTGGCCAGGCTTTCCCGACAGCAGATACAAGACGCCTTCGGCGCAGCGGGATATTCGCCAAAAGAAATCGTCGGCTTCTCAGCAATCGTGGAAGAAAGAATTGCAGAGCTGAACAAGCTTTGAATCGTGGGGCGGGGCTTCGCCCTGCCGCCGGGCTTCCGCCCGGCGTCTTCGGGTCTTATTTCAACGCCCCGAACTGCGTCTCATACAAGTCCGCATAAAGCCCGCCTGCATTGGCCAGTTCTTCATGCTTCCCGCTTTCCACCAGGTTGCCGTCCTGAATCACAAAAATGACGTCGGCCGATCGAACGGTGGAAAGCCGGTGAGCGATCACGATCGCAGTCTTTCCTTTCATCAGCCGGTCGAGAGCCTCGAAAACGAGCCGCTCCGATTCGGCATCCAGCCCTGAACTCGGCTCATCCAGAATGAGAATCGGAGTATTGCGAATCACCGCGCGCGCGATTGCGATGCGCTGCCGCTGGCCGCCGGAAAGTGTAACACCGCGCTCGCCCACCAGTGTGTCGTACCCCTTGGGCATTTTTTCGATGAACTCATTCGCGTTGGCCAGTTCCGCCGCCCTGACAATTTCCGCCCGGCTGGCGGTGGGCTTTCCGTATGCGATGTTATGCCAGACCGATCCCTGAAAGAGCACGGTTTCCTGCAGGACCACGCTGATGTGTTCCCGCAGCGACCGCTGCTGATAACGGCGAATATCCACCCCGCCGATCTTTACGGCGCCGGAGAGAGGATCGTAAAAGCGCGAAATCAGGCTGATGATCGTCGTTTTGCCTGCGCCGGTCGGGCCCACGAACGCCGCGAGCTGGCCCGGCTCAATCCGGAAGCTTAAATCCCCCAGAATCGGGCAAGCCGGATCATAGCCGAAAGTGACGTGATCGAATTCGATGTCGCCCCTCAGGCGCATGACCTTTCGCGCCCCTGGCAGATCTGTGACTTCGCTTTCCATGTCGAGAATTGCCCGGATTCGCTCGTAGGAGGTGGCCGCCTTCGACCATGCGTCGGTCATCTTCGAAAGATCCTGCATCGGCTTGTACATTTTGCCGAGGTACCAGATGAACATCACGAGCGTTCCCACCGACAACGCGCCGGCCAGCACCATGCGGGCGCCAAACCAGAGCACAAGCGCTGTCCCCACCGCCACGATCACTTCGACCAGTGGAGCGAGCCGTGCCTTCATTCCCCGCGCGCGCATGGCGATCTCGACGTTCTCGAGGCTCTCTTCCTCGAGCCGATGCACTTCGTAGTCCTCGCGCGCAAAGGCCTTGACCACGCGCATGGAGGAAAGCACTTCCTGAATCGTGGAAACGATTTCCCCCTCTTTTTTACGCACCTCGCGCGAGGCTTTCTTGATGCTGCGGGTGTATTTGAAAACCACGACCGCCAGCACCGGCGCCACGGAGAGCGCAATCAGAGTGAATTGCCAGTTGTAATAGAACATCACGCTGATCATTCCGACCAGTGTCAGCACGTTGATCAGAGCGTCGAGCAGATTCGAGGTAATAAAGGTCTGGATCGCGTCGATGTCGCTGGTGACGGTGCTGATCAGATCGCCGGTACTTTTTTGATCGTGATAGGCGAGTGAGAGCCGCTGGATATGGAAGTACAGCGTCTGCCGCAGATCGTGCATCACCCATTGGCCGACGCGGGTGGTGAGCAGCTTTTCGGTGTATGTACAGATCGCGCCGAACATGGCGATGGCAAAAACAGCGATCGCCGCGAATCGGACGACTGCCATTTTGTCTGTGCCCACCAGCGAAACAATCAGGCTGCCAGGCCATCCCTGGGCCGCCTTCGATTTCAGAACGTTGTCGAGAACGATCTTCAGCGGGATCGGGCCCAGAAGATTAGCGACAGAGTCGCCGATAGCCGCCAAAGTTCCGAAAATCAGCGCCCTTCTGTGAGGCTTGAGAAGTTCGCGAATTGTAACTTTTCGCTCAGGCTCAGGATTCGACACGTAGACAACTACGTCAGTGCAATCCGGCTTCCATACTACAGACGATTAAGGGGGGAGATGCGGCTACCCAGCCGCATGGATCTTTATTCCGGCTTTTTCTTGACGGCGCTGCGGCACTGGCTGTTACTGACGAAGATGTCAGTTGAGTAGTCCTGCGTGAGTTTGACCGATTTGCCGTTGGCCCCGGTCACCCAGATATGTTTGTCGTCATAGCGCAGGGGAATGTTCTTCTCGTCAGCCGATACCGGCGCCCAGGACTTGTGGAGCTTGGTCAGATCGTTGGAGGCCGGATCTTTCCAGTTGAGCGTCGGGATCTTCTGATAACCGATCAGGATCTTATCGCCGGCTTCGAAGCAATAGTAGTAGGTGCTGGCTCCGAAAAAGCAGTTCGAGCAGAGATATTCGTTGCGTTCCAGCAATTGCCCCTGAGCCGCCTTCTGATCCGGCGCGGCTGCCATCGCGGCAAAAGTCAATGCAAAAAATATCAGGACCGATTTCATATCTTTTATTTTACTGTTACGGTCTTCTTCCTGGCCCGCACGGCCCAAAAAAGTGGAATAGCATGAATGCGATGCGTCTGCTTGCTCTGCTTCTCTGTGCCTCAGCCGTTGTCTTGGCTCAATCCGCCGCCGATCTGGAAGCCGTCGTCACCACCGATCTCGGAACATTCCGGTTCGAATTCGCACCCGACAAAGCTCCAAAGCACGTGGACCAGTTCATCCGCTTCGCGCGGCAGGGCTATTACGACGGCAGTGCGTTCCATCGCGTGGTGGCTAACGGCATCATTCAGGGCGGCGATCCGCTCCTCAGGAATCCGAAAACTCCGAAGAACCTTTGGGGCAGCGGCGGATTAAACCTCCTTCCGTCCGAATTCAGTGACCTGAAGCACGAGCGCGGCGTCGTTTCGACGGCCCGCATCCCAAATAAGGCGGATAGCGATGGCAGTCAGTTCTTTATCTGCGTGGTCCCGCAGCCGTCCCTCGATGGGCAGTACTCCACGTTTGGACGCGTAACCGAAGGTATGGACGTTGTCGAGAAAATCTCCCGCGTGCCGGCTGACGGGAACGGCGTCGCCGACCAGCCTGTCCGTATCCTCAAAGTCACCATCGAGCCGAAGAAAGTGCAGCCGTATCTCACCGCAACTCCCGACGAGATGCGGAAGACTGTCACGCTGCGCACTACCCTGGGCAATATCAAAATCCAGATGCAGCCCGATTGGGCGCCGGAGAATGTGCGCAATTTCCTGATGCTGGCTTCGACAGGCTGGTACAACGGCACGCCGTTTCATCGCATTGTGAAAGGGTTTGTTGTACAGGGCGGTACGTCGGGTCAGCGTACCCATCCCGCAGACCGCTGGGTGCATTCCGTCAAGGGCGAATTCCGCAGCGATGTCAAACACGTGCGCGGGATCGTCTCCATGGCGCACGGCGACGACCCCAACTCCGCCACGACATCGTTCTTCCTCATGCTCGGCGCGGCGGAGAATCTGGACGGCCAATACTCCGCATTCGGCCGGATTGTCGAAGGGATGGAAGTGCTCGATGCTTTCGAGAAGGAAGATGTGGATGGCGAAACACCGAAGCGGCGGATGGAAATTATCGAGGCCGTAGTGAACTAAGAGAGCTGGTCGGACATGCGCCTACCAGGCACGTTGCTCGGTTACATAAGAACGCGGCTTGTAACCGCGTGTCCGTTTATTTCGAATAGTAGTGCTCTTTCAGCGTGGCCAGCCCATTGACGATGTGTTCCTGATCGCGCTCGCCGCCGAAGCAGTCGGACTCGAAAGGCTCCTGCGGATTGGCCGCCCGTCGCATCGGAAATCCCATTTTGAACGGACGCGTGAACACTTTGGGATCGTCGAAGGTCGCCTCATAGTCGATCCTGTTTTTGTCGACGATCGTGAAGCGCTCCACCACATGCAGAGCGTCACTGTGAAAATGCCCCGCCATATCGAAGACGGCCTTGTCGTTGTTGTCGGCGACATCGACCACAAGTACGTTGCCCTCCCAGTGGCCGCGGGAATCGCCCATCCATGCTTTGTAGCCCTGGGGATGTGGTTTGCCGTTCAGATAGATCAGCCGCCGCGCGTGCATGTTCTCGTGCAGAATGGCGATGTATTCCGGCGTCTGATAAACCCGAAACGCAAACATGTTGGCGTGCGGGATGCCTTCGTAATGGCAATGGCCTGTGGGGTCGAGTTCCATGTGGTCGGTGAGGTGATTCACCTCTTCCTGCGCCCACGGCTGATAAGGCAGCACGGCGCCGTCCACAATTCCGGTCTTCGATTCATTCCCCAGAAAAAAACCGCCTGAGTGCGGCAGCACCGAGTAAATAGCGCCCCCGGACTGCGGCTGCCACGTTCCTTCGATATCCGGCTGACCGTCCGCTGTGCGCGGAGGCGTGTACGCCTGCGCCGTTTTCGCTGGTTGGCTTTGCGCGAATGCGAGGCTGACGGCAATCAACGCCAGAAAACTCAATCTCATTTTGCCTTCTCCGGATAGGGCCGCACGAATTCAAAAATGTCGCCCTCAGGCGCTGGTCGATACGGAGGATGAATCGCGCGTCCGTTGTCCGCCTCCGTGCACTCCTGTTCCCTCAGCTCGAAATCCGGCTCTGTATTGCGATGCAGCGGCATGCTGATCTTCCACGGCCGGCTGTAGGTTTTCGGATCTTCGATGGTTGCTTCGTAACTGATTGTGTTCGGACCAACCCGCGTATAGCGCTCCACCACGTGCAGTTCATCGCTGTGAGTATGCCGCGCCGAATCGAGCCAGGTCTTGTCGTTGAAGTCGGTCACGTCGACAACCAGCGTGTCGCCGTCCCAATGGCCGACCGAATCGCCCATCGCGAAATCGATCCCGTCCAGATGCGGACGGTTCTTGGTAGTCACCGTGCGGAGATCGTGCAGGTACTCGTACATGAAAATGACAACGCCATCCTTCTGCAGAATCTGGATGGGAAACGGCATGTAGCTGATGCGTGGAACACCCGGCTCCATGCAGTGAATGATCGGATCCACGCGCGATCCCTTTTGCTCCCGCTCGAGCGCCGCGGGCAAATAAGGGATCTCGTGGTTCTCGGCGATCTCGCTCACATCGAACGACGCCGCATTCCGCGTCTCCCAGATCCCCTGCATATCGGGTTTGCCTTCGGGCGTTCGGGGAACTTTACCGGCGTCTGCGATCTGCGAAAAAGCGGGCGTCAGCGTGAAAGCCGCCCATGCCAGCACTGCCACGGGAAAAAGACGAATCTGCACTTGGAAGAGTCTCCCGCCCTGATCCTAACCCGGGCTGTTTTCGGTGCCGAGGGTCATCACAGTTCCATCCGGCATGGTGACATCCTGCGCGTCCGCGGTGTGCGAATTGTCCTTCGCCCCGAACCCGGTAATCGTGATGACCATCCCCGGCTTCAATGTGTCTTTGCGGATACCGCGCCGGTACAGCCCGCCCGCCGCAGCCGTTTCGAAAGCCCAACTGGCAACCGTGCCATCGGCATCTTTAACGTCGAGGTACACCCACGAATGCGGATTGGAAAGGTCGAACTTGGTTATTGTGCCTGTGACTTTGACCCGCTTGTCGCGATCATACTCCGCCGCGAAAGAGTGGTGTGCCAAAACCGAAGCCGGGATGCCGACACAAAGCGCGACCAACAGACACAGTTTTGATTTCATCGGGGTAGCTCCCTCATGAAGGCCGATTGTATGCACGGGGCGAAGGCATGTCAAGCTGAGCCTGAGGAGTACAATGGTCGCGTTTATGAAACAAATCTGGTGGAGGCTGTACGCATGAAGTTGGGGTTGAAGACGATATTCTCCGTGGCTGGCGCACTGATACTGGCGAGCGGGCTGGCCGATAATGCCGCCGCGCAGGGACGTCAGGCCGCTCCTGCGAAAGGGCCGACGGCCGGAGAATTCTTCAAGAACGTCACCACGAACTCGCTCAAAGGCCTCTCCGTCGACGACTTTCTTGAAGCCATGGGCGTCATCTCCGCCGATCTGGCGTACGACTGCTCGAACTGCCATCCGGGCGCGGGCACCAATAAAGTCGATTTTGTGGTCGACACTCAGCTCAAGAGGACCGCGCGCAAGATGATAGACATGGTCGGCGCGCTGAATGCGAGCAGCTTCAGCGGCGTGCAGTTGGTCACCTGCTACACCTGCCATCGGGGCTCGGATGCGCCCGTCACCACCATTGGTCTCGACCGGCTCTATGGCCCACCGAACGAAGAGCAACGGGACATTCTGCCGATGCGCGACCCTGCGGCGGCGGCAAAGGTTCTCGACAAATATATTGAAGCCGTCGGAGGCGCTCAGCGTCTGGCCGGTCTCACCAGCTACATCGCAACGGGAACCAGCGTCGGCTACGGCGGTCTGGGCGGCGGCGGTTCGTTCCAGATCTTCGCCAAAACGCCGAATCAACGTGCCGTCGTGGTCGAATTCAAGGACAGCCCGGAGCGGGGAGGCAGCATCCGCGCCTTCAACGGCATCGAGGGCTGGATCAAGACCCCGCGCGGGCTTCTGAACGACTACGACGTTACCGGCAACGAGCTCGACGGCGAACGCCTCGATGCTCAGATGGCCTTCCCCGGGCAAATCAAACAGGTTCTGAACAACTGGCGTCTCGGATATCCCGACACCGTCAACGGCCACTCGGTCAATATCGTCCAGGGAACCGGCCCACGCGGCCTGCTCGCAACCTTATATTTCGACAAGACGACGAACCTGCTCACCCGCGTCGTTCGCTATGTTCCTTCAACGGTCGGCCGGATGCCCACCCAGGCAGATTTCGACGACTACCGCGACGTCAACGGCATCAAGTTTCCTTTCAAGTACACTTACTCCTGGCTCGACGGGAAGGATTCTTTCCAACTGACCGGCGTGCAGATCAACGTTCCGATTGATGCCGCGCGGTTCAGTAAGCCCCGCAAGTAGACGAAAGCGCTTTAGTGAAGATCAACGTCAACAAAGTCGTCGATAACAGCCGCCTCGGTCCGTTCCAGTGGGGCCTGTTCCTCCTTTGCGGACTCTGCCTGATCATGGACGGCTTCGACGTGCAGGCCATCGGCTATGTGGCGCCCGCGTTGGTCCGCGATTGGAAGATCGCGAGTTCTTCGATGGGTCCGGTCTTCAGCGCCGCGCTTGTCGGAGTGCTTTTCGGCTCTCTTCTGTTCAGTATGCTGGCGGATCGCATCGGCCGGCGACCCGTATTGATCGGCGTAACGATCTATTTTTCCGTGCTCACGTTCATGACGGCGCGCGCGGATTCCGTCAATCAACTGCTGATCCTCCGCTTCCTTGGCGGACTCGGTCTGGGCGCAATCATGCCGAATGCGATGGCTCTGGTCGGTGAGTACAGCCCTGCCAAATCGCGCGTATCCGCCATGATGGTGGTCTCGAATGGCTTCACGCTGGGCGCGGCCTTCGGCGGCCCCATCGCGGCATACATCATCCCGAACTATGGCTGGCGCGGCGTGTTTTATTTCGGCGCGGTAACACCGCTCGTGATCGCGATCCTGATGATTTTCCTGTTGCCCGAGTCTCTGCAGTTCCTCGCGTTGCGCGGTCGCGACAAGACAAAGATCGCCCATTGGCTGAAACGGGTCGATCCCGAAGTACAGCTCACGGCGGACACTGAATACATCGTTACGGAAAGTAGAAAAAAAGGTGTCCCGATGGTTCAGTTGTTCCATGATGGCCGCGCACTGGGCACGGCGCTGTTCTGGGTCGTGAACTTCATGAATCTGCTGAACCTTTACTTCCTCTCCAACTGGCTGCCCACCGTGATTCGCGACGCGGGTTATTCGAACACTATCGCCGTCAACTCCGGTGCGGTGCTGCAATTGGGCGGCGTGGTCGGAACACTGGTTCTCGGATTATTTGTGCGCCGCTTCGGGTTCTCCACAGTCCTCAGCTTGTCGTTTGCCTTGGCGTGCGTGAGCATCGCCGCCATCGGCCAGCCCTATTTATCTCTCGCGATCCTGTTCGTCTTTATCTTCGTCGCAGGCTTCGGCGTACCCGGTTCGCAGGCCGGTCTCAACGCTTTTGCGGCAACCTACTATCCGACCGATCTTCGCGCCACCGGCGTCGGCGCCGGGCTTGGAATCGGCCGTATCGGCGCCATCGTCGGTCCTTTGATGGCAGGGGCGCTGCTCGAACGGCACTGGGCTGCGCGCGAGGTCTTCCTCGCGGCGGCGATTCCGGCGTTGATCTCCGTCATCGTGATGTTTGTTCTGCGCTGGGTGATTAAGCCTTCCACTGTGGCGGTCTCCGCAACGGAAGCGCTGGTACACTGAGCCTTTTGCATCTCGCTTAAGGAAATAATTTTGGCCCTCAAAATCGATCTCTTCAATCACTTCTTCCCCAAGCGCTTCTGGGATGAATTCCTGTCTTTCAGCGGCGGCTTGAAGGACATGGGCAAACGCGTCAAGAACATTCCCGCGATCTTCGATCTCGAAGCCCGCTTCCGCACCATGGACCAGTTCGACGAGTACACTCAGCTCCTCTCGCTCGGATCGCCGCCCGTGGAAGGTCTTTTCAATGCGGAGAAGGCGCCGGAGATGGCGCGCATCGGCAACGACGGGCAGGCGGAACTGGTGCAGAAATATCCGCAGCGCTTCATCGGTTTTCTTGCCTCTCTCGCGATGACGAGTCCGGATGACGCTGTAAAAGAAGTCACCCGCTCCGTCACGCAGCTCGGCGCGAAGGGCATTCAGCTTTACACGAATGTGGTCGGTAAGGCTCTCGACGAACCCGAATTTATGCCGGTCTTCGACGAAATAGCCCGTCTCGGTGTGCCCATCTGGCTTCATCCCGCGCGCGGCGCGAATTTCCCCGACTACCTGACCGAGAAAAAGTCCAAGTACGAAATCTGGTGGACGCTCGGCTGGCCTTATGAAACCAGCACCGCCATGGCGCGCATGGTCTTCTCCGGTTTCTTCGATCGATTTCCCGATCTGAAGGTCATCACCCATCACATGGGAGCGATGATTCCGTACTTCGAAGGACGCGTCGGCTACGGATGGGACGTACTGGGCTCCCGCACCACCGATGAAGGCTACGAAGAGTTGCTCAAGTCGATGAAGAAGCGGCCGATCGATTATTTCCGCCTTTTCCATGCCGACACGGCGCTCTTCGGCGCACGCGCGGGAACGGTGTGCGGTCTCGATTTCTTCGGCATCGACAACGTGGTATTCGCCTCCGACACACCGTTCGAGCCGCAACCCGGCCTCTACATCCGCGAGACGATCAAGGTAATCGAAAGCCTCGATCTCACCGCCGATCAAAAGGACCAGATCTTCCGCCGCAACGCCCTGAAACTCCTGAAGCTCTAAAGGTTTTAAGTGGGGCAGGGCTTCGGCCCTGCAGCCGGCCTTTCGGCCGGCACGGAGACGCTCAACTCCGATTCGACCTTCGCAAGCCGCGTCAAAGATTTGACGACTTTTTGTCCACGCCGTCAAAACGGGAACACTCCCGTATCGTCTATCCGATTGAAAACAATGCCCAACTCCGTGGCCAATAATCTGCAGGTCTTCGGATCTATGATCATCGCCGCCGCAAGCCGGGTCACGTCTGCCATTTCAAAGGTCACCCCTCTCATCGGTATTGCAGTCGCATCGATTGCCCTGGTCACGGCGATCTGCCCCATAGCCGTTGCCAGCGGCCCGGAACTCCCGTCGGCTGATACCCTCATTCCGGTTCAGCTTTCCATGGGCACAGGTCCGGTTCGCACTCCGCCGATGAGGAAACGGATGAGTGCCCCCGTCCCCGCCAAACCCGAGGGGCTGACGCCTGAAGAGCAAAAACAACTGACCGAGATGATCAGGCGCATGCCTTCGGGCCAGCGCAAACGACTGGCAAAAGCGATGAAGAGCCTTACTCCGGAAGAGCGCCAACAACTGGTCGGCGCGGTGAAACGGTCGTTGGCCGGGCAAGGACCGGCATCGCAAGCCATGAAACGTGCCAGGTAAAAACCGCTTGGCCGTTTGATCGGACTCAAGGACCTGGTCGCATTTGTGACCTGAACCCCTGCGTCTGTCGTCTGCAGCAACTAAAATGATGCAGGTGCCTTCAGCGTTCGAAGAAGCGAGACGGCGGGTCGGAACGCTTGGCATCGGCGCTCCGTTGGCGGCAGCCGGAGGCTTTCTCGACGGCTTTACCTGGGTCGGTCATGGACACGTCTTCGCTAATGCGATGACCGGCAACGTGGTCCTGCTGGGCATCAATTGTCTGTCCGGCTCCTGGCGAACCGCTCTCCACGTTGTTCCCGCGATCCTCGCTTTTCTGATCGGAGTTGCGGTATCTCAGGCGATGCAGTTGCGGTCGAAGCGTCGAGGCTCCGCCGCTCCTTATCCTGCCGTTCTCTTGCTCGAAATCGGAGTCCTGCTCGTTTTGAGTCTGCTGCCTGGCGTCGCGCCGGATCTCCTGTTCACCACCAGCATTGCTTTCGCCGCCTCGGTGCAGGTCCAGACCTTCCGCGAGGTCGACGGACACAGCTTCAATTCGACTTTCACCACCGGCAATCTCCGCACATTAAGCGAAGCTGCTTTTACGTGGTTTTTTGAGGATCAAAAACAGGACGCCGTCCGCGTGGTCGGGGATTTTTCAGTTATTTGCGCCGCATTTCTGATCGGCGCAACAGCCGGTGGCTGGTCCACTCAGGTCTTCGGCAACCGCGCCCTCTGGTGCGATATCGTTCTGCTCGCGATAATCGCGCTTCACGTCCAATCGCGTCTATGCGGCATTTCACGAAAGGAAATCTCAAATGAGTAAAGCAATCGAAAATCTGAATGCGGCTCAACTGCGGGCCATGGCGGGACGCCCGACGGTCGGCGGCTTCCCGTATCTGGCCGAGACTCTGCGGCGAGCCGGCGTCACGCGAAACATCTGGTCTTTGCCCGCCTGCCAGAGCCTGTTCCTGACCGACGACGGACCCGTCGTGACGCTGGGCGCGCCGCTGGTCTCCGGCACTGTTGATGTGCCCGCTTTCGACCGGGATGCCCTGATCGTCGCCTTGCGCACCGATCAGGTCGGTGAGAGCACCTTTCCGGAATTCCTCGATGCTTCCTGGAAGGCCGGCGTCGTCCGTTACGATGTCGATTTCCTGGCCCGCACCGTCTCCTACTATGGCTGCCGGGGCGAGGAGTACGTCGAAGAATACCCCGCAGTCGAAATCCAGGTTTCCTGACCGGCGAATGCCTTCGACGATGTACTGGCGGAAACCGTGGGGCAGGGCTTCGCCCTGCCGCCGGGCTTCCGCCCGGCGTATCCGGTTGTTCGGTAACCTGCGACCCTTCGCAATAATACTCATAAAGTCAATGGTTTTTGGTCAATTCACGCAAAGACCTCCCTTCTGTCATGAGAGAGTGGCTTCCGGAGTCTTAATCAGCCCCCGGATGGCGCAAAATGGGTTCGTATTTTCGAATTACTTGTTTCCCCTTGGGTCAAAATGGGTTCGTATTTTCGAATAACCCCCGGGTCGCTGACCGGTCGGTCATCCGGTAGGTTGTCATTTTTTACAACTTCATTACGTTTGGAACGCTAGAATAGAGATAAATAAGGTCCAAGTCCGCGCCTGTCGGGCGGTCACAGGCGACAAAAATCTATCCGTGACGATAGATCTTCAACCCCAGTTAGCCGGACCGATTCAGGTCCAAAACAATTTGTCCTTCCGGTGTTGTCCGGGGAGATCAAAAAGGAGATCGAAATGTCAGGTTGCTCGTCATCCAGCCGAATGAGTGTTGCGGAGCGTTTTTCCACCGGCATCCTTGCCATGGTGGCTGTCATATTTGTAGGTCTGATGTTCGTTTCGCCGGCGTCCGCGCAGTCCACCGGCGCCATCCAGGGGACGGTAACGGACCCGACCACGGCGGCCATTCCCAGCGCTTCCATCGTGGTTCGTGACGAAAATACCGGTCAGGCGCGCATGGTCTCCACTGATTCCGCCGGGTTCTATTCGGCGCCTTCGCTGCCGGTCGGGACCTACCGGGTCGAGGTGAAGGCGAACGGCATGGCCTCCACGGCGGCCACGCACGTCGTTCTCTCCGTCAGCAGCACAGTCGTTCAGAATTTCAGTCTGGCTGTGGCGTCCGCGTCTGAAGTGGTGGAGATTCAGTCCACCGCGCCGCTGATCGAAACGTCTTCGGTCTCGGTGGGCGCTGTGGTCAACGAAACCACCGTCCAGGAAGTTCCGCTGAACGGCCGCCACTTCATCGATCTCTCCTACCTCACGCCGGGAACCGTCACGCCTCCCGCCAACGGCTTTCTCACCGCTCCGCTGCGCGGCCAGGGATCGTTCTCGTTCAATTCCGCCGGCGCCCGCGAGGACAGCGTGAACTTCATGATCAACGGCATCAACCTGAGCGATCCGAACCAGAACCAGATCACGTTCCAGCCCACCATCAACACCGTTGACGAATTTAAAGTGGACAACCAGACCTTCAGCGCGGAATACGGACGCAACTCAGGCTCGATCGTGAATATCGCTACCCGCAGCGGCGTCAATGTCTGGCATGGCGAAGCTTACGAGTACCTTCGCAATAACGACCTCGACGCCCGCAATTTCAGCAATCCATCCATCCTACAGCCGCAGGCTCCGTTCAAGCGGAATCAGTTCGGCGGTGACGGCGGTGGAGCGCTCAAAAAAGACAAGACATTTGTCTACCTGAGCTACGAAGGTCTGCGTCAGCGGCAGGCATTGCCGATTTCGACCACGACGCTTACGGCTGCCCAGGTAGCGCAGGCCCAGGCGAGCAGCGACCCTATTATCAAGAGCTTGCTTCCGCTCATTCCCGCCGCGAACTCCGGCACGAATCAGTTTGTAGGGTCGGCGGTTGTGCCGGTGAATATCAGCCAGGGTACTGCCAATGTCACCCAAATGTTTTCCGACTCGAACCGCCTGAATTTCTATTACGCGATTCAGAAAGACCAGCGCAATGAGCCCCCCGGCACCGATCTCAACAGCTTCCCCGGCGGCGGCGATCAGCGCGCCGGAACACGCCAGTTGCTTACCCTCACCGACTCATGGGTCATCAGCCCTACGCTGGTGAACGAGGCCCGTCTCGGCTTCAATCGCATCCACATCGTCTTTTCGCCTGACAACACGCTGAGCCCAGCCGCATACGGCATTAACAGTGGTGTAACCGCACCCATCGGACTTCCCCAGATCGCCGTAACCGGGTCCTTCACATTCGGCGGCATCAGTGGTTTCCCGCAGGGCCGCGGCGACAACACGGAAGTTTTCAGCGATACCCTAAGTTGGGTTCATGGAAATCACACCGTGAAACTGGGTGGCGAATACCGTCTTGCCAACACCGACAGCTTTACGTACACGCCAGGTACCTTCAGCTTTGCCAGTGTCGCGGCTTTTCTTGCCGATCAGGCCAATTCGTTCACGGCCAACACTTCAAACCGCTCCAGCCGCGTCTATAACACCTCGCTCGGAGCCTTCCTCACCGATTCCTGGAAGGTACTGCCGACGTTAACCGTGCAACTCGGACTCCGCTATGACTGGTACGGAACTCCTACCGAGGCGGAAAATCGTTTTGTGGACTATAACCCCGCGACCAACACTCTTCAGCACATCGGGCAGCAGGGTGGGCCCGCCGTTGCCTACAATCAGAGCGCGAGGAATTTCGAACCACGCGTCGGCCTTGCCTGGGATCCTTTCCACACCGGCAAGACCGTAATCCGGGCCGGTTACGCCATCATGACCGATCAACCCACTTTAGGACTGGTACTCGGTTTGGCTGCCAATCCGCCCTATGCATTCCCCATTTCCTATTCGCCGACGACGGCCATCCCATTCGTAACGCTGGGGAACGCATACACGGTGGCCGGAGGCAGTGTTGCTCCCACTTCGGTGGTGGGGAATTACAAAGACGCTTATGTCAATGAATGGAATATCAATCTGCAGCAGCAGTTCAAGGGCGACTTCGGCCTCATGGTCGGATACTTCGGCAGCAAGGGAACGGACCTCAACATCGAGCGGAATTATAACCAGCTCGTGAACGGCGCGCGTCCGATTCCGGCTCTTTCGGCAAGCAGCCCGATCGATCCCGGTATGCCGTTGGGCAATATTCTGGTCTACGAAAGCGATGGCAACTCCAGCTACAACGGCATGTGGGTGACCGCCAACAAACGCGTGACCAAAGGTCTGCAGTTCAACCTTTCCTACGCCTGGTCGCACTCGATCGACGACAACTCCCGCAACGTTGAGGGACTGGTCATCCAGGACAGCAACAACATCGAAGGCGACCGGGGCAACTCCGATTTTGACGTTCGCCAGCGGGTCGTAATCAGCGGCGTATATATGTTGCCGTTTAAGGGAAACCGTCTGAAAGACGGGTGGGAGATCTCGCTGATCGATCAGGCGCAAACCGGAAGCCCGCTGACCTTCAAAACCAGCACGACGTCCTTTACGGGCTCAGCCAATTTGCGAGCCAACGTCGTCGGCCTCCCGGTAACAGGTTTCGGCCCCGCAACCAACGGCAGCGCCACATCGATCACCTACCTTCAGAACCCGTCGATCTTTGTCAATCAGGGGAATGCTTTCGGCGATCTCGGCCGCAACGCAATCACCGGCCCGGGATTCTTCAACCTGGATTTCGCCGTCGCGAAGAACACGCGGATCAACGAGAAGTTCAAGCTGCAGGCGCGGGTCGACGCGTTCGATGCCCTGAACCAGGTCAACTGGGCCAATCCCACGCTGACCATCGGTCTTCCAACGACTGGCCTGATCTCTACAGGCACGCGTTTTCCGGCAGGTGATTTCGGCACCTCGCGTCAGATTCAGATTTCCATGAAACTGCTGTTCTGAAAGCTTCCGGTGGTTATGACCAGCCGATTGATTTTCCTGGGAGCCGCTTTTGCGGCCCTCGTGCTTGCGGCTCCGCTGCAGCCGCCCTTCAACGTTCTGGAATCGTCCATTCCGCAAATGATGGCTGCTCTGGAGCAGGGACGCGTCACTTCACATGAACTCGTAACGCAATATCTCGTGCGGATTGCGCTCTATGAAGACAGGCTGCATGCGGCTATTGTCGTGAATCCCAAAGCCCTCGAGGAGGCGGACATACTCGATCGCGAACGCGCGCAGCACAAATTGCGCGGCCCTCTGCACGGCATTCCGGTAGCGGTCAAAGACAACATCCAGACCACCAACATGCCGACCACCGGCGGCGCGCTGGCATTCGACGGATTTGTACCGCCTTATGAAGCGACCTTGGTCAGGAACCTGCGGGATGCCGGCGCGATCATCGTCGCCAAGACGGGGATGACGGAACTCGCCAACTGGGTTGCGGGCGCGCCATCGCCCATGCCGGCCAACTACAACGCCATCGCAGGCTATGGAATGAATCCCTACGACCCGCGCCGCGACCCCCGCGATGCCACCTTCGATGGCCGCCCGGCGCTGACCACCGGCGGCTCCAGTTCCGGCATTGGTACAGCGGCCAGCTTCTGGGCGGCGAACGTAGGCACTGAAACATCGGGTTCCATTCTGAGTCCATCCAATCAGAACATGCTCGCCGGCATCAAGCCGACTGTCGGTCGTGTCAGCCGTTATGGCGTGATCCCGATTACCGCCGATCAAGACACACCCGGTCCCATGGCGAAGAACGTCACCGATGCGGCGATCATGCTGGGCGTTCTGGAAGGCCCCGCACCCGATCCGAACGATCCGGCAACATCGCAGTGCCCGCGACCGCCGAGTCAGGACTACATCCGGTACCTCGATCCAGCGGCGTTGAAGGGAGCCCGTATCGGTATTCCGCGCGCATTCTTCTACGATGCGACGACGCCTCCGGGCCAAAACGGTCCTCGTGGCGGCCTGACGCCGGAGCAGATGAACGTAATGAACGAAGCCATCGCCGTGTTGAAGCAGCAGGGCGCGGTCATCGTCGATCCCGCCGATATTCCGAGCATAGTAACCACCGACCCCGACCGGAATCTGTTGCTCTGGAATACCTGCTCCGGCGTGACCGACTCTAAAGGGCAGGACGCGGGCTGCTCCGTGGTTCTCAAGTACGGCATGAAGCGGGACTTCAACAAATGGCTTGCTTCCCTCGGATCCTTCGCACCCGTCGCGAGCCTCACCGCGCTGCGCGAATGGAACATCACGCACATCAAATCGGGCGCAATCAAGTACGGCCAGTCGAATCTCGACATCTCCGACGAGATGGATATCGTCGCCGACAACGCACGCTACGAAGCCGACCGGGCGAAGGACCTCGACCTCAGTGCGACACATGGTATCGATGAGGTCATGAAGGCAAATCAGCTCGATGCGCTGCTGTTTCCCGGACCCAATGGCGCAGCGCTTGCGGCGAAGCCAGGCTATCCGACAGTCATCGTCCCCTTCGGCTTTGTGCCGAATGCGCCCGCCAACGCTCCGTTCCCCGACAAGTTCGACGCGAAACCTGCGCCGTTCGGCGTGAGTTTTACCGCAATGGCCTGCGCCGAACCTCGTCTGCTCGGTCTCGCCTATGCATTCGAGCAGGCCACCAAAAGCCGTATACCGCCGCCTTTGAACTGAGAACTCATGCGCCAACTGCTCCCAATCATCGCGATCGTGGCCACATCGTTGCCTCTGGCAGCTCAGACCGTCGGCCGTCCGGATCCGAATATCCAGAAGATGCTTGGCGAGATCTCGCGGGATCGCATCGCTGCGACGATGCAGAAGCTCGCTTCATTCGAGACGCGTGGCAATTTCAGCGACCCGGATCAGAAGGACCGCGGCATCGGCGCGGCCCGCCGCTGGATCTTCGATCAGTTCAGGAGCTACAGCCCGAACCTCGACGTCTCGTTCGATCCGTATAAGGTCAAGAAGCAGGGTACCCGCATCCTTCGGGATGTCGAAGTAGTGAACGTCGTCGCGGTTTTGCCGGGGACCACACAACCGAACAAACGCATCATTGTTGGTGCGCATTACGACTCGCTCAACATCGTTCGCAAGGCGGGCGCTCCGGAAGTCACTCCCCAGGGCGGGGAACCTGCCGCCGACGATGTGATCGACTTCGACAAATCCATCGAAGCTCCCGCTCCCGGCGTTACCGATAACGCCGCCGGTACGGCTCTCGTGCTGGAACTGGCCCGCGTGATGAGCCAGTACAAGTTCGAGAAAACGATCGTCTTCATCACCTTCGCCGGCGAGGAAATCGGACTGGTGGGCAGCAGTCTCTACTCAGCCAAAGCGAAGGAGAACAAGGACCAGATTGAAGCCGTTCTCAACAACGACGTCGTCGGAGTTGCGGTCGCGGGCGACGGCCACACTGAGAATGGCCTGGTGCACGTCTTCTCCGAGGAACCGGCCGATTCAGCCTCTCGTGAACTGGCTCGTTACATCCGCGAGACCGCCCAGCGATATGTGCCTGCCTTCAAAGCCGACACGGTCTTCCGTCAGGACCGGTTCGCCCGCGGTGGAGATCACAGCCCGTTCAACGCGAACGGCTTCGCTGCGGTCCGCTTCACCTCGGCCGCCGAGAACCTCGGCATTCAGCACACAGCCAACGACACGTACGACAAGAGCTCTCCCGATTACACGACCTTCGTTGCCCGCGTGAACGGCGCCACGTTGGCCAGCCTTGCGCTTGCTCCTTCCGCGCCCGAGACCACGCGCGAGATTACAACAGGCGCCGCAAAAGGCCGAAGGACGCCGACTGTCGCCCGCGGCAAGTCCCGCTACGATGCCGTCCTTCGCTGGAAAGATGCTCCGGCGGACGATCTCGCCGGCTACGCCATCGTGATCCGTTCCACCACCGCGCCTTTCTGGGAACAGCAGACCTTCGTCGGCAAAGTGACCGAGTACACGCTGCCCGGCGTCAGCATCGACGACATCATCTTCGGTGTGAAGGCCATCGACAACGAAGGGCACGAAAGCCTGGTCTCGCCGTGGATCGCCGCGCCCTATACGGTCCGGAAGATTGAAACCGAGCCTTAGGCACTCGGCGTTTCTTCCCGCCAGACACCGACTGCTTTCTGGATAGGACGGTCGGAGAAGTTGAACAACACGGCTTCGTCCTGTGCTTCATGGGTAATCGTGACCCACGACGGGACCATGAAGATATCGTGCGGGCCCCACGCGAACGTCTCTCCGCCGATCCGGCTTTGACCGCAGCCTTCCGCGACGCAGAAGACTGTCGCGTCCGTGGAGCGATAGGGTTTCGTACGGAAGCCGGCAGGAAGCAGGCGAAGCCACGCGTCTATGGTCGACATCGTGGGCTCGTCGCCGTAGTGAATCCGCGATCCATGCACCGAGTCGAGTGCGGCCGTCTGCAGCCGCTCCCGCATGCGCGCGTAGGGGAAGCTGACGGGTGATTCGCCATCTTCCTGAACGACCGCTTTCGTTCCACCGGGGTAGTGCTCGGCGAAGCTGCTGTCGAGCATGTTGACGATCGGAATATCGAGTCCGTCGAGCCAGACCACCGGCGTGTCGGTGAGGTTGCCGTGGTCGTGATACGTCCAGGAGGGCGTGAGAATGAAGTCGCCGGGATGCATCGTGATCTTCGTTCCGTCGACTGAGGTGTAGGCGCCGGTGCCTTCGATCACGAACCGGAGCGCGGCCGCGACGTGCCGGTGAGTTGCGGTGACCTCTCCGGGGAGAACCAACTGCAGACCTGCGTATAGGCTCTGCGTAATCTGGGGAACGCCTTTGAGGCCCGGGTTCGCGATCATCAGAACACGCCGTTCTGCTTCATCGGCGGTGATCAGTTGCCCGGACTCCATGAGATAAGGCCGCATCTCTTCGTATCGCCACAGCGCGGGAACGCAGCCGGGCCGGGGTTGAGCGAGCACAAGATCGGCCAACTGCTCCCAGAGCGGCGCGGCGTTTTGCGATTGCAGGCGCTGGTAGAACTGTTCGCGCTCTGCGTTGGTCTGCGGTCTGGTGAAGAATGGCGCGGTCGAACTCATGTGAAGCTACGCAGCCCGGACTTTGACTTCCATGGTACCGATTTTCTCGATGGTCGCCACGATGGTGTCCCCCGGTACGATGGGGCTCACGCCGTCCGGCGTTCCGGTGCTGATGATGTCGCCGGGATGCAGAGTATAGAAGGATGACGCCAGTTCGATCAGCTCGGGCACTCCGAGGATCATATATCGGGTGTTGGAGTTTTGGCGCTCTTCGCCGTTCACTCTGATGCTCAGATTGAGCGCACCGGGATTCGGAATCTCGTCTGCCGTCGCCAGCCACGGTCCCAGCACGGTGTAGCTGTCCGGCGACTTGCGGAAGCTGCGGTCTTCCGTTCCGCGAATCGTGATGTCGAGGCCGATGGCGTAGCCCGCGACGTAGTTCAGCGCTTCGCTTGCGCGAACGTTATTCGCGGTCCTGCCGATCACGAGAGCCAGTTCGACCTCATGATCGTTGCGGCGGTCGAGATGCCGCAGGGCGACGCCTTCACCCGGCCCGACCAGCGAGCTGGAGGCTTTCAGAAACAGTCCGGCTTGTTGGATGGTGATCGTGTGCGACGGCCGATTCTGATGAAGCTGAACGTCGTCCTTCACTTCATCGAGGTGCTTCTGATAGTTCACGGGCGCGGCGATAATCTTGGTCGGATTGGCCACAGGACTCAGCAGCTTGATTCCGTCGAGTGGGAGTTGAGGCGACTGAGACTGGATTGCCTGAACACGCGCCTTCACCCGATCGAGGTTGGCGATGAGGGCATCGTGCATCGGGAACGGGTATCGATAAGCGGGCAGGACATCCAAAGCCGCGGTCACATCCCGCACGGTTGACCCGGTTACCAATCCCAGTTGTCCTTTACCAAATCGGCAGAGAATCATAAGCCAAAAACCTTTTCCGCGTTCGTCTGATAGAGCTTCATTTTGTCCGCATCGCTGATGGGGAGATTATCGGTTACCGCCACTTCCTCGGGCACGAACTGATAAGGATAGTCCATCGCGTAGAGCACGCGATCCATGCCGAGTACCGACTGCGCGTACAGGATAGGCGGCTCCCACGCCATGCCGCTGGTGGTGACGTAGAGGTTCTCTCTCACGTAGTCGCTCGGCTTGCGCTGTAGTTTCTGGACCCCGGCATAGCGGTTGGCGGTCACCATGCGGTTATGCATGAAGTCGATGCGGAACAACCAGTAGGGCAGTCCTTCGCCCAGATGGCCGACGACGATCTTCAGTTTCGGAAAGCGGTCGAAGACGCCGCTCACGATGATGCGCAGAATGTGCAGCCCGGTCTCGACGGCGAATCCGTAGATCGCGCCGTCCATACCGCGATCGAGGAAAGGCGCGATCATGGCGCTCGACAGCGCCGTCGGATGGATATAAACCGGCACATCCAATGCTTCGGCGGCTTCGAAGATGGGCCAGAACTTCGGATCGTCGAGATACTCGCCGCGTGTGTGAGAGTTGACGATTGCCCCCTTCAATCCCAACGAACGGACGCCGCGTTCCAGCTCTTTCGCAGCGGCCGCGGAGTCCTGCGGCGCGATGGCGGCAAGGCCGGAGAAGCGGTCGGGATGCTTGCGGATCGCATCCACCATGAAGTCGTTGCTCGACCGCGCCAGCGCGACGGCCTCGGGACCATCGAAGACCTGAACGCCCGGCGCCGTGAGAGAGAGGATCTGGCGCGCAATGCCGGTTTGATCCATGTCCCGCAGGCGAAGGTCGCCGAGGTCGGTCATGCGCGCGATCACCTCCGTGATGCGCGGATTGGCGTTGCCCAGATAGAACCCGCAGAGGCTGCGGAAGCCTGGATCGTTGTACGAGCCGTCCTGCAGAAGGACGCGATAGCGATCCAGTATTTCGGGAGGCGCGAACGCTTCTTCCGTCGCGATGCGGCGCCAGGTTGGCTCAGACATTCACGTATCAGGTTATACTCTGATACACACATGGAAAAGGTAACCGGCATCGGCGGCCTGTTCTTTCGGGGGCAGGATCCCACCTCTCTCAGCCAGTGGTATCGCGACCATCTCGGCATTGAGCCGTCGCCGTCCGAGTACGGTCAGCAGTCATGGCAGCAAGAAGCCGGGCCGACTGTATTTGCGGCTTTCCCGGCGAACACGAAGTACTTTGGCGATGCCGGTAAGGTCTGGATGATTAACTTCCGTGTCCGCAACCTCGACGCGATGGTGAAGCAGTTACAAGCGGCAGGCATCACGGTTCAGGTAGACTCAAACCCCTATCCGAATGGACGTTTCGCGCGCCTGCAGGATCCCGAAGGCAATCCCATCGAGTTATGGGAGCCTGCGGGGAAATGAGGGCTACGCCGTGTATACGGCTTTCTCGAAGTCGCTGAGCAGGCCGACTGCCTGCGAGTCGACGAACGGGAAGAACTGCATCATGACCGCGGCGCACAGAGAGCGGCGCGGGTCGATCCAGTAGAACGTATTCTCGACGCCCGCCCAAGCCAGGCTGCCGGCGGACCGCCCGCCTTGATAAGCGGTCTTGTTGATCAGGAAGCCGTACGTGAACCCGTCCGTAACGCCGGGATGGAAATCGACATCGCTCGAAATTGCGGGCCGGAACGTCTTGAGCTTGCCCGCGCTCACATCGCCGATCTGGTTGGTGGTCATCATCGCGACCGTCTTCGGCTGCAGGATCTGCTGCTTGTTCGGTCCGCGGCCATGGTTCAGGATCATCTGCATGAAGAGCACGTAGTCGGGCGCGGTTGAGAACAGGCCTCCGCCGCCGTTGAACGCTTTGGGCGGAACGGGCATCGTGCGAGCATCTTCCTTCAGCATTCCATCGGGCTGGCGACGCCGTGAGGTGACGAGGCGATCGAACTTCTCCTTCGGAAAGATGAAGGTCGTATCCTTCATTCCGAGCGGCTGCAGAATATTGTGCTGGAAATACTCTTCCAGCGTCTGCTTGCTCACCGCCTCGACGAGCTTGCCTGCCCAATCCATGCTGGTGCCGTATTGCCAACGCGTGCCGGGCTCGAAGATCAGCGGTGTGAGCGGCGCGACCACGCCGGCCGCCGGACCGCCGTGCAGGTTGTTGTACTTCAGCATGCTCTCGTCCCACGTGTCATAAGCGAACCCGGAGGTGTGCGTCAAAAGATGATGCAGCATGACCGGTTTTGCGGCTGGGCGGAGGATCGGCTTCCCGGCGGCATCGAAACCGGTGATGATGTCGAGCTTGCCCAACTCCGGTAGAAACTTCGATACCGGCTCGTGCAGATTGATCTTTCCCTGTTCGACAAGCTGCATGGCCGCGGTGGCGGTGATCGCCTTGGTCATGGATGCAATGGCGAAGATGAAGTCGGGCTTCACGTCGACGCCCGACACCGAGTCGCGTTTGCCGAAGGCGCCGGTGTATGTAATCTTGTCCGGAGTCGCAGTCATTGCGACCACGCAGGGAATCTTGCGACGGGTCATGCTGCCGCGCAGCGTGTCATCGAGATTTGGCGCCGCGAAGAGTTTCCCGGTCTGCGTCGCGAAAGCGAGCGCGAGAGAGTTGAACTGCCTTCTGTTGAGGGCTATCATGAGTTCCTGTTCTGACTCAGGCTTACTGGGCGGGTAGTAATTCCAGAAAGAGGTTGTTGGGGTCGCGGACGATGGCGAGGTTCCGGTTTCCCATGGTCACCGGCTCGCCACCGGTTGAGATCACCGTGGCGCCGGCGGCTTTGAATTTCTTCATCGCTTCATCCACATCGCGGACGCGCAGCTGGATGATTGCTGTGCCGGGATCCTGCACGCGTGTCCGCAGAGGCTTGCGGTCGATGTTCTTGAATTCGATGAAGCTGATCCGGACCATCGAACCGGGAACCGTAGTCGAGCTCTGCCGGAACGTTGCGCCGGGAGTGCCCGAGGTATCCGCCATCAGCTTGTTGTTGGTGAAGGAATCGCCGACGCGCATGGTGAATCCCATGTCGCGATAGAACTTGGCGGTCTGGTCGGTATCGGCAACGGTGATTTCCACGCTCGCACCGAAGAGATTGCCAGGGGCGTTGGCGGCCGCGGGGGGAGGAGTGTTGAACTGCGCCAGCTCCACGATGAAGCCATCGGGATCCTGTACAAAGAAGCCTTTTTCGCTGCCGATATCGACCGGTGAGCCGGCGAGAGTGAGCACGTGCGCACCGGATTTTTTGATGCGGTCGGCAACTTCGGCGATGTCCTTCAGCTGGATGGCGAAGTTGCCCGTGCCGGGGTCCTGGAAGCGCGGGTGGGCGGGCTTCCGATCGATGTCCTTGTATTCGATCAACTCCAGGCCGATCGCCGCGCCGGGAACTTTCACCACGGCGACACGGGATTGCGCGCCGATGGTATTGCCCAATTTCATGATGGCGGGGTTCGGGGAAAAGCTGCCCGGAGGCGTCGCTACGTCGAGGCCGAGCACATCGTGATAGAACGCGACCGACTCTTCCAGGCTGGCGACGATGTGGCTGAAGTTGCCTGTACCGGCAATTTCCGGTACGGCGGTATCGGGTAGCTGGGGTGGCCGTACTGCGTCCTTACGATTCTGCGCGGATGCGACGCAGACCAGGCACGTCGTCAAAATTCCGAAATATCTGAAGAGACTCGGCTTCATGGGACCTAAATATATCGCAGTTTTTGGGGGACCTGCTCAGAACGGACTTCAGTAGCGCTGTGCCGCGACGGCGGTTTCCAGGGAGCGGAGGCGCTCCGGTGAGCCCGTGAAGATACCCGAAGGGAAAGTACTGTATTGGAGCATCTGCTGGTAAATCATCGGAGCCAGATACTGGTTCAGGCCAAGGCCGGCGAGGTATTGCAGCCGCAGATTCCGGTCCGTGTTGATCTGGGCGTGGCGGAGCCAGCTTTTCAGATCGGAGGCGCTGACGGCGTATGTAGAGAGCAGGTTGGTGGCCGACGTGTACCCAACTTCTTTGAGTGAGTCGGCAACGGGCTTGTATTCGGGGCGATCCAGGTGCTGCTGAAATTCGTCAACGTTGATTTTGAGCGGCTCGGCCTGCCCGACGAGGACAACGTCGTAACCCTGGCCATCCGTGTTGAGGTTGCCCCAGACCGTGCCGTTCGGAAAGGCCTCGAAAAACGTGGCGATCTCGCTCTGTACCGTCGCCATATCGCTCTCATAGAGAGGCACCCACTGGGTGACGAAGCCGCCGGGGTTGAGGTGCTTCTTGACCAACTCGAAATATTCGGTGGAATACAGCGGCGCGATTCCTTTTACCCACGGGTGAATTGGGTCGGAAGTGATGATGTCGAATTTATCGGGCGAAGTGAGGATGAAGTGGCGCGCATCGTCGTACACGATGTGAGTGCGCGGGTCGTGCATGACGTTGTGGTTCTCTTTGGGGAAGTAGCGCGCCGAAGCGGGTGGGATCAGCGGCTCGATCTCGACAATGGTGATGTGCTGTACTTCCGGATGCACGACGAATGTGCCGGCCGTAACTCCGGCGCCGCATCCGACGACCAGCACCGACCTCGGATTACCGTTGAGCAAAGCGGGAAGATGGCCCAGCAGTCGCTGCAGCCGCATGTCCTGCGGCTCGGCGGAGGCTTCCGTTTTGCCGCTGACATGGAAGTAAGTGGTGACGTTCTCGTATTTCGTATAGGCGATGGAGGAGTTCATGCCTTCCGCGACGTAAAGAGGAGTCCAGTTGCCCGTAGTGGTGGCCAGGCGCCGACCGAACGCGATTAACTGCCAGGGGATGGCGGGGACGCTCCAGAGAACAACCGCTGCAGCCGCCGTCGCCACTATTGTTTTCGCGGAGAGCCTTTGGAGTATGATCGCGGCGATGAACGAGAGCGCGATCAACAACTGCTCGGAATGCTGCGTTCCGGCGTCAGGAATCATAATCAGGGCGAATCCGATCGAGCCCAGGATTGCGCCGATAGTGTTCGCGCCGTAGACTTCGCCGACGAGTCTGCCGGGATCTCCCTTGCCCGACGCGACGCTGGCAAGAGCCAACGGAAAACTGGCGCCCCAGAGAATCGCGGACGGAAGAATGGCGATGGCGCAGCGAGCCAGGTCGTTGAGGAAGCCGTGCCAGGGATCGACCGGAAGATCGACGTTGCCATGCCAGTAAGGAAGAAAGTCGGCCAGCATGAAAGCGGCAAACGCGACGGCGAGAACCTGCAGAAATTGGCAGAGGGCGAGCATCATGCGCGCTCTGGATTGGTTCTTTGCAAGAACCGATCCTCCGCTGCTGCCCAACCCGAGCCCGGCGAGGAAGACGCCGAGGATGATCGAGAACGTGTAGACGGTAGGCCCGAGCATGAGCGAAAGGGTGCGGGTCCAGATGACTTCGGCGCCCAACGCGCAGAGACCGGATAAGGCGATGGCGAAGTAGACCGGCCAGAAGTTGGGTGCGCGCTCTGCTGTTTCGGCCTCGGCGTCGGATGCGGAGACTTCGTAAGATACGAACCGCGCGAGCGCCAGAGTAGCCAGCGCGACCACCAGGTTGATGGCAGCGGCGACGTAGCTTGCGGTCGCCATGTCATGAATGCGGAGGAGATAGAAGCCGGCGAGAAGGCATCCGAAAACGCCGCCGGCAATATTTCCACCATAGAAGAATCCCCACCAGGAGGCAGCCTGGGGCGTGGTTTCGATCCAGCGCGAAATGGCGGGCAGAGTAGCGCCCATCATCAGGGTTGGGGGCAGCAGGCAGATCGCGGATGCGGCGCTGCGCAGGAGGATGCCGGGAAATCCGTGGCCGATGCTCGCGGTGTAGAGGTGCTGGACCAACGGCAGGCCAAAGAGTACGGCGAAGCTGAAGATGCCGGTGCCGAGTTCCAGGAGCGCGTAGACCTTGAGTGGGTGCAGGCGCGCGGAAATGATGCGCGGCAGGAAGATGCTGCCGAGGCACATCCCTCCCATGAAGGTGCCGAGCAACACCGCGATGGATGCAGCGGAGGAGCCGATCACCAACTGCAGCAACTGCAGCCAGACCACTTCGTAGATGAGGGCCGAGCAGCCGCTTCCTACGAAAAGGATCAGAAGAAAAGGCAGAAATCGATGAGAACGCACGGCAGAAATGGAAATAGGGGACGTCACGTACCGAACCGCAATGATACAACGGCAATAGGGGATGTTCACGAAAGCGCTGATCGTTTGGTGCGGTTTTGCCGTCAGTTTGACGGCACAGAGCTCGTTGGAGCAGACTCAGCCGCTGATGCCCTGGCCGGCGAGCATACGCGCGACGGCGGGGTCGGTGGACATCAACGCCGGCTTCACCATGACTACATCGGGCGCCGGTGCGAGCGACCCGCGAGTTAAGGCGGCAGTGCAGAGAACACTCGCACGGTTGGCTCGCCAGACGGGGTTGCCCATCTCGATGCGAGCCGATCGGCCGCTTTCCAATCGCGTCGCTATGTTGGTTGTTGTCGAGCGGCGCGATCATAAGGAGCCGCAGCGGCTGGGGGACGAAGAGAGCTACTCGCTTCAGGCATCGGGCGACCATATTCAGTTATCTGCCGATGGCCCGCTGGGCGTTCTGCGCGCATTCGAAACCTTTCTGCAGCTAGTCCAACAAAACCATTCCGGGATGCCGGGATTTTCGGTTCCGGACGTCGAAATCCACGATCAGCCGCGCTTTCCGTGGCGGGGACTTTCGCTGGACGTCTCGCGCCACTTCATTCCGGTGGATGGGATCGAGCGGACCATCGACGGTCTCGCGGCGGTCAAGCTCAATGTGCTGCACTGGCATCTCTCGGACGACCAGGGTTTCCGGGTCGAAAGCAAAAAATATCCGCGGCTGCAGGAAAACGGCTCAGACGGACTTTATTACACGCAGGCGGAGATACGCGCCGTGGTGGCTTATGCGCGCGATCGGGGCGTTCGCATCGTGCCCGAGTTCGACATTCCCGGCCACTCGACGAGTTGGCTCGCTGCTTATCCCAGCCTTTCGAGCGGCGGCGGACCTTACAACATCGTGCATGAATTCGGCGACCCGACGGGAGTCATCGATCCCACAAAGGAGTCGACGTACCGCTTCCTTGACGGCTTTCTGGGCGAGATGACGAAGCTGTTTCCCGACGAATACTTTCATATCGGCGGGGACGAAGTGAGCGCGAAGGCATGGAACGGCGAGCCGCACATCCGCGAGTTCATGAAGAAGCAGCACCTCGCGAACGCCGCGCAACTGCAGGCTTACTTCAACAAGCGCGTGGAAAAGATTCTTGCGCACCATCACAAGCACATGGTGGGGTGGGACGAAGTTCTGCAGCCCGATCTTCCGAAGAGCATTCTGATCCAATCCTGGCGCGGTGAGAAATCGCTGGCGGCGGCCGCACGCGAAGGTTATTCGGGCATTCTTTCGGCGGGCTATTATCTCGATCTGATGCAGCCGGCGTCGCAACATTATGCGGTCGATCCTCTGCAGGGAGAAGCGGCGGATCTGACGCAGGAACAGAAGAAACTCATTCTGGGTGCCGAGGCAGCGATGTGGGAGGAACTGGCCACCGCGGAGAACATCGATTCGCGGCTCTGGCCGAGGCTGGCCGCTATTGCGGAACGCTTCTGGTCTCCGGAATCGGTGTCGGACGTTGCTTCGATGTATGCCCGGCTGGAGCCGGTCAATTTCTGGCTGGAGTGGTTGGGTCTGACGCAGCGCACGAATCTCGAACTCATGCTGCAAAGGCTGGCGGCGCCCGTTTCGGACATTCATCCGCTGCAGATGTTCGCTTCGGCGCTCGAGCCGGTGAAGGGCTACGAGCGCCATCGGAATCACTATGGCGCATCGTCGTCGTTTAATCGGCTGGTGGATGCAATTCCTCCGGAGAGCGACGCTGCGCGTGACTTTCGAAGCGCAGTGGACCGATATCTCGCAGCTCCGAGTACGGCGGACGCCGGTCGGCTGCGTAAACAACTCGATGCGTGGTCGAAGAATGCCGGGGATATCCGCCCGATGCTGGAAAGCAATTCTTTGCTGACGGAAGATCTTCCGTCGGCAGATGCGCTGATGGTTCTTTGCAGAATCGGCGGCGAGGCTTTGAGCTACGCGAACAACACTCCGCCAGCCGATTGGAAGCAGAAAGCCGCGGCTCAACTCAAAGATGCTAACGTGCACCATGCCAGTCTGTTGATTGCAATCGAGCCTGCCATTCAGAGGCTCGTGGATGCTATTCCGGAGACGAAGCCTTGATTCGCGAACTGTCGACAGAGTTGGAATTGCGCGAAGCGGTTGCGCTGCAGAAAGCGGTCTGGGGATGGGATGACGCCGACCTGCTGCCCTTCCGGATGTTTGTGGTGGCGACCAAAATCGGGGGACAGTTGCTGGGCGCATTCGATGCCGATCGCATGATTGCGTTCTGCCTCGCGATTCCCGGTCTGAAGGAAGACGGGCAGGCCTATCTGCACAGCCATATGTTGGGAGTGCTGCCGGAGTACCGGAATTGCGGCGTCGGACGCGGGCTGAAGCTGCGGCAGAGGGACGATGCGATGGCCCGCGGCATTGATCTGATCGAGTGGACCTTCGATCCGCTCGATCTCAAGAACGCGCACTTCAACCTGGAACGGCTCGGCGCCATCGTACGGCGATATGTGCGCAACCAGTACGGAGTCTCGTCGAGCCCTCTGCACGGCGGGCTACCGACGGATCGTTTGGTCGCTGAGTGGTGGATCGCGAGGCCGCGTCAGAAGCCGGTAATCGTCGAGCGAATTCACGTCCCGGGGGATCTCGCGGAGGCGCGGGCGAAACAATCGGAGATTGCGGAGCAATTCGAGCGGCATTTTTCGCGGGGGCTGGCTGTAGCGGGAATGGACGGCACGGACTATCTGCTGGGAGCGATCACGTGAGAATTGAGCGAATCGTCCTCCGGCAACTGCGGTTGCCGCTGGTTCATTTCTTCGAGACCAGCTTCAGCCGAACGTACGAGCGAGACATCGTCATCGTCGAAGTGGTCTCGGACGGGCTCTCCGGATGGGGCGAAATTACCGCGGGCGAACATCCGTTCTACAACGAAGAGTGGACCGCTTCCGCCTGGTTGATTGCGCGCGATTACGTGGCGCCGCGACTGATGGGCCGTGAAATCGGTCATGCGGATGAAGTGGGCGCGCTCAGCCGGCATATCCGCGGACACAACATGGCGCGCGGCGGCGTGGAAGCGGCGGTTTGGGATCTCCAGGCCCGCCGCAAAGGCAATCCGTTGTGGAAGGAAATCGGCGGCGGAGCGCGCAGGGAGATTCCCTGCGGAGTTTCGATCGGAATCCAGGATTCGGTGGAGCAGTTGATCGAAAAGATCGAGCGCGAACTGGCGGCCGGCTACCAGCGAATCAAGATGAAGATCAAGCCCGGTTCGGGAAAAGAGAGCTGGGATGTCGAAGTTGTGCGCCGGATTCGTGAGCGCTTTCCGAACATTCGCCTCATGGCGGATGCGAACTCAGCCTACACGCTGGCCGATACAGCACTGCTGAAGCGGCTCGACGAGTTCTATCTGATGATGATCGAACAGCCGCTGGCGCACGACGACATTATCGACCATGCGGCGCTGCAGGCGCAGCTTCAAACGCCCATTTGCCTCGACGAGTGCATTCGGACGGTGCGGCATGTGGAACAGGCGATCGCCATGAAGGCCGGCGGGATCGTCAACGTCAAGCTCGGACGGTTGGGCGGCTTTGCCGAATCCAGGCGCGTTCACGATGTTTGCGAGGCCGCCGGGATTCCGGTGTGGTGCGGCGGAATGCTGGAATCCGGCATTGGACGCGCCCACAACATCGCGTTGGCGACGCTTCCGAATTTCACTCTTCCCGGAGATGTTTCGGCCAGCAATCGATACTGGAAGCGCGACATCATTTCGCCCGCCGTTGAAATTACGCCTTCGGGAACCATCGCCGTGCGGAACGATCCTGGTTTTGGCTACGAAATCGACATGGATTTCCTGCGTCACGTGATGGTACGCGAAGAAGCCGTCACCGTCGCGGCCGGAAGCCTGACTTGAGCGCCTTCACCGCGCTCGTGCGCTCAAATCGCAACTATAGGTCCACCTGGATCGGTCAGGTGGTGAGCGAAGTCGGCGACCACTTCAACAACATCGCGGTGATGAGTCTCGCGATGCAGCATGCAAACCCAGGGCTTGTCGTCACCGGTGTCTTTCTGGCGCGCGCGGTTCCAATGCTGGCCGCGGGCCCAATCGCCGGTGTGCTGCTCGACCGCCTCGACCGCAAGCGCGTGATGATCGCAAGCGACCTGACCCGCGCCGTGATTGCGATCGCGTTCATTCTTTCCATCTACCGGTCGAGTCCGCTGTTGCTGTATCTGCTCAGCGCGGCGCTGATGTTCGCATCGCCCTTCTTCACCGCGGGACGCAATTCAATTCTGCCGGTGATCGCGACGCCGGAGGAACTGCACGCGGCAAACACCATGACGCAGACCACGTCATGGGCGAGCCTCACGGTGGGTGCGTTCCTCGGGGCGGTGGGGACGCAGTATGGGTTCAAAGTCGCTTTCGCCTTCAACGCGCTGTCATTCGTGATTTCCGCGCTGTGTATTTCGCGGCTGAAGCGGCCGAGCGGTTTCAAGCCCGCGGCCTCCGAGCGAAAACGTAAAGAGAGCGGCCTCATGCAGTATCGTGACGGCCTCCGCTACATGCGCTCCGCGCCGCTGGTGTTTGGGATCGCCATGCTGAGCATGGGCTGGGCGACCGGAGGCGGAGCGGCGCAGATTCTGTTCAGCCTGTTTGGAGAAAAGGTCTTCAATGCGGGGCCGATGGGGATCGGCGTGATCTGGGGTTTCGCGGGCATCGGATTGTTGATCGGCGGCTCGATCGCGTATTGGCTGGGAAAGCGGCTCAGCTTTGTCCAATACAAGCGCACTATTGCGATTGCATACGTGATTCACGGCGGGAGTTATATCGTGTTCAGCCAAATGCCGACTATTGCGTGGGCCTGCGTCTTCATCACGCTTTCGCGAGCGGCCATCGCGGTGAGCGCCGTGCTGAATTTCTCGCAATTGCTGCGGCACGTCGAGGATCAATATCGCGGGCGCGTGTTCGCTACGCTCGAGTCGTTGCAATGGTCGACCATGATGCTCTCGATGATGGCTGCGGGCGCGGCGTCAACGGCATACAGTCCGCGAACGATCGGGGCGTGGGCGGGAGCGGTGACTTCGCTCACGGCAATTTTCTGGACATGGGCGAACTGGACAGGCCGACTGCCCGAACCAAAGCTGCAGCCTGTATTGCCGATTGAGGAAAAGGAAATTCATGCCGAGCCGCAAGTGACATCATGAGTGAAAACAGCATGACCGAAAACCTTGGCGGGAAAGTGATCCTCGTTACCGGCGCCGCGAAGCGCATCGGGCGTTCGATCGCGTTGCGGCTGGCCGCGGAAGGCGCGCAGGTCGTGATCCACTACAACGGTTCCGAGCAGGAGGCGCGGGCGACGGCAGCGGAGTGCGGCAACGCGGTGATCGTTCGGGCAAATCTCGAAAGCGTGACGGAAATCCGGCAAATGTACGCGCAGATTGCGGATCGCTTCCAACGGCTCGACGGCCTTGTGAACAACGCGGCGCGATTTACCAAGCGCGATCCGCTCACGATGGAAGAAGGCGACTGGGATTTCATCCATTCGGTGAATCTGAAATCGGTATTTTTCTCCTGTCAGGCGGCGGCGAAGATCATGCTTGAGGGCGATGGCGGCCACATCGTGAACCTCAGTTCGCTGGGAGCATTGAAGCCGTGGGCTGAACATGCCCACTATTGCGCGTCGAAAGCCGGCGTGGTGATGCTGACGCGGGCACTGGCCAAGGCGTGGGCGCCGAAGATTTCGGTCAACACGGTTGCGCCGGGCGTGATTCCGTTCGATCAGATCGACGAGCGGATCGAGCAGTTCATCGCTGCCACACCTGCCGGGCGCGCCGGAACCGGGGATGAGGTTGCTGAAGCCGTGCTGTTCTTTATCAAGAGTACGAAGTTTATTACGGGACAGTTGGTGGCCGTGGATGGCGGGCTGAGTCAGCGGTAGTTCAGAGTTGAATAATAGTCAGCTTCGGAATCATGCGAAAGTGGCGGAGGTTCCGAGTGCCCATTCCATAGCTGACGTGAGGCGCGGTTGCGCCAATCAGCAGGTTCTCGCGGGATTACCAGCCCGGTCCGCCGAGCATCAACGTCTGTTTTTGCGGCAAGCTGGCCCATCTCCTTTGTGAACGGCTCCGCAGGAATCGCGAGCAGGATCGTATCGACGTATGCTTGCCGCTGCCTGATCACGGCTGGAGTGTTGGCGCGGTGCACTCCGTGCTCCAGTTCGATTACGGTAATTGAGGAGATGACTACCTCGGTCTCTCCGTGCTTTCGTTGGATGTCCAGCAGCAGGTCGCTGACCGGTTGTGCTTGTCGCTCGGCGGCGATGAGCACATCCGAGTCGAGGACTAATCCCATTCAGGCGGATGGAACGGCTCACGGCGCGAGTCGATAGCGGCTTGGACGTCTGCGGCAAAGGCCGGATCAGGTAAAGGTGCGTAGCCCAGTCCCTCTTCATATGCCTTTGCCAGAGCGATGCACTCCGAGAGCTTCCGGCCCGGGCCCGGTATCGGTGTTTTGATGACCGCGACGGGATGATGATCCTGCTCGACGATTACTTCGTAGCCTTCCCGGACTCGCGCCAGTACGGCGTAGATGTTGCCGGCAAGCTCAGCTTCTGTAATTCGGACTGTCATCCTGCTTTGATCATAGCGGTTCCGCGTTTACGTTGATCAGCCGGAGTGTTATATAACGGTGTTCGATGAAAGTCCTGACAATTCTCGTCATCGCCGCGGTGGTCCCCGGTGTTGCGCAGGTGAAGAACTACGTACCGGTGACGCAGCAGATGCTCCTGAATCCGAGTCCGGACGACTGGCTGATGTACAGCCGCACTTACGACGCCCAACGCTACAGCCCGTTGAAGGAGATCAACCGCTCGAACGTCAGCCAGCTTCGCATGGCGTGGACACGCGGCATGGGTCCGGGCACCACGGAAACCATTCCGATCGTGCACAACGGCGTGATGTATGTTGTGGAGCCGGGCGCGGTCGTGCAGGCTCTCGACGCCACGAACGGCGATCTTCTCTGGGCATACAAACGCAAGGTTCCGGCGAATGTTGCTTCACAGGGACGAACGAAAGATCTTTCGATTTATCAGGATGTTGTGATTTACAGCGCACCCGACGGGTTTATCGTCGGCCTCGATGCGCGCACGGGCGAAACACGCTGGCAGACGCCGACAGGCGAGGGCGCCAATACGTCGGGATCGATTGTCATAGACGGAAAGGCGATTACCGGTAAGGGTTGCGGCAAAACGCGCGACACCTGTTTTATCGCGGCGTACGACGCCCTGACGGGCAAGGAAATCTGGAAGTTCTACAACGTGCCCGCGCCCGGCGAGGCTGGCTCCGAGAGCTGGGGAACTCCATTCCTCGACACCAATCTCGCATCCACTTGGGGATTGCCCGGCACTTACGATCCCGTTCGCAAGCAGCTTTATTGGGGTATCGCCAATGCCATGCCGAACACCCGGTTGCAGCGACATGGCGGGAACCCGGACGGCACTTCGCGGACAGCGCCCGCCGATCTTTACAGCAATTCGACGGTTTCGCTCAATCCGGAAACCGGCAAGCTCAATTGGTATTACCAGCACCTGCCCGGCGACGACTGGGACCAGGATTACACGCACGAACGCACGCTGGTGCGGGCGAAGTTCAATCCCGATCCGAAGTATGTGAAATGGTTCAATCCCGATGTCAAGCGCGGCGAAGAGCGGGACATGGCTGTGATGGTGGGCGAAGGCGGCGGTGTTTTCGCGCTGGACCGCGGCAACGGCCAGTTCCTGTGGGCCACGCCGTTTCCCTATGACGATCCGCTGTTCCTGATCTCGAATATCGACGGCAAGACAGGGAAGACGACCATCAACTTCGACCTGGTCAACAAGAAGCCGGGGGAGCGTCACACCATCTGCTTCTACAACACACGCAGCTTCTGGCCGACGGCTTATCATCCGGGCGCCAATTCGCTCTATGTTCCCTATATCGATAACTGCCTGGATATGACGTCAAAGTCGGATGCGGGACCTGAGCGCCGTATTCCAGTGCCCCAGCCTGGTTCCGATCCCAACAAGCTGACGGGGATCGGGAAGATCAACCTCTCGACTGGCGAAATTACGCGCTTCAATGAAGGCCGTTCGCCAAGCAACGGCGCCATGCTGACTACCGCGGGCGACTTGGTGTTCCACGGTGACATGAACCGCCGGTTCCGCGCGTTCGATGTCTATACAGGGAAGCAGCTCTGGGAGGGAATTGTCGGCGGACATGTTTCGGTCAGCACGATTTCCTACGCAGCCGGCGGGAAGCAATACATCGCGATTATGACCGGCGACGGCATGCTGGACGGCAGTCTGCTCAACGAGACGCCGGAGCTGAAGCCGCCCAAGGGATCGAACGCGATCTTCGTGTTCGCGCTGCCTGATAAGCGGTAAAGAAAGCCTGAACATTAAGTCACCTGCGGAAGCCCCGTGTAATGGCTTAAGCCCGATGCGGACTTTCGTTGTCGCCTCTTTTCTCGCCGTCTCAGTGACCGGTGTTTACGCGCAGTTGCTGCCTCAGAATGACGCCGGAGTTTCGTTCGGACACATTCATTTTGTGGTCTCCGATCCCGACGCGACGAAGAAGGCGTGGACGAATGTCTTCGGCGCCACGCCCGCCAAGGCCGGGTCCCTCGATATGCTCAAGCTGCCGGGCACCTTCATCATCGTCAGCAAGGCGAATATGCCGCCGACGGGTGGGAGCAACGGTTCCTCGGTCAATCATATCGGCATTGCCGTGAAAGCCTATGCCGATACAAAAGCCAAGGCCGCCGCGGCTGGTCTGATGTGGCGGGAACTGACGCCTAACGTGCAGGCGTTTGCCACGTTCCCGGAAAATGTGACCGTCGAAGTGATGGAAGTGAAGGATCAGGCCGCGCCGGCCATGTTCCACCACGTGCATGAGTCGGTGCCCGATCCTGCTGCCGCGCAGGCGTGGTACGTGAAGCAATTCGGCGCGGGGGCGGGCAGTCGGCGCAATCTCCCGGCGGCGATGATCCCTGGCGGAGAGGTGGATTTCCTGAAGGCGCAGACGCCGCAGGCGGGCACCAAGGGACGCTCCCTCGATCACATCGGTTTCGATGTGAAGGATCTCGACGCGACGCTGAAGAGGCTTGCCGACGACGGCGTGACAATCAACATGCCCTTGCGCGACATGACGAAACAGATTGGTCTGAAGATCGCGTTCATCACCGATCCGAACGGGACTTACATTGAGCTGACCGAAGGGTTGGCAGGAAAATAGACCGCGAGTAAATCGCGGTAGGCGTCAGATGAACGCGGCCGGTGAAATTCCGAAGCGTTGGCCCAGTCGTTTCGCCTGATCCTTGCTGATAGCTCGTTTCCCGGAGAGGACTTCGGATACTCGGGATCGCCCGCCCATGACATCGGCCAGATCGGCTGCTTTCAGCTCGTTAGACGCCATCAGATCGCGGAGTATTTCCTTTGGCTCGACGGATGTCGCCGCTGGATATGTCTTTTTCTCGAATTGTTCGACCAGAGCCGCAAGCAGGCTGAGGAGGGCATTTTCCTCCGCGGACCTCTTACCATCCCCGATACTCATCAGCCGTTCCAAGATTCGCAGGGCCAGGCGGTTTTCTTCGACTGTCTCAATGACCTTAGGCGCAAAACGCCTGAGAAGGTCGCCATAGCGTGGGACATTCAGCTTTGCCGCTGACGCGACAGCTTTCATTCGCGGCGCTTCCGTGGTGAGAGTGCTCATTTCCATTTCCCCTTGTCGTATTCCCTGTGCGTGAGAATCGCTTCGACGGACAAGATCCGGATTTCAAACGAGATCACCGCGATGAGGCGATATTTATTGCCGCCGATGTTAAAGATCGCCTTACCACCAACAAAATCCGCGCTCCCGAATGTGGCGCGAACCTCAGTGGTGCTCTTCCATGCGGCGGCTTCCACTATGCCGACCCAGCAATCCAGTGGCGCGACGGAATCCGGATGATTCTTTTGAAACCCGGAGATCCTTTCGCGCCCAAGGACTCTCACAGGATTATGTTACCAAATTGGTAACCACAAAGAATCGCCGTGAGTCCCCGTCGCCCCTACTTCACCCATCCCGGCACCACGTACGTGTAGCACAAGGTCATCAGGCCGATCACAATCGCCAGGAACACGCTGTGCTTCAACGTGAAGCGAAGCAGCGAGCCTTCTTCGCTGCGCTTCATGCCGGTGGCGGCGGCGGCGACGGCGATGCTCTGCACGCTGATCATTTTGCCCACCACGCCACCTCCGGAATTCGCGGCGGCCATCAGAGTCTGATTGAGTCCGAGCTTAATGGCGGTGATGTCCTGCAGCGGCCCGAAGAGCGCATTGGCCGACGTGTCGCTGCCAGTCAGAAAAACGCCCAGCCAGCCGAGCAGGGGGCTGAAGAAGGGGAACATCGCGCCGGTACCGGCGACGACCAGCGCCAGCGTTGTCGTCGCGCCCGAGTAGTTCATCAGGTACGCGAGCGAAACGACGCTCGAAATGGCGACCAGAGGAAGAGCGAGCTGCCGTGTGGTTTCACGCAGAGACTTCCAGAAAATGGCCGGGGATGCCCTAAGAATGAGCGCCGAGACGATCGTTGCCAACAGACAGGAGGTACCCGCGGCCGACAGGTAATTGAATGTGTAAAGCGCCGCATACGGGCTTGGCTTCGTAACCACTGGTGGCAGGCGCTGCACCAGATTGTGCAATCCCGGCCACTGGATAATGACAGTGCTTTTATCCAGAAAAGCCTTGACGTCTGTTCTGCCCCAGAGCAGCACAAAGATCACCAGGGTCAGATAAGGCGACCAGGCGAGAAAGACGTTTCCTCCCGTGTGGCGATGCGGCACCGCTGCTTCCGCAGTCGACGGCTTCCATACTTTCAGAAGGAGAGCGAGCGCGACCAGCGCAACAATTGCCGCCAGGATCGCCGCCAGATCCGGGCCGCTGGTGCTGGCGACGTAGTATTCGGTGCCCGCGAACGTTACTCCCGCAATCAGAGCGGCCGGCCAGACCTCGGCCAAAGCCTTAAGACCGCCCATCACCAGCACCAGATAGGCCGGTATGATCAAAGCGAGCGGCGCGCAGATGCGCGCGACATCCGAGGAAAGGGGCAGGAGGGGTAATCCCGTGACGACGGCCAACGTTTTGATGGGAATGCCGATCGAACCGAAGGCCACCGGCGAGGTGTTGGCGAGCAGGCAGATGGCGGCGGCGAAAAACGGCTCGAAACCGAGACCCGCAAGCATGGCGGAAGCTACCGCGACCGGCGTACCGAAACCCGCCGCGCCTTCGATGAACGCGCCGAACGCAAAAGCGATCAACAGCGCCTGAATGCGGCGATCCCCGGTCATGCCGGCAATGGAATCCTTGATGATTTCAAACTTGCCCGTATCGACGGTGAGCCGGTAGAGCAGGATCGCGGTGTACACAATCCAGCCAATGGGGAGCAGGCCGTATGCCGCGCCATACAGGGCCGAACTCAGCACCATCACTGGCGGCATCTGGTAGGCGAAAAGAGCAACAACGATCGCTGCCGCTGTACCTGAAAGGCACGCCATCCAGGCGGGTTTGCGCAACACGCCCAGCAGAAAAAGCATGGTGAAGATCGGCAGCGCGGCAACGAGCGCCGAGAGCGCAAGGTTGTCCGCAATCGGAGTGTAATTTTGTGCCCACATAAACAGTAGTTTTGCCAAGGTATCACAACGCGACACGTGGAATATGACAAAATTACCTTCGGTCAGGCTGAGGTCCCCATAAAGAAGGACCCGTCAGGAGAACTGGAGATGCTTCGGCAAAAGCAGGTTGCGCGAGTGTGCGCGGCCCTTGTTCTGAGTCTGTCTTTGTTTGTGGTGGCGCCGCTCGCGGCGCAGAACACAAGCGGAGAGGCAGTGCGGATGCGGCGCCCGGGCGGTGGCGCGGGTCTGGATTACAGGGACTACGATGCAGCCACGCTGGAGCGCGGCAAGACGGCGTTCGTCGCGCAATGCGGCTTCTGCCACGGCTCGAACGCCAGGGGCGGGGAAAGCGGTCCGGACCTGATCCGCTCGGTGACCGTGATTGACGATGAAAACGGCAATCTCATTGGTCCTGTGATTCAGGGCGCCAGGCAGTCCCAGGGAATGCCGAAATTCAATATGACACCGGCGCAGATTTCGGACATCGTGGCGTTTCTGCATGAGGGAGTGCGGGCGGCCGCGGAGCGCGGCACTTATAAACTGCTGAACATCGTGACCGGCAATGCGAAGGCCGGCGAGACGTATTTCAACGGCCCGGGTAAGTGCAATACCTGCCATTCGACGGGCGGCGATCTGAAAGGCATCGGCGCGAAGTATGATCCGATCACATTGCAGGGACGGTTGCTGATGCCGATCGGCGGAAGAACCAACGGGCGCAGGAACACGTCTCCGATCATGGTGACCGTCACGCTTCCTTCCGGCAAGTCATTTCAGGGAACTTTAAACCGGATTGACGACTTCAACGTTTCCATAACTGACGCCAATGGCGACTATCATTCGTTCGAGCGAAACGGGGCGGTCCCGAAAGTGGATCTCAAAGATCCTGTCAAGGCGCACTTTGACCTCTTGCCCAGATATACGGATGCCGACATGCACAATCTGACGGCATACCTGGTGACATTGAAATGAAGCTCAAAAGGGACATGCGCCTCCCAGGCGCGTTCTTCCGCCATTCGGCAACGCGCCTGGTATGCGCGTTTCCATGCCTCGTTCTGTCGCTCGCGGCGCAGACCTCGATACTCGATCCCGCGAAACTCCTGAAACCGGCGACAGATTCCTGGCCAACTTATAACGGCGATTACACCGGCCGCCGGTTCAGCACCCTGCGGCAGATCAACCAGTTGAACGTCAGGTCGATGACGCTGGCGTGGGTAAATCGGGTCACGGAAGGTGCGAACGGACCGGGCGCCATTGTGGGTGGCCTTGGTCCGGACATGCCGCCGGTGGCGGGCCGCGAAACCGGATTCGGCGGTACGCAGATCAAAGCCACGCCCCTCATGGTGAACGGCGTTCTCTACTTCGCCACGCCGGACAACGCATGGGCAGTTGATGCGCGCACGGGACGCGAACTGTGGCATTATTTTTGGCGAACTACCGGCGGAATTCATATCGGAAACCGCGGCGTGGGTATCTACGAAAACTGGCTGTTCTTCGAAACGCCGGACAACTACCTGGTTTCGCTCGACGCGCGTACCGGCAAAGAACGCTGGCATATTCAGATCGCGGACGTGAAGCAGGAGTACTTCTCGACGCCGGCGCCCGTGATCGTCGGCAACCACGTGTTGGTCGGGACGGGCGGCGATACGCTCGATGTTCCGGGGTTCCTTGATGCCATCGATCCGGAAACGGGCGCGATTCAGTGGAAATGGTGGAGCGAGCCGCTGAAGAAAGGCGATCCCGGGTCGGAGACCTGGCCCAACGAAGCCTCGATGAGACACGGCGGTGGAATGACCTGGATGCCGGGAACATACGACCCCGATCTGAAGCTTTACTACATCGGAACGGGGAACCCCCAACCGGTGGAGTCGGGACACGGGCGCGAGGGAGACAATCTCTGGACCTGCTCCATCGTGGCGCTGAATATCGAGACGGGGAAGATCGCCTGGTATTACCAGGTATCGCCGCACGATACGCACGACTGGGACGCGACGCAGACACCGATGCTGATCAACGGCGCCTTCAACGGAAAGCCCCGCAAGATGCTGGCGCAGGCGAGCCGCAACGGTTATTTCTTCCTGCTGGATCGAACGAACGGCGAGCATCTGCTGACGTCGAAATTCATTGAGACCATGAACTGGTCGAACGGAGTGAATGCGAAAGGCCAGCCGATTCCGAATCCGGCGAAGGAATCGACCATTGACGGCGTACTGGTATCGCCGAACTCCTCCGGCGCGACCAACTGGCCGGCCCCGAGTTTCGATCCGGAAACCGGCATGGTTTATGCCGGCACCAACGAAACATTCAGCGTGTTCTATCTGACCGACACCGATCCGCAGCCTGAGGGCTACGCGGCCGCGGAGCGAAACAGCGGCAGCTTCGGCAGCACCCTGCGTGCGATCGACTACAAGACGGGCAAGACGGCTTGGAAGCACACTTATCCGGGCGGAGGCGGGTCGGCGGGTATCCTGACCACGGCCGGAAAACTTCTGTTCACGGGGGATGGCTCGCAAAACCTGATTGCGTTCGACCCGCTCACGGGGAAGATTCTTTGGCATGCGGGGCTGACCGCCAATGTGTGTAACGGCCCGGAGACCTACATGCTTGACGGAAAGCAGTATCTGGTAGTGGGCGCGGGCGATTCCCTATATGCCTTTACTATCGAGCAATAATGCGGAGCAATAGGATGACTTACTCGAGACGCGACTTCGGAAAGGCTGCTCTGCTGTCCCTCGCGGGGGCGTCGGTCGCAACGGCTGCGAAGACTAACGGTGTGACTTTGGGCGTAATGACGTACAGCTATCGCGCACTGCCGGTTGCGCCGGGCGCGGAGCGGGTTGACGGGCAGATCGAAGCACTGAAGACGAATGGCGCCGCCGATATCGAGTTTTTCGAAATGGAAGTGCAACCGCCGGGTAAGGCCGATGGGCTGGAGAAGTGGCGTCAGGCGACGAAGATCGAACACTTCACTTCCGCTCGGAAAAAGCTGGAAGGGGCCGGCATCACCACGCACGCGCTCACGATCAACTACCGCGACGTCCTGACCGACGACGATCTCGATCACACATTTGAACAGGCGAAAGCGCTGGGAACGAACGTCATCGCCGCCTCGACTCAGGTGACGATGGCGAAACGTCTCGCGCCATTCGCGGAAAAGCACAAAATCTACGTGGCATTCCACGGGCACTCCAATACGAAAGATCCGAATGAGTTTGCCACGCCGGATAGTTTTAAAAGCGCGCTGTCGACCTCAAAATATTTCCGGATCAATCTCGACGTCGGTCACTTCTTCGCCAGCGGCTACGATCCGGTTGCTTTCATCCAGGAGCATCACGCGCAGATCACGCACCTGCACATGAAGGACCGCAAGAAGAACGACGGACCGAACATGCCCTGGGGCGAAGGCGATACGCCGATCAAACCGGTGCTGCTGCTTCTCAAGGAAAAGAAATATTCGATCCCGGCGCTGATCGAATACGAGTACCGGGGAACAGGAACGCCTGTGCAGGAGGTCGGGAAGTGTCTCGACTATATGCGTCAGGCGATCGCTTAGAAAAACAGACGGGGTGCTGTTTATCACTGAACCCGGCTCCGTATTCGCAAAATACGGTCGCAACCGCGCTACGATAGCACTCAGTTGCACCGGATTTAGATGAAGTCGATTCCGCTCATAATCTGGATCCTCGGCGCATTTCTTATCGTTGCCGCGCTGGACACTCGTCCGGATCCTCCGGCAGTGAATCCGGCTGGCGCGGCAGCCAGACTCCTGCAACCGCATGTTCACTCCTGCCTCCTGGCTGTCGAGCGTTACGAGTCCATCCTGGCGTTTGGTCCGTCATGTTCCAATTCGACCGCTGCCGATTTGTTCGAGCACTGGCATCCGACGGATCCCATTGCCATAGGACAGGCATCGGATTCATCCCCTCCCACGTTTTTCCCATTGTCGTAGCAGGGTTGCCTGCCACATCGAGCGGTGGTCCGCGTTTTTAACGAATGGTCGAAAAGACAATTCGTACCCGCGAACCTTGTCTATCGGGGATTTGCCCGGCACAAATGCCGAGCCCGGTTGAAAGTCGGCTTTTCTTGAAAACTTCGGAAGTGATTCGTGGCTGGGGGAAAATTCTTAAAGGAGAGAGCCCCTCGCTCTCCATCGAGATTACCCGTGAGTGTCCACTGCGTTGTCCCGGATGTTATGCGTACGATGACGCTCACCTGGGTGGCGGCGTGAATTTGCGCACCCTGAACGATCGAAAAGGCCAGGAACTCATCGACGGAGTTCTTGAACTGGTCGACAGGCTGCGGCCTCTGCATCTGTCGATTGTCGGAGGCGATCCGCTGGTTCGGTATCGTGAGCTGGAGTCGCTGATTCCCCTGTTGCTGGGTCGCGGAATCCATGTGCAGGTGGTCACCAGCGCATTCCGGCCTCTTGCAGCCGGTTGGTCCGGGTTACCCCATTTGAACGTCGTTGTTTCAATTGACGGTCTCGAACCCGAACACAATGTCCGGCGGGCTCCGGCCACGTACGACCGGGTCATCGCGAATATTGTGGGCCAGAACGTCACCATCCACTGCACGATTACGGGCCAGATGATGAAGAGGCCAGGCTATCTGCGGGAATTTCTGGAATTCTGGACTCCACGAGCGGAGATTCGCAAGGTCTGGTTCAGCCTGTTTACGCCTCAAAAAGGAGATTGCCTGCCGGAAATGCTGTTGCCGGAGGAACGAGCGCGCGCAATCGCGGACTTGATCGCGCTGCGGAAAAGATTTCCAAAACTGGATATGCCCGAGGGCATGCTTCGGCAGTTCGGCACTCCACCACGGAGCCCTGCAGAATGCGTCTTCGCTCTTACAACCAGCACGATGTCGGCCGACCTGACGACCAGAGTGCTCCCCTGCCAATTTGGCGGAAATCCTGACTGCAGCTCGTGCGGCTGCGTTGCATCAATGGGGCTGGCTGCCGTCGCGGCACACAAATTAGGCGGTATTGTGCCGGTCGGAGCGATCTTCAAGGCATCCCTCGGGATCGGGAAAATTTCGAGCAGGATCGGCAGGGCTCGATCCAGGCGTCTGCCGGGACCACCCGGCGTTGAAGAGAAATTACGAGTTCTGTCGCGGCGATGACGGAGGATGCATGAAGGAACCCGTTGTGGCGGCCCGAAACATTGAACTGCTGCGTCTGCTCAGTCTCACGGAGCGCGTCGGAAGGGACCCTCTTCTTACTCAGGCAAGCACCGGCAACAGCTCGGTAAAGCTGGACGGCGCCTTGTGGATCAAGGCATCGGGGAAGTGGATGGCGGACGCTATTCGCGATGACATTTTTATTCGCCTGGATCTGGAGGAAGCAAGGGAATGCCTGCGCCGGAGGGAAGATCCCGCCGGCCGGTATCGCAGGGCCTCGCTCGAAACGGCAATGCATGCCGTGCTGCCACATCGAATGGTGGTTCATGTCCACTGCGTCAATACCATTGCCTGGGCTGTCCGGCTTGACGGCGCGTTTCAACTGGAGAACCATCTCGAAGGGTTGCGGTGGCACTGGATTCCTTATGTGCCTTCGGGCCTGCCATTGTCCCGGGAGATCGCTCGCGCGCTTACCGCGCCCGCTGATACTGAGCTGTTCGTGTTAGGCAACCACGGTCTGGTCCTGTGCGGGGAAGATGCAGAAGCGATTGAGACATTGCTGGCGGAGGTACGGCAACGGCTTTCCATCCAACCCCGCAATGTTCCCGCAGCCGACTACGCGGCGTTGTGGGAGATATCGATGGATTCGCCCTGGCGCCTGCCCGACGACGACGGTGTGCATGCGCTCGGCACGGATCCGATTTCCCGGGCCATCCTCAGGGAAGGCGTCCTGTATCCCTGCCAGGCAATTTTCTCCGACTCCGGCGCCCCGGAATTGTTTCGTCCCATTTGTTATCCCGTGTCGAGAGATGGTTGGCAGCGCCGTTATGGTAACCGGCCATTCCTGCTTATTGAAGGACGAGGAGTACTCGTGAGCAGGAGCATCGCGCCTTCCGAGCTCGCAATGCTATCCGGACTGGCGGAAGTTGTCCAGCGGCTGAGTCCGGCGGCGCCACTGCGTTACCTGACGGAAGTTGAACTTGGCGGCATCGCGCCTGAGGCAGCGTATTGCTACCGCGAGTTGTCCAGTTCTCGGCAGGTCAGCGGAGGACGATGAGGCCTGCCGCGGGCCGCTGGAACCGGAGGTACTGGCGCTCATTTGGCCGGAAAGAAAGCGGTAACCCGATCATTGAGCGTGTACTCCATGCCCAAACCCGGATACTGCTTCAGTACTTTTGCGCGCATCTCAGCGGCTGTCTTGGAAGAAGCGACGTTCGCGTCCCAATCGGCAATATATTTCTTCATCCATGCGATGGACGCCATGTTGTCCGTGGCGCCCGGACCCTGGTGGCCGGGAACGATCATGACCGGATTTAACGCCGCGACCTGATCGAGGGTTTTCATCCAGGCTTCGCGCGCTTTGCCCTTTGGTACGCCAAAGTAGACGTGATCAAACACGGTGTCGCCAGCAACAACCGTGCGAAGCGAAGGGATGAAGACGAAGCTGTTTCCGGGACCATCGCCCTGCAGACCGCCGGTGATCGGGAACGTTTCGCCCTCGAGCGTGAGTTCGGGAGTCGTGAGTGCTTCGGGGAGCACCGGGTCGGGGCCGGGGATGTTATTGCCGTAGGTCGGGAGCCAGAACTTCTGCCGCGCGGGCCAGCCGGTTTTGGCTGCGTTAACCGTGGCCGGAAGAGCCACGATTCTGGCGGAGGGGAACGCCTGCTTCAGCACCGCGAGCCCGAACAGGTGATCGGGGTGCGGATGAGTGACATAGATCGTGGTCAGGTTCTTCTTCGACTCGAGAATCTCCGCGGCGAGACGGTGCGCCTCGCTGAGGCTGAACTGCGGGTCGATGACCAGCATGTCCCGCTCGCCGGAGATCATGGTGGAGTTGACGTCGTAGCCGTTGACGCCAACGCCCGTATGGACCTTGATCTGAAGTTTCGTTTGGGCGCCGGCGAGTGCGGCCAGCGCAAGGGTAGCGAGCAGGGTTCGACTGATCATGTGGAGATTGTAAACCCTGTAGCGGTTTAATTGTCGGTTGGAACCTTTTCCGCGTGGTCGATGACGAGGAGATCGAGCGGGCCTTTACTCCTTTCGAGCCGAAGCCCGAGTTGCTCCTGCACCGCGGTGAATAACGACGGCCCGGTCGGCGCATCGGCTGCCGCAGGGGCAGCTCCGTCATCCGGAGTCCAGTCCAGTTTGAACTCGAATTGTCCTTTCAGTCCGGTCTGGTCCACGACGATTTCGCGTTCGAAGCGGGACAATAACGTGGCCAGCATCGTCATCGACATCTGAGTGCTGGAGATATGACTGCGCGATGCGATGTTGTTGCCTGAGTTGGTGGCGTTCGTTTGCGCCTCGTGGAGCTTCGGCCCGTTTTTGGCCGGAACGAGAGCCAGGTACGAGAGCTCCTTCTGGCCGTGGTGTAGGACGAGTTTCAGGCGTTCGGCAAGCAGTGCCTGAAGCATCAGCTGAAGCTGGTCGTGGGGAGTGTCGGTCGACGCCTGCGCGACAATATCGAAACGCACGGACGTGGAGGTGATCCAGTCCGGTCCGGCGATCTGCTCGTTAGAGACGATTCCGTACGCAAACTTCAGGCAGTCGCTCAGGGAGGCGTTTGCGAACGTGACCTTCCCGTTGCGAACGCCTCCAAGGTTGATATAGATCAGATCGCCGGTTGGCGGAGGCGAGGATTTAACCGTTGCGACGTCAAATTGAGGCAACGCCGGAGTCTGGGCGCAAAGTACCGTTGCCGCAAATAGGGGGAGAATGCGCGCCGGCACTGTTACTTGGACACCGCGCCCATCTGCGGAGTTCCCGGATCAGCCACCGAAAACACTATGCCGGCAGTACCGGGTTTGTGACCTTCACACCCCGTATTCGGCTGAAGTGGCGGCACAACTCCCCGACTCCATGTGCACGGCAGATGGCGGCGATTCCGCGCATCGTGTACCTTCGGACCGACGATCTTGCCCTGGGCCAGGATTTCTGCAAGTGCCCGCCAGCAAGGCCACGGAATCGCCCAGTGGTCGGGACTCTCTGCCAGGCTACGAATAGAGTCTGTGGCACGCTCAAAGAATTCGGACTCGGGCCGATGGGAATAAACCAGGATATTCGTGTCGACAGCGATCACGCGCCCCGGCCCTGGTAGATTTCGTCGCGCATCTCATCCCAGGTCATCTTCCTCACCATGCCTTGGCCGCCGAACGAGCCGTCGCGCAAGCGAAAGGGATGTTGCTGTTTGGTCTCGATCACGTTCCGCAATCCCTCCTCGATGATTTGCCGTAAAGTGGTCGAGCGGGTGGCCGCCAGTTCCTTTGCCTGCCTCCAGAAGAGAATCGGTGATCCAGGTATGGGTATATGGGTAATAAACCAGCAGGGTAAAAAAGCCGCCAGTTGCCCGGCGGCTTTTTTACCCTTCGAATTGGAGTCTTGACTAATCGCCGAAGCTGCCGACTTCTTCTGTCTTCTTCGGCGCGGGCTTGATTCCGCCCAGCGTGTCGAGAGGCACGAAGCCCGCTTCCACCGGCTTTTCCTTCAGCACCACTTCGCGATAGAGCTTCGCCATGCGGGCATCGTCCGCGGCTTTCTTCGCCATCTCCGTATTCCGCTTGCGCAGCTTCTCTTCGCGGGCGGTCTTCGCGATGCCCTGATCGTCGAGATCGTGCTGGAGTCCGTGGTTGACGTCGTCCATGTTCAGGATGAGTGAGTGCTCTTTAGAGGGCAGGTTCACGTTCTTGCCGCCGGCGATGATTTCGTGACGGCCCTTTTCCTCGTACCACTTGGTGAGCGTCGCGGTCATGTGCATCTTTTCGATGATGTTCCGCCAGCCCACGCCGGTGTTGTAAGCGCAGAAACTGATTTCGCCTTCCTGCGTCGCATAGGGGATGATGCACTGCTCGGTGCGGCGGAAGTCGTAGTTGAAGAGATCCTGGAACCACATGCCGGCGATGAAGAGGAAGTTCCAGCGGTCCCTGCGCCGCTTTTCGATGTCGTCGAAGGTTCGGTCGCCGCTGACCTTGCCGTAGTTGCGGCCGGTAGCCCCGAAGCACTTGTCGAACTTCTGCAGAAGGTCAGTGAGCTTGAATGTGCTGGGCGCTTCCATCGGGTTGTAGTTCCGCAGCAGCGACAGCGCCACGCCGACCACCGAGAGGAACTTGCCACGCGCCGCGTCGTTGACGGACGCGACATCCTTCGCCAGTTGCTCGGCGTTGAGGAACGCCGTCACCGGGCGAAATTCCTTCGTTTCCTTGTCGATCATGACGGCCATGCCGATGCCGCAGTTGGGATGGCAGCCGCAGCTCAACTGGCCCCAGTCCTTATCGGGTCCGTGAACCAGGTCCGCCCAGTCCGAGAACGTGCTCATGAATGAGATCGGGAACCAGTCGCGGGTGGGAACGCCCATGTTGACCTGGTTTTTCACGTCATGCGCGAGATGCGAGAGCGTATAGCGCTGGGCGGTCCGCCGTTCCTCGGTCACTTCTTCGTCACGGCCGGTGAACGAAACCGGCTGGAACGAAAGGAACGAAATCTTCTTCGGGTTATCCAGCGCGAATTTGATCACTGCGCCCACCTGCTCGTTGTTCACGCCGTTGATGATCGTAATCACCGGGACGATGTCGACGCCGTTCGAGTGCAGATTTTCAATCGCGCGCAGCTTCACGTCGAAGAGATTGCCCACGGCCCGATGCGAGTTGGCAGCGTTGCCGACACCGTCGAACTGCAGGTACGCATAGCGCAGGCCCGCCTCGGCGGCCTTCCGGCAGAACTCGGGGCTCTTGGCGAACTCGATTCCGTTGGTTGCAGCCTGCACGCTGTTGTACCCGACTTTGCGGGAGTACTTCACCGCATCGAGGAAGTAGGGTGAAAGCGTCGGCTCGCCGCCGGAGAACTGCACAGACATCTGGCGTCTCGGCTTGATCGAGATCGCGTTGTCGAGCATGGTCTGGATGTCTTCCCAAGTGAGCTCATGGACGAACCCGACTTGGTTGGCATCCATGAAGCAGGGGTCGCACATCATGTTGCAGCGGTTCGTGAGGTCGATGGTGAGGACCGAACCGCGCCCGTGCGTGACCGTGCTGGAACCGTGGTTGTGGAGGCGTTCGTCGTTGTGCGCGCGAATGTCACGGCCGGGGAAAACTTTTTCGAGATGCGCGAAGAATTCCGTGTCGATGGCCATCAGGTCTTCGAAGTGGCCATGGATGGAGCAGTCCTTAACCATGAAGATCTTGCCGTCGCGCGAGATGATCTGGGCCTTGATTTCGCCAACCTTTTGGTTTTTGAGAATCTCGACGGGCAGTTCGCCGTTGACGATCTTGGTGCGGATTTCGGGGATACACTTGGGACAGAGGGAATCGGTGGTGCGGGGCCACCCGAGGGGCGGCCGCTGCTTCTCCCAGGATTTCAGGAGCGGCTTATCAGACCATTTGGGCGTAAACGACGGGTTGGGCTTGATTGAATTGAAGGTGTTGAACACCTGCCATGCCGCGGCTGCGGCCATTGTGACCGCTTTCTCTGCGTACTTGATCGGTTTGTGCATTCGCTCTAATCTCCTGAAAACGCGGGTGTAGTGCCCTTTTACCTGTATAGGTTAGCGTAGTACTATCACCGTTAGCAGAGCGACGCGAAATCATCGAACTGCGCCATAATCGGGTCGGATGGGGCGCACTGCGATCAAACGGTTTTATCTTTGCCCGATATAGCCCGACAAAACATGGTAAATAGCCGTATCGTCCGTCACTTAGCGGCGAAATGCGGATTCAGCCTGGCAGGTATTGTACGCCCCGTTCCCGCACCCGATTTCGGCAGATTCCGTAACTGGGCGGATCGTGGTCTCGCGGGCGAGATGCGCTACCTGACCGACCACCGGGCCGAGGTTCGAAGCGATCCGGGGCAACTGCTACCTGGGTTGAAGTCGATCATCTGCGTCGGCCTTGTCTACAACGGACCGGAGCCCTACTCGGTTTGTTTCGCGGAGCCGGAGCGGGCTTGGATTTCCCGCTATGCGTGGGGCGATGACTATCACGGAATCATTCGCGCGAAGCTTGCGAGTCTTAGATCCAAACTATTGGAAATAGAGCAATTCGAATCCAGAATCTGCGTCGATACAGCGCCGCTGCTGGAGCGGTCACTGGCCAATCGGGCGGGACTGGGCTGGATTGGGAAGAACACTTGTCTGATCAACCAGCAGCTCGGGTCGTGGTTCTTCCTGGGTGAGTTGCTGACGACGCTCGATCTCGAACCAGAGGACACAACCCCGGCGGATCGGTGCGGCAACTGCACGCGCTGCATCGATGCTTGTCCGACGGCGGCGATTGTCCCTTCGCCGGATGGCCGATTCGAACTGGACGCCAAGCTCTGCATCTCCTACTTCACGATCGAGTTGCGCACGGCGATTCCGGAGGAACAGCGGGCCGCGATGGGAGCTCACGTCTTCGGTTGCGACATCTGTCAGGATGTGTGTCCCTGGAACCGGCGCGCCGCGGAAACAAACGAACCCAATTTCCAGCCAAGGGAGTTCGCTCCTGAGCTGGAACGCCTGGCCTCGATCACAGAAGCGGAGTTCCGCGATATGTTTCATGACAGCCCGGTGAGCCGCGCGAAGTATCGGGGTTTCCTTCGCAATGTCGCAGTGGCAATGGGGAATGCGCGCCTGGAGAAATTCCGTGAGCCGTTGCAGAAGCTCGCGGCGTCGGAAGATCCGCTTGTCGCGGAACACGCCCAATGGGCACTTACTTCGCTGGATCGCGCTCAATCACCAGCACGCTGAACGACCCCGCCAGCACCGGTGCCCGGCCTCGGCCGGTTCCTTTCGGGACGGGTCCGAATTTGGCGGAAGCGACGAAAATGCGGTGATTCGTCGGATCGAGTCCCATGTTGCGCGATGCCGGCGGAGTCCGGACGTTCTCGACAACGTGATATTGGTCCGCAGTGTCCTGATGAATCACGGTCAGCGTGGCGTCCGCGTTTGAGGCGAAAGCGTTGCCCGAAGCCGGATCATAACCGGCGCCGTCAACGCCCATGCCGATGGGCAGGGTGGTGACGATTTTGCCCGCCTGATAGTCGGATACGGCCATCAGGCCGCTGCGGCATCCGCTGAACAGCCGGTGATGGGCCGTATCGATTGCCATGGAGACCGGCGCTTTGCATGGGGCAGTCGGCCAACGACGGACGACCATTGCCGCTTTCGCATCGATCTCAACGACTTCGTTTGTATCGGTGAGGTTCGCGTATACCTTGCCGTCGCCGGCCGAAGCCCCATATTCCGGTTTGCCGCCGAGCGGAATGTTCGTGATCAGCGTCCCCTGCCGCGGATCGATGACGGTTGAGGAGTGGGCGTCGCCGTTCAACGTGAAGACGCGGTTGGACGCTGGGTCATAGACGATAGCGTCGGCATCTTCGGCGGCAGGAATGCGGCCGAGGGCCTTGTAGGTCTGGAGATCGAACATCACCACCGACTGATCGTTGCCCGAGGTGGCGAATCCGTGCCCGGTGGATTCGGCAATCGCCGTTCCGTGCGCTCCGTTGATTCCCGTGACCTCTCCGAGCAGAGTCCCGTTGTCCTCATCCACGACCATCAGGCGATTCTGGCGGGCGATGAACACACGGTGATGGGGAGGGTCGGGTACGACATAGTCCCAGCTTCCGTCGCCGCCCAAAGTCCATGTGTGAGTGATGCGGTAAGAGGAAGACGACTGCGCGCAGAGCAATACGGCAGTGCCCAACGCGAGAAAGAGAGCGATGCGTTGCATAGAGCCTCCCTTGTCTTATTGTCAGGCAATGGGTTTATTGTGAATCATGGCCTGTACTCATCTCGATCAGATCCAGGATGTGAAGCCGCATACACACGGCTGCGAAGAGTGTCTGAAGATGCACGACACGTGGGTTCACCTGCGGCTGTGTATGATCTGCGGGCACGTGGGTTGCTGCGACTCGTCGAAGAACAAGCACGCGACCAAGCACTTCCATGCCACGAAGCACCCCATCATGCGGTCGATCGAACCGGGCGAGAATTGGGGATGGTGCTTCGTCGATGAACTCGAACTTGATTTTGACTGACAGGCCCCCTTTATGGGGGTCTCAGCCTAATTGGCCGTCCCTGCCGTTTGCGGAGTGGGAATCCACCTGCGACACGGTCCACATGTGGACCCAGATTGTCGGCAAGACGCGCATGACGCTGAGCGCTCCGCAGAATCACTGGTGGCACGTGCCGCTGTACGTGACGCCGCGCGGGCTGAACACGTCGGCGATTCCTTTCGGAAAGCGGACGTTCGATGTCGAGTTCGACTTCGTCGCGCATCAGGCGGCGATCCGGACCAGCGCAGGCGATGGGCGCAGCATACCGCTGTATCCGCGTTCCGTCGCCGACTTCTATTCCGAGTACATGGCCTGTCTGCGCTCGCTGGGAATCGAAGTTGAAATCGACCTTGCGCCGCAGGAGTTCGACGATCCGACGCCTTTCGACCGGGACCGTCATCACGCATCCTACGACACGGAATATGTGGAGCGATTCCGGCGCGTCCTGGTTCAGACCGATCAGGTTTTGAAGCAGTTCCGGTCCCGCTATATCGGCAAGTGCAGCCCGGTGCATTTCTTCTGGGGATCGTTCGATCTGGCGGTGACGCGCTTCAATGGTGAGCGCTGTCCTCCGCCTGCACAAACGAACCCAATTATGGCGGAAGCCTATTCCCATCAGGTGATTAGCCACGGCTTCTGGCCCGGCGACCGGAAGTTTCCGCATCCGTCGTTTTACGCCTATGCCGTGCCGGCGCCGACCGGATTCGAGAAAGAACCTGTCCATCCCGGTGCCTGGGATCCGAAGTTGGGCGAGTTCATTCTCAAATACGAAGCCATTCGGGAAGACACCCAGCCGGAGCAGGGCATTCTGGACTTCTACCAGAGCACTTACGAGGCGGGTGCGAAGCCGGCGCAGTGGGATCGGGAAGCGCTGGAATGCAGCAAGTAACCAGGTACTGGCTGCTACGATAATCCTTTCACCCACAACTCATGAAACCCCGCGTTCTGTCGGGCATTCAACCGTCCGGCAATCTGCATATCGGCAACTATTTGGGAGCATTGGCGAACTGGGTCCGCATCCAGTACGACTACGAGAGCATTTTCTGCATCGTGGATCTGCACGCGATCACGGTGTATCAGAAACCCGAAGAACTGCGCGCCAAAATCCGCGAGTTGGCCGGACTTTTTCTCGCTGCGGGAATCGATCCGAAGCATTCGAGAATAGTGGTGCAGTCCAGCGTTCCGGCGCATGCGGAACTGGCCTGGATGCTCACTTGTGTGACGCCGATGGGATGGCTGGATCGTATGACGCAGTTCAAGGCCAAGGCCGCTGCACAGGAATCGGTGGGAGACGGGCTGTTTCAATATCCGGTATTGATGGCGGCGGACATTCTGCTTTATCAGGCCGCGATCGTGCCTGTGGGCGAAGACCAGATGCAGCATCTCGAACTGGCCCGCGATGTCGCGCAGCGTTTCAACTCGCTCTATGGCGAAACGTTTGTCATGCCGACGACGAAGCTGCCGGCGGTGGGCGCGCGCGTGATGGGGCTTGACGACCCGACAGCCAAGATGAGTAAGTCGGCGCCGGGCTCTGGCCATGCGGTGGGTTTGCTCGATCCGCCGGACCGCATTCGCAAAGCGATTATGCGGGCGACTACGGATTCCAATCCGGCGGTGGATTTCGATGCCATCGGACCCGGGGTAGGGAACCTGTTGAACATCTTTCAGGCGTTTGCAGACTGGACGGATGACCAGATGCGCGCGCGTTTTGCCGGGCTGCGTTACGGCGATTTGAAGAAGCAGGTCACGGAGATGGTGGTATCGAAGCTGGAGCCGATCCAGCAGCGCTACCGCGAGATCACGGAAGATCCGGGTTACCTCGATCGGATTTTGCGGGAAGGCGCCGAGGCCGTGACGCCGATTGCGAATTCAACCGTGGAACTGGTGAAACAGCGCATGGGCCTGTATACGGCGTAAGCCGCGCTATCAATTTCAATACCCGAGCAGAGGCGCCAGCCTGGCTCGTACTTCGCTCAGCACTTCGTCTGTACACTGGCCGAGACGTTCCGCGCGTCGGGCTTTCCAGTCGATGTTTTTCAGGTGATCGGCAAGAATAACGCCATTCGCGCCACGTCCCGCAGGGACAGCCACTTCGAACGGGTATCCTTTGACCTGACTAGTAATCGGGCACGCCAATGCCAAGCCGGACTTCGCGTTGTAGATTTTCGGACTAAGCACCAGAGCCGGCCGACGACCCTTTTGTTCGCGACCGGCCTGTGGGTCAAATGTCAGCCAGATGAAATCCCCAGTGTCCGGAACGAAAGCGGATTTCACCAGGATTCCTCACCTTGAGGTTGCCCCCAGTCTGTTGCCTGATGACGATTTTTGGGCGTGATCCGGGCAACAAGGTCAGAAAGCTCGTACTTTCGTCGCGACGGACGCAGGATAATGGCTCCCTCCCGGTCGAGGGCCATTTTCACGCAATCGCCTTCGCCGAGGCTGGCCTGTCTGGCTATCGCCAGCGGAATTCGTACCGCCAGGCTGTTTCCCCATTTCGATATCGTGGATTCATTTTGCATATGTATCTACTTTGAGTATACATACGCCCGCCTCTTACCTGTGATTGTGGCTGGCGGTCTTCAGCTCGTCTCTTTCCGGTATTGCGACCTTGTCGGGTCCGTGCGCCTGGACAGTGGCGACGACGTCCTTGAGGATCTCGTCGCGGTCCGGCGTCTCCAGTTCACGCTTCAGCCGCCGCAGCGCAACGCTTACCACGTCTCGGTGACGAAGCTCATCGCCTGCGCCGTTTTCGATCAGGTCGAGCCATAGCTTGTGTGTCAGATCCACATCCTCCGGCCAGAGCCGCGGCGGATGCGGCCCGAGGTTGAAGTACATGGACTGATTCGGATCCGGCATCACGACTTCGAGCGAGAGCGACGGACGCGGTGCGGGCAGATTCTCCCAGGCGATACCAACCGCACGGCCCTGCTCGGCCGGAGTCATGTTGGGTGAGAGACCGGTAACAATGCGGGCCGATTGCAGCTTCTGGGCGGTTTGCACCATGCCGACCCAGGGATCGGTCGCTGCCACTGCCAGAAGCTCGACGTGCTTACCCGCTTTTTCGGCGATTGTTACCGCTTTCGAAAACACTTCCGTCTCCGCGTTCGAGAAGATCTGATCGGCTTCAAGATCGTGTTCGCCGGAGGCCGCCTGGGTTACGCGGTGAACGGAGAGCACGACGATATCCACCTGGCGGGCATCCGTCTTCTCGAGAGTCTTCTGAAGGTGCTCCAGATGATTCGGATTACGCACAGCGACCAGAACATTCCCGGGCCGCACGCGCGTGGATTCCTTCGAAACATCCTCGCTGAAGTCGAGCATGAACTGCTCCAGTTCATGATGAGGACCCACCCTACGACGCTTGTTGTAGCGTTCCGTCAGGTAGAACATCGTGAAAAAAACAAGGGTGAAACTGATTCCGGAAATGGTCGCAACCTGTTTGGTGAGGACATTGATGCAGGCCAGCATGAAAAGCGAAATCGTGATCAGTCCCAGGCCTATCGGAACCTCCGTCTTCCCCATCCGGATATTGAACGGCACCCGGTATCCGCGGTCATCATTATTTTTGAAACGCAGCACCAGAACGGAGAGCGCCTTCATGGCGAAGCTCCAGACCACGCCAAACGCATAGGCTTCGCCGAGCATAATCACGTCGCCGCGGCTGATGATGATGGTGCCGATCTGCATCAGCGCCAGAGTATTGATCAGGCGGTTGGTGGTGCCGAACCTTCGATGAGGTTTGCGGAACCAGTCCGGGAGGACGCCGTCTTCGGCTACGCGATTCAAAACGCCATTTGCGCCGATAATCGACGTATTCACCGCACCAGCCAGGATCAGGACGCCCACGACGACCACGAAACCGTGGAACAGCAGTTTCAAGGGGGTCGGTCCGACCAAAAACATGGACAAGCCGCCGATGAGGTTATCGAGGTACTTGCCGCGCTCCGAGTCCGGGATCAGCATGACCGCGAAGAAGGAAACCAGGGCAGTGAACAGCAGGGAATAGAGAATGATGACGAACGCGGATTTTTTCAGGTTCGGCAGCTTCGGATGCGCCACCTCGCGATAAACCTGCGCGAGCGTCTCGAAACCGCTCATCGCGAGCAGTGAATGGCCGAGGCCGATCAGAATCGCAATAAACGTGATGTCCGGCGCAACCGTTCCGCGCAGCCAGCCCAGGGCGTCGTTACTGAAATGGATGTTGACGCGGCGAGGAAGCGGAACAGGTTGGTAGCCTTTCATGAAAATTGTCAGGAGGCACCAGCCGATGAGCATCACCACCATTACGGTTGTGATCTGCATAATACGCAGAGCCTTTTCGCTCGACTCGTGAATCCCGATAATGTTCTTCCGCCAGAAGTAAATCGTCACAATGATGGCGAAGACGGCGGCGGAACCCTCGGCCGGTATCTGCCATCCCCAATGAAGATAGACGCTCAGCTCGTTGATGAGGCCGGCGAGATACAAGCCCGCGCTGACGCCGCTGATGGGGCCGGTCAGCACATAGTCGAACATCAGAGCCGAAACCGAGAACTTCGCCAAGGTGCCGCCCATGGCCTCGTGGACGACCTTATACACGCCGCCGCGCACGAACAGACTGCAGCTCTCGAGGTAGATCGAGCGCACGGCGTACGAAAAAAGCATGATCGCCAGAATGAACCACGGCGCGGATTTGCCCACGGCCGTTTCCGCGATACCGCCGACGTAGTAGGCCGACGAGGCCATGTCGCTCAGAACAATTGCCGCCGCCCTCCAGAACGAGATGAAAGACAACATCACCGTCGTCGCAACGACAACTTTAGTAGTCGTCGTGGATCGGGAGGGCAGCGAGTTAGAACTGTTCAAAAGAAACTCCTGAGCACTATCTTTCGAAAGGATTGGAACTTGAATACATTGTGTCCTGGATGGGACATCTCCGTCGCGAACGGGCCCCACCGCCATCTATTTAAAAGAGTTCGACCCAGAACTCAGCCTCATCAGATTAGCATGGAAGGGTGAGTGGTCTGGATTTGGCCGTTTCCATCATCGGGCGTTTGCGGGAAGCCGGCAATGTGGCTTATCTCACCGGCGGCTGCGTTCGCGACATGCTGCTGGGGCGCTCGCCGAAGGACTTTGACGTGTCCACATCCGCCAGGCCCGACGAGTTGCTGCGGCTGTTCCCGGGAGCCGGTCAGATAGGTGCGCACTTCGGGGTGGTGCTGGTTCATGAAGCAACGGCAGACGTAGAGGTCGCTACATTCCGGAGCGACTTGGAATATCACGACGGGCGACATCCCGAGGGGGTATCTTTCGAAACAGACCCCCGGCAGGATGTGCTGCGCCGTGACTTTACGATCAACGCGCTGTTGCTCGATCCCGAGAACGGCGAAGTGCTGGACTTTGTCGGCGGCCGCACCGACCTGGATGCGAAACTGATTCGCGCGATTGGCGATCCGGAGGCGCGATTTCGCGAGGATCATCTGCGGATGTTACGGGCGGTGCGTTTTGCGGCGCGCCTGGGTTTTGAGATCGAACCGGGGACCTTTGCCGCGATCCTGCGTCTCGCACCGGCGATTCAGAGTGTGTCGGCGGAGCGGGTGCGCGATGAGATTACCCGCATTCTCACCGAGGGCGGCGCGCGCCGCGGATTTGAACTGCTCGATGCGACCGGTCTGCTGGCGGAAGTGCTGCCCGAGGTCGCTGCGCTGAAAGGCGTCCAACAGCCGCCTGAGTTTCATCCCGAGGGCGATGTCTGGACGCATACTCTTATCATGTTGGAAGGCCTGCGTGAACCGTCAATCACGCTGGCGCTGGGCGTGCTGCTCCACGATATCGGCAAACCGGCAACATTCCGTGTGGCGGAGAGAATCCGTTTCGACGGGCATGTGGAGAAGGGCGTCGAAATCGCGCACTCGCTGCTGACCCGGCTGCGTTTTTCGAACGAGGTGATCGAGGGCGTTGAAGCGCTGATCGCGAATCACATGAAATTTATGGAAGTCTCCCGAATGCGCGAAAGCACCCTGAAGCGATTCATGCGCCAGCGGGACTTCGAGGAGCACATGCAACTCCATCGGCTCGATTGTCTGTCGAGTCACGGCGATCTGGAGAACTACGGGTTTGTGCGGCGAAAACAGCAGGAGGCGCCGCCGGAGCAACTGAAGCCTGCGCCGCTGTTGACGGGTAGGGAACTGATTGCGGCCGGCTATCGGCCGGGGCCGATGTTCGGAGTGGTACTGAGCGAGATCGAAGATGCGCAACTGGAAGGGCGCATTTCGACGGCTGAAGAAGCCTTGAAAATGGCGCGGGAGTTATTGTCGCAAGTCTCCTGAGACAACTTTGCCCATCCACTGATCGCGCGTCCTGGTAAACCGGGCGTCGCCGCTGGTGTCGACGCTTGCGTGAACGGAATAATGGAGCGCGAGCATCTCAGGCAGCGTCCGGTTCTTGCCGTTATCGAGGTAGACAAGTTTTTTCATGGAGAGGAGAATCTCGCGCTGCTGGCCCTTCGGGATCTCGATGACGATCGGCTTGACATCGGCGTGTTGAACGCCCGGGGGTCCATTGAAGTTGAACAGCGGAGATTCATTCCCGTTCGGGGCCTTGAGGGTAAACTCGACGTCATAAACCGGCCCCTTGGGAGAAGAGCTGCCCAGCGGGAGCAGACACTCCGGACGGTCGACGTTTTGAAACACCAATCGGATTTTCGGCTCGGGCGAAGCGGGTCCGAGAGCGATTCCGAAGCGCAGGCCGTGATCGGGCGGTCCCCAGGCGATGTTGTCGGCCGCGCGATTAGTCGCAGCATATGCAAGGAATCCGGCAGCGCAGGCAAAGGTCAGGAAAAAGAACAGGAGGATACGCATCCTGTATTCAGGATACGGTGTCAGGCAATTAATCGCCGTCGTTGACGGCAATCAGATGCAGCGTGGATTGGTTCTCTTCCTCGGAGGATTCTACATCCTTCAGCCGCTTTTGGATGACGCGCGTACGCGTCGCCGCTTTGTCGACGGTCTGAGTAGCCTGATCGAGATGCTTGCGAATGGTGGCAAGCACGGTCGAGTACTTGCCGAACTGGGATTTTACGTCGCCTAACAACTTCCAAACTTCGCTCGATCGCTGCTGGATCGCCAGTGTCCGGAAGCCCATCTGCAGGCTGTTGAGCAGGGCCGCGAAAGTAGTGGGACCCGCCAGAACCACGCGGAAATCGCTCTGCAAAGACTCTGCGAGGCCGGGACGCCGTAACGCCTCCGCATAAAGTCCTTCCGTTGCGAGGAAAAGGATACCGAAATCGGTGGTGCGGGGCGGCGCCAGATATTTGCCGCTGAACGTCTTCGCGCAGGTGCGGATTACCGTTTCCAATTCGCGAGCGCTGCCTTCGACGCCGTCGGCATCGCCGCGTTCGGCGGCGGCCGCGAGCCGCTGGTACGTCTCCATCGGAAATTTGGCGTCTACCGGGAGCCAGACCGGGTCGGCATCCTTGCCGGGAAGTTTGATGGCGAACTCAACGCGTTCATTTGTGCCGGTGGTAGCGACGTCGCGCTCGTATTGCTCGGGCGCCAGGATCTGTGCCAGAAGATTCTCCAACTGCACCTCGCCCCACGCACCGCGCGTCGTGACGTTACCGAGGACACGCTTGAGGTCGCCGACTCCGGCTGCGAGGGTCTGCATCTCGCCGAGCCCTTTGTGTACCTGCTCCAGTCGTTCACTCACGAGGCGGAAGGATTCGCCGAGTCGCGTCTCGAGCGTAGACTGCAGCTTTTCATCCACCGTCTGCCGCATTTGCTCCAGCTTGGCCGCATTGTCCGTTTGAAGCGAAAGCAGACGCTGATCCACAACACCGCGGATGGCTTCGAGTTGTTTTTGCTGGTCGCGCTGCATTTCCGTCGTTGCTGTCAGGAAGCGGGTCAGCAACTGGTTCGTTTCTTCGCGGGAACCGGAGAGCTGATGTGTGACGGCAGCACGGAGCGATTCGGTGCGTTGTTCGGTCTGGCTGGCGAAGCGCTGAATACTGGCGGCCACTTCCTCGCGCAGAGCGCGGCTTTCGTCGCTTTGCCTTTGTGAAGTACGCGCGAGATCGTCGCGAAGGCGGGACTCGAGCCCGGCATCGCGGTCCGGACGCGATCGCAGGCGGACCAGCAGCAGGAGATTCAAGGCGACTAAAAAAGCGAGGATGGCAAGGACCGCGGCGGAAAACATTTCTGTGACGCTCTGTTTTATTCTACAGCTTTCTTGTTCTAAAGCTGCCGAACCGCGTCCTCGATCTGCTTTGCGAGACCGGCGTAATCGTCGCCTTCCGGTTTGAGCGGCGCGCCGAATCTCACGCGTGCCTTTCCCGGCGTGGCGAATTTCGCCGATTTGTGCAGAACACGTTCGAGACCCGCCAGCTTTACCGGAACCACGGGAATATGCAGCCGCGAGGCCAGCATTCCCACACCGGGTTGGAAATCGTGGATTTCGCCCGCATCGGTCCGTTTCCCTTCGGGGAAGATCAGGATGCAGTTGCCGTCCGACGCAAGATCGCCCGCATATCGCAGCGCGTCGCGCGCGCCGGCTTCGCGTTGCGGCAGCGGAAATGCATTGAACACGAGCGTGGACAAATAGTAGTTCAGGCCGCTCGTGAACCGCTTGTGCCACGGATAATTCGCGGGATGAAAATGCGCGTCGAAAAACTCTTTAGCCATCGCGGGCGCGACACGGTAGCGCCAACGCGAAGGCAGCGCGTAAAGGATCGCGGGGACGTCGAAATGGCTCTGATGATTGGACGCGAATATCACCGGCGGTGAAATGCCGCGCAGGTTTTCGAGGCCATCAACCCTGATCCAGGCGAAGACGCGCGCCAAAGGCAGGATGAGGCCGGGCAGAGCGAAGCGCCGAAGCCATCGAGCAGGCCTCGCGCGATTCCACTCGGGGAACTCGATGGGTTCGGAAGGCGCGGTCGGCTGTACATGCGTGAGGTCGCCGATGGTGCGGGCAGCGGCGAACTGCGATTCGCTGAGCGATGTTCCGGTGCGCTGTTCGAGCTCCATCATGAGCTGAATGCGGTCGAGGGAACTCAGGGCAAGGTCGTTGAGCGGAGTGTTGAGGTCGATTGCGCGGCCTCCGGTGAACTTGCGGATGACGTCGGGTAGTGCGTCGTTACCGGAGGAAGATTCACTTCCGGAAGAAACGCCCGCGACCCACTTTGCGATCTCTACGCGCTTCAGCTTATTGGTGCCGGAAGTGCGCGGCAAGGGCGGATTCGCCCAGACGGAGAAAGCGCGAATGCGCTGGTAGGACTCGAGTTTGCCGTTTGCTTCGTTTATGACGGCTTCCGGTTTCGCTGCCGCGTCCAGCACCAGAACGGCATGAACCTGTTCGCGTGTTCCCTGCTTTTCCGCCACTACAGCCGATTCACGCACACCCGCGATCGCGTTCAAAACACGCTCCACATCCTCGGGGTAAACATTCAGCCCGTCGGGCGAAACGATCATTTCCTTTTTGCGGCCGAGAATCTTCAGGCGCTTTTCGGCGTCCAGCTCGCCGATGTCGCCGGTATGCAGCCAGCCTTCTTCATCGCGAATCGAGGCTTCGCCAAAGTATCCCGGCGTGATGTTTTCGCCGCGCAGGAGTACTTCGCCATCGGGCGCGATACGGATTTCCACCCCGCCGATGGCCTTCCCGACAGTGCCCTTACGCGAATCGAACGGATGATTGAGCGTGGCGACCGGCGCGGTTTCCGTGAGCCCATAGCCCTGGATCACGATATAGCCGAGCTTGCCCCAGAACTCCTCGAGTGCGGGATCGAGCGGCGCCGCTCCCACGACGAAGCTCCAGAACTTCCAGCCGAGCCTGCGATGCACGCGGCGGTACTGCCACCACCTCCCATACCACTTGCCGGAGCGTGCGGGCGCGTTGGCTTCCGGCACTCCCTGCACGATGTAGTCGCGCAGCAACTCCAGCATCTGGGGCACGCACACCAGCACGGAAATGCGGCGTTTGTGAATCAGATGCGCGGCATCGCGCGGACTATAGCCGGACATGAAGAAGACTTCGCCGGCGATCACGGGCGGAATGAAAGCCGCCATTGTCTGACCGAACAGGTGACTCAGCGGAAGGAGATTCAGGAAGCGAATCGGCGCGAAGGGCCCCATGTACTTGCGGTATTTTTCGATGCCGGCGTCGATCGGCTTCAGGTTCGCGAGGATGTTACGGTGCGTGATTGTGACGCCTTTGGGATCGCCCGTCGCGCCCGACGTAAAGAGTATTTCGGCGATGTCATCCGGAGCGGCTGAGGTATGAACAGACGCGGCTGGCAGCCGCATCTCCACGATCTCGCGGAATGGCCAGACGGGGCACGCAAGACCCTTCGGTGGGTCGAGCCCTTCTCCGATCAGCAGCGCCCGCGCGCTTACGATTCCCGCAATGCGCTCGACGATTCGAGCGGATGAGCGGAAGTCGATGGGAACCGCTGTGACGCCTTCGAGGATCGATCCCCAGAGCGCAATCACCCACTCCGGCCGGTTTTCACCCCAGAAAAGAATGCGTTCACCTTTTGCGATGCCGGCGCCGCGTAGTTTTTGCGCGAACGCGATGGCGGCATCGGCTGCCTGCTCGTATGTGAAATGGCCCGCTCCGAGATCGCCTTCGTAGCGCAGAAATCCGCTGCGATTGACTCGCCAGATTTCAAAGAACGCCGCGAGAGAGGGAGGATCGCCGATCACCTGTTAGATTCAAGCATACGGACCAATATCCGTTTTGCTGAAAAAACTCCATGAAAGAGGAATGACATTTATCTTATGGCAACACCTGTCGACAGCGCGAATCTGATTCTGAAGCTTTACGAACTACGCCGCGAACCTGTAATGCGCGAGGCGCGAAATTTTTTCCTGACATTCAATCCCTCGTCGCTCGACGAGTATATGGCCGGTATGATGGGCCCGAACAGCGGCCATATCCGGATGGTCGCCTCGTATTGGGAAATGGCGTCGTCATTCGTGGTGAGCGGAGCAATTGACCCGCAGCTGTTCGACTCATCGGCGGGAGAGCACATCATCATATACGGAAAGATCGAGGCGTTTCTTCCGAAGCTTCGTGAGGCGATGGGGAACCCCAACATGTTCAAAAACCTGGAACAGGTGTGTACGTCGGCCCCCTCCAGCATTGAGAGAGTCCGCGCGATGAGGGAGAGAATTCGGGCGATGACGGCCGGCCGTTCCGCCAACGCGTAGAACAGGCGCTTTGATTGTGGGGCAGGTCATCGCAGTTGGCGGCCTGCCCTTTGTGTGTTATCGAAAAAAGGCAGACGACAGAAAACGATCGTCTGCCCCACGCCCTTCCGGAGTGCTTCCGCGTCGCAGGTGAATCATCGCGAACAATGCGGCGAATCCCGCCAGAAGACCAATGGAAGCTCCCATGCCGAGCGTGACGGGATGACCCAGCATCCCCCGCCTTCGCAGGATCGACATCACTGCGAGGTTGACCGAAATCGGTATGAACGCAGCGATCAGCGGCAGCTTCGGCCGGTTCAGAGCAAAGAAGCAGCGCGCGATTAAATCCAGCAGCGACCAGCCGATTAAGCTCGGTGCAAAGCCCAAAAAGACAGCTGAGACCAGCAGCGTCGATTGAGGGGTGAAATTTCCTCTTTGAAAGAGCAGGGCGATGATCGGCGTTCGCAGCAACACTCCCACGGCACAGGAAAGCACGGCTGCGACGGCCAGCATCAGAACGCCTGTATCGATCAGTTTGTAGGCTTTCGACGTTTCGTTGGTTCCGCGCAGGCGGGCAATCTCAGGCACGAGCGTCGTGGCAACCGGGTACACCAGATAAGCCAGCACGACGCTCAGGCAGCGCATGCTGTATTCGAAAGAAGCCGCCATCCCCGGCCCCGCGTGGGTAGCAAAGATTCGGGTGACCACAAGATTTCCTGCGATCAGAGACGCATAGAGCATGAACATGCCGGGCTTCAGCAGAACGTCGGACAGCGGTATGTGTAACTGCGAACGGTCCTCGCGCCGCAAGTCCCGGCTGAATGACCAGGCGAGCAGAAGCTGAATGGCGCTGCCTGCCGTATAACCGATGGCGAAGCCGTAGACACCCGAAGTTTTCCAAAGCAGTAGTGCCGCCGCGATAGTCGCTCCGTTGAGGCAGGTCTGGTACATGCCTGGAACGATGAAGCGGCGTTCCGTATACAGCAGCGCGGAGCAAACAGCCGCGGCCGCCGTAAAAAAGGTGGACGGCGCAAGCCAACGCAGCAGCACGGCAGCCTGGATGCGCTCGTGCACCGCAAGTCCCGGTCCGAGGATCGCAATCCATTGCGGCGCGAACAGCGCGACCGCTAAACTCACGCCCGCGAAAATCCAGATGAAGACGTGAGCCGCGCGCGCAAACAAAGCCGCCCGGTCGCCCGCATGGCGGAGCAACAGCATGGGCACAAACGCGAACAGCATGGTGTTCACGATGACCGAATTCAGGGTGTCGAGCGGTCCGATGGCGACGGACAGCGCGTCCGCGCTCGCGTGTGTTCCCAGCAGATAAGCGGTTACAGCAACCCGGAAAAACCCGGTGATATTGCCGAGCAGTATGGTGACTCCGACCACCAAACCGCCCTGCACCAGCCTGCTGCGGCGCAACTTAGCGGCAGTGCTGAGGAGGGCGGAAGGCGACAGGCTGACTCCTTTTGAACTAACTGCGCACGGCGGCCAGCGCAGCCTCGTAGTTGGGGTGCTTCCCCACTTCGGGAACGTATTCGACGTACTTGATGGTGTTGTCCGGGCTCACCACGAAGATGGCGCGGCTCAGGAGGCGCACGTCCTGAATCAGCGTTCCCCAGGAGGTGCCGAACGAAGCGTCGCGTGAGTCGGAAAGCATTTTCACTTTGTCGACGGCGAATGAGTTGCAAAAGCGCTTCTGCGCGAAAGGAAGGTCCATGCTGATGGTGTAAATATCGATGTCGCCCAGCTTGCCGGCTTCTTCGTTGAAGCGTTTGGTCTGCGCATCGCACACCGGAGTATCGAGCGAAGGAACCACGCTGAAAATGCGCGTCCTGTGTCCGGTGTCGCTGAGCGTCACGGGCTTCAATGTATTATCGAGAGCCGTGAATTCCGGGGCCTTGTCTCCTACTTTCAGTTCCGGCCCGACCAGGGTCCGGGCGTATCCCATAAGCGTGGTGCGCTCCATGTCATGCTCCTTTGATGTTGAGGTGTGAAGAACCTATCTTAGCAACGCGGCGAGATCTTCCTCGCGCGTAACCGGCTCCCGGCACGCGAAGTTTTCGCATACATAAACCGTTGTCGCATTTTCGCGCATATTCATTGCGGAGATCGCCGGCTGATAGCGGGCAATTTCAGGACCCGCGTGCAGAATCGTCCGGTTCGGGTCGAATTGCGTCCGGAGAAGACGAACCATGCCGTTCGAAGCATCGCCCGCGATGACGATCTCGCGCGGCGGCGCGATGTCGAACTCCGCGGCGGCGAGCATCTGCGGCATGCCGGAGGGAATCGCAGCGAACCTCGACTGAAATACAGACAGCAGTTTGCGGGCGGATGTTTCGAATTCAGCGAGCCCTGTGATGCGGTGCAGGCGCAGCAGGTTCATCAGCGCGACTGAATTACCGGAAGGCTCGGCGCCATCGTAATCGTCTTTGATACGCATCAACCGGGATGTGTCTTCGTGCGCCGAGGCGAAGAATCCGCCGGCATGGTCTTCGAAAAGCTCGCGCTGTTTTTGAGTGATGGCGACGGCGGAATCGAGATAGCAAAATTCGAATGTCGATTCATAGAGATCGATCAGGCCCTGAGCGAGGAATGCATAATCGTCCAGCATGCCGGCGATGGCGGCATCGCCATCGCGGAAGCGCCGCAATAGCGTTGAATCTTCCCGCCGCATCACGGAAAGCAGGAAATCAGCGGCGCGGCGTCCTGCGTTGGAGTAGCTTGGCTCGTTCAGGATCGCAGCGGCCCTGGCAAACGCCGAGATCATCAGGCCGTTCCAGGAGGTGAGGATCTTGTCGTCGAGGTGCGGCCGGGGACGTTTGGCGCGGGCCGCGAACAGAATTTTTGCCGATTCGGCGTCATCCGTTTCGGGATTGTGAGCCTGGAACAAGATGTTCCTGCCGGTGAATTCGTGATGGGGGTCGTTTGCGACGTTGCCGTCCGGTTCCATCCCATAATGCCGGGCGAACTGCCGGGCGCGGTCTTCATCCAGGAGCTCGATCACTTCTTTCAGGGACCAGATGTAGAAGGCTCCTTCGGTCTTATGTGTTGGCTGCGCAGGATCGGGAGCGCTGTCCGCGTCTTCCGCCGAATAAAAGCCGCCTTCCGGAGCGGTCATATCACGAATCACATAGTCCAGCGTGCGGCGCGCGGCCCGGGCCAGTGTTTCGTCTTGTGTGATCTGGAACGCTTCGAGATAAGAAATGGCCAGTTGCGCCTGATCGTAGAGCATTTTTTCGAAGTGCGGCACGAACCAATATTCATCCACGGAGTAGCGGTGAAAACCTCCGCCCAACTGGTCGTTCATGCCCCCTTTTTCCATGGCGAGCAGCGTTTCAACGACCATATCGCGCGCTTCGTCACGTCCCGTGCGCTTCCAGTAACGCAGAAGGAAGTTATGCACCGACGGCCGCGGGAACTTCGGCGCCGAACCAAAACCACCCAGCTTCGAATCGAAGGCTCGGCGGAACTGATTGAACGCACTATCGAGGATCGAAGTATCGACGTGATCTGCGCCAGTACCGGATGCCTCCGCCTGTGCGCGCAACTGCTCCATCATGCCGTCACTCGTTGAGAGAATCTTCTGCCGATCGTTTTGCCACGCCTGCGCAATGCGTTCGAGGAGCACCGGAAATCCGGCGCGTCCGTAGCGATTTTCCGGAGGAAAGTAAGTTCCGCCGACAAACGGCTTCAGGTCCGGAGTGAGCCACACCGACATCGGCCATCCACCGCCTCCGGTTGTCGCCTGCACGTAATTCATGTAGATCCGGTCAATGTCGGGTCGCTCCTCGCGGTCTACCTTGATCGGCACGAACCAGCGATTGATTAATTCCGCGATGGGCTCATTTTCGAACGATTCGTGCTCCATCACGTGGCACCAATGACAGGTTGAGTAACCAATCGAAAGAAAAATCGGCTTGTCCTCGGCGCGTGCTTTTTCGAACGCTTCGTCGCCCCAGGGATACCAATCGACCGGATTGTGAGCGTGCTGCTGCAGATACGGACTTTTCTCTTGAATCAGGCGATTGGAGTGCATAGTCTCAATTACAGGAGAGCACGGAATGACCGCTGAACACGTAACAAGAATCGAACACGACAGCATGGGCGCAATGGCTGTGGCCGCCGATGCCCTCTACGGCGCGCAGACGGCCCGGGCGATCGAAAATTTCCCGGTCAGTTCGCTTCGGCCGCAACGTCCGTTCCTCCGCGCGCTGGGACTTATCAAAGCGGCGGCCGCGCGCGTCAACGGCCGGCATGGCTGGGTTGAGCCGGGACGAGCGGGCGCGATCGAGCGGGCCGCAATGGAAGTGGCGGAAGGCCATCACGACGGGCAGTTCCTCGTGGATGTTTTCCAGACCGGCAGCGGCACTTCGACGAACATGAACGCCAACGAGGTGATCGGACACATCGCTGGGGCGCATCCCAACGACGAAGTGAACCGGGGCCAATCGAGCAACGATGTTTTTCCGTCTGCAATTCATATCGCCGCCGTTGAGACGGCAACGCATAAGCTGCTGCCTTCGCTCGATCTCCTGGAGAGAGAACTCAGCCGCAAAGCGCGCGAGTTCCACGACGTCATCAAGATCGGCCGCACGCATCTCCAGGATGCTGTCCCGATGCGATTGGGGCAGGAATTCAGCGGATATGCCCAGCAGGTGAAGAATGCGATCGGGCGCGTGACGCAGGCACTCGAAGGTCTGTATGAACTTGCCCTGGGCGGCACTGCCGTCGGCACCGGCCTGAACGCCCCCGAGGGATTCGCCGCTGAAACCATTGCCGAGATCGCCCATATGACGGGATGCCCTTTCGTGGAGGCTAAGAATCACTTCGAGGCGCAGGCCGCGAAAGACGCTGTGGTGTTTCTGAGCGGCGCGCTGCGCGGTTGCGCGGTGGCGCTGACCAAGATCGCGAACGACATCCGCTGGCTGGGCTCGGGTCCGCGCTGCGCTTTCGGCGAGATCAAAATTCCGCCGGTGCAGCCCGGTTCGAGCATCATGCCGGGTAAGGTGAATCCTGTGATTGCCGAGAGCCTGCTGATGGTGTGCGCGCAGATAATTGGTTACGACGCAACCATCGCCTGGTGCGGCGCGGCCGGCAACTTTGAGCTCAACGTGATGATGCCCGTGATGGCGTGGGATCTCATCGAATCGATTACGCTGCTCGCCACCGCCTCGCGAAACTTTGAACATCACCTCCTCGCCGGATTGGAGGCAGACCGGGAGCGCGCGTTGAGTTTCGTGGAGCAATCGCTGGCAATGGGAACGGCCCTGGCTCCGGAAATCGGCTATGACGACGCCGCAACGCTGGTCAAGAACGCTTATCTGACGGAGCGCACCGTTCGAGAAGTCGCAATTGAGCAGAGCGGCTTGACGCCGGAAAGACTGAAGCGGCTGCTCGATCCGGCAACTCAGGCGGGCTCCTGAATCGTCAGTGCAATCCGGTTGACAGGTTGGTGCGCAGGTCGATTGCGGGCTTTGGACGCAGCCTATAAGAGAAATATCAATATTTAATAAAGCGTGAGGAATCTAACTTTTATAGGGATCGTGGCGCTGTTGCGGCAGATATACTTTACGTGGTATCCCACCTACACTCTCCAGGAGTAACTCTTGAATTCTGACTCTTCGAACGTAATCGATGATGTGATTTCCACGCGCGAACGCGAAATCATGACGCAATGGCTGGATCTGCAGGCGAAATCCAGCCGGCGCAGTTCGGCTGCTCAAAAACAGGAGGCCATTCGCGAGTCAAACGACTTCATGGCCGCATTGAAAGCGGTGTCTCAAAAAGAGCAGATACAGGACCTCAGCGCTCCCGGCTGGGGGCCGGTGAAAGAGCTGTTGATCGGGCTTTCCGCCAGACGCGCGAAGGGCGGGTACACCCCAGGGGAGACGGCATCATTCGTATTTTCCCTGAAAGAGCCCCTTTTCTCCGCACTTCAGGCCGAATTGGGAAAAAACCCGGAAGCCGTGCTGAAAGCCATCTGGCAGGTAACGGAACTGATCGACAAACTCGGCTTGTTGACGATGGAAGCGTTCCAGCGAAGCCGTGAAGAGCTGATCGCGCGGCAGCAACAGGAACTGATGGAATTGTCCACGCCGGTGGTCCGGCTGTGGGAGAACATTCTCGCTCTTCCCCTGATCGGAACGCTGGACAGCGCGCGGACGCAGATCGTGATGCAGAACCTCCTGGAGGCGATTGTCCAGACCCGTTCCGACTACGCCATTATCGACATCACCGGCGTTCCGGTGGTAGATACGCTTGTTGCGCAGCATCTTCTTAAAACCGTTGCGGCCGCGCGTCTGATGGGTGCGGACTGCCTGATCAGCGGAATCCGGCCACAGATCGCCCAGACCATCATTCACCTTGGTGTCGATCTCAGCGAAGTCACCACGAAAGCGACATTGGCCGATGCTTTTGCCGTAGCTCTGCGGCGGAGCGGCCAAGCGCTTGTCCAGAACGGGAAAAATAACGGATCGACGGCGAGCTGACGCGTGGAAAGAATTCCGATTTTGAAAATGGGCGAGTTCCTGCTCGTCACCATCCAGGTGGATATGCACGATCGTCTTGCCCTGACCCTGCAGGACGACCTGACGGCGCAGATTGTGCGGCACCGAACCCGCGGCGTGCTGATCGATATTTCGACGCTCGAGATGGTGGATTCCTTCATCGGCCGGATGCTGGGAACCATCGCATCCATGGCGCACCTGCTCGATGCCGAAACGGTAGTTGTGGGGATGCAGCCCTCCGTGGCGATTACTCTCGTGGAACTCGGCCTGTCGCTCAGAGGCATTCGCACAGCGCTCGATGTGGAAAAGGGCATGACAACGCTGCAGACGGCCCTCTCGGAAAAAGAAGAGATCGGCCATGCAGGTTCTTGACGGTGCATCGCTGGAGATTCGATCGTCGGAAGATATAGTTATCGTTCGCCAGGCGGTGCGCAAGAAGTCTATTGCGCTGGGTCTTGGGCTGGTGGATCAGACAAAATTTGTCACTGCGGCGAGCGAATTAGCCCGAAATACGCTGGATCATGGCGGCGGGGGCACCGTACAAATCGAATCGGTGCAGAACGCTCTCAGGCGGGGGATTCGGCTTGTATTCGAGGACCAGGGACCGGGCATTCCCGATATCGATCTTGCTATGACCGAGGGCTATACCTCCGGCAGCGGGATGGGCCTCGGCCTAAGCGGCGCCAAACGCCTCGCGAATGAATTTGAGATCTGGTCGCAGGTGGGTGAAGGAACGAGAGTCTCAATCCTGAGGTGGAAATAACGTCTACCATTCGTATCTCGATAGAAGACAACAGCCAGTGCGCGGAGGCTCGCCGCGCGGCGATGGAGTTGGCACGCGAAATCGGCTTCGATGAAGTGCGTGCCGGACGGGTTGCGATTGTGGTTACAGAAGCCTGTACGAACATCCTGAAGCACGCCACGAGAGGTGAGATTCTACTCCAGGTCACCGATCCGGACAGCGACGCCGCAGTTCCGGAACTGGAACTTCTTGCGCTGGACAAAGGCCCGGGAATGCCGGACATCGAAGAATGTCTGCGGGACGGATACACCACCGGCAGTTCGCCCGGCCAGGGATTGGGCGCCATAAGGCGGCTTGCGGACGAATCGGACTTCTATTCAGTGCCCGGCGAAGGAACGGCCATTCTGGCGCGGTGGCCGGTGGCCAATGCCGCGACCCGAGTTTCCGCCGGGCTTCATTTGCGGGTCGGGGCCGTCAACGTGAGCAAGCACGGCGAGGAATTTTGCGGCGATTCCTGGGGTATGGAGCAAACCGATGAGATGTTTACCGTCCTGGTGGCCGACGGGCTGGGTCACGGATACGAAGCCAGCCAGGCCTCGCTCGAAGCCGTTCGGATCCTGCGCGATAATCGCGAACTGCCGCCGGGAACTCTGATCGACCTCGCTCATCGGGCGCTTCGAAGTTCACGGGGCGCTGCCGTTTCAGTAGCCAGGGTCGATCACGTGCGGGGGAAGATAGTGTTCTCCGGGCTGGGGAACGTGACCGGGCAAATTTATGGAGGTTCGGGGCATAACCAGCATCTGGTCTCCGTCAGTGGAACTGCCGGCCACCAGTCCGCGCGCATTCGTGAGTTCAGCTATCCGTGGCCCGCGGACAGCATTCTGGTGATACATTCGGACGGCCTTGCGACGGGCACGAGCCTCGAATCGCGCCCCGCTCTCGCGCTCCGGGACCCGAGTCTGATCGCGGGAGTGCTTTACCGGGACTATTCGCGCGGTCACGACGATGCCACGGTAATCGTCGCAAAGGCGGCATAAGCGAAATGACCCTCGCGATCCTTTCCGCTGAAATCCGCCAGGAACACGATACGGTCAACGCCAGGCAGCGGGCGCGCCAGGTGGCTCGGCTGCTGGGATTCGAGCCGCAGGACCAGACGCGCATATCGACCGCGGTTTCCGAAATTGCACGCAATGCATTCAACTATGCAAAAGGTGGCCGGATCGAGTTTTCCGTCGAGGGGCGCACCAGGCCTCAATTGTTTGTGACGAAGATCTCCGACCACGGGCCGGGCATCGCGGGTCTTTCGGCAATCCTCGAGGGTCGATATGAATCGCAGACCGGCATGGGTCTCGGGATCGTCGGTGCGAAGCGGCTGATGGACCGGTTTCAGATCGATTCCGCCCCAGGCTCCGGAACTACCGTAGTACTGACCAAGCTGATTCCGAAGCGCGCCCCGCTGATCACGGAAGCGGAGCTGGCGCGTATCGCCGGCAGCCTTGCCGGCGAGCGGCCGCATGATCCGATGCAGGAGCTTCAGTTTCAGAACCAGGAGCTCCTGCGGGCTTTGGACGAGGTCCGCGCCCGGCAGCAGGAACTGACGCGGGTCAATCGCGAACTCGAAGATACCAATCGGGGCGTAGTCGCTCTCTACGCCGAACTCGATGAAAAGGCCGACCACCTCCGGCGCGCGGACGAGCTCAAGTCGAAGTTTCTTTCCAACATGAGCCACGAGTTCCGCTCGCCGCTGAACTCGATACTCGCGCTCTCCGGCCTGCTGCGCAGCCGCTCCGACGGACCGTTGACGGGAGAACAGGAGCAGCAGGTCGAGTACGTTCGAAAAGCGGCGCAGGACCTGCTGGAATTGGTAAACGATCTGCTGGACCTCGCCAAGGTGGAAGCCGGAAAACTGGAGGCGCGTCCCATCGAGTTCGCTATGGCCGATCTGTTTGCGGCGCTGCGTGGAATGCTGCGGCCGCTGCTGTTGAACCAGTCGGTCGACATGGTTTTTGAGGAGGCAGATCACATACCGGCGCTCTACACCGACGAAGGAAAGATATCGCAGATCCTGAGGAACTTCATTTCCAACTCCTTGAAATTTACCGAAAAAGGCGAAGTGCGGGTGCGGGCGGAGACTGTCGGCGAGAACGAAATAGCCATATCCGTTTCAGACACGGGAATCGGTATTGCACCCGCGGATCAGGACCTGATCTTTCAGGATTTTGTCCAGATTGACCATCCGATTCAGCGCAGAGTCAAAGGTACCGGTCTCGGATTGCCTCTCTCAAGAAGACTCGCGACATTTCTGGGTGGCTCGGTGGAAGTGAGGAGCGAGCCCGGCCGTGGATCGACTTTTACCTTGCGGGTCCCGCGAATCTATCAGGATCCTTTGCGGCCGGAGGCTGTCGAACCGGTTCTCCTGGTCGAGGAATCCGCCGGTCTGCCGGTCCTGTTCATCGAAGACAGTCCGGAAACAATCATGGCTTACAGGAGCTATCTGAGAGGCTCCCGGTTTCAGGTTATATCGGTATCCACAACCCGCGAAGCAGAAAAAGTTCTGGAACAAATCGAACCACGCGCAATTGTGCTCGATATAGTGCTTCGTTCGGAAGATACCTGGGCATTCCTCGCCTGGCTGAAAAAGGAAGAACGTACGAAAAATATCCCGATTATCGTCGCCAGTACGATCGAGGACCAGGCGAAGGGTTTCCATCTGGGCGCGGATGCATATATAGTGAAACCGGTCGAGCGCGCCGACCTGGTCAGAGAGTTGGAGGCGCTTACGGCCAGTCCCGCGTTGCCGCGGGTGCTGATTATCGACGACAGCGATCTCGACCGTTATGTGCTCAGGCAGCATCTGAAGAACATGCCCATTGCAATTTCCGAGGAAACCGCTGGAATGCAGGGCATCGGTAAGGCAAGCGAAAACCGGCCGGATTTGATTTTTCTCGACCTGACGATGCCGGATATGACTGGCTTTGAAGTGCTGGACGAGTTGAAGCGCAGGCCGGAGACGAAAGCGATACCGGTTATCGTTGTCACGTCCCGTTCTTTGTCGGATAATGAACGGATTCGTTTGTCCGGGCAGTGTGCTGCTTTTATCGGTAAAGGCAATCTCACCGAGGCGATTGCCGGAGACGCGGTTCGTCGTATTCTGAAAGATGCGGTGCCAAAATGATTGAAGTCAACCCAGCCGACTCGCTGATCTTGAACGTGGACGATTACGTTCCTGGTCGTTATGCGCGCACGAAACTTCTCAGGCAGGCGGGCTACCGCGTCATGGAAGCCGGCTCGGGGAGCGAAACACTGGAATTGGCCTCGGAACACAAACCGGGCCTCGTCCTCCTCGACGTCAATCTGCCCGATATGACCGGCTTTGACGTTTGCAGGCAGCTCAGGAACAACCCGCAGACCGAGACTCTGACCATCCTTCACATATCCGCGTCGTCGGTGCTGACGCATCACCAGTTAAGAGGATTTGAATCGGGTGCGGATGGCTATCTGGTGGAACCGGTGGAGCCGGCAGTGCTGCTGGCCACGGTAAATGCGTTCCTGCGCGCGCGCCACGCCGAAAATGAAATGCGCAAATCGAACGAGGAGCTCCGCTGGTTCGCGTATCGCGTGGGGCACGATCTGAATGAGCCTTTGCGCACCATCACGTCCTATGCCCAGCTTCTGAAGATGCGACTGGGCCCGAATCGTGAAGCGGATACTTCCACCTGCGTGGACTTCATTGTCGACGGCGCCGCCAAAATGCGGTTTTTCATCGAGGGTCTGCTGCAGTATTCGCAGGCGACGAACGGTGACCACAAGCTGCGGCTCATGAGCTGCGATCAAATGGTGGAACGGGTGATCGAAGCGCTGGATTCCTCGATTCGCGGGAGCGGAGCGCGGATTACGCATGATTCGCTGCCGTCCGTGCCGGCCAACGAACAACTGGAGCACGTCTTTCTGAACCTGATCAGCAATGCGATTAAGTATCGGAAACCGGATGTTGCGCCCGAGATTCACATTTCGGCGCGCAATGAAGGCGCTGCGTGGCTGTTTTCGGTTCGCGATAACGGTATCGGCATCGGACCCGAGTATCAGGACAAGATCTTCAAAATATTCCATCGGCTGCATGGACAGGACATTCCCGGCAGCGGCATCGGCCTGGCGCTGGTCCGGAAGATAGCCGAAGCGCACGACGGGAAAATCTGGGTGGAATCGACGGAAGGGGTGGGATCGACTTTCTATTTACGTCTTCCAGCCGATTCCGCAGCCCGCGATGCGCGAGCATCGTAAGCACCTTGGTAGAACAGGCTTCAGCCTGTTTATTTGGATTGGCCCGGCTTCCGCTACAGCAGCCGGAAATTCACTTCAATGGTGGCGTGTACGTTCACGGGAGAGCCGCCCTTCATCGCGGGCTTGAATTTCCACTTCTGCACCGCCTCCATGGCTTTTTCGTCCAAGCCCATACCGAGGCTCTTGACGACGTGAATATCGCGTGCCTTGCCTTCCACATCGACAATCACAGCCAATAACACCGTGCCGCTGTACTTGGCTTTGCGCGCTTCTTCGGAATATTCCGGATCGGGCTTGTAAATGGGCACCGGCGCGCTGACGCCTCCGCCGACCTTGAAGACTCCGCCGCCGACTCCGCCGCCGGAACCGGGACCGAATCCGCCGCCGCTGCCGTTGCCCAGACCGCCGCCGCTGCCGTTGCCCATGCCGCCGCCAAAACCCGTGCCATTGGACAGGTTCGACAGCTTCGCCAGCGGATCGCCCCAGTTCGGCAGATTGTTCTGCGGAAGAACGGTATCCGGAGGAGCGATGATGGTCGGCGTCATTTCCAGTTTCGGCTTATTCTGCACGATCATCGGAGGCGTGAACTGCTTCAGTGCGGGCTTGGGCGCCTGACCCTTGCTTACCGGCGCAACTTCCCGGGCGCCGCCCCCCCCGCCGCCACCGGCTTGTTTTGGCGCGGGAGGTTTGTAGGGCTCGATGTTGGGGTCGATCAGGTCCAGCTTCTGCGCAATTTTCTGCTGCACGGCTTTGTTCGTGAACGTGATCATCAGCAGCGCAAAAACGGTACCAAGAATAGCGACGGAGGTGTAAAAGGACTTGGGGTTCATTGCGTACAGACCCCAAATGCTCTTCACCGCCACCGGTTTGGAAGTGATCTCCAGCGGCGGCAGCTTCTCCGGCTTGATCAGATCGTGAATGCTGTTATAGAGCGAAACGAACCAGGGAATCTCCGCTTTGTCAGCGGCAAACAGCCGGTCGAGATGGTCGTTAATATCCGTTTGAAGCTTCACCGCGCCATTAGCGTCGTGTGCGGCGGTCTCGGCGGGATCGCTGTGCAGAACCTCAGGCATTTCGGTCGACCAGTCCTGTCAGTAGTTACTCCTGACTGACGAAAGCAGTTACGCTTCCGTTTCCAATTTTGGAAGGAAAAATTTTCCCCTCCGCTCTTGATCGCAGTCTACCACAGCTGCGATGCTTCAATACATTGTTATAGATGCCGCTTTGGACTTCCGGCTACGCAAATTGGTAATCCCGCGAAGCATCGCTCTGCGACGCGCATTCCGGAATAGCTTCCATGCATTCATAGTGCTGGTCCTCACGCCGAATCGTATCCACTGGAGGCGCTTGCTGGTCGGGGGTGGCATGTCAACAACGGGCAGCGCTCACCGAGGAATCCGACCAACTCGTCAGCGACGCCGCCCGGCGTGGCATGGCGCGGCTTGCCGCCGAGCAAAACGCGCGCGGATGAGCTACCGCCTTCCTCTTAGGCGGAAGCCCAGCTCGGCGACATCTGGTTATACATCGCGCGCTCCTCCCTGAAACCAACCACTTACCGCCGCGCTCCCCGAAAATGCCCCAATCGTCTGCCACAATATCGCCAGGATGACTATTCCTGAAAAGTATCCTGGCGACCCTGCCGGCTTCCCACAACACCTCGCCGCACAACTCCATCCGCACGATCGCGCAAAAGAGGAGCAGGGTTCCCGAAAAGATGACTGACCAATATCTGGAGATCCGTTCCGCCGTCCGCGAACTCTGCGCGCATTTTCCTCCCGAATACTTTCGCGAGATCGATGACCAGCGCGGCTATCCCGAAAAGTTCGTCGATGCCCTGACCAAAGCCGGCTGGCTTGCCGCCCTCATCCCCGAAGATTACGGCGGCGGCGGACTCACTCTGGCCGAAGCCTCCGTGATCATCGAGGAAATCAATCGGTCCGGCGCGAATTCAGGCGCATGCCACGGCCAGATGTACAACATGGGTACGCTGCTCCGCCACGGCTCGGAAGCGCAGAAAAGAGCGTATCTTCCGAAGATCGCGAATGGCGAATTGCGCCTGCAGTCGATGGCGGTAACTGAGCCCACAGCCGGAACGGACACGACAAAGATCCAAACCGTGGCGGTGCGAAAAGGAGATCGCTATGTCGTCAATGGTCAGAAGGTCTGGACTTCACGCGTGCAGCATTCCGATCTGATGATCCTCCTTGCCCGCACCACGCCGCTGGCTGAAGTGAAGAAGAAGTCCGACGGCATGTCGATCTTTCTCGTCGATCTGAAAGCATCCATCGGGAAGGGACTCACCGTCCGGCCGATTCCCAATATGGTGAATCACGAGACCAATGAGTTGTTCATCGACAACCTCGAAATTCCCGTGGACAATCGAATCGGCGAAGAGGGCTCGGGCTTCCGATACATCCTCGACGGCCTCAACGCGGAGAGAACACTCATTGCTGCCGAGTGCATCGGCGACGGCTATTGGTTCATCGACAAAGTCACTAAGTATGCCGGCGAACGCACAGTGTTCGGGCGGCCCATCGCGCAAAATCAGGGCGTTCAGTTTCCCATCGCGAAAGCGTACGTCAATATCGAAGCGGCGAATCTGATGCGCTTCAAAGCCTGCTCGCTCTTCGACGCTCATAAGAGCTGCGGCGCGGAGGCCAACATGGCATTGCTGCTTGCCGCCGAATCTTCATGGGAAGCCGCCAACGTCTGCCTGCAGTTTCACGGCGGCTACGGATTCGCGCGGGATTACGATGTCGAGCGCAAGTTCCGCGAAACCCGCCTCTATCAGGTGGCGCCGATATCCACCAACTTGATCCTTTCCTATATTGGGGAGCACGTGCTGAAGATGCCGCGGTCATTCTGATGCTCGCGCTGGATGGAGTCACCGTAGTAACGCTGGAGCAGGCAGTCTCCGCTCCGTTTGCCACGCGGCAGCTTGCCGATATGGGCGCGCGCGTGATCAAGGTCGAGCGGCCGGGCGTCGGCGATTTTGCTCGCGGCTACGACGAGCGCGTCCGCGGGCTTGCCTCTCATTTCGTATGGTGCAACCGTTCCAAAGAGAGCATGACGCTGGATCTGAAACATCCCGAAGCATCAGCGATACTGGCGCGTCTTCTTGAAAAAGCCGATATTCTCGTGCAGAACCTGGCGCCTGGCGCTGCAGCCCGATTGGGATTGTCGTACGAAGCCCTGCAAGAGAAGCACCCAGGGTTGATCGTATGCGATATCTCCGGCTACGGAGACAACGGCCCTTATCGCGACAAGAAGGCCTACGATCTGCTGATTCAGAGCGAATCCGGATTTCTTTCGGTGACCGGCACTCCTGACGTTCCCTCCAAAGCCGGCAACTCAATCGCCGATATCTCAGCCGGAATGTATGCCGTCACGAACATTCTTGCCGCACTGATGAATCGGAGTAAGACCAGAAAAGGTTCCCGCATCGACTTATCCATGCTGGAGTGTATGGCGGAATGGATGAGCTATCCCTTGTACTATGCGTTTGACAGCGCAGCGCCTCCGCCGCGCACGGGCGCTTCTCACGCGACCATTTATCCGTATGGTCCGTTTCCCGCGGGGGACGGAAAGAGCGTAATGCTCGGACTGCAGAATGAAAGGGAGTGGGCGGTCTTCTGCGCCAAAGTTCTCGAGCAACCGGAACTTGCAGATGACGCGCGCTTCTCCAGCAACTTCCGCCGCTCCGCCGCAAGACAGGAACTGAATGCAATCATCACTGAAGTCTTTTCGCAATTGACTTCCGAACAGGTAATCGCGCGCCTCGATGCGGCTCAGATTGCCAACGCGCATATGAATGATATGCACGATCTGTGGGCACATCCACAGTTGGTGGTCCGGGAGCGCTGGGCTGAGGTGCCAAGCCCCGCCGGGATGATTCCGGCTCTTCTGCCGCCTGGAGTAAACCTCGGCGAAGCCCGAATGGATGCGGTCCCGGCGCTCGGCGAGCACACTCATGCCATTCTCACCGAACTTGGTTATGATGCCGATGTGATCAACCGTCTGCAAACGGAGAAGGCAATTTGAGTCCCAGCAAGTTACTCGCGGACTTTGCGGCGAATCTGCGCTTCGAAGAGATTCCCCAGTCGGTCATTCAACGGGCGGAAGATCTTTTTCTCGATTGGTTCGGCTCCGCGCTGGCAGGCAAAGGAGCGCGCGCAGTGGAGGCTATCGAGTGCTTCGCCCGAAGTATGGGCAGCCCGGATGGCCTGTCTGAAATATTGATATCTCGCCGCCGCACTTCTCCTTACTTCGCCGCGATGGTGAACGCCGCCGCTTCCCATTACGCCGAACAGGACGATGTCCACAACGGCTCTGTCTTCCACCCGGGCACAGTGGTCTTTCCGCCCGCGCTTGCCGTCGCCCAGTCGCTCGGTCGTTCCGGCCGGGATCTCCTGACAGCGGCAGTTGCGGGTTACGAAACAGGCATCCGGGTGGGGGAGTTTCTCGGGCGATCGCACTATAAGGTGTTCCACACCACCGGAACGGCAGGCACGATTGCGGCGGCCGCAGCCACGGGCAGCCTCCTTCGTTTGTCTTCCGAACAGATGCTGGATGCGTTCGGCTCCGCGGGAACTCAGGCCGCGGGGTTGTGGGAGTTTCTGCGCGACGCGGCTGACTCCAAACAACTCCACACCGCGATGGCCGCATCGGACGGCCTTCTTTCGGCTTATCTCGCGCAACAGGGTTTCACCGGAGCGAAGCGGATCTTCGAAGGAGAGCAGGGAATGGCGGCCGGCATGTCAACCGATGCCGATCCGTCGAAGTTGGTCGACCGATTAGGCAGACGCTGGGCTCTCCTCGAAACGTCGTTCAAATATCACGCCTGCTGCAGACACACGCATCCCGCCGCCGACGCGCTGCTCAAGGTGCTGACTGAGAACAAGCTGGACATCGCAAAGATTACTCGCGTTACGGCTCATGTCCATCAGGGCGCGATCGATGTGCTCGGAACGGTGGACGTGCCCCAAACGATCCACCAGGCCAAATTTTCGATGGGTACCGTATTGGGCATGATTGCCGTCTTCCAGCGGGCCAGCATCCAGGAGTTCGAAGCGTCTTTCAGCGATCCGCGCGTCACGGCCTTTCGCCAAAAAGTCACTATGCAGCTTGATCCCGAAGTGGACGCTGCCTATCCGGTGCGATGGATCGGCAAAGTGACAGTCGAGACGGCCGATGGACTCGTTCTGCACGGCCGCGTCGATGAGCCGCGTGGCGATCCGGGGAATACATTGACGCGCCAGGAACTTGAGGAAAAGGCGGTGCTTCTCGCGGAGCACAGCGGCGCAGCCACTGCCGCCGAGATGGTTGCCATATTCGCGCAGATAAAAGACCTGACGAAGCTGGACAAGATCGGAATATTCCTGCGATGAGTGCCCCGCGCTCGTATCTGTTCGTGCCGGGCAACCGCCCGGAGAGGTTTCCCAAGGCGCTTGCCAGCGGAGCGGACGCAGTCATTATCGATCTCGAAGACGCCGTGCCTCCCGCGGAAAGAGCCGCCGCGAGAGCGAATGTTGCTGCGTGGGTTTCGCCCGAGCGCTGCGTATTCGTTCGCGTCAACGGCGCGCAAACGGAATGGTTTCGCGACGACGTCGCCATGTGCGAGAAAGCGCATGTCGCCGGCGTGGTGTTGCCGAAGGCGGAGCGCGTCGAAGATGTTCAGACCATCGGCAAGCCAGTGCTGCCGATCATTGAGACAGCGCAGGGCTTCTGGAATGTCTCCGGGCTGGCGCATGCCTCGAATGTGCAGAGACTGATGTTCGGATCGATCGACTTTCAACTCGACCTCGGCATCAACGGCGAAGGCGAAGAGCTTCTCTATTTCCGCTCACAGTTGGTGCTGGTATCCCGGATCGCCGGACTTCCGGCTCCGGTAGATGGAGTCACCGTTGTCTTCGATACACCTGATGCCGTCCGCGCCGACACGCAGCGGGCGAGACGCCTGGGCTTCGGAGGCAAGCTCTGTATTCACCCGAAGCAGACACCGACTGTGAATGAATGTTTCGGACCTACCGCCGAAGAGCGGACTTGGGCAACGAGAATCGTCGAAGCTGCGGTAACCGCGGGCGGAGCGGCAATTCAAGTCGATGGTGAGATGATCGATCGCCCGGTGATTGCTCGCGCCGAGGCGATCCTGAGTCAGGTGCGCTCGAAATCCTGAAGCAGCCCGGCGAGCCGCGAAGCCGCTGAAGTGTCGCCGCCAAAACGCACAGCGTTATAGACCTCGGTGAACTCGACCACCTTCTTCTCTTCGACGGGAAGATGGCGCGCGAACTCGGTCGGCGTAAACCACGGCGGCTTCTGAAATCCGCGGCGCTCCAGCATCTCCAGCATCCTCTCGTAAAGGATGCTGGCGTCGGAGGGCGATCCGCCGGAGCGGATAATCTGTTGCAGACGGGCTTTTCTGCGCCATTCGCGCCAATAACGCGGACCGAACAACACAACCAGAACGATGAGCAGGACGGCCGCCAGCGCCGCCACTCCCCAGGTCGTCAGACCGTTTATGACCCGCGCCCTCCAATCGCCGTTCGATGTTGCGCCGGTCCGATTCCAGCTACGCAACGCTGCTTCGAACCGTGCGGCCATCGCGACCTGATGCGTGAGGTCATACGACACAACCCACTCCTGCCACGCGTGGTCAGCGGCATCGAGGTACATATTGAGTCGTGCAAGAAGGCCTGCATGGATCGGGCTGGAAGCTACGGGAGTGGGATCGAAGGTGGTCCATCCGCGGCCATCGATCCACGCTTCCACCCAGGCATGCGCGTCGGATGCCCGCACCACATAGAGTCCCGAGACCTCGTTGAAGTAGCCGCTCTGAAAGCCGGTGGCCACGCGCGAAGGAATCCCTTGTGCACGGAGCATGACGGCCATCGCCGATGCGAAGTATTCGCAGTAGCCTTCCCTGCGCACAAACAGGAAGTCGGAGAGCGGGTCGCGAACCGGCTTCTCAGGACCGTCGAGAGTGTACCGGAAGTCGGTTTTCAGATGCTGCTGGATTCGAATGGCCTGTTCAAGAGGCGTGCCGCTACCGGACCACTGGCGAGCCAACGTGTAGATCCGAATATCGAGAAGCGGCAGATCCAGATAGCGGGCGCGCTCCACACTGTTGAGCGAGGAGAGCAGCGGCGGTCCCGTATGCGCCGAGACCTCATAGCGCAAAGACTCGCCGGTCGGCGCGAGAACACGTAATGAATCCTCCGGCGTCAGCAGCAAGTACCGAACGTCGGCGTTCACGAATTCCGGGATGCCTGCGACGAAGAGCGTTCCGGTACCGGAGTTCTGAACGTCGACACGATAGATCAGGCGTCGGCCGTCGCGGCGCGAGCGCTGGCTGAGGTCGGCGATTTCGGCGTATCCATGGATGGCTGGTATCGTGCGGCCCGGCAGCGGAGGCTCTGACCAGCGTTTGCCATCGAAGTGGCTGAGTGCTGCGCCGCGCCACTTCAGACTCGACGGCAAGGGGCGTGAGTACGAGAGGATGTGCAGCACCGGTCGGTCGTCACGGCTGATCCGTCCGAAGCCTCCCAGATCGACGACGTTCGAAAACCCGGTGAGCCGTGGCGTGCCGGGGAAGAGCATCGCCGCCATGCGGGCTGTACGCGGGACGATCAGAAACAGGCCCGAAGTGATCACCAGGATTCCGCAGGTGGCCGTTATCGCAACCACGGCAAGACGCCAGGTCATGTGCACGCGCGGCGGCGCGGCGTGCTGGTCATGGCGCTGGAAGCCACGGCGGATCTCGGCGCTGGTGAACGCTGCGATGGCGAATACCACATACAGCGCCAGATAGCCGAAGAAGCTGGATTGAGCGGAGAGCATCGCTGCGGCGATCAGCTCAACGAATGAGATCGCCCCCGTGTATGCGTAATCCCGATTCGACTTCGCGGTCAGGATCTTGAGGGTTGCGAGGAAGCAGACCGCGTGGACGGTAGCGGCGAGAAAGTCCCGCGACAGAAAGTAGAAGTCGATCGGAAAGAAGGCTATGTAGGCCAAGGCTGCCACCGAGGCAACAGATATCGAGACCTCAATGCGCAGCAGTCCCGCGACCATCGCGGCACGAACCAGAAGGCCGAGGAAGGTGAGGACGAGTGTTGGACGATCGAGATAGCCGGAGCCGGCCAGCGCGAAGTACGCGCTGGTGATTAAGCCCAGCAGCGAGAGCTGGAAGAAGCGCTCGACAGATTCGACAGGCTTCGTGCGAGCGCCGGACACAGCTTCAGTCTAGCTCTTAGCGCGCCGGCTGCAGAGCCTTCTGGATGGCTCTGACAAGCGTCTCCAGATTGGTTTTGGTCACGTTGTTCCACTTCAGGAGAACGAGATAGTGCTCTTCCTGGAACTTTACGGTCTGAGCTTCCGCGCGGGCGCGCTGTACGGCGTCGAACGCGTTGCCGGTGACTTTGTACCAACAGACCCAGGCTTGTACATCTCCCGATCCGGAGTAGTTGGCCTTCCAGCAATCCGGCGCACCGTCGGCGGGAACTCCGGACGGCAGGGCGGACTTGTTGAGAGAGGCGAGCTTCCAGCCGGGAGAAATGGAGTCGGGAATATCCGGCTTCGGAGGAGGACCGGAGGCGCAGGCCGCGAGCAGAAGGGAGACGAATAGTAAACTGGTCTGTCGTTTCCAAATCACGTTCGTAAGCGTAACAGCTTCGACCTGATCTCAACCTCCGTAACAAATGGGTAAATTTAAGGCCTCGAAACCGAAGTCAACCGCACCGCCGCAGATGAAAGCCGGTATGCCGTGCATCGTGTTTCTGGTTCTCGGGATGATCCTGACGATGGTGTTCCTTTATGAGGCGATGAAGAATGCGTCCTGACGGCAGACAAGCCGATGAACTGCGACCCGTTGAAATCGCCACAGGTTATCTGAAGACTGCCGAGGGATCGGCGCTCATCACGATCGGCAACACACAGGTGCTTTGCGCCGCGAGCGTGGAGACAACCGTCCCTCACTTTCTGCGCAACACCGGTCAGGGATGGGTCACCGCCGAGTATTCCATGCTGCCCCGGGCGACTTCGACGCGAACCGCGCGTGAAGTTGCGAAGGGACGGCCGAGCGGCCGCACGCACGAGATCCAACGGCTGATCGGGCGATCGTTGCGCGGAGTGATCGATCTGAAGGCATTGGGCGAGCGCTCGATCATCCTCGACTGCGATGTGCTCCAGGCCGACGGCGGCACGCGTGTGGCGTCCATCACCGGCGCCTGGGTTGCGCTGGCTCTGGCGGTGAAGCAGATGCGGAAGTATAAGACGATCTCGAAGTCGCCGCTGACGGGTGTGGTGGCGGCGATCAGCGTCGGGGTCCTCAACGGCGAACCGATCCTGGACCTCTGCTACGAAGAAGACTCACGCGCGGATGTGGACGCGAACGTGGTGATGACCGGCGATGGCCGCTTCGTCGAATTCCAGGCGACTGCCGAACACCACAGCTTCGACGACGAGCAGATGGCGTCCATGACCAGCCTCGCCAAGCAGGGCATCGCGGAACTGATCGCAATCCAGCAGGCTGCGGTCGAAGCCGCCTGACGATCTACTGTGCGAATCCACTGTGCAACGGGCAATCCGGGAAAGCTCCGCGAGTTCCGCCTTGCCGGCGAACTGCTCGGCATCGATGTGAAACCGCTCTCGGACCTCAAGTCGCTCCCGGCGCCGGAAGAGAACGGCGCAACGTTCGAAGAGAATGCGCGGCTGAAGGCCGAGTACTACAGCAAATTTGCGCCGGGGCCGCTGTTCGCAGACGACTCCGGACTCGAGGTCGATGTGCTGGGCGGCGAGCCCGGCGTTTACTCGGCGCGGTATGCCGGTCCGCATGCAACCGATGAAGCCAACAACCGGTTACTGCTCGAACGCCTGGGTGACCAGACGAACCGGACCGGCCGCTTTGTCTGCGTGATCGCTCTCGCCGAGGCCGGAGAAACGAAGCACACGTTTCGCGGCGAGGTGGAAGGCGAGATCCTTCGTGAAGCGCGGGGACCGGGCGGATTCGGATACGATCCGCTCTTCTACTATCCGCCGTTCGGCTGCTCCTTCGGCGAAGTGGATGGCCCGAAAAAGTTCGACGTGAGCCACCGTGGCAAGGCGCTGCGGGCGCTGCTGAAGTATCTTTCGGGCGCGCGCGGTTAACGCAGCTCCGCGCCGGGCAAAAGCCCTGCCCTACAATTCAGCGGGCGTCCACCTTCACGGCGTAGTAGTCGAGCTTCTGCCCGGGCTCCAGAATCATCTGGTGTGGAGTGTGGGGTGAGATGTGGAGAACGTCGCCGGGATGGAGCGGTTGTTTCTCGCCGCCTTCGATTTTCGAGCCGCGGATTTCGTGAGCGGTTGTCTTCCTGCCATCGGGAATTGTGCCGCCTACGACGATGGCTGCGTTGCCGCTGCGAATAAAAAGGATGTCCGACTGTGTTTCATGCAGTTCGGCTTGACCGCTGCCCTCGCGATGTACGACGGACATGGAATGGTTGCCCCATCCGCCCAGCGACTCCGTCGCGACTTTAACTTTGCCCATTTTTGTGGGGAGATTCTTCGCGCGATCCTGAATCTGTTCGTTCGTCCAGTGGGTATATCCCGCAGGCAAGGCTGCGATCGCCGTGGCGGCGAGCGCGAATAAACAGAGCTTCGTTTTCATGAAGTCTATTGTGCGACAACAGGAATCGCTGCCGGATAACTGCTGCGTCCGTCGAGATAGACGACCAATTGTGCGATTTGCTCAACCGCATCGTTGGCGTTCAACTGAAAGGTGACCTGATACAACGCCCCGACGGCGGTAACCAGCGTCGCCGGGTGCGAAACACCGCCGACACTCACCTGGACGCGGCTCGGGTCGATATTCGTTCCCTGCGGCGCGAAGTTGTTGAGGGACACGATGAGCGAATCGCCCTGGTGCGCCGCGCTGGTCGCGTTGATGTATGCTCCGGTCGTCGCATTCTGGATGGCGTTGATTCCGGCAGGCAGTGTATCGATATTGACTGTAATCGGAAATACGGGCATGACTCCGTTATTTACGGTCATGATTGCAGGACCTGGAATAAGAGTGGCCGGTAATTGCAGGTTGAGTTGTGTCGGCGACGAGTAGAGCAATGTAACTGCCTGACCGTCGATGGAAACCAAGGGCGCGCCCGATGCGGCAGTGAGGTTTGAGCCGTAGAGACTGACAACGGCGCCGGGATACGCTCCTGTCAGGCCAGTCAATGCGTTCTGAAAAACCGGAATAGGGGAGGGTAATCCAGGCACCTGAGGGGTGATCTGAAATGCCGCAGGCGCCGTCGCGAGCTGAAACCCGGCCAAAATGCTCACGTCCAGATTCGACAATGCCGCGTTGGGGGAGATCAAAACATCGACCTGCAGGTGATTCGGCGACAGCACAAATACGCGCTGCACCAGAATATCGCTGCTTCCGAAGCCAACGCTGGTCTGGCCCTGAACAAACGAGAATCCACTGCCGGTAATATCGACACTGGATTCGGCCCCCGCAGGCAGAGAAGCCGGTGTGATGTTTGTAATCACCGGGGCACTCGCACTGCCGTACAGCCAGGTAACCGGCGAGGCGGACTGGAGAAACTGCGAATTCTGACCGTCGGAATTATAAGCCGTAAGAACAGCCTGCTGGCTATTTATGCCCGGCGGCGGAACGACCACCGCACTCCCGGCGACGGGATCGAGAGAGAGAATCGACGACGGAAGGCCATTGAAGTAAAGCAGCGTATTCGAGGCCCAATTTGTCCCGGTGACGGTCACGCTGCCATCGCCGTTGCCGACGGCACTGGCGATGGCGGGAGGGCCGTTCTGAGTCAGATTGATCGCGTCGGGCTGGATGTAGGTGTAGTCCGGAGTGCTGAAAATCAAGTGCTGCCAGCCTGGAAGTCCGCCGGCGCTGAAGTCCAGTTGGAGACCATAGTAGGTGTAGCCGTTAGCGGTGTAGGGATAGACGCTGTTGACAGACAAAGGACCGCCGATCGCCTGCGCAGCCAAGCCGGGTATCTGCCCGTTTGTTGACGGGGTGACCAGAGAAGCGGCGACAGTCGTTGCGCCTCCGAGCATATTGACATCGGCAGGCGTAATCGCGATGGTCTGATTGAAGTATCCGTAGACTTGGCCGTCGTAAAACGGAACGTCCGCCCGCGTGCTGACCGCGATGTCGATTCCGCTGGTGACCGTTCCCGCCTGGACGGATACCGCGCCGGCCTGGCTGAGGCTGGTTGTGCCGGGATAGAAGAGCGTGTTGACCGGGCCGCTCGGCGCCGCGGTGCTGCCATCGGGATTCCATGGGCCGTAGATGTCGGCGTCAGGCGGCATGGTGTGAACGTAAACGTTGTACTGGCCGGGAGGAACACCGTCGATCCGGTAAGTACCGTCGGGATTCGTGAGCGCGCTGACAGCCTCACCTCCGCTGAGGATTGCGACGACGGAGGCGAGATGTACTCCACCGCCGCCTGCCGTAATTTGTCCCGTGATGCTTCCCAATTGAGCAAAATTCGCGTTGGGGTAGAGCACTGAAATGCCCGCGATGTCATCGGCCGCTACCGGATGGGTGACGGTAGTCGCGCGAGTGGTGGCTTGGGACATGGTGGCCGCGGTGAAGGTATGCTGCAGGCCCAACGCATGACCCAACTCATGAACCGTGGTCATGAAAAATGTCGCGTCATAACTCGGGCCGGGGAGAACGGTCATGTTCACATTCAGGTGCACCGTGGAACGAACGATCGGCATGAAAACCGTTCCGTCGGCCGCTGTGACGGGATTGACGGTGGTAGTCGGGCCGCCGAATCCTTCGACGCCGGGCGGGAGGTCGTCAAATACTACGTCGCCGCCGGGCGTGTTCTGAATCGTGGCCGTGTTTTCCAGACCGCCGAAGGATACCCGCAGGTCGGAGGATGCGACTCCGTTCCAGACCTGGGTCGCCTGGCGGATTTGCGTCAATACGGAGCTGAAGTTGTCGTATGGGGAGTAGGTCTGCGGTCCGCTTTCGGAGACGGAGATGATGACGGTCTTATTGGGCAGCGCGGTGAGGTCGAACTTTTCGGGGACAGCGGCGCTGTTCAGATAGTGAACGAAGTGATAGTACGCGGAGGCGGGCAGGGCGCCCATCGCCAGTGTAGCGACAAGCGCAGCGAAGACAACGAGTCTTTTTTTGACTGAGTGCGGGAGCGGGCGCGAAGAAGTCATTTGGCGGCTCCCGTTACCTGGGTTTGGCTGGCGAGGGTCTGGCTGACGCGGGTCTTCAGATCGGAAAGCGGCATTCCGACTGCCTGATCTCTTACGGGATGCCCGTACGCGTCCAGCATGGTTTCGCCGATTACGGGGCGGCTGACGTAGAAGGAGCCACCCGGCTGCTGCGTGACGTTAAGAATGCCCTGACTCAACCCGACAACATGCGTGATACCGGTGGTGGGCGACTTCCAAAGGAACAGGACGTATTCGGCGCCGGTCTGCAAAGCGGGTACGCCGGGGAAGGACTGGCGATATCCGTTGGCGACACCGCCGGGGATCATCACTTCAGGAGTGGCAGAGCCTTTCCAGGTTTCCGAAACCAGCAATTTGTAGTGCGTATAGATGGTGGCGCCGGAGAGGGCGGCGGAAGAACCGGTGACGCGCGCTCGAACGATTGTGGTGGCATCCTGCGTCATCTGGTCGAGGCTCAACTGCTGGAGCGTCGCTGCCGTGGCGGAGCAGGCCCACAAAGTGAATATAAGGGCGATCGGTTTGGCCGGAGACAATCCAGACATAAGTAGTGCGGCGGTGGAAAAGCAGGTTTCAGGCCGTTCGGAGTTGCTGATTCCACACATGGTTACGATTCGGCTCCGGGTGAAGACGTTTCGGAGCGACACAATCCTGGGACAATCCCGGTACAGGTACTCTGTTGAGGGAATTCCACCACTTGTCACGTGGGTTGTGGCCATGCGGCGGTCGCCGGATCGCCGTTTTCGGATTCCGGCAGCGGCTTTTTCCAGCCTTTGGGGCGGCAGATAGCTGAATGGGATATGCGTTCGGGTCGTTTTGAATTCGGGCCAAACGGAGCTGGATTGATCATAGCGGGCTCATTAACTGGAGCCTGCCGGCGCCTACTCTTCTACAGGCTGTTCTGCGAGCTGAAGGCTCATTACAAGGTGCTTTCCACGCTGGCCGAACCAGGTTTATCTTCGGGGCTCGCGCCATCACTACGCGGCGGCGATGCTCGCAACCCCGGCCAATTCCACGGCTATAATACTTTCAGTACCGTTCCGTCCCCTCGTGAATAAATTATGCTTCGAAAACTGATAGTCCCCTTCGTCGCTGCTGCTGCCCTTGTGGCCCAGACACCCACTAAAGCCCCCGCCAACAAGGCCGCGCCCGGCAAATCCCAGAGCGACAAGCCCCAGGCTGACAGGCCCCAGATCGATAAAGGCAGGCTGGAGGCCTACATTCGCCATCTTTTTGTATGGCCGCCGCCGATCGACGTCACGATCGGCGATCCTCAACCGGGCCCCATGCCGGGATTCTCCGAAGTAAAGATCCGCGGCTCGCAGGGCAACGCCAGCCAGGAAGAGACGTTTTATGTCTCGAAAGACGGTCAGAAGATTATTCGCGGCACCGTATTCGACGTCGCCCAGAATCCTTTCAAACACGACCTCGACCAATTGAAGACCGAATATCAACCCAGTTTCGGAACGCCGGGCGCTCCGGTGGTGCTGGTTGAGTTCAGCGATTTTGAATGTCCCTACTGCCGCGCCGAAGCCAAGATGCTGAGGGAGAACCTGCAGAAGACGTATCCCAAAGAAGTACGGCTCTATTACATGAACTTTCCGCTGGAGAGCCTGCATCCCTGGGCAAAGGCCGCGGCCATGATGGGACGCTGCATTTTCCACCAGAACGCGAACGCTTTCTGGGACTATCACGACTGGATCTTCGACCATCAGGACGAGATGACGCCCGAAAACCTGAAGGACAAAGTTCTCGAGTTCGCAGTGGGGAAGGGAATCGACAAAGATCAGCTTTCGAAATGCATCGATTCCCGCGCGACGGAAGAAGAGGTCGATAAGACCAGAGCGGAAGGGAAGGCGCTCGAGGTAAATTCCACTCCCACATTATTCGTCAACGGCCGCCGGATGGTGGGCGCCGTCCAGTGGGACGATTTGAAACGGGTCATCGATTACGAAATCGACTATCAGAAGACCGCGAAAAATGCGGGTGAGGACTGCGGCTGCAGCGTGCAGTTGCCCACGCCTGGTGTGGCGCAGAATAACGGGTCCGTTGGTCTGAAGAAGTAAGAAATCAATGTCACGAAAACAGTGGGGCTCCTTCGCGGGACTGGCCGGCGCCGCAACACTCCTTGCCGCGTCACTGTGGGCTCAGTCCGGTGATTCCGGATTCAGTGCCGAGCGTTACCTGAGCCACATCAAGTTTCTCGCCTCGCCCGAAATGAAGGGCCGTGAAAGCGGATCGCCCGAGTTGGAGAAGGCCGCCCAATATATCGCCACACACTTCAAGTCAGACGGACTGAAGCCTGCGGACGGGAAGAACTACCTGCAGGCGTTCGAGATCACGACCAGCGCAAAGCTGGGCAAGGCCAATCGTCTCGATTTCACCATGAAGGACGATTCCGAGTCGCTTCAGACCGGCAAAGAATTTGTGCCGATCAACTTTTCCGGGCGCGGCAAGGCTTCGGGCGGCGTGGTTTTTGCCGGATACGGCATCACCGCTCCGGAATATAACTACGACGACTACGCCGGAATCAATGCGCACGGCAAATTTGTGGTTGTTCTCGAGCATGAGCCGCAGGAGTACGACGAGAAGAGCGTCTTCGACGGCAAGGTTTACACGGATCATTCGCAGCTTTACAGTAAGGCGGCGAATGCGCGCAAACACGGCGCAGCCGGCGTGATTCTGGTTTGGGACCGGATCAATCACGAAAACGGATCCGACAAAGAGGAGCTCGAGCCCTTCGGTGGAACGACCGGGCCGACCGACGCCGGTATTCTCGTCGTCCAGATGAAGGAGCGTGTGGCTGAATCCTGGCTTCGCGGCGCAGGCAAAGATCTGCAGGAAATCGAGCGCGGCATCAATACCGACGTGAAGCCTCGTTCCTTTGCTCTTCCGGGCGTGGAAGTCCGCGAGAACGTGGATGTGGAGCGCGTGGTCAAGACCGTCCACAACGTCCTCGGCTATTTGCCGGGCGAAACGGATGAATACGTGATCATCGGCGCGCACTACGATCACCTGGGCTTGGGCGGTCAGTATTCGCTGGCGCCGTCGCTCACGGGAACAGTGCATCCCGGCGCGGATGACAATGCATCCGGCACCTCGGGCGTGATCGAACTTGCACGGCATTTTTCCGCGCTGCCCAAACCGAAGCGCGGCATCCTGTTCATGACTTTCGCCGGCGAAGAGCTGGGATTGCTGGGATCGGGTTATTACGCCAACCATCCGGAACTGCCGCTCGGCAAGGCCGTCGCGATGATCAATATGGATATGATCGGCCGTGTGCGCGACGGAAAACTATACGTCGGCGGCGCCGGAACCGGCACCACGTTGCGCCAGGATTTGGATTCCCTTACTCCGCGCTTCTCTTCGCTGCATGTGGATTATTCCGACAACAGTGGCTACGGATCGAGCGATCACACCTCGTTCACGGCCAAACAGGTTCCCGTCCTGTTCTTTTTCTCCGGTCTGCATGCCGACTATCACAAGCCGAGCGATACCTGGGACAAGATCGACTCCAAAGCGGCGGTCGAGGTTGTGCAACTGGTGGCGGCGGTGACGGATCGCCTGGATTCCGACGCGGGCCGGCCGCGGTTCGTCCGCGTGGAAGAGAAGGAGAACTCACACGGCGGAGTAGTTTCCGGCTCGGGCGGCGGCGGTTATGGACCGTATTTCGGCAGTGTTCCAGATTTCGCGGAACCCCCGCGCGGTGTGCGGTTTGCCGATGTGACTCCGGGATCGCCTGCTGCCAAAGCCGGGCTTAAGGCCGGAGATATCCTGGTCCGATTCGGAAAGGATCCCATACAAAATCTTTACGATTTCACTTATGCTCTCAGAGCCCACAAGGTGGGAGAAGAGGTCGAAGTGGAGGTGTTGCGTGCCGATAAGAATCTGACGGCCAAAGTGACACTGACCGAGCGGAAATAACCGGATGTCCCCCATCATGTCCCAGGTAAGGCAATTGCCCCCGCTGATCCTGCATCCATTCAGCGGCGGCACGGGCACAAGCGAGCTTGTGGATGGCTCCCTTGCCTCCCTCGCGCTTGAGGGGCTGGTGGATTCAGCCGAAGAAGAATCGATTCTGCACCGCCGGATGCTCACGGGGCGATATCAGGAAGTTCGCATGCTGCTTTTCCTGGGGAAAGATATCTTCCGATGGATGCAGCAGTGTGTCGAGTACGTGCGGTCGTCAGACTCCCCGGACACAAAAATCGTCGAGCAGAGTTTCGCTTCTCTTGTGGTGGACCATCCGCCCGAAGGCGTCAGGCTGAAATTGGAAGGCTGGGGTGTGACCGATCGCCGCGCGGTCTTTTCGCGTGCCGTCGGGATACACAGCTTGTTTCAGGATCCCCCGCCGGTCGAGTCACTATCCCCAATTTTCCTGAGGAACTACCACCGATACGCCGACCACGCGTATATCTGTTATCAGCACTCGACCGCTTTTGTTCCGCTCGACGGACTGAGTTGCCGGTTTGAGCTCTATGCGTCGGAAGAATACGCGCGTCTGTTGTCCGACGGCTGGGGTCTCGACAAAGATTAGATGTGGGGCAGCCGTTCCCGGCTGCCGCCGGGCTTCTGCCCGGCGTCTCGCGAGTTCGCGGCCCGGTTTACGAAATAAACGAGACGGTTCACTTTTAACCGCTTTATTGAATTTCAAAATCGACAGAATGTTTTACGGACCTTCCCGCCGTATCGCTCGCCGTGATTTCGAGCCGCCAGTCTCCCGGCGCGAGCGCATCGAGCGGGAGTTTCGCCATGGCCGGAAGCGCCGGTTTGCCGCCGTTTGCGGGCAACGGAAGCTTGGTGTTGCCCGAATCCCATTTCACGTCGGCCGTCCCGCGGTCGAGGACGCGGACACGGACCGTTACCGAAGCGGGATCGGGATCGTAGATCTCGAGATAGAAAAATCCCGGCCCGGATTTCACGAACCGGTTGGATCCGAGAGGCACGACCTGCGTGCCGCCGGCGACGAGCGGCGTCTGATCGCCGATCGAGAGACTGAGACCGAGATCGGCCGCGGGATGCGTTTCGCGGCTCAGGACGAGCCCACTCATCCCCAGTTCCGCGCCGTTCCATGGATCGATCTTCAGCGGCGATTCCGCTTTTCCAAACGTTGCCTCGCTCTCACCCGCCTGTCCGAACGCCAGCATGAATTTGTATTGTCCGGGCGCGATGCGGAACTCGTTTTCATAGTGAAGCGGCTTCATTTTCCATGCGTCGACCTGCGCCTCATTATCGAAATCGAATTTCAGATTGTCGCTGAAACGCGCGGGCACCCCGCCGTCCCCGGCGACCGCAGGCGCCGTTGACAAAGCGGACGCCATTCCGAGGAGATTGATTTCAGCATGAAGCCTGCCTTTGACGCGTTCGAACTTCAGCGCCCCGGGCGTGATCTCCGCTGCAAGGTGGACGCGCGCCACATTGGGCGCGGCGTAGAACCAGGGAAGCTGGATCGAGGCCGTCATATGAGATTGACCGCGCACAACGGACCCCTCGGCCTGTGCGCCGGCGTTTCCCGCCTGCGTTTCGGCCGCGCGTTTTTCCAGATCCCTGCCCATGTTCGTTCCCGCCAGCAGGTCCGGCGCTTTAGCTACGCAGTACGTGTTGCGCGCGCGAACATTGGTTCCGGCGCGGTCGACTTTGACGCGCAGCGTGTGACAACTGCCTTCCTTCGATTCGGGAGGCGTAAACGTGAGCGCGTAGTATTGATCCTGTTCGTCGGCCACTGCCTCCAGACCGCCGAGCAGATCGTTGGAATTCCGGATGACGAAACCTTCCGTGCGGCCTGCGAGGTCGGCCAGGAGTTGCTGGGCGCCGGCACCGCTGTCGGGCGGGCCAAGGCCGGCCCCATCCAGATCGCCATGGAAACCGCCGCGCCCGCCGGGCACAGGAAGGTTCGGGTTATCAAAAGGAGTGATCGAAGGCCCGGAGAACGGCCGGACGTCGACAGGATAGACGGCAACCCCGGACTTGTTGCACGCATCGACCGCTTCTTTCAGATCGGACCTCTGCGAAGACGAGGATGGGATCAGCCCGGCGAATACAACAACGATCTTCCTGCCGGGAAGAACGGCGAGGTTTGCGCCAAGATAGCGGAGGGCCTCGAGCATGTTACGCGAACCCGTGTCATCGATTGCCGCTGCGCCCCTGCGCCCGGCGGCGTTAAGGACTTCCGCTTCAATCACTCGCGATGCCGGACCGGGCAACGCCTTCTTCAGGCGTCCGGCGTTGTCGGTGAAATTCTGGCGGACGCGCAGCCCGCCGTCATAGCTGACGATCGCCATCCCGCGGTTCGGACCGGTTTCCGCGTCGATGAACCGTGAAGCCGACTGCAGTGCCGGGATCTGGTCCGTCGCCCTCATGCTGCTTTGATCGAAGAACAGGACGAGTGAGCGTGGCTGCGAAGCTTCAGCCGAGGATTCGAACGCAAAACTCCCGATGGTCTGCTCTTTGTTGTCTTCCGAAATATGAAAATCTTTCTGCGTGAGGTCGCGAACGTAGGCGCCGTTTTTCGTGGTTACGATCGCGTCCACCAGCACCACGCGGGTTTCGGTCCGGATCGTCGTGCTCTGCTGAGCGGACGTCGATATGGCAACCGCACACAGCAGAGCGGCGGGAACGAAAAAGCGCATCATGGAATTTCGATCCCTCCGTTCTGCGCGGCCATGGTCCGGCCTTCGGAATCGCGCACCACGAGGCGCACCACATAGCGGCCCGGCGCCACATTGAAATCTTCTTTCACGACGATTCCCGCGCTTTCGAGAGACGCCAGCGACTGGTCACGCAGTCGCAGCGTGATCACGCGCTGAATTCCTTTTATGAAGTTGCCGTTCGAGTCGTACACAGCGGAGACGACAGTCACCTGGTCGTTGTTTCGGTCGTTGGCCCTGCGAAAACGCAGGCCCTCCGCTTTGATGCGGGCCACCACGGTGAGCTCGGCTTTCTCATCGCTGGGCTTGAAATACCTGGTCTGGAGATCGACGGGAATTTCGCTGATTTCATCGCGCGAGAACACGGCATCGGCGATATCTTCCTTCGCTTCCTCGGCCTCATTCAGTGCCTTTTGCGGCGCCCAGTAGCCGCGCCGCGCCTGAATTGTGGCGCGCGAAACTTTGGCCACCGTGACCTTCAGCGCGTGATAGCTCCCGTCGGACTTCAGGTCCTGCGGCGAGAATCCCAGCACGTAAAGGAACTCCGGACGCGACGCTACCTGATTGAAGCCATCTCTCAGATCGTTATCGTCGTGGAAGAATTTCCCGCCCGTGTTGCTCGCCAGTTCCGCCAGACTGTCGGCCTTCTCGTCGGCCTCGTCGATTTTGTAGTGCGCCATCGAAGATCCCTGGATGCTGATATCGTCGCCGTAGGTCCATACGCCGCGCGCGTCGATCGTATTCACGGCGATATTTGTGCGAACGGCTTTCTCGAACGCATCCTGCTCTGCTACGCGCAGCGCCGGGCCGATGATGAATCCGCCCGAAACCATTACCAGTGTCCGGTTCCCCGGCATCGCCGAAAGTCTTCGGATTACATCCTCCGTGGCGCCGAGCGCGAACTGGGATTCGCGCTTTCCCATCTGCTCGATCTGGTCCCACAAAGCGATGACCTGAGGCGTCGCGTGAGGCGCCTTGTCACTCGGAGACTGCGTGACCGCGCCGCACTGCCCCGCGGCCTTGATCGCGTCCGGCTTCACGCCGTACGTGTCGTCGGGATTGTCGTGCGGACCGATCGAGCGGTTCACGAGCACGTCGGCCATGAAATAGGTGATGCCTGGGCAGATGCTGTCGGCGCCGTTGGTCCACGGCTTGATGCTGTCGAGACCTTTGTCGAGCTTTTCGCGGTCACTGGTGAAGTCCGTCACGACGACACCAGCGGTGGTGAAAATGGCCGCTCTGTCTGAAGCACGGAGCGCCCCGTCGAGATGCTGTTTCATTGCTTTGCGCATATACAGCAGATCGGCCGGCGTCAGGTGAACGTCGTCCACCAGGTATGCAACATAACGATCCGGAAGAGCGGGTTTCGAAGGCGCCGGTATGACGGTTCCCGCGGCCGTTTTCCCGGCAGACAAACCAGGCGATTCCGCCTCGCGGGCTTCGGTTTGTTCCACGGTGAACTTCGTGATGACCTGCGGCTTGCCTTTGTCGAAAAGCTGAAAATCTTCCTTCCGTAGATTGCCAACGGCGCGACCGTTACGGTCGCGGACCACGACCGGGACTGAAACCAGATTCACCCGGCTGCTGAACGTGATTGGCGTTTCTTCAGAGGAGACCTCGGGCTGATTCTGCGCAGGAGAGGTCTGCGCCCCAGCAGCGGCGGCGAACAGAGCAATGGCTGGCAGAACCCTCACTCGCATATACGGAAACGGCCGGTCTTACAGCATCCGCCTTAGAGTTTGTCACAATTTCGAATACGTATAGGCACAGCCGGAAGTTGGCGGCTCGCTTTATTTTTGCGCTGAGTGCCGGACGTCCTACCCCAAGCCCGCTTCCCGCAGAAACTGAGCGGACTCTTCCGGCGGAGTCGGGTTGATGTAGAAGCCCGTGCCCCATTCGAATCCGGCAACGCGCGTCAGCTTCGGAATGATCTCGATGTGCCAGTGGTACCAGGGATTCGCAGCCTCCTGCAAAGGGGCGGTGTGGATCAGGAAATTGTAGGGAGGCCGTTCGAGCACTTTCTCCAGTTTGCGCAACGTCGATTTCAACACCCAGGCAAGGTTTTCGAGATGCTCGGGAGCGGTGTCTTCGTAATGGGATTTGTGCTGCTTCGGCAGGATCCACGTCTCGAACGGAAATCGCGCCGCGTAGGGTTCGAGCACCATGAAACGATCTGTTTCGATCACTACGCGTTCTCCCGATTTCGCCTCTTGGCGGATCAGGTCGCAGAAGATGCAGCGCTCCTTAAAGTCGTAGTAGTTCTTTGCGCCCTCCATTTCCTCCTGCACGCGCTTCGGAACCACAGGCAGAGCGATCAGTTGTGAGTGAGTGTGCTCGAGTGTCGCTCCGGCGGCTTCGCCGCCGTTCTTGAAGAGCAGAACGTAACGCAGCCGCTTATCGTTCTTGAGGTCGTTTACCCGGTCGCGGAATGCCCAGAGGACCTGCTCGATCGACTTCTCCGAAAGCTCCGCCGTGCTCAGCAGGTGCTCGGGTGCTTCGACGATTACTTCATGTGCGCCGATACCCTGCATCTTGTCGAACATTCCCTCGCCCTCGCGCTCCAGATCGCCTTCAATGCAGAGTACGGGAAACTTGTTGGGGAACACGCGCAGCGACCATCCGGGCTGGTTCGCGCCGGAGCCGTTTCGGTAAGCGAGCACTTCCGGCGGCGTCTTGCTTTCGTTGCCCGGACAAAAAGGGCAGAACCGGCCCGAAGGCTGTGCCGGAGTCGTTTCGCGGACGAAGTCCGACGGCCTGCGCACGCGATCCGTGGAGATGATCACCCATCGATCCGTGACGGGGTCTTTGCGTAGTTCCGGCATGCTCGCAAACCCACTATAGCGGGCGGGTTTTACGCGGGCGCGAACGCATCGCGCAGGTGATCGATCGTCCGGCCTGCAATTGAGATCGCATCGAACCGAACCCGCGATGCATCGGCTCCGGAGCGGCGGATATAGTCGCGCGCGGCTCTTCTCAGGGCTCGGATTTTCTCGAGATCGATATCCCGCTCGGGCGCGCTTATTTCCGCCGAAGTGCGGGTCTTGACTTCGACGAATACCAGCCAATCGCCTTCCCACGCCACAATATCGATCTCACCGCCGCCCTGCGGAGGACGCCAGTTGCGGGCTACGACTGTAAATCCCGTCTTGCGCAGATATCGGTGCGCCAGATCTTCGCCGTGCTGCCCCAGATTACGATGCCTGCGATAACGAAGGCTGTCTGCGAACCGGTACAGGGGGGCCAACGGGTTCAAACTCGAACTCCATGGCTTTTCCGCGTACCAGGTAGCACAGATAGAACTCCCAGAATTTGCGGAATCGCGGAAACCGGTTCACCAGGAATTCGAAGCCCAGCCATTTCCAGAAGGCTAGTAGCTTCACGCGCACGGAAATCTCACGGAATTTTGCTTCCGTGTAATAACCGAAGCCTCCGTGATTCTCCCCGAAGTAGCGGAATGAAAAGCTGTTCAGGTGGTGCTTGTGGGTCGGGTCGCAGAATGAACTGTAGTCCGTGTAGTGCGGCGTCTCGATGCGCACGCGCCCACCCGGCTTGACCAGCCGGTGAAACTCCTCCATACTCCGGATCACATCCGTCAGGTGCTCGATCACATGGATCGCGCGCAGCGTGTCAAATGTCCGGTCCGCGAAAGGGTAGGGAAATCGGTCCAGATCGCAAATTACATCCGCCGCGCTTGCCGGGTTGACGTCGATGCCGATGGCGTCGGGATATTTCCGAATACCGCAGCCGACGTCGAGCGTTTTCACCGGCTAGAGCGACCAGTGCCAGCGCAGGCCGACAAAAGCCCCGGCGAACGTGCCGCTCTCGTAGTCCGTGTTGTTCGGCGAGGTCTTGAAGTGCAGGGTCTTGGCGCCGCCCCGGATTTCCCAGTCCCGCCAACGGTAACCGATGGTTGCCTCGGCGTCCCACACATCCGCCTTGTGCCAGAGACCGAATCCGGACGCCGATGCCTTGAGCAGGACATGAGGCGCGATTGCATATTCCGCGGAAAGACCGAAAGCGGGCAGAATTAGCTGCTCCGTGGCTGACGTGGACGCCGAGACCCCTGTCGCGTCGATATACGGAGCATCGACGGTGCTCTTGATCTGCACCCATTCGACCTCCCACAGCGATCGGACGCGGAATTTAGCCACCGGAAATTTATGAGGCCAAAGGAGATCCTCCAGATAGAGCTTGGCGCTCTGGACCTGGTACTGAGTCGCCAGATAATCTCCCGGGTTGTAGGCGGCGGAGCCGAAGACATCTGTGGCCACCGAAGCGGTCTGGTTGCCGTCTCCTTTGAGCCGGAAGTATTCCAGGTGAAGTTCACCAGTTCGCGTGATCGGCACGCTCGCTTCTATGCCGGGCGCCCGGTGGGGTCTTCCCCAATCGGTCAGAGTTTCGTAATCAAGCGCCTGGTTGCCTCCGTATACGCTGGGCTCCGTACCCGGCCCGGTGAGCCAGTAAGAAACTCCCAGAGTCAGCGTGCGCGGATCGGGATAGTCGGGAACAGCCTTTTGCGGAGCCGGAGCCGAAGTTGCAGCCGAAGTTGCAGCCGGTTTACTCTGTGCTCCCGGAGTTGGGGAGGCGGAAGTTGGCGGCGCTGGCGTTGGGGATGCTGGGGCCTGGGGCGTCTGCCCCTGCGCAGGCACGGTCAATAAGGCGAATAAGGCTGAAGATAAACAAACACCAAAGCGAATAGACGTCAAAGGACTCCTCTCGGACTGCCGGAAGCCACACCGGCGCGAACGAACATATCGTTCAGATTGTATACGCAGATACTCCGCAACCGGGTACATCCCGTACTAACGTTTTGGTACTCGCCCCTTTTCCCCTGAAATTTGGATAATATAAATGCGACGTAACGTTCGTTGGTGGGTGGCTTTTTCGGAAGGAAGGGCAATGGACTCAGCTTGCGATTGCAGGGAGTGTAAGCGCCTTGCGGCCGAATATGAAGCGGCTACCATGGAGTGGTTCCGCGTCCAGGGCCAACTCCGGGTTGCCGAATATTCGCGCGATGAAGACGCTACGAATCGAATTATTTCGGAATTGAGCGCAATTACGACGCGTCGGCACGCTCTTCGCGAAGCTCTCCAGGAGCACGAACTTGAAACGCACCCCAAGGCGTCTTCGGCGTCGAGCGAGTGCGAGGGCTGAACTCTTTCGGTCAGCGACGTTCGCTTACCGTGCCGTACACTCGAAATGTGGCGGTTAATCTCCTGCCCGCGGCTGCAGCCGGCGAGATAGCTGAACGCCCGGGGATCCGCGAAGCACTGCAATGGTTCACGCGCGAGAAGCAGTGGGTCAATGAAATCCACCTGCAGCTCTGCCGGATACCCGCGCCCACATTTCTGGAACAGGAGCGCGCCGAGTGGGTGGCCGCACAGTTCCGGACCATCGGCTGGCACGTGGGAATCGATCGGATGGGCAATGTTCTCGCCGCTCTTGAAGCCGACCCGCAGGGCCCGCTGGTCGCACTGACCGCTCACCTCGATACCGTTATCGCGCCCCGCACGAAGGAAGATATCTCCATTGACAACGAGGGCGCCTTTCGCGGGCCCGGTGTTTCAGATAACGGCGCCGGACTCGCCGCGCTTCTTGCCACGGCAAAAGCCATTAAATCCACGGCCGGTACGGCGGAGATTTGGAGCAGGCTGCTTCTCGTCGCAAATGTCGGAGAGGAAGGCGAGGGAAATCTGTGCGGAATGCGCCATCTCTGCAGCCGGCCGGAACTCATGGAGAAAATCTGTGCTTTTGTGGTCCTCGATGGCGCCGCGACCGACCACATCACCGCTCACGGTCTGGGCAGCCGGCGCTTCGAAATCATCTTCGCGGGCTCCGGCGGTCACAGTTGGAGCGACTTCGGCATTGCCAATCCCGTCCATGCGCTGAGCCGCGCCGTCTCGCTCTTTATCGATCAGCGGCCGATCGATCCCCGATCGACGCCAAAAGTGTCGGTGAATGTCGGGATTATTGAAGGCGGCGCCAGTATTAACGCGATTCCCGCCAGCGCCCGCGCCAAGATCGATATCCGTTCCGAGAGCAATGACAAGATTGAACAACTGGTCGGTGTTCTGCAGAATGCGGTGGCTCGGGCGGAAGAAGTGGAGAACCTGCGCGCGATCGGCGCGAAAGTAAGCGCGAAGGTTCGTGAGATCGGAAGTCGGCCCGCCGCGCGGCTTGCCCCGGATGCCCCGATCGTCGCTCGTATTCGCTCGGTGGATGCGCACCTCGGGATTCGCTCACGTCTCGATTGCGCCTCAACCGACGCCAATATTCCGATTTCAATGGGGATTCCGGCGGTGTGTCTCGGAGCGGGCGGGCAGGGCGGCGGTGCTCACACGACAGCGGAATGGTACCGGCCCGACGGGAGGGACCTCGGCTTGAAGCGGGTGCTCCTGACGCTCGCGCTTCTGCTTGAGGATAGTCCGGTCGCATGAGATCCGCCTGACTTCCTGCAATGAAACGAAAGCGTCTCCGGGCTGAGTTCGCACTTGCCGGAGTGACTCTGATCTGGGGAACGACTTTTGTCGTTGTTAAATCGGCGCTGGCCGATGTCTCCGTTTTTGCTTTTCTTGCCCTGCGGTTCGGCGTTGCCGCCATGGTGCTGGTGCTGATTTACGGCAAAGCCGTGCGTCGACAAGGGCTGGGAGCCGGTATATTAGCGGGCAGCCTCCTTTTTCTCGCCTATGTATTTCAAACCCTTGGTCTTGCGAGGACCACACCGTCGAAGTCGGCATTTTTGACCGGATTGTCGATTCCGATGGTACCTTTGGTCAGTTCGCTCGTCTATAGAAGCAAGCCGCGCCTCGTGGAGGTTGCCGGCATTCTTATCGCATCGCTGGGAATGATTTTTCTGACGTTGCCGTCAGTCTCGGACCTGCGATCGGGAATGTCGCAGGGTGACCTTTTGAGTCTGTTGTGTGCGGTAACGTTTGCTTTTCATATCGTGATCATCGGTCGCTATTCGCAGCTTCATGGGTTTGAATCGCTCGCGGTTATCCAGATCGCCGTTGCGGCGATTCTGGGCTCGGTCGTCTTCGGGTTCGCGGAGCCCGTGCGATTTCACATGACTGAGGGTGTGGCAGCCGCCGTGCTCATAACCGGTTTACTGGCGACCGCGCTGGCTTTTACGACGCAGGCATGGGCGCAGCAGTACACGTCTTCGACTCGGGCGGCTCTGATTTTCGCGCTGGAGCCCCTCATTGCCTGGCTGACATCTTATGTGGTGATGGGCGAGAAGATGGGCGGGCGCGGTAAAGTAGGAGCCGTAATGATTTTGGCGGGGATTCTCGTCGTTGAGTTAAAGAGAGCTGAATCAACGAAAGTTGAAGTGAGCAGGGACGAAGTCTGTAACAATCCCTACCATGGGAACATCTGAATAAAAGGCAGCTGTTGCAGCGTCCGGGACAGTCCCGGGAGACGCCACTTACGAGGAGCAGGAAAAATGAGTTTTTACGATAAGGTACGAAGACAGAAGTTCCTGTCGTTCACTCTGATATTGTTCACGCTTTCGATCGGGATTGTGATCGGCACGCTGGTGCAGACGGGCGCGAAAGCCGCGAAAGAGCAGGAGGCCGCACCGGACGCCACACCGCTGGTAATTCCCCCCGCGGTGCAGACTGAAAACGACTTCACTAAAGTAGCCAAGTTGCTCGAGCCGTCCGTTGTCAATATTTCGACGGAATATATACCGAAATCCGAGCCGTCTGCGCGCTCCGCGCCGAACTCACGCCGCCAACAGCCGAACGACGACGATGGCGACGACAATAATGGCGGCGGCAATCTGCAGGACTTCTTTAACCGTTTCTTCGGCGGCCAGGGCGGTCAGGGTGGCCCGCAACTTAGTGAGCCGGACGATCAGCGCAGCGCGAGTCTCGGCTCCGGCGTGATCGTGGACCGGAACGGCTATATCCTGACTAACAATCACGTGGTCGAGAAGGCCACGAAGATCAAAGTCAAATTCATGAACGATCCCGAAGAATATCCCGCAACGGTTGTCGGCACCGACTCCGACACCGATCTCGCGGTGATTCACGTGGATAAGAAGAATCTGCCGGCGGCAAAGATCGGCAATTCCGATGCCCTGCTGGTCGGCGACTGGACTGTCGCTATCGGTTCGCCGTTTGGTTTTCAGGCGACGGTTACGGCAGGTATCGTCAGCGCCATGGGCCGCGATATACCCGGTGACACCAAGGCCAGCTTCCAGCACTTCATCCAGACCGATGCCGCGATTAATCCCGGGAACAGCGGTGGTCCTTTGGCAAACATCAAAGGCGAGGTAATCGGTATCAATACGATGATCGCCAGCCGCAGCGGCGGCTACCAGGGCATTGGATTTGCGATGCCGATCAACACCGGCGTCAAAGTTTACAACGAGATCATCAGGAATGGTCACGTAACACGCGGTTCGATCGGTATTCAATTCACCGAGGACACCGGCACCGGGAGCCTCCTCAAGGTCTACGGGGCCGAGCACGGCGGCATTTTTGTGAGCAAAGTTGAGCCCAATGGTCCGGCGGAAAAAGCCGGCGTGAAGCCTCAGGACGTCATGGTTTCGATCAACGGTAAGCCAGTGGTCAAAGGTCAGGATCTGATCGATATGGTTGCTGACAGTCCGGTCGGCAGCACATTGAAGGTGGGAATCATTCGTGACAAGAAGCCGATGACTCTCAGCATTGTTGTCGGTGACCGCACGAAGATCTTCGCGAAGGAATACGGCGGCGCTCCCTCCAATGAGCCGGAATCGCCCAGCGGTGTGTCGCAGCTGAAGTTCGGCATGTCCGTGCAGCCTCTGAAGCAGTCGGATCGCCAAAATCTGAATTACAAAGGAGCTGCAGGAGTTCTCGTTAACTCTATTGACCCCGGCTCGTTCGCCGATGACATTGGCCTTCTGAAGGGTGACGTCATCGTGGAGATGAACCGCGAGAAGGTGGAAAGCCCTGACGACATCCGGCGTATTCAAAACACCCTGAAGCCCGGCCAGCCGGTGGCGTTTCAGGTCATGCGGCAGACACAGGGTCCGCGGGGCAGCGGCGAATGGCAGTCGGTCTTCGCAGCCGGCACGGTGCCAAGCCAATAAACCCAGGGTTGTCAATCGCGTAGAATGAAACAAGGGGGCAGTTACATGCCCCCTTGTTGCTGGAAATGAGATACGTCTTAACGCTCTTCCTCCTGGCGGTATTTGCAAGCTCCCTGGCGCTGTCGCAATCGACGGCAAAAACATCAGCGCCAAAGAAGACTCCGGTCGTTTCCGGTAAATCGTCAAGCACAAAAAAGACAAGCGCGTCGAAAAAGGCAGTGTCCTCGAAAACGGCGTCGTCCAGGAAGGGCAAAACGGCAAAGAAACCAGTCGTTGCCGCCTACCGCCAGACCGTACCGACGCCGGATCGTTACAAGGAAATCCAGCAGGCGTTGGTCGACAAAGGATATCTCAAATCCGAGGCAAATGGTGTCTGGGACAACGACTCGGTCGAGGCGCTCCGCCAGTTCCAAACGGATCAGAAATTGACTCCCACCGGCAAGCTCACGTCTGCCTCTCTGATTGCGCTCGGTTTGGGCCCGAAAACGGATGGCGCGTCTCTCACTCAGCCTCCGCCCTCGCCAATCGAACCTCCGCCTTCGGTTACAACAGCGCCTGTTCCGGCGAACTGATCTGTTCGGAATGTAGGAGAATAAAACTGTTATGCGTTGTCTGGTTCTTTTTACCCTTCTTTGTCCCGCTCTTTGTTCCCTCGCGGTTGCCGCGGATCTCTCGCCCGAGGAAATCATCCAAAAGTTCGCTGCGAAGGAAGCCGAGTTCCGCAAGGCCCGCGAAAGCTATACGTACCGCCAGTCCGTGAAGATGGAAGAACTCGATGGAAGCGGCAACGTGGAGGGCAAGTGGGAGGAAGTCGACGACATTATCTTCGGTCCCAATAAAGAGCGCGAGGAGAAGGTCATCTACGCGCCCATGAACACGCTGAGCCATATTCTCCTCACTCCGCTGGACCTGCAGGATCTGCGCAGCGTGCAGCCGTTTGTCCTGACGACTGAAGATATCGGTAAGTACGATATCCACTACATTGGCAAAGAGAAGCTCGACGAGATCAATTGCTACCAGTTCTCGGTGAAGCCGAAGACTCTGGTCAAGAAGGAACGCTACTTTGAGGGCGACATCTGGGTTGACGATCAGGATCTGCAGATCGTGAAGACCTACGGCAAGGGCGTCGGAATCCAGTCGAAGAACGACGCGTTCCCGAAATTCGAAACGTACCGCCAGCAGATCGACGGCAAATACTGGTTCCCCACATACACGCGCGCCAACGACACTCTGCAGTTCAAGGATTATTCGCAGCGCATTCGCATGGTGGTGAAGTACGAAAACTACAAGCGTTTCGGCTCCGAGACGAACATCACGTTTGGAGACGAAGTCACCGACGCGCCGAAAAAGAAGTAGGCGTGTTAGGATCGGCTTTCATGCCAGCCGCAAAAATTACTGTCAACACCGATGGATCCGTTCGCATCGAAGGAGATTTCGAGATCGTAGACCCAACGGGCCAGGCATTCGGCCTTGCCGGGCGTACGGCAATCGGCCTCTGCCGTTGCGGCCAGTCTCAAAACAAGCCGTTCTGTGACGGCTCGCATGCGCGAACCGGCTTCCAGCACACAGTAGTTGCCCGCGATCTCCCGGCGCCAAAGCCGAAGATCTGATTCCTTGAGAAAAAACTCGCGCCCTTCGCACTTCAACCTCGGATGGGCATGAGCAACGAGGCCTGGCTCTCGGCGATTCTCCGGAATATGTCCGACGCGCTGATCGCAACGGACCCCGAGAGAAACATTGCCTTTATCAATCGGCGCGCCGCGGAACTGACGGGCTGGGACGGGAAACAAGCGACAGGCAAACCGCTTGCGGATGTGTTCCCGCTATTTGAGGAGGCCAGTGGGCCCACATGCGGCGAGTTGAATTCCATTCCCGTTGAGGTTGAATTCTCCGCAGGTCCCGAAGAAGGCAGCGTGATCGTCACGTTTCGCGACATTTCCGAGCGGCGGAAGGCCGAGAAACAAAATCTCCAGTTGCAGAAGATGAACTCTCTGGCGCTGATGGCGACCGGGTTGGGAAGAGAACTGGCCGAATCGCAGACGAGGATGGACGATGTCCTGCAACGATTGATTGCGGCTTCGAAAGGTCCGATGCTGCGGCTGCTCGGCGAAGGTTATCAATGTTCCGCGGAACAGCAATCCATCGTTCAGCAGCTCATCAGGCTGGGAAGGACGGAGGCAGGGCAGTCCGCTGTCGTGGATCTGAACAGCGAGATCACCGAGCTGGAGGCGCGATTTCAAAAGGCCCTCGGCAGCCGGCGGTCTCTGAAGTTGAACCTTCAACCCGGCGTCTCTCCGATTCAAACAGACCCGCGCGACCTCCGCGAGAACCTGCTTCGATTGATTGTCAGCGCGCGCCAGGCGATGCCTGAGGATGGCGTCGTCGAGATCTCCACAATGACTATCGAGAGCGGCGCTCAAGTCGTCATTCGGGACACGGGAAAAGCGATTCGGCCCGGCGCGAGAGAACGGGTTTTCGATCCTTACTACCAGTCCCGGCCTGGAAACGGAAATCCGGGGTTCTCACTGGCGCTTGTTTATCAGTTCGTCGCTCTGAGCGGCGGCTCCATCGAAGTAGAAAGCGCGGCGGGAGAAGGCGTATCGTATCTGCTGCGCTTCCCCAGGCACGTCGTTTAAGAACAAGGCCGGGCGGAACCCGGCCGCAGCGCCGAAGCGCTGGCCCCACAATTAGTCGGAGATCGTCATGGTCGGGCCCGGAATGCTGGCGGCATCGCCGGCCTGCTTCATGACCAATTCGGCAAGCTCGTAAAATCCTTTGGCCCGCTTGTCGTCCGGCCCGAAGGTCGCAATCGGCTTTCCCGTATCGCCGCCGATGCGGACGTGCGGATCGAGAGGAAGGGCGCCGAGAAAATTCACGCCCATTGCCGTCGCGGTCCGGCGGCCGCCGCCGGTGCTGAAGACGTCGATGCGCTCGTCGCAGTGCGGGCACGTCAGATAACTCATGTTCTCGACAATTCCCAGAATCGGCACCTTAACCTGCTCGAACATCCGCACCGCTTTGCGCGCATCTTCGAGGGAGACGTCGGACGGCGTGGTCACAACGACGGCTCCGGTAACCGGCGCCGTCTGGATCAACGACAACTGCACGTCTCCGGTGCCCGGCGGCAGGTCGATCACCAGGTAATCGAGGTCGCCCCAGTCGACACCGCGCAGGAATTGCTGGATCACGCTGTGAAGCATCGGCCCGCGCCAAACCAGCGGCTTGTCGCCCGGGCTCAGAAAGCCCATAGACATCAGCTTGACGCCGAAATTCTGTAAGGGCTGAATGCGTTCGCCGATTGCGGCTGGTGTCTGGTTGGTGCCCATCATCAACGGCACGTTTGGACCGTAGACATCGGCATCGAGCAGGCCGGTTTTATGCCCCAGGCGCGAGAGCGCGATCGCGAGATTGACCGCGACAGTGGTCTTTCCGACGCCACCCTTGCCGCTGCCGACGGCAATCAGATTCTTTACGCCTGCTATCGGCAGCTTTGGCTGCGCTGCCTGACCTTGACCCGGACTCATATAGTTTTTGTTTGGCCGCCGTCGGCGTCGATCAGCGAACCCTGCAGCAGCCTTCCATGAGGACTCAGCACAAACGCAACGAGGGCCGCGATGTCCTCCGGCTCACCGATGCGGGCGATGCGCTGCTGTTTGAGGAAGTCCGCCTCGTTGGTCGCCTGCAACTGCGCCTGGAGTCTGGCGGTCCGAACGGGACCCGGATTGATCGCGGTCACCTGGACTCCATCCGCAATCCCTTTTTCCGACATCGACTTGGTAAATGAGAGTACCGCCGCGTTTACGGAGCCGCCGATCGAGAACATCGCGCCGGGCGTTCTTCCGCCGGCGCCCACAATGTTGACCAGTGAGCCGGACTGCTTACGGAGATGCGGCCAGGCTGCGCGGGTCATACGGACAGCGCCAAAATACTTCAGCGCGAAGCCGTCATGGAAATCCTCATCGGTCAGCGCTTCGAAATCGCCGCGTTTGGTGGCTCCCGCGTTGTTCACGAGAACATCGAGGGCGCCAAAGCGCGCAATCGCGGCGTCGACAACTTTCTGCGCGGACTCGGGCAAGCGGAGATCGACCGCGACCGCAAGCGCGTTGGGGCCGATCGTCTTTGCCGTCGCATTCAGCAATTCCTCATCGCGCGCGCAGAGAACGACATTCATGCCATCCCCCGCCAGGCGCGTGGCGATAGCTTTCCCAATGCCCCGATTGGAGCCGGTAACAATAGCAGTCTTCATTTGTTCTGGGTCGATTCTACTTTTACCGGTGTGCCGGAGATGAGCGAGTCCGGCGGATTCAGAATCAGCGATTCATCCGGCCGCAGGCCTGCAAGGACTTCGAGCGAATCGCCGAAATCGCGGCCGATGGTAATCGGCACCAACTCCGCTCTGCCGCCGCGGACCACCGCGGCGCGAATTCCCTCCGATCGGAAGAGAACCGTGGTCACGGGGATGGTGAGCGCACGCGCCGAGGGGCCGACGTATTTCAGGTGTACCGATACGTACGCTCCTGGCAGCAGCTCGCCGGTGGGATTGTCCGCGTCCACTTCCACCAACAGGGTGCGTGACGCGAGGTCGATGGAGTTTGAATTGCGCACAATCGTTCCCGGGAAAGTGCGGCCCGGAAATTCGTTCAGCGTGAGAGTAGCCGGGGCTCCGTTCTTCGCCGCCTGTTCGTAGTCTTCGGGGACGCTGATGAACACGCGCAGCTTGTTGATCGCGGATATGTGAAACAACTCCTTGCCGGTGCTGTTGGCCTCGATCAGCGC
>DATAXN010000105.1:0-81752 GCA_036273015.1 Bryobacteraceae bacterium | reverse complement strand
TCCGTTCGCGGATTTCTGCCGGGCTTCGCATATCAGTGCGGCGTTCTGATCTCGGCTTCGATCGTCTACATCCAGGCTCTCTTCGCCGAGCACTTCTCTTACGCAAATACCATGGCATTGAGTGCGGGCGTGGTGTTCCTTTGCGGCAGTATCGTTGCGGGACTCGGCCGCGAGCGTCATGCGCGCGTGTTTGGTGAGAGCGCGTCATGATTCGTTACCGCGAACGCAACAAGAAAATCTATCGGGTCGCGCATTGGCCGATCTGGATCTGGGTCTTCTTTCTCGCGCCCGGTCCGCTGACGTTCACTCTGTTCGAGCACGGCCCGAGCACGGGCAACGTGATCTGGCTGCTTTGCGTCATGGTCGGCACCGGCATCGCGGGACTCTATGGCCAACTGCCTGGTGTGGAACCGCGGCCTTATATTCTCCGCTTCACCGAGGACAAACCCAATCCTCTCTATCGCCGAATCTGCTATACCTTCGCCTGGGCCGACGTAATCACTTTCGCTTCGTTGAACCTGGCCGGATTGGCGATCGCCGCTGTCACCGGCGTCTGGTATCTCAAGCAGATTTACAACTACGCCTACTTTCCGCTGTATCTGACTATTCTTGCGCTGGGTACGGCGGGGATGCTGCCGCGAGTACGTTCATCCACCAAGGGCGAAGGCACGGAGCGACGGTATTTTTACGGATCGGTTTGGGCCGTAACGCTGGCGCAAGCCTTGTTGATGTTGCTATGGAAGATTCTTCCCAAGACTCACGTGGGAGATCTGATCAAATTGGGGGCTTATGTAGCGGGGCTGGGATTGCTCGCCTATCTGGCATGGACGGGAACGCTTCCGCGTACCCGCCCAATCGTCCCCGGCGAACTTATGGTCGCCGATTAAACGCCGTCTTGTTTATTTATCTGCGGCCACGTGCTCTGCCGCCGCCACCACGGACTGCCGCGCCTCCTCGAACTCCGCCGCCACGATATCCATAACCTCCTCGATATCCATAACCGCCCCGGTAGTAGCCGCCACGATAGCCGCCGTACCCAAGGCCGATTCCATAACCATAGTACGGATATGGGTAAGCGTAGGGATACGCGTTATAGGGATAGTAGGGATAACCGTATGCGGAATACGGCGCTGGATATCCGTAACCGTACGCCGGATAAGCGGGGTAATATCCGCCGAATCCAATGCCGACTCCGACGCGAACAGCAGCGTTCGCATGAGGCACAGGAATCAGAACCAAAATGGCTAGTAATGCGATGAGGGGAAATCCAAATTTCTTAAGCATTTTCCTTAACCCTCCAACTCTTTTGACGTATGGAGAATTCTATCGTTTCAGACGCGACTCCGCACGTGCAAATCAGCACGCCGGAGCGAGGTCGATCGTACCTTTCTCTCGTAAGCCGTTAAGCGCAAGTCCATACCGCCCGCGCACACCCGTCTTCTCGAAGATGTGTTTCAAATGAATCTTAACCGTGCCGGTCCGAATCCCCAGGTTATTTGCGATGTCGCGGTTCCGCAATCCTTTTTCCACCAGTTCCGCAATCTCCATCTCGCGCGGCGTCAATTGCGAACGCCGCGGGTGAGACAGTTTATCGCTTTCGCCGAAGATACCGTCCTCGAGCCACGTATTCCCGCCGGTGACAGACCGCAAACAGGTCACTAGTGTTTCCGGTTCCGAAGTCCGCCGCAGAACACCGCGTGCGCCTGCTTGTAGAAACCGCAATGCCTCGGATTCGTTGATCCCCATACCCCAGATCACCGGTGCAACCTTCGTTCCGGGGGTCTCCGCTGCCAAGGAGAATCGATGCAGCCAGTCGGTAATAGCCGGAGTCCCGAATGACTTGTCGATCACAACCGCCGCCGGACTCAGTGCATTCGTCAGCTCAAACGCGGCTTCGAGGGAACTCACTGCTCCCGCAAATCGGAGGTCATCGCAGCGGCTCAGCAGGCCGCGCACTCCCTCAATCGCCACAGGCTGCGTGTCACACACCAGTACCGGTTTTACTGATATCTCGATCATTGTTGGTTTCAACCTCGCCTTGTACATATCGGCACAATCGAACTACTCCTTTAGTGCGCGAGGGCGTGGAATATCTCAGTAAATTACGGGGGGCAGGACTCGCACGATGCGTCACCGTTCGGCCGCGCAAATCCACGATCAGAATCCCCAATCCAAGAAGCGCCAGCAGCGCGCCCGAGACCAGATGCCGGACCCGATGCCTTTCATAAGCGCTGTCGCAGAAGAGTCTGTAACCCAAATAAACGCTGAGAACTCCGGCTCCGGCCATGACGAGGTTCATTTGATGGCTCCCTGAAGACCAGTAATTAGCAATTCGTCAGCCAGAGCGAATGGCTTGTAAAATCAATAAGTTGGGTGTCGGGCAGGCGGCCCGGAGGTGGTTCATATGCACCACCTATCTTGGAATGAGCCAGTAGTCGCGAGGATAGAGCTTGTAGACGTGCTCGTCCTCGCGGGCTTGTACATCGGCATCCATGGCGCGGAACTGTTTGTCATTGCCAATGATGTAGTAGATCGTTCCGGGGTTTGATCCGAACGTCTCCTTTGCTTTAGGACCGTAGCCCGGCAGTTCCTGTCCATAGACTTTGTCCATGCGTTGGAAAATCTGATCCGCGATACCCGGGCTCTGCCGCAGTGCCAGCATTGCTTCCCGGAACTTTCGGACCTTGGCCGGAGTAACGCCATCGGCAAGATCGTCGGCGATCGCTTCCGCACGCGCTTCGTAACTTCCCGAAGCATTCGATTCCTGGAATGCCAGTGCGATCGCGTATTCGACCAGGTTGGGATCGCGGGGTCCTTTTTTAATCACGTCGATCGCAAAATGCAGCGTCTGCGGAATCTCCGGCATGCGCTCCGCATAATAGCCGGCGTAGCCATCGTGAATGCTGCTCCGCAACCCGTTGCTGTAGGCGAAGCCCGCGCCGATGGTCTTCGTAAATACGCCATGCGCACCGTATCCGGCGAAAACCCTCGACGCGAGGTAATCGAGCTGCGCGTCGCGGCTGGTGTCGTCATAGGACACCGAAGGCACAAGCGTCGCCATGACGCCACCCGTAAGGTTGGAATCGTAGAGCCCGACGAATCGCGGCACAGCTGCGTCGCCCTGATGATCGTGCAAACGCTGATCGATTCTTCTGCCGGCGCTGTAAGTGACCGGCGCGGATCGCCCGGCCTTCAAATCTGCAGTAAGCAGCGACAGAGGCTCCTGCAGTTGATCCAAATTTGCGCGCGATCCCACCATCCATACGCGGGCATTACCTGCGGCGAGCAGTCCGTTCCGCAGTGCATTCAGCCGATCGAGTGTTTTCTGAGGAGTCACCAGAAGATCGCGGCTGATCTGCGTGCAGAGATAGCGCCAGTCGGCCGGCAGGCTCGCGTCGGGTAGGTCGGGCAGAAGCTGCGACAGATCCGCCGCAACATCCCTCATCACGCCTGTCTGGCTTTTGAGTCTTTCCAGCAGCGCGGTCATTGCCGCTCTGTCATTTGCCTCGTCGGCCAGCTTCCGAACGCGCGCCGCGATTGCCTTCCGCTCTTCGTCGTTGCCCGCATCTTTATTCCCTACTGCCTTGAGCATCCAGCGCAGCCGGTCTGCGTTATATGCGCGGGTCAGGAACGCGGAGGTAGTCAGATAGAGAGGATTCGTCTGTTTCCAGTACCCCATCACCGGATTCATGACCCAGCTTTCTTCCGAGCCCTGCATCGTGGAGCGGAGACGCGCGATCGATTGGTCCACCAGATCGCGAATACGCGGCAGATTTTCCGGCCGCCAGTCCGGATGTTCGAGCACCAGCCGCATCCATTCGATGGCGCGGCGGCTCTCGCCCAGATCGTTGCCCGCTCCGCGCAGCATCAGCTCCGCGCGGTCCGAACGCACGTTGACGCGGAACGCAGCGTTGAGGCTGAGCACCTGCCTGCGCAGCAGTTCCTCCATCTCTTCGTAGGGGATCGGCTTGCCATTGTCGATGACGCCTGTTTCCGTCAGCAGCGATGGCAGCAGTGAGACCAGCACCAGATCGTCTTCCGGCACGCCGTCAAGGCGCAATGCGAGACCCGTCGTGGCGCTCGTCATATTGTCGAAAACGGACGAGACAATTGGGATACCCCCGGGAATGCCGGTCGCCAGCTTCGCGTCCTTGTATTCCAGTTGATCGTCAAGGGTCAGCGGAGGGGCTGCGAGAAACTTTCCCGTCGTCGCGTTGGTTACGGCGTCGAGCTTTGCGCTCTCCGCATCATAGTCTTTCTTATAGCGGCGAATCGCGTCCTGTTCGTCCGAAATCTTGTAGCGTGCTTCGAGCCGCTTTGCCTCAGTCTCACCGCGATCAACGCTTTCCTGCTGATGCTTTTTCAGCAGCGCCGCGCTGGGATGAGCCGCAATTCCGTAGGGCTGCGTATCGGTAAGATGCCATGCCGGCAATAGCTCGCGCCAGAGATTCTTCTTTTCATCCAGCATCCGGCCGATAGCTTCGATGTCCGGTTTCTGCGTGACGGATCGGCGGAAACCTGGTTCGCGATTGAGATGGTAAAGCTGCTCCATCCACGCCGAGCTTCCATTGCGCGCGCCGAATCCTGGCGGCGAGTTGACGAGTTTGCTCAGTTGCCGTTTCTGATCCACCAGACGCCCACGAACCAGAGCATTAAAGGCGGCGAGTTCCGGCGAGTCATCGGGCAGAGCGGCGATCCGAGCCAGTTCGGCGGTTACCAGTGCGCGGACCTCCTTCACCCTGGCTTCCGTCAGATTGGCCGCGGCGACCTCGTTGAACCCGATCATCACCGGGTAGCCCTCATCCTGAGTGACATAGCTGAAGACGCCCTGGGCTCCGATGTCCATGCGGCGCGTCTTGCTGTTGATGAAGAGGCGATAGAGATCTGTGCTGGTATCGCCCGCGAAGCTATCCATGAAAAGCTGCAGCAACAGCGTTCGCCGTGCATCGAGTTTGCGAACAGCGGGCCACGCGAGTCCGATGTAGCTCGGCTGCTGCTCGTTTTCGAACGGGAAATCGACGACCTGAATCGAACCGGGCGCGGCGCCGACGGGGCGGGGAAGCGCATCTTCGCTCTCGGCCTTCCGGCGCACCGGCGCGGGTTGCACGGCGTTCAGGATCTCGTCCAGTTTCGCAAGCTCGGTGTCCACGGTTTCGCCTTTGGGCAGCGAAACAATCGCGCCCATGTTGGCAAGGAAGTAGTGGCGATCGTGAAAAGTCCGAATGTCGGCCGGCACCAGTTCCCGAATGCCGGAAGGTTCACCGCCGGCGTTGTAAGCAAGGGCGTGGTGCGCGCCGTAGAGGTCGATCCCCATCTGGCGGAACAGCGCCCAGTCGGGATTGTTCATCGAACTCACCATCTCGTTGTAGACGGTTCCCTTTTCTTCGAGGCGGAGCTTGTGGTTGGCGGGATTTTCGGAGACGCCGAAATTGCGGACTTCGCGGCGAATCTCCTCATCCGTATAGTCGGGATGCAGCAGGGCTGTGAGCTCGAGTTTGAATTCGTCGTAAAACACCGGCAGCCCGGCCTTGGTGTTGAAGGGATAACAGGTCCGCCACTGCATCGTGAAGGCGGTGGCTTCGGTAAGGGTCATGCTCTGGCTGGCGGCCCAGGCGCGGCCGGCGTTGCCTTTGCCCATCAGCAGATGTTCCTGCGTGTGCGGCTCGCCTTTGTCCGACACCGGGAATGAGTTCACCCAGACGAACGCCTGCGGGACGGACTGCACCTGAATCAGATCGAGCGTGAATCCGGTCTTCTGATGGATGAAGCGAGCGCCGAAGGGTTGGTCGGAATCGTTCAGATAGACCGATGCCACGCGGAAGCCGTGAGCGGCCGTGTGTTCGGCGATGTCGTTGAATGTAGCCGGAGTGTCAACAGCCGCGGACGAAGCTGCGAGAGTAAAGACAGATAAAAGGCAGAGGATTTGTGGTGTTTTCAAGATGGATCATTTTCATTGTAGGAGGAAGTGGGCTATAGAGCTTCGACCCGGTGATGGATACTAAAACTCCGGAGGTACTGTCCGGAATTCCAGACTGCTGCATCGCTCGGGCGCGATGTTGCGCGCTCCCCCCGGAAACACCAATCCTCCGCCCGTTGCCAGGCAGTTGACCATCGCTTTGTGAAACGCGCGAATCGGCGTTCGTTCCGAATCGGTCTGAAACTGGGTCAGGGAACTAACACTTCTCATCTGGTAGTTCTGGCCCCAGGTCGTGCGGGTTTCATCTGTGATCAACCGATCATGCGCGAAGTCGATTCCATAGGCGAGGTCGGTTGCGGTCGGCACAAGGACGGCGCTGACAATAGCGGTGCTGCGATGGTATTCCTTGGCGCCGGGAAGCGGGAGGCTGGCCAGGCTGCCGATGAAGGGAATCTCAACAAACGGAGGCACCAGAGGGAATTTGGCTCGCGGGCGCTGCACCAGAGCCGAAAACGAAGAAAGCTCGAATAATTTGATGGATTCGACTCTTACCCTGGTGGTTACATTGAATCGGGAGATTTCCGAATCTGCGTCGGCTGTGCTGGTCGCATTGCCGGCCTGGTAAAGAGCCGGGGGCTGATTGTCGCCGGCGATCAACTGCACGTCCAGTTCGGCTGATGACGCGCCGGGCAGCGTGTGCGGTGTCGCGTAAAAGGAGAGCTGGCGTCCGATCTGAGCCTGAGCGGGCGTCGGCAGCAGTGCTGCGAGAGCCGGCAGCCCGGTTGTGACGTTCAACGCCCCTTTCTCAAGTGCCGACAAGGCTGCGGCATTACCTTGCGCCGCGGTTGACCCCGTTCCGCTTCCACTCCCGCTACCCCCTCCCATGCTTGCCAGGGCGCCACTCAGAGACTGTGCCTGGGTGGCATTGAAGAAGTTCTGAGTTGTGGTGTCAACGGTACTCTGAATTCCTCCGATTCCCCGCAGGGTGATGATTCCGTCGCTGAGAAACGACTTGTGATTTCGCCAGACTTCAAAAAGGTTATTTTTGTTCGGCTCGTTTTCCAGGTGGTCCGAGAGGTGACGCGAAAGCGCAGCCACGTCATCGTTAAACGCGACGACCATTTGATTCAGCTCGGCGTTCAATTCCTGAGCGCTGTGCTGGAGGTCATAGGGAACAAAATCCTGGGGGAATTCCTGCGCCATCTTGTAGTTGAACAGGAAATCCGCCACAGCCGCACGAAGAAGCCCTATCCGCGTGGTGCCTGCCTTGGGAAGTTCATCATCCGAAGTTCGCACCATTTCCGAGTACGCTAATGGTTGTTCGGCAAGTTCGTTCAGTTGTTCCGGAGGAAAGGTGGAGACGCTGTCAGTCGAAGCAAAACTCTGAGCGGCTTGTATGGTGAAACAGCTCAATGGAAAAGTCTGGGCGACCTGGCATCTCTCCTGAGCTCTGAGAGCGACCTCGTCCAGCACCTGACAGCTCAGTCTTTCACTGGCGTGTTCTTTAATCAGCTCCGTGCGCGCGTGTTTCAGGCAAGTCGCCTGTTCGGAAACAACCTGGGCTCTCACAGTGATCTCGGGAAAAGACTTTCCCTTACCATCCACGTGCGCGTCGGTAGTACATCTGAAGGCCTGGGGCGAGCATTTCCATCCCACTCCCGACATCGATATAACCTTCAGATCGGCGGGGGTTGTGTCTGTCACGGTCACTCTATCGAGGGTGGGAGCATCGCCGTCGTTGGTAACCGTGATGGTGTACTTCACCGTTCTGCCGGGAGTCAACTTATCCGTACTGGTCGTTTTCGTTATCGTCAGGTGCGGTCCCTGGCCTCGGTGTTCGTCAGCAGCGTATAAATTGACATCAGTTTTCGGATCATCGCCCAGCGAATAACTGTTATTCATCGACCCACCACCTGATACCGTTACCTGATTCCGGATTCTCCGTGGGATTCGAATCTCACCTCCGTCGGCGCCCTCCGCGGCGGAGGTCTCTACGGTCCTGGTCGGGGACGGACCAACGGTTCCGGTCTGAATCTCCTTCTTGATCAAGTCACGGTCAGGGAAGCAATCGTCGGGATAAACTTCCCACTTTCCCTCCATACAGCCGATCGTGATCAGAATAGTCTTCAGCGGACGTTTGGCCGACAGAGCAGCCAATAGAACGTTGGTCAGGTTCGGTTTGAGAGGCTGGAAAGCCTGGGTGAATCCCAGACAGTACTTTCCCCGGGGGCAAAAGCCCCAGCGTGAACGCACCTCGGGCTTAAGGCATCCACCCGACGTTTCGCAGCCTGGTTGGTCCGCGACGAACTTCTGCGTGATGTAGTTGTAGAAGTCGTGGTCAAAGAACGTCTCCGGAGCTCCGAACAACTGCGATGCCGGAGTCACGCCGAGGGGTAACAACTGGTCCTCCGGAAGCGTCGGGCCGATGTTGTGGAGCAGATCGTTCTTCATCGCATGGCTCAGGTAGGACCATCCGTATTGAATCGAGTTTTCGAGGGCATCATTATGCGCCGCGACCAGCCCCCGCACTTTTTCGGCGCTATGTAATATTTCCTTCCCGTCCGGAGAACTGGCTTGGTAACTCCACACATTCATCAAGACCTCCGGGCGTGGCAAGTCGAGCATCGTTAAAAGACGGACGCGCTGCCATGTAGTCCCCGTTGAGTCGTTGGTGGTGTCGGTGAAGACAATGGTGTCGTTAGGACTGGTCGTGAGGCTGGCCGGGTTGACGATGGCAGCCATGCCTGCAGTCAAAGCCGGCGCCGGAGGCGCGGGTGGCGCGGCAGGAGTGGGCGAAGGCGCCGAGGCAGGCGTCGTGATTGTCGTCGATGTATTTGCCGCGGCAGTTAAGGACCCCGCGGACGATGGTGTTGGAGTGGAGGCGCCTCCGGAGGCAGCCGGTGCTGCGCCGGCAGGCGCAGCGGACGGGCTGCCCGATGTCGAGGACGAAGAGGAGCCACCGGCTGCCGGGGCGACACTTGCCGGAGGTGAAGAAATCGTGGAAGACGCGACGACAGTCGTCGTTGGCGAGGAAGCGGAAGATGATCCGCCCGCGCCTCCGCTTGCAGGCCCGCCTCCGCCGCCGGATCCGGAACCGCCCGATCCCCCCCCACCGTTGGCTGCTCCTCCTCCGCCACCGCCCGATGGCGGGGTCAGAGATGTGACGATCGTACTGGCAGGCTGGTAGAACAAGCGGAAGTCGAGAGGCGCAGGCGGAGCGAAAATGTATTGCCGCATCACTCTCCGCACATCGTCTTCGGAGATCGGCGCATCGCTCTTGAGGCGGATTTTCCCCGTGCCCACAACATCCGCTGTCACGGGCACCCCTGCGATATTCGACCCATTCAGTTTCCCCGCGATATAAGTTGTGGCGGCGAACGGGACTTCAACGTCCTGGATATAGGCCGGGGACGGCCGCGACAAAGTAGCGACGGCGGCCGAAACTCGGGCGATATCGATGCGGCCGCACACTGCAGTGCAGGTGATCAAGACTCGATTCGTTCCCTGCGCGGTGACTGCGAAATTGGGATCCTTCGCCAACGCTGCGGCAACGGCGGCTGCATTCGCAGCCTGGACCTCTTTCTCGGGCGGATTGCACGGGAGGGCGTACGGATATGGGTCCGGACCCGGTCCCGAAATCACTCCTGACAGGCAAAAGCGACGCAAGGGGAGACTGAAGGGAGCCGGAGTGGCTTTGACGAGTGTTCTAATGGCGGACAACTGAGCGTCCATTGTAGTATCGCTTTTCAGCAGAATTGTGGGTGGATCCAGCAACGATACTTCCGCCGTAATCGAAGGGGCGAAATTCTGATTGACCTTGTCCCTCGCCTCGGTCGCCGTCGTCCCGAACACGGGAAGAAGCAAATGATAGGCGTTCGATCGGGCCAAGCCCCGAATTACAGCTTCGACCGCCATCAGATCCGCTTCCGGGCAGCTTTGTTGTTTGCAGGAAACAATTATCTTATTGTTGGCGCCCGCCTGAAATCCGAATGCCGTCGTAATCGCCCCGAGCTCCGTGGCGATGGTCACAGCGTTCTGGAAGCCTTGGATGTCTATGATGCTTTCCACCTTACTTGGCGCCGGACCAGACGACAAAGTCAGGATTATGGTCGTACCCGCAGGCACCATTTCGCCCGGGGAAACGCTTTGGCCCGGGGAAACGCCCAAGCTGATTACGCTTCCTGAAGGAACCTTCGGATCATTTTTTGTGTCACCATCCTTCTCCTGGAGGCCATTTTGCGTTAACAGCGACGCCGCTGTCGCCTTCGGCAAACCAATCACTCCAGGGACAGGCACCATAGGCGTCGGCCCGGAGGAAAAGTTCAGCGTAACGGCGGATCCGGACGGGGCCCTGGTGCCCGCACCGGGACTTTGCGCAGTGACGTTTCCGACCGGAATGTTGTTGTTCGGGCCAGTCGCTCCTTTGGCGGACTTCAGATCTACCGCTGCCAATGCACTATTGGCGTCCCCCGGAGTTTTCCCCACGACTGCGGGTACCTGCCCCGGAAGCGGAGGACCGGTGGACACGTACAGGGTAATCCCTTTGCCGGGATCGATCGCTGCGCCGGCTTTCGGATCCGTATCGATCACCTTGCCTGAGTCCACGCCGGCCCAGGTTTCGAGAACAACAGTGACTTTCACCGGAACTCCGTTGTAGACGATCTTGCTGATTTCCACAACCGCGTCTGCCACCGGCTGTTTCTGCAGGTCCTTTGGCACGTTCGGAGGAGTCTGACCCGAGAGGGTGCCCACAAGTAACAGAGTCAGGAAAAGCAGCGCGAGCCTCATCGTTGACAATCTCTCCGCAGGGAATGGAATATCGAACATTAACTGATAATGCATGAAGCCGTCAAGAATATTTCCTGCCAAGGTCAAGTTCGAGGCGCACAGTATTCCAGAGAGGCATATCAGGAGGTGCATGGGGACATAAGAATGTTATAAACGGGCGCGCACCGTGGAATGTGAGCATTATTTACCCGCGATACTTCTTGTTGCAATTCCCTCGGCGTTGAAAGTACTATCGAGTAATTCCGAAACGGTAAATTGCGTCTCAGACTTGTCAACATGGATTTTGGCCGAAAATACATTCCCATTTACGCGCTCGCGCCGGTGCTGTTGCTGTCCCTCGTCCGCTTGAGTTGCGCTCAGGACACACCCGCGCTTCGTCCCTTTACTGCGTACATCGGTGGCGGCATCGCTCACGTCGCAGGGAACGACGGCAAATTGATGCATGGCGTGTACGGCTTCCAGGCAGGCGCCGGGGTTCGTGTTATCCGCTGGTGGTACAAGAACCACTACCCGAACGGCGAAACCGACGGACCCGCGCGCGCGGGATTGTACCTCAACGGTAACTTCCAGTTCGACCAGTCAAGAGTCAACTCCAATGCCCTGACTCAGGCAGTTAATGCGAATCCTCAAAATACGACCATCCTCTCCGCAGTGACAGGACACGGGAAATATTACACGGCGACTTTCGATCCTACTCTGCGATTCGCTCCGAATGATCGCGTCGGTGTCTACATCCTCGCGGGGTTCGGTTTATTGAGGCGCACGATCGATCTCACCGGCCCAGCCACGGAGGGAAACCTGATTCAACCCGCCACGGAGTCACTGTTCGGATCGGCAGGCAATTCAGGAGTTCTTACTGTCGGTGCAGGGGTGGATTTCCGTATTTGGAAAGGACTGAAAATTTATGGCGAGAGCCGGGTCCTCCATGGATACGGAGTCAACAGTGGCGCGACGCTGTGGCCGGTATCGGCAGGTGTCCGGTGGTGAAGCTGACCTGGTTCCTCACCGGTCTTCTTGCGGCAGGTCCGTCTGTGGCCAGCGCTCAGTTTGTTCCGGCCACCGGCAGCCCTTTTTCTGCTCAGGGAGGAAGTCCGGCCGCCATAGCAGTGGCGGATTTTAACGGCGATGGTTTTCCCGACATCGCCATAGCTGATTCCGCCACCAACACCGTGACGATCCTGCTGGGTAACGGGACCGGCGGATTCACAGCGGACGCGCCTCCCTCGAGCCCGACAGTCCCGCTTTCTTTCCCGGTCGGAATCACCCCCGTGGCAATTGTCGCCGCAGATTTCAACAAGGATTCGAAAGTGGATCTTGCCGTAGCCGACTCGGGAAGCAACAGCGTAACCGTTCTGCTGGGTGACGGAACGGGAAACTTTCCGGCGTCGTTGAGCAGTTCTTACACGGCCGGAACCGATCCTGTTGCCATCGCTGTGATCGGACTCAATACAGCGAAGCCCGGCTTGGCCATTGCCAACGCAACATCCAACAACGTGACAGTGTTGCAGGGGGATGGCAAGGGTGGCTTTACTGCGGCTCAGTACAGCCCGTTCCCCGTCAGATCCCATCCTGTCGCCATTGCCGCAGCGGACTTCAACCTGGACGGGATTCCCGACCTTGCCGTCGCAGATCAACTGGATGGCAGTTTAACCATCCTTCTGGGAAACAGCGCCGGCGGATATGCGCCAAGCTCTGCCAGTCCAATTCCGATTAATCCGGCGGGGCAAAATACCTCCAAAGCCCTCCCCAATGCATTGGCAGTAGCGGATTTCAACGGCGATCTGGTGCCGGATCTGGTCGTCGCCAATCCGGGGGCAAACACCGTCTTGGTATTTCTTGGCGATGGAAAGGGAGGGTTCACACCGGCCGCAAACAACCCCTTCTCGTTAGCCGGGACCGGGCCTTCTTCGGTAGCTGCCGCGGATTTCAATGCGGACGGGAAACAGGATTTCGCTGTCGTGAATAACGCCGGCAACGTGGTGGTTATGTTGGGCAACGGAACCGGCGGGTTTGTACCAGCGCCAGGAAGCCCTTATGCAGTTGGCCCTTCGCCCCGGTCCATCGCGACGGGCGTTTTCGGGCCAAACGCCAAGGTAAGTCTGGCTGTCGCCAATTCTGGTAACAATACCGTTTCGGTGCTGATGAATCAGTTCTCGGGTCCGGTCGTAGTGAACGCGGCAAGTGGAGTCTCCCCGGTGGCTGCCGGCTCCCTCGTGAGTATTTACGGAACCAACCTTGGCGCAAGCCCGACCCCGGCAGCTTCCTCCACGCTGCCTCTTACGCTGGGCGGCGTTGCCGCGGTTATCACGGACAGCGATAATGTGCCGTCGTTTCTTCCTCTGGCATACGTGAGCGCCACTCAAATTAATGCGCAGATTCCATTGTCCGTCGCTTCCGGGGCGGCGAATATTACTGTCTCCGTTGGATCCGCAACCCAATCCACTGTCGCGGCGATAAACGCCCTTGCGCCCGGCCTGTTCGCCGCGAACGAGAACGGGACTGGCGTTGCAGTCGCGGAGTTACTCACCAATACCGCGAACGGCTTTCAGATCGCAACCCCGGCATTCCAATGTCCGGGCTCGCCCGCACCATGCATCCCGGTTGCGCTGAGCGTCGCCGATAGTCCCGTGCTGGTGCTCTATGGCACCGGCATTCGTAATGCGGCACCCGGAACGGTTACTGTGTCTGTCGGGGGGGCTTCGATTCCAGCCTCATTTTTCGGACCCGCCGGGCTTGTCCCCGGTGTGGATCAGATAAACGCAACGCTTCCGCCCAGCCTCGCGAGCAGCGGCATTGTTGGGGTAAGCGTTTCGGCGACAATATCGGGAGGGACGACAGTAACCTCGAATGTTGTTTCGGTGTTCATCCAGTAGCGCAAGAAAAACGCGGATCTTCAGGTTGGTTCTTTGCTCCGACGATCGGCAAAAACAACTTCGCTCGCCGGATATAGCTGACAATTTCAGTCGTCCGACGCGGAAGGGTGGTGTGCCGGCCCAGTCATGACCTAAATCCCCGCCGAACATGACGGCGCGAGCAACTGCGATCTCGTGGATCGAGGTCAGCCGCTTGGAAAATGACGCGAGCATGGGCTATCGCTGACTACTGCTGCTGATGACTGCATCGATCCTCTTCTTCAGTGCAATTATCTGAACTGTGCAACAGATCCGGGGCCGGTTTACGGCGTCACTACCGTGATGTTCCGCTTCGGAACCTGTCCCACGGGAATTCGGGTGAACTCCTTCATCGTCTTGATGTCGACGACCGAAACGAAGTTCGACGCGGCGCAAGCCACGTAAGCCGTCTTGCCATCCGGCGTCAGCGTCACCCAATCCGGCGACCGCCCTACGTCGGCGCTGCCGATCACCTTCAGGTCCGGCAGCGAGTAGGAATAGATCGCGCTGTTCAGCCTGCTGTTGACGATCAGCGTTTTAGCGTCGGCCGTAACCGCCATGCCGTGCGACTCGCTTCCACCCACCAGGTAAGGAGACTTGCCCGCCGGCAGATCGGGGTTCTTGATCCGGTTGATCTCTTTCCGCCTGGCGAAATCCACCACCGCAAATCCGTTGAAGCCTGAAAGCTGAACGAAGATCCATTTGGTGCTGCCATCGGGATTCGTTGCGAACGCCATCGGCCGGATACCCTGATCCATTACGAGCGACCACACCGGCTCCTCCGTCTTCTGGTCAATCACCGTAATCGTCCTGGAAGCGATGGAGCCGCTCACCACATACTTGCCATCCGGTGTGACATACGTGTTGTGAACCGCTCCCTTCACCGGTATGGTCTTGACCTTTTCGAGCGACGCAGTATCGACCACATCTACCGCTCCCGGCGCCACCGCAATCGACACATAGACTCTTTTTCCGTCTTTGCTGATGGCAATATTGTTCGGATGGCCGCTGAGCGGTATGCTGCGCGTGACTTTCAGAGTCTTCTGATCCACCACATCCAAGGTCCGTTCGCCTTCGTTGCTGATGTAGTAACGACTGCCGTCGGGAGCGGCTGCGGCGCCGTGGTTGACCTCGATCCCTTTGATCGTTCCGACCACCTTATTGGACGCCGGATCGATGACCGACACGTCGTCCCCCGCGCTGTTCGTCTGGATAATGCGAACCGTGGTTGCGGCCAGGGGGAGAGTGATGAGAAGTCCGAAGCAGACGCCGCGGAGCCTGGTCGTGGTGTGAATAGTCAAAAAGAGAGCGCTCCTGAACGCTGGCCGCAGTGTACTCAGGGCCAATGCCGGAGTCAAGCAGGATCGTCCGTCAGGCCACGTCCTCGGTGTGTAAACGCCGCGGTGGCCTATTTTGCCTGACGCAGAGCCTGATGCAGCACAGACTTGATGTACGTCTGGTATGGTAAACCCTTCTGGGTAGCCTGCAGACGCGCCAGTTCAATATCGTCCTCCGGCAGCCGGATCGAGACAACGCGCGACTTCGTGACGGCCAGCCTGGCTTTCAGGGTTACCTGGTCAAGACGTTTCAGCTTTCCTTTTTTTGCAGCCTCCGGAAAATCCTTGTCCAGTCGTGCGCGGTTTTTGTGCCAACATTCGGCCTCGGCCGTTTCCGATTTGAATACAGGTATCGCCAGCTTCTGTTTCATCCGCGACTCCATTTTCTGATCTGTGTATATACGTTGTCAATTGAAGCTATTTTTCTTTAAAGCATGTCGACAAGGCGGGTTGACCCTTCCCCTTGCCAGCGCGGCTCCGCGATAGTATCCTCGCTCCATGCCCAAGCTTCCCCTCGTCATGTTGCTCGCCATCGCCCTGATCGCGCTTGTGATCGAGGCACAGACTCCGCCCAAACCGGACGCCAGTATTGCCGCGATTCCGGGAGCCGTGGGAGGTCAGGATACTTTCGGCGCCTACGACATCGTAAAGGGATGGCCGAAAAACATCAGCACTCTGCCCGGCAACGAAAAGTGGACCTGGGGCGCGGGCCAGAGCGTCTATGCGGAAAGTCCCAATCGCGTCTTCATGCTGTTCCGCGGCGAACTTCCCAACATCCGCCGACCGCAGTCGAAACTGCTGCCCGACTTCGGTCCCAGCATTCAGTTCCCGATCGGCCGCCTGCCCTGGCGCGATGCAACGGTCGCGGCCTTGCCGGGCGGGGGCGCGGCGGGCTCGCTTCCGGGAGCGGCCACCGACGGATGGAACGGCACGCTCGGCGTCGACGCCAAATGGGAAAACTGCATCACTATCGCCGATGCCAACGGCAACATCGTCGAACGCTGGACTCAATGGGACAAAATCCTGCAGCGCCCGCACTTCGTCGCCATTAACCCTTATGATCCGGAGAAGCATGTTTGGATCGTGGACGATCACATGCACGCGATCTACAAATTCACGCACGACGGCAAGCAACTCGTCCAGACACTCGGTACGCCGAGAATGGCCGGCGCGGACGGCACGCACTTCAACCGCCCGACGTTTCTCGCCTGGCTGCCGGATAGTACGCTGTTCGTCGCCGATGGTTACAACGGGACGCGCGTGGCGAAGTTCGATAAAGACGGCAAGTTCCTGCTGGACTGGGGTAAGAAGGCCACGCCTCCGGACAAGCGCCCCGGTTACATGAGCAATGTGCACGGCATCGCGGTCGATCCGCGGACGCGCCGTGTTTTCGTGAACGATCGCGGCAACAAACGAATACAGGTCTTCGACGAGAACGGCAAATATCTCTACGAATGGAGCATGGGTGAAGACCCCTCCGACATCCATCTGATCTACATTGGCGCGGACCGCACGCTCTGGGCTGCCGACCGCGGCACGTCGAAGATGCTGAAGTACGATCTCAACGGCCACTTCCTTTACTCGTGGGGCACGTGGGGCGATTTCCCCGGCGGCTTCTGGGGCGTCCATGGGTTCAGCGTGGATCAGGAAGGTAATTTCTATGTGGCGGAAGTGGATGCGGGACGCGTGCAGAAGTTCCATCCGCGGCCCGGCGCGAATCCGGCTTATTTGGTCGGCAAGCCGGTGTATTCGGCATGGAAGTAATCGAGAATTTTGCAGGCTGACAGCCACTACTCGTGGGATAGGCCATCGTTTTTGTGGCCTGTCAGCCTTTATGCGCTGTTACCGCCGAAAACTTCCTCATTGGATTCCGGATGATCGTGTGCTCTTCGTAACCTGGCGTCTCGCAGGCTCTCTTCCTCCTCGTTGTCCCACGTTCCTGGGGCGCCGAGAATACAGGCCGGGCTTCCTTCGTCCGAAAGGACAAAGCTCTGGATTGCTCGACTCGAGGCCCCTTTTGGTTGCGCGATCCGCGTATCGCGCGAATTGTCTCGGACGCAATTCAGTTCGGAGAAACAGCCCGACGTTTCTATACCCTTTACGCGTGGGTTATCATGCCTAATCACGTCCACGTGATCGTCGAACCGACGGTTCCTTTGCAAAGAGTGATGCAATGGCTCAAAGGACGAACAGGCCGTTTGGCCAACCGCGTTCTCGGGCGCACCGGAATACCGTTCTGGCAGGACGAATCGTACGATCATTGGATTCGTTCGAGTGAGGAGCTAAAGGAAACAATTGCCTATGTGGAGAGCAACCCCGTGAAGGCCGGACTGGCGGAATCTGCGGAGGAATGGCTGTGGTCCAGCGCAGGTTTCAAGGCAGACGACACAAAACGATCGTCTGCCCCACGGTGATCTACTTACCGTCCACGGAAAACGCCAGCAGCACATTGCCGGGCATGGCATTTCCGCCGTAGCCCGAAGTGATGTAAACCATCCCGCCCGCAATCGCCGGACCCATGCTGTTAATCGACCCGCCGTGCGCTTTCACGCCGTTCACGGACTCAAAATCCCGCAGCGTATCGAAATCCCAGATGATCTTCCCCGCGCTGGTTTCATAAGCGCGAAGATGTCCGTCCCACGATCCGAGAAAAACAACTCCCGGAATTGCGGTAACCGGCGCGGGTTGCGCGGCGCTGCATCCGCGAACCGCCAGGCAAGCCGCTTTCGGAGCGGGCGTCATCCACAGCTTTTCGCCGGTAGCCATCTGCAGCGCAACGAGACCGCCGCCTGTTTCAGGCTTCCCTGCCGTGAAGTCGGAAATGCCAATGTAAGCAATACCCCGATCGCCCGCGGCCCCGCCCCACATCGTCCCGCCGTTGACGCCGCCTTTGGCGATCTTGAGTTTCCAAAGCACCTTGCCCTGATCGTCGGGATCGATGCCATAGACCATGCCGGACTTATCACTGGTCACCAGAACTCGCTTCCCGCCGGTCAGCGACCGGAGCATCCCGGAGTTACCCAGATCCGCATCGATAATCGGATCGCGCGGGCAATTGGTCTTATTGTTCCGATCCGTCTGGCTGCAGGCGAAGTTCCAGCTGTCATCGCCGGTGAATTGCCGGGTCCACAGAAGACGGCCCGACTGCATATCGAACGCCATGATGGCGTCGCTCGTATCGGTAGTCGGCTTCGAATAGTTAACGCCGGTCCCAATGTAGACCACTTTCTTCTGCAGATCGATAGTAGGGGAAGACCATGGCACGGCGCCTGACGGTCCCCACGCTTTCGCTCCTTTGGGATTCTGCCCGATTACCTTAGGTTCGTCGCGCACCGTGTATGCCTGCCAGATCTTCTTGCCTGTTGCGGCATCCAGCGCCACCAGGCTGCCGCGGAATTTGCAGCATTCATAGCTCGGATTGGTTGCCGCCTGGGATTCATCCCGTCCCGACACCGGCACGAACAATCGGCCCGTTTCGAGTTTCGGAGATCCGGTGATCACTCCCATCGGATTTTCGTCGGCGCGCGTCTTCCAGCGCTGCTGCCCGTTGGCGGCGTCGAGCGCATACACATTACCTTTGAGATCGCCGAAGTAAACCGACCGCCCGGCGTTATCGAGCACCGGCGAATTTCTCACACCGCCGGTCGCCGCGAAGGTCCAGTAGGTGCATCCGCTGCGTGCGTCGAGCGAGTAAACAACGCCATTGGCATCGCCTACGAAGACGCGGCCGCCGAAGACGGTCGGTGTGCCTTGCGCCGTTATTGCGCCCGGAAATCCGAACGCCCATTTGAGTTTGAGCTTCGGCGTGTTCTGCGCTGTAAGACCCGCGGCCTTTGTGTTCTGGAAGCGCGTATTGGCCGCATCGGCCCAGCCGTTCCACGCGGGGCCGCTAACGCTCGGTACGGGACCGGTGCAAGTTGCGGCCTGCGCGGCAGACGCCAGCAGCCCGGCTGCAAAGAACCAATGCAATCGCATTATTTGCCGATCGTGACCAGCGCGACCATGTTCAGCGCGCTCTCGGCCATCACAATGTTTCCATCCCTGGTGGTCATCATGTTGCGCACGACGCCGCCACCCGCGGGGATGGCCCAAGTCTGAAACTTCTCCGTCTTCGGATCGAAGCGGACCAGCGTATTCGGCTTCACGGCCGATTCGCTGTACCAGATCACTCCGTTCAGAAACGTAATTCCGTAAGGCTGCGACCTCGGTCCGCCGGGAGATGCCCATTCCCTGATCGCGCCCGTCTTTGTATCGAGCCGGCCGAGATATCCGCGAGAGTAGTCGGCGTAATAGATGACATCGTCCGAGGTGATCGCAATCCGCCGCGGCCGCGACTCCGGATGGGGCAGCGTCCATTCATGAATCGCCATGGTGTCCGGATTGATCGCCGCAATCTTCGGCGCGCCGAACTCGCAGTAATAAGGAGTGCCTTTGCTGTCGACCACCATGCCGTACGGATTCGAAGGCTTCGTGGGCGAATCCACGATCTTGATGTCGCCGGTCGCCGGGTTAAGTCGTCCCACCTTGTTGGAGTTCTGCACCGTGAACCAGAGAATGCCTTTGTGATCGAACAGAGGCGTGTGGGGATCGCGTGCGTCGGCCGCCAGTTTGTATTCGAAGAACTCGCCGTTTTTCGGATCGAGCTTGCCTATATAACCTTTGGAATTGGCGGTGAACCAGATCCTGCCGTCTTTGTCCTCTACCAAGCCATGCGGCCCGGAGCCTTTCGTCGGTGGATGAAATTCCTTGATCTCTCCGGTCTTCGGGTCGATGCGGCCGAGCACATTCGCATACTGGCCTGTGTACCAGATGTAGCCGTCGTGCGTGGCCAGCGGATCGTGCGGGCGCGAGCCAACTGTCGGCAAGGTCCACTCTTTAAAGCTGACGGTAACGGGACCCGGAATAATGACCGCTTTCGGGACATCTCCTTCCGGGAAGCTCTTCGTGAGGTACGCTTCCACCACCGGAATCTGGTCCCTGGTGACTTCCGCGCCCGCCGCAACCATGCGCTCGACGAGCAGCTTCCAGTCGGCGGGTGTATGCCCGGCGTCGGTGATCAGCGTGACTGCGTGGCAGGCCGTGCAGGCCTTGGCGACGATGTCTCTGCCGTTACCGGCGGGCAGTGGTTTGGTTTGAGCCTGAGCGGCAAACGCCGTGAAGAAGACGATTGTTGCCGGCACGAACAGCGTGGTCTTTGCCATGTGGACCTCCAAATGTCAGTCCGTATTCTATCCCCGGAAGGGGCAGTGATGCGGCCTTAGCGGACTGACTCAGGCATATGCCGCTAACCCGTGCATTCCGGAAGGCATTTCGCCCCTGTTGACAGACTGATTCATTGTGATTCATAATGAATCATGACGAAACAGGGTACCGCTATGCAGTTAGAAGAAAAGCTGGCCCCGTCGAGGGTGAGTGTGCCAGTTACGCACGAAATGCTACAGGAAATAGAAACGAGGGCTCAACGGGCAGGTGTCAGCCGGAGCGCATTTCTGGCTCGGTTAGTTAAGTACGGCCTTGAAGTTGAGCAGCAAAAGCGCGATCATTTCACGCAGAAAATACGCCAATATCGCGAGTGTGCCGATCCCACTGAGATTGAGCGCCTCGGAAACGAACTTGGTGAGATGATATTCGGTCAGTGAAACTAAGGACCGAATGGCAAAAACTTCCCGCCGATGTTCGCCAGCATCTTCGCGAGCGCTTGCGGGACCGCAGCATTACTGTCGATGACTTATACAAATTGCAATTCTGGCTTGAGCAACCTCCGGGACCTGATGTCCCCGAAGGGGATTGGTTCAAGGATTTCGGGACCTTCAAATTGGCTGGGCGTGGCCCGTTAGTACTTACATTTTTGACCTCGGGTCAAGTTGGATACGGACTCGAAATTACAGACAATGTCGAGGATTGAATCTGGTGCTTTGACGGAGGAGACGCTCAGTCAGAAAAGACCTCTCCGTTCAACTCCCTACAACGCCCCCGGCGTCCCGCCCCACTCCCGCGGATCGACATCCGCAATCGATTGCGAGAAGCACCAGTGGTGTCCGGCGAAATCCTCAACATTGTATTGCCGTTCGCCATATGGAAAATCCGTCGGTTCCCGAAGAATCTTTCCACCGTTTTGCCGGGCGCGGTCGCAGTGTGCGTCGACGTCCTCGACCCTCACCAGGACCGCGGTTTTCAGCGAAACATTCCTCGCTTCCTCAACTAAGATAACCGCACCCCCACCGCTGACATTGAGTTGCGCGCGATGATCCCCGATTCGAATGCGGAGCGTAAATCCGAATGCCTTACACAGCCAATCGATGGCTTCGCCGATGTCCGGATAGGCCAGTTCCGGAATCACAACAGGCTTGGGTATGGATCGATTGGAAAGCATCGAATCGATCGTACTCCGATCGGCTTGACTTCCGCCAAATTTGATAGACTACCTCTGCCATGAAAGCGCCCGCCTCGGCTTTATTGTTCGCCTCGGCCTTACTTTTCACAGCGGCCGCGCATGCGCAGTGGACCAACTATCCGACGCCTGATATTCCGCGAACGCCGGACGGCAAAATGAACCTCTCCGCGCCCGCGCCCAAAACGCCGGACGGCAAGCCCGATTTCTCGGGTGTCTGGCTGACGCGCGGGGGCTACACGGTGAATATGGCGAAAGACCTCAAGCCCGGCGAACTTGCCTTCCAGCCCTGGGCGGAAACGTTGTACCAGCACCGCCTCGGCAACGAAGGGAAGGAAGATCCTCAGGCCTACTGCGTCCTCTCGGGCGTGCCCCGCGAAGATGTGGTCCCGTATCCTTTCAAGATTCTCAATACCAAAGGCGAAATCGTCATCCTTTATGAAGCGCTCCACAGCTACCGCCAGATCTTCATGGACGGCCGCGCGCTTCCCAGGAACGCCAATCCCGCGTGGATGGGTTATTCGGTCGGCCATTGGGAAGGGGACACGCTGGTGGTCCAGTCCGCCGGCTTCGTGGAAAATAACTGGCTGGACAACAGCGGCCACATGGGGACGGAATCTTTGCGCCTGACGGAACGTTTTCATCGCCCGGATTTCGGGCACATCGATCTGCAGCTTACGATCGACGACCCCAAGGCTTACAAAAAGCCGTGGAGTGTCAACCTTCAGTTGCTGGCGGATGACACCGAGCTGATCGAATACGTCTGCGACGAGAATGAAAAGGATCTCAAGCACCTGGTGGGCAAGTAGCGCCTTCCTGTTGACGACGGTCGGCGCGGCGTCGGCTCAGTGGGTGAATTATCCGACCGCCGGAATTCCGCGCGCGCCGGACAACAAACCGGACATGGCCGCACCGGCGCCGAAAACGGCTGATGGAAAGCCCAATCTTTCCGGCGTTTGGGAAGCGCGGGATCAAACGTATTTCTTCGATCTCGCCGCCGGGCTCAAGCCTGAAGACGTCGTTTCCACGCCGTGGGCCGCAGCGATTCAGAAGCAGCGCGAAGCGCGCGATCATGTCGACGACCCGCTGGCTTCATGTCTTCCGCAAGGCGTGCCGCGCGTCAACACTAACGGCATCTTTCCATTTAAGATCGTCCAGACCCCCACGCTGGTCGTGATCCTTTATGAACAGCTGGGTCTGTTCCGCCAGGTTTTCATGGATGGCCGCAAGGTGGACGCCAATCCGAACCCTTCGTGGCTCGGTTACTCGACGGGAAGATGGGATGGCGACACCCTGGTCGTCGATACGTCGGGCTTCAACGACAAGACCTGGCTCGATACCACCAAGGGCCGCCCCGCCAGCGAAGAGCTTCATGTGCAGGAACGTTTTCGCCGCACCAGTTTTGGGAACATGGAAGTTCGCGCGACCATTGACGATCCGAAGGCCTTCGCTAAACCCTGGACAACCACGATTCAAAAGATGCATTTACTGCTGAATACAGATATTCTCGAGTTCAACTGCAATGAGAATGAAAAGGACCTGCAGCACCGGGTAATCAGGTGAACACCTGCGGATATTCTGAACCTCGCCACACGCCTTGCCGGGCAGCACATCCCTTCGTCGCGACGAATTCACGTGCTTTTCCTGCATAACGCCTTCGAAAATTTCTTATTTCCCTCGGGCCAGACAGACAAGACTGTATCTTTTGCCACGGAATAACAGAGGAATCATACGCCAGCGGTAAAAAAGCGTTTGACTATTTTCGTCGTTAGCTGAATAATTACTCCTGTTTTAATAAGATATTTACTTCTGCGTAATGAATAGAGAGAAGGACGCGACACGTGAAGTACGCATCAATCGCATGTGCCCTGTTCATCCTTACCAGTAAGGGAATGGGGGCTGATGACAGCTCAGACGTTACGGGGCTTCGTCGTGACATCGAGGAGATCAAGGCGGCGCAAAAGGACATCCAAAGGAATCTTCAGAGCCTGAAGGATATCCTGAGCGGGAAGCAGCCTCCTCTGGACAACGTCTATCTCGATACCTCAGGCAGGCCTGCGCTTGGAAATGACGATGCTCCCGTTTCGATCGTTGAATTTACCGACTTTCAGTGTCCGTTCTGCGGCGGCTACGCACGTGAGACGCTGGGGCGCATTGTCGCTGATTACGTAAGGACCGGCAAGGTGCGGTATATTGTCCGGAATTTTCCGCTGGACCAATCGCACCCGTTGGCTGAAAAGGCAGCGGAATCCGCCCTCTGCGCCCACGATCAGGGGAAGTTCTGGCAGGCGCATGACCGTTTTTTTGCCGATCAGCGCAAGTTATCGGTCGGAGACATGCCGGATCACGCGGCCGCGATGGGCCTGAATGCCGGTGTCTTCATGGACTGTATCAACAGCGCAAAGTACGCGGATGCCGTTAATGCTGATCGGAGCTATGGCGAGGCCCTCGGCGTTCGGGGCACGCCAACATTCTTCATTGGCATGGTCGATCCTGAAAATCCTGGGCGAGCGCACGCCCTGAGAGCCCTCATGGGTAATCTTCCCCTGCGCGATTTCCAGAAGGCGATTGAAGAAGTCCTGGCTGAAGCGAATCGAAATGCGGAGTCGAAACCATGAATCAACCTGAGTCCGCGGGACAGCCTTTCCGCCATAGTGGTGCGAGTCGATATCTATCGACGGCAAGCATCGCCGCTCGCCTTAACATCACGACACGAAGTATTCGACTTTGGGCGGAGTGCGGTGAGCTTCCGGCAGTCAAGTTCGGTCGGCAGTGGCGGTTCGAGCAACAGGCGTTCGAGGAATGGCTGGCAGTGCGTATTGGCGAACGTCCGGTACGTCCGCATGCCTGACCTTGGAATACTGAAACAAGGCACAGTTTTTTGTCGGAAGTTGCGGAAATAACGGAGTACGAATTTCGAACGGGCGACTTACAATTCAGCTTGAGGAGGAGTTCCCCTTATGCGAGTGAGTCAATATCCGTATGTTGCGGCCTTCCTGGCTTGTCAGACATTATTCGCCCAACACGTTCACCCCATGTCCACCACCGGCGCCGGGCCCGGCACGCTCCCGGTCATGGTTGATGGCTCTAAAAACCCGCAGAGTATCCCTGACGCCCTCGCTTACTCGCACTTTTTCACAGCCATCGCCGCCCACCCCAGCCCAACACCTCAGGAACAGGGTCGACAGAATGCACAGCTTGCTCTGTTGCAACTGGCGGATGCCGACTCGGCTGCGCTTACCGGACTTCTGGCAAAATTTCGGGTGCAGCTCGACCAGATCGAGAGCAACTTCGCCGCAGGTACTGGGCCGAGTTCATTAGCCAGTCTTCAGACCCAAAAAAGCGCCTCGGTAGCAACGATACGGGCAAGCCTGCAGCAGGCATTAACGCCGGCTGGACTGAACCGGATTGACCAGTATGTCCAAACGCGAGTCAAGACTCACATCGTGATCTACGGCGGCAAAATGTAAAACGAAGAATGGGAAGTAAAAGGAGCACACATGAGACACTTACGATCTTTGGAGGTCATGATCGCCGCGTTGCTGTTGAGCGCCGCCCCGCTTGCCGCGCAGTGTACGCCGGTGTTCAGCTTCAGCGTCTACAATGACGGATCCGTCAGCGCCGACGGTTCAACTATGTACGGATACACTAGTACAGAGGACTCCAGTACGCTCTGTAGCTGTTCTCATTCCGGATATACAGCGGTCGCTGCTGTCTATGACCCGAATGGGACGATGCTTGGAGAGTCGGAACAGTCGGGCTTCTCTTCGTCGGTCAGCGAATTGATGGACGGGGTATCAGGGAACTACCAATCCAGCGGAGGCGGTGTCGCCTTTTGTTCCTGTCTGAACGGCTATTTTGGCGGTGGCGGCACAATCTACTACGTAGCTGTCACCTGCCCAACCACGATCAGCTTGGCAGGCACTCAGTCGCTCCCTCTGGCTAATGCTTATCCTTCATCCAAGACCGGCGTCGGGATCATGGCGACTATGCAGGTTGCCTCGGGCAGTCTGAACGGGAGCCTGGTTACCGAGAGTCTTACCGGTACAAACAGTTGTCCAGCCGGCGTTGCGAACGCCTGCGTCGGTGGTTCTACCTTCACTGTCGGCCCTGGTTCTCCGTACAACGGTGCCGGTACGGTCTTCGGGACCTCATACTCGGGGGCCGGAAATAATCAATTTCTGGACCAACATACTTTTACTTCTTCAGGCGACGTGCTGTCTGGACAAACCTCCGCTTATTCCTGTCAGCAGACCTGCACTCAAACGTACTCTGCCTGTGGTACGTCGATCGGGGGTTTTAATCTGACTTACACATTTACACATTCTTCCCTAAGCGGGACGCCTGTTACGTCAATAGGGGTAACCAAAGTACATCAATAGTGAGGCAACCATGAAAAAAATAGGACTCTATCTGGTGATCGGATGGGTTGGGCTGGGCGCACAAACAGCAGTAAGAGGAGGACCGCCCAAGCCGGACATGGACGAGCGGACCCTCCAGGAGAAGTACCATATTGCGGCCAATGAAGAAGGTCTAATTGGCGCGTTGCAACATCAGGACCAGGCTGTGCGGGATTTCGCCGCAATTAGGCTTGCCAACGACGGGGATAAGGTCGCTATTCGTCCCATTCTCGACGCGCTGTCGGCGGAAAAGGTTGACGGTGTCAGAATCATTCAGGCAGCTTCCGCGGCCCGTTTGGGATCGACAGAGGGATTTGACGCTTTGAAGAGCATGTGTGAAGACCAGACCTGGTCCCCGACGATGCGGATGGTTGCGGCGCAGACCATGATTAATGTTGTGGGGCACCAGGAATGTCTCGCCGATGTCCTGGATGTGCTGCGGTCGCAGCCGGAGGACCATCAAGCCTCCTCCATGGCCCTGAATCTCCTTACTTTTAACAGGTTCAGACAGATACCGCCGAACCAGGCGGACGAGATCAGGAATCTCTGCGCCAACTACCTGAAGAGCCCGGCGTCCGAACTGCGGATGGCAGCGGGGGGCTGCATCCGCGATCAGGGAGGGCCATGGGCGATCTCCCAATTACGGGCTGCCATTGATGCGGAAGGCGAGCAGGCTGTCCGAAACTCTCTGGAAAAAGACCTTCTCTCGGTCCATTGATAGTGATACCTCGCGGTCAGTTCGCGCCCCGTAAGGTCACCATTTCGATGCCCGGCCGTAAGTCCGGGCATCGCGTCATTAGTTAAGTTAGCTCAATCGGTCTGTCAAAATAGGGAACCGATGCAGCAACGGGTTCCGAACGCCTTAGGTTTTGTCCGTGTTCCTCTATATCCATCAGTGGCCGGAACCTTCCTGACTCTTTTCTTCGCGGCGATCCCCCTCGCCGCCCAGTCGCCCGACCTCATCCTTTCCAACGGCAAAATCATTACCGTCGATGAGCGCTTCACCATCGCCCAAGCAGTCGCAATCCGCGGGGATCGCGTTACAGCGGTTGGTTCGAATGCCGAGATCGCAAAGCTCGCGGGCCCGAATACAACGAAGATCGACTTGAAAGGCCGCGCCGTCATACCTGGGCTGATCGACAACCATATGCACCTGCTGCGCGCCGCAACCACCTGGACGCGGGAGACCCGTTTCGACGGTGTCGCAACCCGCAGGCAGGCCATCGAAATGCTGCGTGCCCGCGCGAAAGCGCTCGGGCCGGGCGAATGGATCTACACCATCGGCGGCTGGATCCACCAGCAGTTCGTCGACGATCCCCGGCCTTTCACGCGTGAAGAATTGGACAAAATTGCGCCCGACAATCCGGTGGCGCTGCAGGAATCCTACTACCAGATCTTTCTGAACAGTCGTGCGCTCGATCTTCTGAAGATCCAGGCCAACGCTCCCGATCCCCAGGGATTCCAACCCGGCTGGATCGTGCGCGATGCCGCTGGAAAGCCCACGGGGATCGTCAAAGGCGATATCGCCGGCACACGCGCCGTAACCAGCAAGCTGCCGCGTGTCGCGCCGGACCAACTGGAAGCGAGCAGTGAAGTCCTGGTCAAAGACATGAACCGCGCGGGACTCACTTCAATCGGTGTTCCTGGCTGTGATCAGAACGTGCTGGACATTTTTCAAAAGTGGAAGTCACAAGGTAAGCTCAACGTTCGCGTCTTCTGCATCGACGGCGCTGCCGCCGCGACGCCCGAGCAGGTCGACCGCGCGCTGCCGCAGATTGCGCGCATGAAGCTCTTTCAGGGCGACAGCTACATCGACAGCATTTTCTTCGGCGAAAGCGTTTACGGCCCACTGCACGATCCGATGTTCCAGCTCAAGTCGAATCCGCGGCCAGACCAGCTCGATCAATGGCGTCGCATGGCCACGGCGATCGCGGCCGCAGGTCTGCCGCTTCACGTGCACGCCGAACTGCACGACACGATCGACGCCTTCCTCGATCAGATCGAAGCCATAAATAAAGAACACCCGATAAAGAACCTGCGGTGGGTGTTGGCGCATGTGAATCAGATCAACGAATCGCAGATCGAGCGTATGAAGAAACTCGGAATGTACGCCGCCGTGCATCCCTGGGCGGTGATCAACGGCGCGGTCATGCACGAAGGCTTCGGAGACGGCGCCTATGACATGCCCCCGCTGAAGACCTTACAGGACAGCGGTATCGTCTGGGGTTTGGGCACCGATGGCACGGCGGCCAATCAAACTCTTCCTTTCGTGACGCTGGCGTTCGCCGTCACCGGCAAGATGGTCGGCGGCGTCAAGGTGAACCGGCAGACGATCAGCCGCGAAGACGCCCTGATCGCTCACACGCGCAAGAACGCTTACCTCGTATTCCAGGAAGACAACCTGGGTGCCCTGCAGCCCGGAAAAATGGCCGACCTGCTGGTGCTGGATCGCGACTACCTCACTGTCCCGGCCGATCAGATCCGCGACATCAAACCGGTGATGACGATGGTCGGCGGCCGCATCGTATCTTGTGGGGCAGGTTGGCAACCTGCGGCGGGTTGTTAACCCGCTGTTCCTACCCCTGCACCCGCCGCTCTTTGCCTTCCCAGAAGTTCTCCCGCAGTTCGCGCTTGAGAATCTTGCCGGTGCCGCCCTTCGGCAGCGGCTCGCTCCTGAATTCGTATTTCCGCGGGAGCTTGTATTTCGCCAGCCGCTGAGCGGCAAAATCATGCAGTTCCTTTTCCGTTAAGGACTGGTTCGGCTTAGCGACCACCATTGCAACCGGTATCTCGCCCCAAACCGGATCGGGCGCGCCCACTACGGCAACTTCAGCCACAGCCGGATGCGCGGCCAGCGCGTTTTCCACTTCAATCGAAGAAATGTTTTCCCCGCCGCTGATGATGATGTCCTTCTTTCGGTCGACAATCTGAACGTAGCCTTCGCCATCCCACACCGCCATATCGCCGGTGTGGAACCACGGACCGCTCATCACCGCCTTCGTTCCCTCCGGGTCTTTGTAATACCCATCCATCACGTTGTCGCCGAAGACTACGACTTCGCCGGTCGTCGACATATCGCGCGGCACATCGTGCATGCTCGCATCCACCACTCGCAGCTCGGTGCCTTGCAGCGGCCAGCCGGCCATCGCCTGGCGGCGGTAGCGTTCCTGCGGATCGGCATAAGAAACGGTTCCCTTCCTGCGCGCACTGGATGCCACCGGGGTGGTTTCAGTCAGCCCGTACCCGGCCAGCACCTCGCAGTGGAATGCCATCTCCATGCGCTCGATCAACTCCGGGGACGAAGCCGCTCCGCCGATATTGATCTGTTTGAGCGAGGACAGATTGTAATCCGCCAGACCGCGAAACAGGAGGAGCGCTCCGGCCATGGTTGGCACCAGCGACATCGACGTCGCTCCTTCGTCCTGAATCAGGCGGCACACCGTCGCCGGGTCGAAGCGGCGCATCATCACCTGTTTTAGTCCCATCATTGTCGCGGTCTGGGCTCGTCCCCATCCGTTGGCGTGGAACAGGGGAATGGTATGCAGTTCGACGGCGTTGTCGTCGTGGTTGAAGACTCCGGCCACCGCCATCGCATGCATGTAAACGGTTCGATGCGAGAGCATGACACCCTTCGGTGTTCCGGTGCTGCCGCTGGTGTAGAACAACTCCGCGATCGAATCCTCGTCATAGCTGAGGATGTCGGCTCGCCGCGCCGTCCCGGTATTCAGAAGATCTTCGTATTCGGTATTGAGATTGATGGTCTTCATCCCCGAACACGCCTTTTGAAGCGTCTCCTGAATCGGAGAAAAGTCATTCTCATAAAACAGGATTCGCGGCTCGGAATGCCGCAGAATCGCGCTCAGCTCCGGCGCTGAGAGGCGCACGTTAAGGGGCATTACGATCGCATGGGCTTGCGGCGCGCCGAAATACCCTTCCAGGAGTTGGTGCGTGTTGAAGCTTAGATAGCCGACCCGATCACCGGGCTGAACCCCCGCCATTTCCAGCGCCGAAGCCAGCTTTTCGCAGCGCTCGCCGAATGCCGCGTAAGTGAACCGCTTCGCCCCGTCGATCACGCCTTCTTTGGAACCGTAGAGATCGATGCCGCGATGCAGGCATCTTAATGGTGTTAAAGGGATTTTCATGCGGGAGCTCGAGTTCCGGCACTGTGCATTCTACCGTTATGGTCGCGCATTCGGGTGTAGCATTCAGGGGTGGCGACATCTGCCCTGAAACAGAACGCGGCTTCCATGGGGGATCTCCTGCCGCAGCAGCCCGAGCGGCAAGCGCCAAAGCCATGGCAGATCCTCTGTGGGCTGGTCGTTTCCGGTTTCCTCCTGGCGTTGCTCGGAGGGCTTTTGCCGCTTTGGGGATTTCACATCCAGCCGGATTTCGGAACAGCGGGCAACTTCTTCCTGGTGCTTGGTTTGGGCGTCATTGGCGGCGGGATGCTGGCGCAGCGTCTGTCCCGGCGGATGCCGCTGCAAAGGCTGTTGGCCGTCGGGTACTTCGCGGCTGCTCTTTCGCTGTTGCTGCTGTCCGTTGCCGCTCCCCCCGCCCCGGTTTGGTACCGGTTTCTCGCGCTGCTGGTCACCGGTACATCTGCCGGCATCATGAACACCGCAGTGCTCGAGTCGGTGACTTCTTTTTGTGAATCCAGTCCGGCCGCCATCACGCTCAAAGGCGGAGTCTTTTTCGGCGCCGGAAGCGTAGTTGCCGCTCTTTTGCTGGCGCAATCCTTCGGTGATAACGGGGCGGCGAAGCTGTTGGCTGTCACCGCCGTCGTTCCGGCTTTGGCGGGGATCTTTTCTGGTTTTCTGAACATCGGCACTCGCGGAGTCGATGTTCTTGCGGTAACCGAAGTATCTCTGACGGATTCGATCGCAGACCTGCACAGCCCGCTGGCCATCCTGTTCGCTCTGCTCCTCTTCTTCCAGTTCGGCAACGAATGGTCCATTGCGGGCTGGCTGCCGATCCTTCTGATCGACCGCCTCGGAATCAGTCCTGCCACTTCCGTAACCCTGCTTGCGTTCTATTGGGGAGCTTTAATGGCGGGGCGACTCGCCGTCGTAAAACTGCTGCTGAAGCGCGTGCGCCATGGAAAACTGCTGGGCCTCAGCGCCTTTTGCGCGCTTTTTGGCTGCACGGCGCTGCTTGTGGCCGGCAGTCGATTCGGCGTCGTGGTGGGTCTCCTGCTCACCGGCGCCGGGTTTTCAGCTATCTATCCCCTGGTAGCGGAGCGAATTGCCAACCGTTTTTCCTACTACCATCCGGGCTACTTCAACGGGGTCTTCACTTTCGCTCTCACCGGCGGCATACTGGCGCCGTTTTTCCTTGGGCACGTCGCGGGCGACGCGGGGCTGAAGCTGATTCCGTTTGCCGTCATGATCGGAAGCTGCGCCGTCTTCGGGCTGGTGCTGCTGATCTGGCTGGGCCACAAGGTTTCCGGCCGTTAGAAGCAACGAAGGAGCGAGTTTCTAAAATTTACGTTGCGCACGGCGGCGAAGGGGCGATACGATGGGGTTGTCTAGTCCGTCATCGAATCGTCCCGGCGCAAGCCGGGCTTTTTCGTTTTTAAGGATCAATTGTAACGAAGAACGAGCGTCAGGCCCGCTTTCGGTAGATCGCGAACCTGCCCTGTTCTGGGCCTACAGCCAGCCGAAGCCAGCAACCCAAATCTCCATCCTGACGACGAATAAGGTGCCAAGCGAAACCACGCAGACAACTTTCCGCACAGGTCCTCCTGAAAAAATGTCGGGCCGTAGGAATTATCGGGGCTGGTGAAGCTTAGGTAGGTAAATCTACAAGGAGTAATGACGTGCGTGCGGAACTGTAGCCGCCTTTCAAAAGTGTATCACGCACAAGAAGTCAGGCAGATCCGTTTTGCGTTAGGATCGTCAACTGGAGAAAGGAATCTGATGACACCAACAAAAATGGTTTTACTGATCACTGCTGCTGCGATCCTGGGCGCAATCGGAAACGCACAGACGAATCGATCCGCATCGACGGCGCAATCTGGCCGGTATCAACTCTTTTCTGGAGAAGTGTTCATGGGAGGTCCGAAGCCGGTTGAACAAAAGGTCGTCCTTCGGATCGACACCACCACCGGGGATGTTGATCAATGGTTGGCTGGACAAGATCGAGAAGGCAAGGCAGTGGACCAATGGTTCAGGACCGGCAGGGTCAAATAAGGAATCGCGTTACCCCTGTTTGCGCGCCATCTTTCGGAAGTGATCCGAACCGAGCTTTCGCGCCGCTGCCGCGCCGCCCTTGCGCCCGAGGATCGATGCCGCATTCAGCCGCGTCTGGCCGATCAGATCGTCTGTCAGGGCGAGGGCGGCTTTCAGGTTCTCTCGCGCCGCGCCTGTGCGGTTCTGAGGCAACGGCGGCGTGGTTTCGAGGATCAGATCGGCTTCGGATATCAGGTTGCGAAGGGCGTTCAATTCGGTGCGACCGATTGGCATGTTTCCACTGTACAGCGATTGCCAGCGCTCGCTGTTTTTCAGTCAACGCACCTTTCAGGCACTACCTGGCAGGGAGGGTGCGTGAATTCTCCGAGATAGACTGAAAGTGCGGCATGGACCTGACTGTGCAAATTCCCGACGACGTAGCAAACCATCTGAGCGCGGACGGTGGCGATCTGTCGCGCCGGGCGCTGGAGGCGTGGCTGGCCGAAGAGTATAAGTACGATCGGCTCACCAGGTCCGAATTGCAGCGGTCGTTGGGAATTGAAACCACCTATGATCTCGACGGGTTCTTCAAGGCCCACGACGTCTGGATTGAGTACACAGAAGAAGATGCGGAACGCGAACGCCGGAGCTTGGAACGCCTGGGCGTCTAACGCGTTTGGTTGTCACTGACACCAGCCCTGTTTTTCTACCTCCTGTCCATCGGCCACATTGAGTTGTTGCCCCGGTTGTTCGGAAAAGTATTCATTCCCGACGCAGTGTACAGGGAAACTGCATCATCCCACGGCGCCGACGGTGCGTCGGGAATGGATCGCCGCGTACCCGGCATGGCTGGAGGTCGTACCGGTTGATCTGATCGACAATGCTGAACTTCAGTCCCTCGGCGCTGGTGAACAGGCGGCCATCACACTCGCCCTTTCGATGCACGCGGACCCGATCCTGATGGACGAGCGCAAAGGGACTGCCGCAGCCCTTGCGAAGGGGTTCGAGGTTACCGGGAATCCTCGGCATTCTCCGGCTGTCTGCCCGGCGTGGCCTGTTCGATATCGCCGAGACAGTGGCCAAACTCAAACGCACCAACTTTCGATACCGCCCGGAGATGATGGACGACTTGCTCAGCGAATTCTCCGGCGACGTCTAAGATTGGCGCAATTGACGTGTAAGATTGGCGCAATTAAGGATCGGCGCAATCCCGTTTTCCGCGCTGGTACGGCGGATCCGGCGTTGCCACAAGGTCTCCGGTCGGCAGAGCCCTGAAAATCAGGCCGGTTGACGCTGCTATACTTGCGTCCGGTACAATAGAAGTCGAAAGGTGGCCGTATGTTTGCGCAAAGCTTTCAGACTGCTGGTCTTGGTGGCCTTTCCGGAACAGAGCTTCTGGTAGTGCTCGGAGTTGCGGTGCTGCTGTTCGGCGGCAAGAAGATTCCGGAAGTTGCCAAAGGCCTGGGCGAAGGCATTAAGAACTTCAAACAGGCGATCAAGACGGACGACGATCAACCAGCCGTCAAGAAGGAAGAGGAAGAAGTCAAAAAATAGAAGCGGCGTGAGCTTCACAAGCTGCCGGCAAGTCGGGCGGCGAACGGCTTCGAAAAAGTTCCTGAAAGAGAAACCCCGCAAATGCCACGTCGGCAGTTGCGGGGTTTTCGATTTTGCCTTATTTTGCTACTTCTTCTTCGGCGGCACGATCGCATCCTTCGCCGCTTTCGCGACTCGGAATTTGACCACCTTTTTGGCCGGAATCTTGATCGTTTCGCCGGTGGCGGGATTGCGGCCCATGCGCGCCTTCCGGTCCACGCGAACGAGTCTGCCGATACCGGGCAGCACAAAAACCCCGTTCTTCTTGACCTCGCCGATCGCAAGGCTGGAGAGGTGATCCAGAATCGCGCGCGATTGCTTGTTCGTGACTTCGCCTTTTTCCGCCAACCCGCGAACCAACTGGGTCTGCGTCATTCTTTGAGTGGCCATCAAACCTCCTGTTGAGCTGTTCGCCGACCTGCAAAGTGCGTGGGGAACCTGTATTTACAGGGTTCAGGAGCACATGCCGGTCAACGAGTCGTTACAATCATACGGAACCAGGCAAACGATGTAAAGCTAAAAAGTGCGCGAATGCCTTGTTTTTTGACGTTTTTCAGGTTTTCGCGGCATCCGGCGCTCTGCCGCCTTCCAGGTCCTCCGCCGCTTCTGTCGGAAAAGATGTGAGGATCTTTGTGGATCGCCGTGTGAAAGAGATAAGCGCCATGCGACCCGCTAGACTGGAGTTTCATGCCATTTGAGGAAGTTGTCGAGGCCGAAGGCCACCTGATCGATTCGCACGTCATGGAGCGGATCTTCGATAAGGTCGTCGAATCGAACGGCAAATTCGAAGTCGAGAAGTTCCAAATCGGCCGCACCAACGGCGATCCTTCCTATCTCCGGTTGCGCGTGGAAACGCCCACCCGGCAGCAGATGGAGCACGTCCTCGCGCAGTTGCTCGCCATCGGTTGTTCACCCGCCGAGACCGGCGACGCCGCGCTGGTCCAGGTGGAACGCGATCGCTGCGCTCCCGAGGATTTCTACTCGACCAGTAATCACCACACTTTTGTGCGGATCAACGGCGAGTTCGTCGAAGTGCGGAACCAGCGCATGGATGCCATGATCGTCGTCACCGGTGCGAACACGCCGGCTCCCGAGGCCACTTGCCGCCGCCTTCGCGATCTCAAAGCCGGCGACATGGTCGTCACCGGCACCCGCGGCATTCGCGTCGCTCCGGAATCGAAGGAGCGCGACCGGCTCGCCTTCGCCTTCATGTCGAACGAGATCTCCTCCGAGCGGCAGGTGGAAACCGCGGTCCGGCAGACAGCCGCTTTGGCGAGGCAGACAAAAGAACTGGGCAAGACCATTGTGGCCGTCGCGGGTCCCGTTGTCGTTCATACGGGCGGCGTCGCGGGCCTTTCACGGCTGATCCGCGGACACTGGATCGATGCTCTGCTCAGCGGCAACGCGCTGGGTGTGCATGACATCGAGTCGGCCCTGTTCGGCACATCGCTCGGCATTCGCCTCGCAGACGGTCGGCAGGCCGAGCACGGCCACCGCAACCACATGCGCGCCATCAACGCCATTTACCACGCCGGCGGCATTGCGGGCGCGGTGGAAAGCGGACGCCTGAAATCGGGCGTGATGTACGAATGCGTGAAGAACCATGTTCCTTTCGTGCTGGCCGGGAGCCTTCGCGATGACGGACCGCTGCCCGAAACCATAACCGACATGAACGCCGCCCAGGATGCCTACGCCGCCGTGCTGAAATCCGCCGGTCTCGTGATGTGCCTGGGTTCGATGCTCCATTCCATCGCCACCGGGAACATGCTGCCGAGCTGGGTCAAGATCGTCTGCGTCGATATCAATCCCGCCGTTGCGACCAAAGTAAGCGACCGCGGCACCGGTCAGGCCGTCGGTGTCGTGACCGACGTCGGGCTCTTCCTGGAACTGTTGAGCAAAGAATTGTGCCAATGAGCGGTCAGCGAATGGTTCAAAAGAGCCAAAGTTACACCGACGAGCACGCCGCAGCCGGCATTGACGCGCCCCTGCCGGAAATCGAAACCTGGCCGAATCAGTTTCCTCATTACCAGATTGAGATCGCCGTTCCCGAATTCACGTCCGTCTGCCCGAAGACCGGACTTCCCGACTTCGGAACTATCGCTATCCGCTATGAGCCCGACAAGCTCTGCCTCGAACTGAAGTCGCTCAAGATGTATACCCTGGCCTATCGCGATCTCGGCATCTTTCAGGAAAACGTGGTGAACCGCTTCCTGCGCGACATCGTGAAAGCATGCCGCCCCGTGCGCGCCACGGTGACCGGCGCCTTTGCCTCGCGCGGTGGGCTGGAGTCGCGCATGGTTGCGACATACGAGAAATCCTCGCGAGGCAGACGTGCCCGGTGATCCCGTTGCGGACAACGCCCGAATCGCCGAGCTGACCGCGATCGTCGAAGCCGTCCGCGCGCGCGTTCGCGCGCGTTATCCGGCGCCAAACGGATCCGGTCGCCCTTCGTCAAACGGGGGGCACGTTTCGGATTTGATGCCGATCGTTCATGCGCGCGATGCTGCCCAGGCCAAGATAGCCGCCATCGGAAGCGTCAATCCGCGTGCGGGCGGAATCCTCAACCAGGCAATCCAGTCTGTGAAAAAGACCATCGCGCGCTCCCTCCGATGGTTTGTGCGCGATCAGATCGCTTTTAACCGGGAGGCGGTCTCGGCAATTGAAGCCGTGATTGAGGTGCTCAACGACCATAACCGCGCGCTTCAGGATGAAGACCTCCGCAGCTACTGGGGCGAGCTTCGCGCCGACTGGGACCGCAAAGTCGCAGCCAATGAAATTCAGTTCCTACGCGGCATCGCCGAACTGCAGGGCGCTTTTCAGCACCGCACCACGCAGCTCGAATCGAATTTCCGCGAGCACGCGAAATCGCAGCATGCCAACTATCTTGGCGCTCTCGATCGCGCCAACATCGACATTCAGCAGCGTCTTTGGGCCGATCTCGAGAAAATTCGTCAGGAATACGACCGCCTGATTCACACCGAACTGCGCCTGATCCGGCAGCGTGCGCCCGTCTCCATCCCTGCGCCGTCAGCTCCCGCCCCGGCTGCGGACTCGTCGCCCGAATTCGATTACGGCCGGTTCGCCGAACGCTTTCGCGGACCGGAAGAATACGTTCAGCGCAATGTCGAGTTCTACCGTCCATTCTTCGCGAAGTGTGAAAACGTGCTGGACATCGGTTGCGGCCGCGGCGAGTTTCTCGCCCTTATGCGCGACCAGGGAATTACGGCCAAAGGCATCGATCTCTCCGAAGAATCCGTCGCGCAATGCGTGCAGAGCGGATTGAACGCCGAAGTCGCCGACCTTTTTTCTTATCTCGGAACTTATCTCAATGACCAGCCCGAACAGGCGTTCGATGGCATTTTCAGTTCCCAGGTGGTCGAGCACCTGGACCCCCGGCGTTTGCCCGAGATGGTCCGGCTGTGTGCGTCCAGGCTGCGGCGTGGCGGACTGCTTGCGCTCGAGACTCCAAACCCAGGATGCCTCGCCATTTTTGCGACTCATTTCTATCTCGATCCCACCCACACCCGCCCGATCCCGCATCCTCTGATGTCCTTTTATATGGAGGAGGCCGGTTTCGGCCAAATCGAAGTTCACGAACTCTCTCCCGCGGTGGAATCGATGCCGGAACTCGCCGAATTACCCGAAGGTTTCCGCAAGCGCTTCTTCGGCGGGCTCGACTATGCCATCGTTGGGCGTAAGTTGTAGAATGGTCTTAACCCGTCCGCGTTGTTCCGCCCGAATCTGAGCGGCTTTGCCTCCATGCTGGGAGGTCGTCCAACGGTAGGACTGCAGATTCTGGATCTGCGTATCGGGGTTCGAATCCCTGCCTCCCAGCCAAATTCCTTTTGAATCAATATGGTGACGCGTCTGGAAATTTCCCCCGTACCGAGGTCGGTACGGTATCTGAAGCAGGGAATCGTAACTCGAATCCCTGATTCGGCTCCGAAAAACGCGCAGATCTCCTTTCACTTCGCGCTGACCCGATAGCCAAAGAAACGCAGGCCCGCGTTGACGTTCTGATTTCGTAGAGGGAAGTCCGTCGGGAAATAGTAACCCATCGTCTCTTGAATGGCTGAACGACCGAAGCCGTGAAGCGCGGCCTTACAACTCTCCATTCGGAAGACTGTGAGTTTTCGGCAAGCCTGCGTGACGCCAGTTTAGGCCGCCCTGTTAAGTTGATTCAGTCGCCGAGGGGGAGCCGATAGTGACCCGCGAAAAGACCCTGCCCATTCCCGAGCCAGTCGTGCAGTGGCAGCGCCAGTTGGATCAGTTTCGCAGCACTCAGCCGCAGCGGAATGGCCGCGTAGCATGAATAAATTGACCATACGGGGTTCCAGGAACCAGGAAAGCTTGCTGGAGATCTTGTAATAGGGATACATCACGTCATCCGGATCGTCGGAGTGGCTCTGTCCCAGCGAGCGGCGGTTTGCGCTCTCTCGCACGACCGCGAAACGACGATCCGATACTCACTACCGAACCCGGTAAAGGCGAAGAATATCGCCGGCGCCCTCGGCGACGTAGCGGCCCATGGAGGAGATGGCGACGGGCGTGTCTCGGTACGCCCCCCCAATGTCTTCGAGCGAAGTATCCCATGCCGCGATCTCCGAGCCGGTACGGAAATCCCAGATGATGCGTTCGCTGAAACCGGGCCCCTTTAAGGTCGATACCGATCTCGCCGATTTGACAGGGAAGTTGTCCGTTAGCACGATGAGCGAGCCGCCGGAAGTCACAGCGGCCGGGGCGCCGCCGAGGAAGCGCCGGAATTGGGCGATCCGCTTGCCGCTATCCACGTTCCAGCATTCCGTGGAGGTGCGTCCCGGATCGGGCTGCCCGGGGCCAGGCGAAGCGAAATCTCCGGGCGAACAGAATGTCATTCCGTGCTCTGCGAAATACGGCGGGAGTGCCGTCCCCGACGATGAAAAAGGATGGTTATAAGGATTGTCCTTACTCGCGAGGACTTTCTTTGACGAATAGTCGACGACCAACGTCTTGGAGTTTTGGTCGTCAGGGGACACAAGCAGAAGTTGCCGGTCCGGACTTACCGATATATCTATAACGTTCCATTCCTTCGGGACCTTCCAGCTCCGAATCACCGAACCTTGGAGATCCGTGGTTTGAAACGCATTCCCGGAAACGCTGTGCGCCAGCAGCGTCTTGGAATCAAGGAAACCGTAGATCCCTCCTGTTGGGGGACGAAACGAAGTCGTACGCTGCATGAGTTCTTCGCCGCGGAGATTGAACGCCTTGACGATTACGTCCGGGAGCTTCCGATTTCCGGTTGCAGGCACGAGGGCGAGGCCCTTCACAAGCAACGCGTCGGAATCCGGCGACCACACCGGGCTCCCAACAACCATGAAGTGAGGATCGGTGAAGTGAGGATCGATTTGGATCACATCTTCCCTGCGGCCGTTGAGCGGCAGCACACGGGTAATGGAAAACGGACCAGGCGCCCGGCCCCTTGGGTCCTCCCGCCGGTACACGTTGGCCACGATCGCCAGCCACCGCTCGTCCGGCGAGAAGGCGAAAGTTAGGTCGCGATGCGTGTCTGGAGGGAGTTGCGCGGGGATATCCGGATCCAGCAGGCTCGGGTTGATCTCGACGTAGGGGGGCGCGGGAGCTTTGGTGTCCGGCGGGGCGCTCAGGGCCAACTGCGCGGCGAGGACAGCCAAAATCGCTGACCTAAGGTTCATCTTGCCTTCTTATAACACATGCAGGAGAGCACACGGCAAGGCCGGCCGGCCCCGTATAGTCAAATAATTCGGCCGACTGCAGAGGAGGCCTCTAAAACCGGCTGCCGGTACAGACACTTGCGGATTTCTGCCGGCATTGGCCCTGCTCTGGTCAGCCGGAAGCCTGCCGGGTACGCCTTCGGAATCCTGGCTCCGATGGGTGATGCCATGATGGAGAGCAGAAGTTCTTGATGAACCAGTCTTGGGCGCAGGTCAGCAACCGCGCACTCGTGGCTCTCTTCTTCCGGATCCTTCCATAAAACTCCTGGTTTCTCAACGCGTTCGAGTATTTTGACCATTCGGGGACTGAATTTGGGACGCGCAAACACAGTTTCGTATTCCGCGATCACGGCTTTGGAAATGTACAAGGCGAGTTCACGGACGATGGCCAATTCAACAACCCGCGCTTCGGGACCGCCGGGTTTAATAGCTGCGGAAACGACCACGTTTGTGTCAAACACAACGCGCGGGCGGTTCATTTGACCGGTGATTTTGCCGCTTTGGCACGGCGCTCGCGCCGCGCTGCTGCAATTTCTCCGTCGATCTCCCGCATGGTCGTCTTATTGAGCCCCGCACGGCGCGCATCTTCCTGAACCGCCCGCAAGGCGGCAAGCAACTCGTTGTTTATGCCGCGCTTCTCTTCCTGTTCGAGGCGACGCAGGCCTTCGCGAAAAAGCTCGCTCATGGTGCGGTTCTGCTTCCTGGCAAGGCGCTCGGCAATCTTGAACTGTTCCGGAGCGAGTGATATAGAAATGCTTTTCGTGGTTCTCATGATTACTACCGGATACGACTTAGTACGACCCTCTTCCACGACAGCAAGGCAAGATGCGAATCCCCTCCCAGCCAAACTGACTCTCCGCGAAAGAGCGGAGCATCTTTCGCACGCATTTTCGACTATAATTTCCAAAATGTCCCAGGATCGCGCGCGATTGCGCTGTTCCTTCCGGAGGTCGTAATGTTTTCTCAAAACACAGGTTCTTTTTCGCGAAGTATGCGGTACAGGGCAATTCCTGCATGCCTGCTCTCGCTGGCTCTCTTGTCTCCGCAACGCATCCTCGCCTGGGGAAATTCCGGTCATGAGGCTGTCGCTTATGTTGCGTGGCAGCAGATGAGCCCCGCCGCGCGAACCCGCGCCATCGCGCTGATCAAACGCGTACCGACCTTACAAAACCCCGAGAAGACCAGGTCCATACCCGGTTATGCCGAATGGGTGATGGATCTCCCGGCGGGCCTCTCAGCGGATCAAAAGAATCTTTATCTGTTCATGAGAGCTGCAACCTGGCCGGATTCGATCAAGCATCAGTGGCTCCATGACTCCGACACACCCCCCAGCGGCAGCAAGAACCCGGACGTCAATATCGGCTTTACGGACACCGCCAGTCATGGATATTGGCACTTCGTCGACCAGGGCTTTACTTCGGATGGGTCGTCGGTATCTGCGACTCCGGTACCGAATGCGGCGACCCAAATTGTCGCTTTGCGGCAGGCGATTGGATCGAACGAAAGCGATGATCTAAAGTCCTACGACATGATCTGGCTGGAGCATCTCGTAGGGGATCTTCATCAACCGCTCCACGGAGTTGTTCGATACTTCGAGAGCAAGGGAGATGAGGGCGGCAATACCGTCACCATCAAAATGCCTCTGGCTATGGAGAAGAAGTTCGAGGGGACACAATCGAAAAGTTCCCCGCGGGAACTGCACGCCTTTTGGGACGATCTGCCGGGTGGAGGTCAGCCGGCTGCGGCTTTGCCCGATGCCGTGAACTTTGCAAAGGCTCTTCCTCCGGCGGCCGGGTCAGGTGTGGCGAATACCGATCCGTCTCAGTGGGCCGTGGACTCATTCCACATGGCGATGAGCGACGCCTACATGTCGCCAATCGGCAAAGGACCCACTCCGGCAGTCACCATTACTCAGCCATACTATGACGCTGCCATGAACGATGCGAAGAGCCAGATCGCGCTTGCCGGCGCGCGTCTTGCCAAACTCCTGAACGAGAACCTGCACTGAGCGAAAGACCGGAAGACTTCGCGTTGATCCGCCTGCTCCTGGGCGGCATCTGCAATCTCGATCCCGGCGCGGCTACTGGGCGAGTTTCTTCATAATCAGTTCCAGAGCATTCTGATCCGAAGAATTACGTTCGCATGTTGTCGACTCGGCGCGCCAGAGCTTTTCGGCAAGCGACAGCACCCCCTCGGCGGCCTCGTTTGTCACGTGTGCGGGTGTTTTGCCCGCTATCGTCGCGTTGGCCGTTTTAAGTAATTCCCTGTTCTCGTCGGAACCCGCCGCCGCACCGGCGGAGGCATCTTTCGAAATACATTGATCCAGTGCCTCGCTCGCTATTTCCAGAATACGAATGCTGCGGCGATATTTCTCGGCCGAGGTCAATTGCCGCAGCGTGGGATCGAGTCCGGTCACCGTGTCGAGTGTCAGCAGGTGCTCGTGAATGGAGCCGTTGTCCGGCTCACGCATGGATGCGCGGAGAAAAACGTCGCGCGCCGCGCGATACTGGCCCTGCTGGAGTTCCGCATCTCCCAGCCCCTCGTATGCTTCGATATCCTCAGGGTTTTTCTGCACAAGCCCGGCATAGACAGTTGCGGCGCGGTCCGGGGCGTTTGCCAGCACGAACAACTCTGCCAGCCGCTTCTGTATCGCCGGAGTCGCCGGAGCCCCGGCCTGTAGCGAAATCAGTTCCGCGAGGAGTTCCTCCTTCTGATTTCTGGCAGCCAGCAGATCGACGAGTTCCATGCGCGCGGATGCACGCTGCATGGCCGAATTCCCAAGCCACTGCCCATAAATCGCGCGATGATAGTACGCCTCCGCGTCTCTTGTATCTCCTTTTCGCACCATCAGTCGCGCAGCTGTCAGGTTGGCCGGCCCGTCGTTCGGTTGACGCAGGAGGAGATCCGTCAGGATCGGCTCCGCGGTCGCTATCTTGCCCGTAGCCATCATTGCCGCAATCAACTGCAATTCGTAATCGGGGTTTTCGCGCTCGAGAGCGTGCGCGTCGCTCAGCAGGTCGACAGCGTCCCCGGCTTTGCCTTGGGCGAGCAGACGGGAACCCTTTTCATAGGATTCCTGCGCCGTCTTTTTTATCTCAGCCGACTCGACTTTCGCGAGAAAACGGTCCGCCACTCCGAGGGAAATCGCGACGGTGACAATGATTGCTCCTGTCGCCGCCCATTTTGTCCCGGCCGGCGTCATCCGCTGCTCCGCCTTCGCGGCGCCGAGACTGCTATCAGGTTGCAGAAATTCGCGTACCCCGATTCTTAATGCCGCTCACTGACGCGCGCGATTCAGAAAAGGTTTCCGAACCGTGACCGCAGGGGAGCGGCGCACGCAGGCTTTCGCAATCGGACACTAATTCTCTCCCCGGCGATGCGTTCTACTTTTCGAGCGATTGCGCCTGCTGCAGTTCCTGTTGACGCGCAGACACAACCTTACCGGCCCATGCTTTGATGTCGGGATTCGTCCCATGCGCCGCCTCCGTTTGCAGGGCCGAAATCACCCTTCGCTCGTCCGCAACTTCCGTGCGGAGAAAATCGCGGTCGAACTCGCCGCCTTTCCGGGCCGTCAGCGGCCGGATGACCGAAGATTTCCGCTCATCGATACCTTTCGGAATGGTCTCGCCGGCTTTATTCGCAAGCACGGTCAGTTGTTCGTACTCCGCCGTGTTGCCCTTCGCAATCGCCTGGCCGAAATCTTTAACGGCGGCTTTGGCCGCCTTGCCTTCCGCCATTTCGCCCAAGTGGGCGTCAGTCATATCCGCAATCGCCATCGTTCTGAGAAATTGTTGATCCTGCTGCTTGCTGCGGCGTCCCGTTGTCCTTGATTGGGCCAGGCTTGCGCCGGCCAGCAACACGAAAATGCAGGACACCGCTGCCATACCGTTCTGGTTCATCGTCGTCCCCTTTTAAATGAAATCTTCCGCGGATCGTCAGAAGCCCTTTTTATCGTCATCTGGAAGCGCCCCGCGCGCAATCCTGTCAGGACAGTAGCTCCTTCCACTCGGGAATTCAGAAATGAAGGCGGGCAGCCGGCTGCTTCCGTATTTTCCTGTTTCCTTAAACTTTTGCCGCTCTCCGCGCGTCGTAAAGAAAGGTGCGTTAAGAATAAGATTGATGCGTTCAGTCGTCGTTCTCCAATCGCTGCTTCCTCTGCTTTTTTCACTGCGGGTGGGTGCGGTGGAACCGCCTCTGATGTGCCCGGGCGGGGCGCCGCTCGGCCGGATTGAATTAACAGTTACTCCACCATCCGGTGGTGGCGCGCGGAGTGTCCAGTCTGTGAATCGCCTTCTGCAGGGCGACAGGATTTCGTATCGCCCCATCGACATCGAGTCTCCCGAGAAGAAGAAGGCGCGCATCGAACTTTTACTGGTGCCCTCCGATGGGTCGAAAATCGTTGTATTCGACCCGCAGCCCGCCGAAAAAGCCGCTTCGTGGACAGTCCCGTTCCGTGCGCAGCTCGCCAGTCTGGTCTGGGGTCCCGAGGGCCTCGACAAGGCGAAAGTTACCAACCTCGTCACCAAAGACGACGCGCTGATTGGCCAGTTGGCCGACTATGCGGCAAAAACCGCGGAGACGGAGGCATTGATCCAGGCCATTACGCAACAACAGACGCTCGACACCGGCCAGAACCTGGGTGCCGCCGTAGCCGGATTCGCCGGTAAGTTTTCCTCGACAAAGATCGATCGTACGCAACCGGTCAATGCGCAACTGGGCGTTCTTTTGAATGGCGTGAATCCATCGCTTTCAGCGTATGATCCTTTGGCGCAGAGTCCGCAGCAGCAGGCGGCTCAGTCGGCCGGTCTCGCCGCGGCGGTTGCCGGCTTGTTCTTCGGAAACGGCGTCGGACTTGCGGCCACCGGCGGCGCCATGCTCGTCAACCTCCATAGCATGCTGTTTCCCCACACGGAGTTTCTTTCCGCCCTTGCACAGGATGATGCGCCTGCTTCCGCCTCTGGCGGCGCAACGGCGCAGGCGACGGGACTTTGCGGAAGTAAAGCGTCGCCGCCGCCGCGCACGGAAGTTGCGTTTTTGTGGGCTTTCCGCATCCCCGATGCTTCCGCGCCCGGGCTCGCGCTGCCATCGACCGAGCATCTGCCGATCGGCGTGAAATCGAGTATCCCGCTCCAGGTAAAGGCAAAAGACTGGAAACTGGCTTCGCGCGCCGGGAACTGGAGGCTGGTCTCTCCGGATAATTCCACCGTGGTTCCGGTCTCCGCGAAGGTAAACACCACTGCAAAGACCATCGAACTGGACCCCTCCGGCGCCAAACTCAAGGCCGGCACATGGAAGCTGGCCGCGAACTGGGATTGGGATCCGATCGCGGTTTCCGGCAATCTGGTTCTCCACGATTTCTCCAAATTCGATTCGGCGCACCTGACGCCGGAGTCCCAGGACGAGCTCATTTCCGGAGCGGGGCCGCTCGATCTCGAACTCACGGGCGACGACTTCGAGTTCGTTCACAAGCTCGAATACAAGAAGCAGGGCGACCCGTTCGCCCAGCCGCAGGCAGTACTCTTTCAACCGCCGAAAGAGCCGTCCTCAGGTCCGGAAAAATCGCTTAGGATTCGCCTGGATACGAAATCGTTAGCCACCGGCAGCTATGTCTTCCTGATCGCTCAGTCCGATGAGAAAGTCCACGAGTTGCCTTTCAAAGTGCTGCCCGCGCCGCCGACAATTTCCGCGACTCCGATCTTGTTGAATACCGGCGTCCAACCGCAGGAAGTCGTGTTGCAGGGGACCCGCCTCGATCTCATCGAAAAGATCTCCGCCGACGACGCTCAGGTCACTCTCGGCAATGCCGCGGGCGGAGATCGGAGGAGTGTCACGGTCTCACTCAACCCCGAAGTGAAACCGGGCACGCTTCTGACGCTTCAGTTGAAAGTTAAGGACTTTGAGGAACCTATTTCCGTTCGGAACGCATTTCTTGTCGGGGGCCCGAAGCCTACCATTACAACGGTGCGCGAATCGTCGCAGGGCGATCTCGGCATTGCGCTCAATCCCGGTGAGATGGCTTCGAATTCTTTGGTCGGTTTCGAGGTCGGCGCGCTCCACGCGCCAACGGTTTCCGCGATCGATTTGTCCTGTGATGACTCGTCCGGCTCCTCGCCTCTGAGAATAAAGATGGGCGAAGCGAAAGAAGATGTGAAATTAACGCGCGAATCGCCCGGCACGCTGTTTCTGTTGTTCCGCCCCGACAGCGTGGGCCAGCCGGGATGCACGGTTATGGCTGCTTTGATTACGCCGGCGAGCGGGTCTTCCGAACTGCGCAGGTTGGGCGCCATCGTGCTGCTCCCGAAGATCGACTCGTTCCAGGTAAGCAACCAGAAAGCGGGCGACGCCTCCTACTTCGCGACATTAGAGGGCCGCGATCTGGAAAGCATCGCGAAAGTGGGTTGGGATGCGGCAAATGGCGCCCCGGTCGATACGATTCCTGCGCCAATTGTCGGACCGGGAAATGCCGGACCGGGAAACAAAGAGAGCCTGCGGGTGGCGATGCCATGGCCGGCGCCTGCTCCGCACGCTCCTCTTTACATATGGCTGCGCGGAGAAGAGATGGGACGATTAACTTCCGCGCTGAACTGAAAAACGACATCCTCACTGCTACCGTAAATACGACATGGTCTCGGTCCATCTGGACTCCGGCAACGTGGAGGTCCGTAAGATCCCCCAACCGGAAAGGCCCGAAGGCTTCGCGCTGATCCGCCTGCTTCTTGGCGGCATCTGCAATACCGATCTCGAGCTGCAGCGCGGCTACTACGGATTCTCCGGCATCCCCGGACACGAATTCGTCGGCGAAGTCGTCGCCGCGGATACCAAAGCACTGATCGGCAAGCGCGTGGTCGGCGAAATCAACCTCGCCTGCGGTCATTGTTCGTGGTGCAAGCGCGGCATGGGCCGCCACTGCCCGGGCCGTTCGGTGCTTGGCATCGTGCGTCATCCCGGCGCTTTTTGCGAATTCCTCACGCTACCCGAAAACAATCTGCATGTGGTCCCCGATTCCATTCCCACCGAGGCCGCTGTCTTCACCGAGCCGCTCGCGGCTGCCTGCGAAATTCTGGATCAGGTTTCCATGCCGTGTGGCAGCCCGATCGCGGTTCTGGGCGACGGTAAGCTCGGGCTGCTTGTGGCGCAGGTTCTTCAAGCCAACGGCTACCGCGTCCATCAATTCGGAAAACATCCTGAGAAGCTGCAGATCGCCGCCCACGCCGGCGTCACCACCGAAATTCGCGGCGACCATCTTCCCGAGGCCGAATATCGCTGGGTCGTGGATGCAACGGGATCGCAGGCAGGCCTTCGTGCCGCGATCCGTATGGTCGAGCCCCGCGGGACCATCGTCATGAAATCGACCGTACACGGCGAAATTCCTCTGGATACCGCGCCCGTGATTGTCAACGAAATCACGCTGGTCGGTTCGCGCTGCGGACGCTTCGAACCTGCGATCGAGATGCTGCGGTTGGGCGTGATCGACGTGAACTCGATGATCTCGGATCGCCTGTCCCTCGCCACCGCTCCCACGGCCTTCGCCCGCGCCGCGCAGCCGGGCGTATTGAAAGTCCTTCTCGAAAACTAAACAATGTGGGGCAGGGCTTCGGCCCTGCCGCCGGGCTTCTGCCCGGCGCGGAGCGTTATCCTAAGCCGCATCTTCAAACAACGTTCCCGGCCCCAGCAGCCAGTCCGGATCCAGCCGCCGCTTCACATCCTTCATCTTCTCGATCTCGGCCGACGTGTACTGAATCCCGAGCAGATGCCGTTTCCGCTTCCCCAAGCCATGCTCAGCCGAAACCGTCCCGCCCAGCCGCACCGCCTGCCGCGCAAACTCCGTCATCAACCTACTCGCCCGCTTCCACTCGTCATCGTTCGCCGGCAGCACATTGACGTGCAGATGAGCATCGCCGATATGCCCGAAGATCACATATTGGCCCGGAAACTCCTGGTCCAACGTTTCCCGATAAATATCCAGCATCTCCCGGTTACACGCGACAGGCGCCGCGAAGTCCGATCCCATCTTCGTCAGATTGCGCCGCCGCACCAGATCGTTCACCACTTCTGGCAGCGCATGACGAAATCGCCGGAACCGCTCCCGGTCCGCCGCGCCGGTGGCGAACCATGATTCGTCCAACAACGATTTGTCCAGCAACTCCAAACCCGCGAAATCCCCCAGCCAATCCTGGTCTTCCCCTTCTCGTTCAATCAGCACGCACGCGCCTGCCTCCGACGGAATCTCGGCGAAGCGTGGACGCAGCAGATCGAGCGAGCCGCGATCCAGATACTCCAGCATTCGAAGAGAAGGCACCGGACGCCACTGATCCACCGCCGCAAGCGCCGCATCGTCCGCTTGGAAAAAAACGACCCCGGTGAACAGCGAAGCCGGCGTCGGCAACAGCGTCAGTTCGGCCTCTGTCACGACGCCCAGCGTTCCTTCCGACCCGATAAACAGGTCCATATAATCGATACCTTCGCGCAGATAATATCCGGCGGTATTTTTGTTCGCCCCGCTCGCCGGCAGCGCCGGAACTTCGAACGGCGGCTTCTCGCCCCGCCGCAACGTCAGCGTTTCGCCATCCGCCAGCAGCACGCGCAGCCCGCGCACATGCCGCCGTGTGGCGCCGTAGAGAAAGCTGCGCGACCCGCTCGCATTGGTCGCAATCGACCCTCCCACCGAAGCGCCGGTCTCCGTCGGATCGGGCGCATAGAACTGCGACGGACCTGCCGCCGCCTGCACCTCCCGCAGCAACGCGCCCGCTCCACAGATCGCGTAACCCTCGTGCACTTCCAGGCGCCGGAGCCGTTCAAGACACACCAGCCAGCCGCTGTGTGGTACCCGGCCGCCGGTCAATCCGGTTCCCGCTCCGGCGATCGTCACCGGCTTACGCAGCGCCGCAGCTTCCCGCAGGATTTGCGCCACGTCCGCTTCCGACTCCGGCAGAAAAATCCGTTCCGCCGCGCCGCGATACCCGGACGCATCGGTCAGATAAGGAGAGTCCGCTTCGGGAACCATCGCGACTATCGAACGGCCATTCGCAGGCCCTGTTGCAGCAACGCCGCTCCGGCCGCGCCTGCGAGCGCCGGGATAAACGCGGGACGCGCGCCCCGCCGCTTCCAATCGTTTTGCACCGCGTGCACTCCGAGGAATAAAAACGTTCCGCCCGCCAGCGCCAGCGGATAGCTGATCCAATCCGTCGGCGTGAGCCAGAGCCCTGTCGCGCCTCCCACCACAGTTGACAGCTCCACCGCCGCGCACAGGGCGAACGCGGACCATGCCGATTTTGCTGACGCCCGCAGAAGTGTCCCCAGCGCCAGGCCCTCCGGAATTTTATGCAGAAGCAGCGCCGCGGCCAGCGTGGTTCCCGCGCCCGGCATATGCGGTCCCACTTGTACCGCGACCAGCCCCCAGCCGTCTACGAATGCGTGAATCGTGGTAGCTGCCGCGAGCGGTCCTGCGAACCCCTCGATTTCATGCGCATGACCGCCGTGATCATAGTCATGATCGTGCGCGCAACTCGGACAAACCGGAAATGCGAATCGATCAACCGCCTTCACCAGGGCATAACCGATTGCAACCAGCGCGACGCTGCGCAGCCAGCCGATATCGAGGACCAGTTCCGGAATCAGCCCGAACGCGGCCACTCCGATCAGCAAGCCCCCACTCAGCGGAATCAGCATGCGCGTGTGCCTGCCGTGCCCGAGCAGCGCCACCCCCGCTGCAGCGGCAGCGACAGCCACGAGCGTAGCCAGAATCGGCAGATGAAGAGGGGACGGAACCAACTCTCTACTGTATCTTTCGCGGCTCTGTCAAAGCTCGTGGGACAGGCCATCGTTGTTTGTGGCCTGTCCTGTTTTCTCCGTCGGCCCAAACGGGAACTTCGCAAGTGTCGCCGGTGTCTATCCGGCACTGCGTATGGCTCAACCGATCCGCACGCCCGACATCGAAGCGCAACGCGCCGCAATGAAGAAGCTGGACTTCCTGATCGGCCAATGGGCCGGCGAAGCAAGCGTCCTGCGCGGCCCCGGTCAATGGGTCGAGATGATTCAGACCGAAGAAGCGCAACACAAACTGGATGGCGTCGTGCTGCTGATTGAAGGCGTCGGCCGCGCCAAGTCGGAAGTCATGCCGGACGGCAAGCCCGTCCTCCAGGCGCTCGGGATGGTTTCCTTTGACGACGAGACCGAAACTTACCGAATGCGCGCTTTCAACGACGGTCGTTTTCTTGAGACCGAGGTGACGCTCGTAGCGGACAACCCATCTCCTGGGGTTTCACGCTGGGAGAAATCAAGACCAACTCTGTTCTGCGCATCGATGACAAGGGTGATTGGACGGAACTCGGCGAACTGACGATGGGAGCGCGGCCTGCAGTAAAATTCCTCGAACTCTGCGTCAGCCGCTGACGGCAAAGGTGTGCCCTCGCCGCGCGGTGGCCTCCGCGGTACGGATAGGCGAAAATAGAAATGGTGGGATTGTATGACGGTAACGTTGAAGCCTGAGCAGGAACGAGTCGTTGGAGAGGCTATTGAGGCGGGGCTGATCGGAGCGGCGGATGATGTCGTCGACGTGGGCCTCGAAACGATTCGTCTTCGTCTGGAATCGCGCGCGCGGCAATCGCATCAACAGGCAATTGACGCTGCGGCGGACCGTCTCCTGAGATTCGGGAAAAAATATCGTTTCTCGCTCGATGGTCTCACGACCCGGGACCTCATCGACGAAGGTCGTAGGTGAGTGATTTCGTTGTTGATGCTTCTGTTGTTTTGACATGGTGCTTTCCTGACGAACATTTGCCCGACGCCGCGCGAATTCTCGAATTGATTCGTACTCCCGGAAACAGGGCGACCGTCCCGGCATTTTTCCATCACGAAGTCCTCAATGCGCTTTTGATGGGCGAACGGCGAAATCGGATAACAGCGTCGGCGGCGCGGGAATTCCTGAAGGATCTCCTGACGTTGCCATTTATCCCGGTTTCAGCCGATTCCGCCGCGATTCCTGCGGTCGAATCCCTTAGCCGTAAACACGCTCTGACCGCCTATGATGGCACGTATCTTGAGTTGGCGTTACGCCTCAGGTTGCCGCTGGCATCCTTTGACAGAGCCTTGGTCAGAGCCCGCGATGCGGAAGGTATCGCGTCACTGTAGACGTAACCCGAGACTCCACATCTAAACTATCTGCCTGCGGAACGAGTCGGGTTGTTTCGGGTCGTATGCCATGCTGGACAATCCAACCATCCGCAGTTCGATCTGTCCGTCGTTGCGCACCGCGTGAGATGCGCCGGGTTCCACTTCAACCAGCACCGCTCCCGCACCTTCGAAGACTTGCGCGTGCACGTCGGTCCCCGGCCCGGAATCCCAGTGCAGGGACCACTTGTCGCTGTGAAACAAAACAATCGCTTCGCGCCGCTGCTCGTGATAATGATTGCCGCGCACCGCACCCGGCTTGATCGTGGCGACGTGCATATCCCGCACTTCGCCCAGCAATTCCAGACACTCGGGCGGCGTCTGAAAACTGCTTCCCCGGTCATCGCCGCTATCGCTGAGACGAACGATCCGTACGCTCGGATTCATAGCTACAATGCTAAGGCTCTTCGCAGCTCTCATTCCTGGGGTCCGGGGACGCGGTTCACGGTCGAAGAGACAGGCGATGGAATTCTCCTGCGCCCCGCGGAGCCCCTTCCCCGGACCGAACTCGACGACGTTGTCGGATGCCTGCGTTACAAACGGAAGCCGAAAACCCTGGCGCAAATGGATGCCGCGATCGCGCGCGAGGTGAGCCGCCGCCATGACCGCGGTCGATACTAACGTCGTCGTTCGCTTGCTGGCCGCGGACCATCCCAAACAGGCTGCTGCGGCGAGGAGGCTTTTCGCGGCTGGCCCGATCTGGATCGCGAAAACGGTCTTGCTGGAAACCAATTGGGTGCTCCGCTGCCTTTACGGATTTGATCAGGCTGCCGTCTGCAATGCACTGACAAAACTGCTCGGCCTCGCGAACGTTCATACCGAGGATAAGCCGTCGCTTGTGGCGGCTCTCGCGCTGGCAGCCCACGGGATCGACCTGGCTGATGCGATTCATCTGACCAGCACGCCACCCGGCGCTGCGTTTGTCTCTTTTGACCAATCCCTGATCGGGCGCGCGAAGCGAGCCGGTGTACCAGACGCTTCGGTCCTGTCTTAGCGTCTTCCGCTCCCACGCCGTCGCCCCCTCGGATGAAATATTGATGTTACGGAAATCTGAATTGCTCGTTTCGGGGCTATTCGACCACCGGAACCAGTCCCGACTCAATGATCGTTACTCAATGATCCGCTGATCCGATGCCACGAGCCGGAGGCTGTGAACGCGCACTGTCGCGGCGATGGCGCGATCGGCGGGCTCTCTCAAAGCACTCAACGGGCTCGCTGCGATTGACTACGTCTCTTTCAGGATGCGAATCGTCCAGAAGTCGTCGGCGAGATTCGTTGAGGTCAGATAACTGTATGGGATTGTGAAATAACCCCTGGTCCCCCAGTCCTTTCCCCATGAATTGCGGACGGTGAAGCGCTGCGTCGAATCGTCATAGCCGACCGCGAGCACGGCGTGGCCTCCCTGAACTTTCTCTTTCGGGCCGGGCAGGTTTAAGACGCCCGTTTTGGCTACCTCCTGGCTCTCGAACGCGTCATAAACGGTGAAACCGAAGACGAATGGAAAACCGGTGGCTATGCAGCCTTTCAACTGATTCAGATTAGTCGAATCCAGACGCTGGTAACCTACTGCTTCGCACTTCTTTGCGGCCGTGTAACATGTCGGCGTCGGTTTATCGGCGAACTTATTAACATCGTAAGGCCACTCGGTTTCCGGACAGACTCCGAGGTTCGCCAGGGACTTTACGCCATCTCGAATTTGCGCGCCCGCGTCGGAATTGACGGTCTTTTCCATACTTCGTTCGTTATAGTAAACGAAGAGCCGGGAGGGCATGAAAACGTGGAGTGCCTGTTTTTTTTGTTCGAACTGGACGGCGGCGGATATGGCGTTGGCGGTGCAGCTGCCGATTTGGCCCTGATCGTATATTGGCGGGCACCCCGATCGAAGGTCTTTCTTCGGTGGCAGCTTGGCAAGTACCGGCTGTGGCGCCGAGTAAAGGTGGTCACGATGGTCGGGCAGATCTGGAGCCCAACCGTACTTGCGATTGATCGGCATGTTTTGAATCCTCCCGTATAAAGCGATATCGTGTCGCATTTATTACGATAGCTGATTTGCGCGGGGCCTCCACGCGCATTGGTCGGTTGCGGCACATCGTTATGGAAGAGAACGATCCCGGCATTGACGCTCGTGAGCCTTCATTTACCGCCATGTGGTGCGCGTAGGCCCGAAACATCTGAAGCGCACTGCGAATCGCCCTCGGCGAGATTATCCGCCCTCTAAGGAGGCCGTCCGGAGATTCGCCCGGGAACAGCCGCATCGGTGCAGGAAACTTTCGTCAGATCGAGTGTTCTCGTTGAGGGCGTCAGTACTCGTTCGTTTGCACATCCGCATTGGGACGCGTCCTTTTGGCTACCGATATTCGTTGAATATCGTTTCGGTCGGCTTCGTTAGTTCCGAGCCCCTGATCGCCGGGTCCGGCGCCAGTGGGAGGCGAATGATAAACGTCGTTCCGCGGCCTGGTTCAGACTCGACCTGAATCGTTCCGTCATGTTTCTGCACGATTACCCCATACGCGATAGCCAGACCCTGCCCCGTGCCCTTACCAACCGCCTTTGTGGTGAAGAAGGGATCGAACACTTTCGACTGGTTGGCCTTGGGAATGCCGCACCCCGTATCGCTCACCCGGATCTCAACCGCCTCGCCATCGCAGCGCGTTGTTATGTGGATTCTGCCCATGCGGCCGGATTCCTTCACCACATCGGCGATCGCGTGTGCGGCGTTCACGATCAGGTTCAGAATCACCTGATTGAACTCCCCGGCGAGGCAGGGCACCGCGGGCAATTCGTGGTCGAAATCCGTCGTAAGCTCGGCTACGTATTTCCATTCGCTCCTGGAAACCAAAACGGTGCTCTCGATGGTGCGATTGATATCCACCGGCAGCTTTTCAGCAGGGCCCGGATGTGAGAATTCCTTCATGGCGCGCACGATGCGCGAGACCTGTTCTACGCCTTCCTGCAGGTGCTGAATTGCTTTCGGAACTTCCGCGCAAAGGTAATTGAAATCGGCGGATTTCTTCGGAAGATCTTCCGCCCCCGCGGAATGCAGGGTCCCGATCAGGCAGCCAAAAGCTTCTTCCAGAAACTTGCCGTTATCTCCGATGTACTGAATCGGTGTGTTGATCTCATGCGCGATACCGGCTGCCAGGCGTCCGATAGATTCCAGCTTCTGAGCGTGCGTGAGCTGCCTCTCGAGTTCCTTGCGCTCGGTGATGTCCAGCGCCACTCCGACGTATCGTTCGGCTCCGCCGTCCGGGTCCGGAACCGGGAAGCCGCGATTCCAAATCCACTTGATAGCCCCGCTCGGATGCACAACGCGGTACTCCTGGTCCAACACCTGCCTTTGGGCCAGCCGCGATTTGATGTACTCCACGGTTCCGTCCAGGTCGTCGGGATGAACCGTGGTTTGCAGGACATTCTCGTATTTCGTGCCGATCGCTGCGCTGGCGGCATATCCAAACAGGCGCTCCGCCGCGGCATTCCAATATGTAACCGTGAAGGAGGCATCGGTTGCCACGATGGCTTCGTTGACCTCGGCCAGTAATTTCGCCTGCAATGCGATCTGCCGGCTGGCTGCTTCGGCCCGTTCCTTCGCGGTCCGCAGTTCCTCGGTTCGGCGGGCGACCGCATCTTCCAGTTGGAGTCGCTGCCGCTCCAATCTCCGATCCCGTTCAGCCAGTCGCGTATTTTCCTCTTCCAGCAGGTTTTTGGCGATAGCCGCGCCCATCTGTTCCCCGATAAATACGACGGCGGCGATTTCCTCCGCCGTATGCTCGTGGGAATCGCGGTGATGAACGTTAATCACCCCGATAGACCGGCCTTTGTGCGCCAGCGGAACCGACAGCAGAGCCTCGTACGTGTCCTCTTTGAGGCCGGGGATGCTTTTGAAGCGCGGGTCTTTGGGAGCCCCGGACTGCAATGCCAATGGCCTCTGGCTCTCCGCCACGTGACCCGTAATGCCTTCACCAAATTTCATCCGCGTGATGCTCAGTTCGGAGGTGCGCGGCAGTTGGGAAGCCCGCAGCACGAACTCCCCGGTGGCGAACTCCATCAGGTACACGAGGCAGGCGTCGCAATTGGAAACCTGGGCCGTGAGACCGAGAATCTGGCCCAGCATTTCATCCTGCGACGGCTCGGAGTTCACGATCCGGCTTACGCGCTCGAAAACGCTGTCCTTGAGCTTCAAATCACCTTCCACGAGACTCCTGGTAGTGCTGACCTGATCGGAAGAAGAATTCCGCATCCGAACCGCCAATCGAAGATCGGAGCGGTGGAGGCGGGTGTCCAGACGGGGGACGCCTGTGTCCTGAGCGTTACTTACGTCGGCGCCACAGCCGACGCATCCATTTTATTATCGACCGCACCCGAGAGTTTTTCTACCCGAAATACCGCGGATTCCTCGGAAATTACCCACCCGGCGCGGTGGACAATGGGCTTCGTTTATGCAAAATGCCCCGCGTGCCGGAGTGAGTTCTCGCGCGATACGGCGATTTCAAATAGCTATTGGCTGGTGTTCTGCGGACGGCGCACCGCTGAACACCACGGAGGGCGGATCGTCCAGCTACTCTCACCGCGCATGTTACCTTTCGGGAATGCCTTCGGGAATGCCTTCGGGAATGCCTTCGGGAATGAAAGATAAGCGCGCTGAGCATTATCCTGAGCGGCGTCCCTCCAGGCCCGGCCAGACAAGCCGCCTTTTCCGCCAATGCGTCTCGTTGCCGTGTCTGATTGCGGCGCTGTCGGTCGCGGGCGGAGTGGCCCGCGCGCTGGTTTGTCCTCAGATCGCGCCCGGAAACACACCGGTCTGGGTCGATATTCTTTCCAATAATCTTGACAGCGTAGGCTCTCCCGGCGCCTCGTTCCTGTTCGCCGCGATGCAGGGGAACCCGCGAACGCCGGGGCAGAGTCTCCCTTTCACCGCACAGACTCCTCCGAATGCAGTCGGCGCATACGACACGGATGTTTTTCCCGTCGGGCCGGACGGCCCGTTCTATTCGAACTCCTCGGGGGCTTCGGTAGACTGCTTTCCCGGCATCGATCCCAGCCTGCCGGGCGGTTGTCCATTGGGGCAAATCGGCGAAGGGTGCCTGTCCAACGGGGATTGCAGTGGCCGGCCAATTCTCAGAACACCGGCCAGTGGCATCGTGAGCGCGTTCGCACCCGGGGTCATCGGCATCGACTATCTGGGCACGTTCGACGGCGCGCCTTACCCGGAGCCCGGCAGCTTAACCCAGGTTGTGTTCTTTCATCAGAATGCCGATTACCTCGCGCAAATGGAGTACGGATTTTACCGGGATCCGTCCTCGCCGAACGAGATCGTATTCTACTGGCAGACTCACGCCAACTGCACGCTTCGCCCGAATACGAGCCTCAACGATACGATGTGCACGACCGAGCGGGGCAACCGGCAGCCTTCGACGTACATTTACGCGGACGATCTGATACCACCGGGTAACTCACCCGCTATCACCACCACCTGCGCCATCGACCTTGGTCCGGCGGGCGGGTTTGGACTCTATTACTATTCCATGTGGCTCTTTTCAGACACTTCAGACGGAGGCACGTGGAAATTTGGGATGAGCATCCTGGATCCAACGACATTCCAGCCGGTGGTGCCGGAGACGTCGATTGATCCAAACTCGGGAGTCCCCTCGCCGTGGTTTCCTGTTGACACGCTCATTCAAACAGGCGGATATGTCACGGCAGGTATCACTCGCTTCGATCCGTTCGATCACAACGCCTTTTCGTTCCCGTCGCCCAGTATGTCGATGCAGCGGCTTGTCGTCGGTGTGGCGCCACAGTGACTGCGGCATCCCCGCTCCGTTGATCCTCAAAAGGTCCTCAACTCTGCACGAACCGACTTGGTGTCTGCGCTTCGCACAAGCCGTTCAGGGCAGCACGTTTATGTGAAAGAATGTGCTCGGAGAGGACACGTCATGACGTTCCGGCGCTGCGGAGAACTTCACTGGCCTGAATTTTTGTTGTTGACGTTGGCGTTGGGCAGCTCCGCAAACGCTCAGTCACAGCCGCAACAAAGTCCTGCATTCGAAGTCGTCTCCATAAGGCCTTCGCCACCGCCCGCTCCCGGCGAGCGCGTGTTTTACGGCCCCCCGCGTGGCGGTCCCGGAACATCCGATCCCGGACTTATCACCTGGAAAGCCGTCTCGCTGACGAGCATGCTGATGGCTGCTTATGACATACAGGCGTTTCAACTTCGTGCGCCCGAATGGGCGCCGACGACCCGATACGACATTAAAGCGAAGGTTCCGGACGGCACTCCCAAAGCCCGGATCGCAGTCATGTGGCAAAACCTGTTGCAGGATAGGCTTGCCGTTGCGGTTCACCGTGAGTCCAGGGAATTTCGGGTCTACGAGCTCACCGTCGCCAGGGGTGGTCTGAAGATGAAAGAGACCGATTTGCCCGCGACCGCCGAGTCGTACGACTTCGGGGCCGCCTCGCCAAAGTTCGGCCAAAACGGCGCACTCGACATAAGCGGAACGGGTTCGGTAGTCACGGTCATGCAAACCGCGACAGGGGCGAGAGCGCGGCTGGCGGCGAAGGGGTTCACGATGTCCGATCTTGCGGCAAGACTCGGCGGCTGGACATCCCACCCGATCGTGGACAAGACGAGTCTCAAAGGACGATTCGATTTCGTTCTGGAATTCACGCCGGACACCTCGCGCGTTGGTCTCCCCGTAGGTCCGATACCGCCGCTCTCTGCGAACGAAGCAGGCGACCCCGGCTCCGATGCTCCATCGGCGATGGAAAAGCAGCTGGGATTGAAGCTGACAGAAGCCAAAGCGGATCTCGACGTGATTGTCGTGGATCACGCGGAGAAGACCCCTACCGAGAACTGACCTTGACGATTTTGCCGGGTCGAACACGTGCCCGGCATGAGCCCCGGCTCGGCCTGCGCCTCGGTATGATTGCAGCGTAACGCACGATGCGACTGACAGCCGTTTACATGAAGGTGTCCGAAGGCTACATCGCTTTCATCGAGGAACTGCCCGGCGCTAATACCCAGGGTGAAACGCTTGCGGAAGCCCGCACGAACCTGGAGGAAGCGGTCACCATGGTTCTGGATGCCAACCGCGAGTTGTCCGAGCAATCGCTGCAGGGCGCTGAAGTAATCAGGGAAACGCTGATGCTGCCCGCCGCGTGAAGCGCAACGATCTCATCCGTCATCTGGAACAGAATGCTGCGAGTTGCTCCGTGAGGGCGGCAACCATGCCATATACATAAACCGAAAGGCGCGCAGGTCTTCTGCTGTTCCGCTACATCGCGAAGTAAACGATTTCCTTGCCCGCAAAATCTGTGACTTCGGTTGAGCAAAGCGATAACCCTATTCGACGGCGCTCGATTCTCGAGTCGGCGCATGAAATATATGCCGGCCAGGCAGGCCGCATACCTGCTCGTTTGGGGAACGGAGAAATAACAAACAGAGCAGATTCACAGCTGCGTCGCGCCGCGCGGCAATCAGAATAGCCGCCCGACCGCGGTGAGCAGGTTTTTGTGCCAGTAGTCCTCCCGATTCAGTGTGAATGGCATGAAATGGATCAGCGCAGCGCAGTTGTGATGTGCACGATCGGCAACCAGACCAGTTTCATAGCCGGCGTAATTGGCGATTACCATCTCTTCGGCGGCAACAGCGTTATCGACGTCGCCGCCGCCTATGGCTGCGAAGGCGGCCCGCACAGCGAGATCCATGGCTGCAGCATTGGTTCCCGGCGGGAAGAATGTGATGTCGTCCCGCGAACGGCCCACGATTGTGAAATCCAGAAAGCGGTACGTGTGCGCTTTCAGGAAGTAACCGACACGCTCGCCGGTGCACCAGCACCTCCCTACGTTAATGGCGGCCGGATGGCCGACCGTGCCGGGGCCATTGGTATGCCGGTTATCGGTGACGAACGCGTCCACCAGGTCCATGATCTCAGCCCAGGAGTGGTCCCGGCCTTTGGAAGTGCGGGCCGCGTAGGCCTCGCGGATGAAGGTCGCGACTCGCGCCACGCGATCTCCAGCCGCCATCAGGCGGAGATGGCACAGGGCGCAGGCCATAGCGCCGACCGGCATGGCGGCATCACGGCCTTCGGCCAGGACTTGGATCACCTGCTGGATCGAGCCTCGGCCGATGGCATACGCCAACACGTCGCCGCCCGTATTGGCGACTCCTCCGGGACGCACGAGCCCCACGGGCAACGCGGTATGGATGAACTCAGCCGGGTAGTCAAATCGGCACTTGAGCAGCAACTCCGCGGTATGGGCGGCAGTGAGTGCTCCGTGACCGGCAAACAGCGCGGTGATGTCGGCGGCCGCCATAGCGGAAGCCCTGATTCGCCTGCAGACCCCCAAAAACATCTCGTCTGTCTGATGAATGGCCGGGAGATTGGTCTGGAAGAATGTACAGCAGGTTTGGGTCTGCGTGGGAGAGAGCTTGACTCTCAGGTTCGTCAGGGCTTGCAGCACCTCGTCCTTGTCGAGCGCAATGCGATGCGCTCCATCCAGTAAGTGCCCAATCAGCGTGCTGATCTGGCCTCCCGTGAGACCGCCGGGCCCGATCAGTGTTTCGATACTTCTGGCGAGCACCTCGGATCCGCCGGTTCTTCCGAGCGAGGTTTGCCAAAAGGTCCGCAGTTGTGCTCCGGTCAGGTTCCCCGGACCGAGCATGGCGCGAAAGACATTGATTGCCGTGACGCCGGAGTATTGAACCCTCGTAAGCTGGGAAAAGACAGCTTCCCAGTAATCGAGCGGCCGCACGCCCCCCGGAAATACGCCGCTTGTGAACAGGTCCAGGAAGTTCTCCATGCCGGGTTCGCCTAACGACCCGAAGAGAGCACGAACCCGAACTCCCATCAACCTCGCGTCATCGCCAAGCCGTGCTTTCAGCCAATCGTCGAGCATATATCTTGTTATACCCTCAACTCCGTGATGGCTATTTCGTGCCCGCGATCCCTATCTCGACCTTTTTATCCTGAAAGAGCCTCTTTATCCTGAAAGAGCCTCGTGCAAGTCAGCAAGGATACCGAGAACCGGACCTCCTCACACGGTTTTTCCCCCGTTCCCCACACATTTACCGAATCGAATCAGCCTCTTACACGCCAAATCCGCGTCTTCTCTCCGTCCGCGTGGTATTACAAGGCAGGAGAACCTCATTCCGGAACAATATCGCCATGAAGTATCCGTTCCCAACTCGTGTTGCGGTGCCACGCACTATCGACATCCACCCAGCTACGGCCCGTCCGTGCGGAAAATTGGCTTCGTTTTTTCAAAACCCCGGTTTTCAAAACTCCGGCGCGACACTCAATTGCTCGGCTTATCCCCTTAATGCGCACACAAAAATGCGCACACAAAGAAAAAGACCAATGGTCAATGGGCACAATTGTTCGACTTATCCCCCCTGATGTTCATACGAAGAGAATCACCAATGGTCAATGGGTTCGAATTTGCGAATCACACCTCAGTCCATCGCAACCCCCACAATCCAAACACCCGCCCTTCAAAATGGGTTCGTATTTTCGAATCGCCCCGCGCCCGCGGATCCGGTTGACATGCACCCTGCTCCTATATAATGTGATCGCCCTATGAATCCCGGCATCAACCCCAGCATCAAGCGACGCACTATCCTCGCTCTGCCTTTCGCCGCGCTCGGCTCTCGCGTGTTCGCGCCGTTGGCCTCTGCCCAGGGCGCGCTGCAGAAGATCACCATCAACTACCCCAACCGCAGCGGCTCCAACTGGCCTTTGTTCCTTGCAAAGGACGGCGGCTACTACCAGAAATATGGTCTCGACGTCACGCTGACCTTCGGCGTTCATCCCGCCGGCATCGCCATGCTCGTCAGCGGCCAGGGCCAGATGGTCAACTCGTCTCTCGAACAATTGATGGAAGCCGCATCAAAGGACGGCTCGCTCGTCCTCGTCGGCAGTTCGCTCAATCGCGGCATGTTCGCCCTCATGGCGAACAAGGACATCCCCAGCGTCAAAGCTCTGAAGGGCAAACGCATCGCGGTCGGCCAGATCGGCGACGCTCCTTACGGCTATCTGATCGCCCTCCTCGGCAAATCCGGTCTCCATTCGCGCGACGTCGAATGGGTTCCCGTCGGCACCGACGTCAGCGGACGCGCCGCCGCCCTCCAAAGCGGACGCGCCGATGCCACGCTCCTCACCGCTCCCGCCTATTTCAAAGTGGAAGCGGCCGGCTACAAGACCCTCGCCAACCTCGCCGATCACGACGACATCTTCGCCTCCACCGCCTACATCATGAAGAAGAGCGAAATCGCGTCCGACCCCGGCCTTCCCGAAAAGCTCATCAAGGCCCACGCCGAAGGCATCAAGCGTTTCTATGCGGACAAGGCATTCGCCGTCAAAACATTCCTCGCTTATGACCGGAACGCCCAGCAGTCCGATATGGAGCGCGTCTATGACCTGTACGAGAAACCACAGGCCTTCGAGCGCGTGCCATACGTTCTGGCGGGTGCGGTGAAATCCGTAATCGACCAACAGCCCGATCCGCAGATCTCGGCGGAGCTGAAAGCCTACGATTTTCACAAGGTGATCGACAATGGTTACGTGAGCAAACTGGTGAAGGACGGCTTCTTCGAACAGTTGTTCGGCCCCTCCATCAAGGCCGAGGAACAGCGCAAAGCGAAGCTGGCGTTCGGGAAATAAGCGTGCTCAACGAATTTGTACCGTCGACGATCTTGTCGCCGGCGCTTTGGGCAGTCTTATGAACGGGAATGCCAGGCTGCAGATCGAGCATGTCTCGAAGCGTTACTGGCGCGAGAAGCTCGACCGCGAAGTCATCGCGTTATCGGACGTTTCCGTCTCCGTGGCGGATGGCGAATTTCTGGCCATCGTAGGCCCCAGCGGCTGCGGCAAAACCACGCTCCTCAACATCGTCGCCGGCCTTCTTCCTTATGAGGAAGGCCTGGTCAGCATTTCCGGCAAGCGGGTCGAAGGACCGGGCATCGACCGCTCCGTCGTCTTTCAGCATTCCAGTCTCCTGCCCTGGCGCAGCATCGCCGGCAACGTTCGCTACGGCATGGAACTGCAGCGGCGCTTCGATAAGAAGACCATGACCGAACGCACGGATCGCTTCATCAAAATGGTCGGGCTCGTGGGCTTCGAGCGCCACTATCCCTCCGAGCTTTCGGGCGGCATGCAGCAGCGCGTCAATCTCGCGCGCGCCCTCGCCTGCGATCCGGAAGTGCTTTTGATGGACGAGCCGTTCGCCGCGCTCGATGCTCAGACGCGGGAGTTCATGCAGGCCGAGCTGCTCAAAATCTGGAGCGAGGCGCGCAAAACGGTTCTCTTCATCACGCATCAGATCAATGAAGCCGTTTACCTTGCCGATCGCGTCGTCGTCATGAGCCCGCGGCCGGGCCGCATCAAAGACGTATTCAGGGTTCCCTTCGGACGTCCCCGCGACCTCAGTCTGAAGCGCGATCCCAAATTCCTCGAAATCGAAGACGCTATCTGGCAGTTGGTCGAGGAAAAGCCGGAGCGCATGAATATGGTGACTCCATGAGCACAGCCGTGAGCACTCCTCCCGTCGTCCGTACCGCGAGCGCGCGTCCGCGCAAGACGTTTTATCAGCGCCATGAGTCGACCATCGTCGGCTGGGGCGTCATCATCCTGACGCTCGCCATCTGGCAGGCCTTCTGGTCCGCCGGCAAAATCTCGCCCCTGTTCATGAGCGGCCCCTCGGCCATCGCGATCCGATTCTGGGAAGATCTGCTCCATGGCCATCTTCTTCAGGACCTGGCTTACAGCGGCAAGAATTTCGTCATCGGCTTCGTTCTGTCGGTCGTCCTCGGCGTTGTGCTGGGAGTGATTATCGGCTGGTACAAAAAGGTGGAGATGGTAACTGGTCCGTTCACCAGCGCTCTCTATGCCACGCCGCGCGTAGCCATGGTTCCGCTGATTATTATCTGGTTCGGGATCGGCATGTGGTCGAAGGTGTTCATCGTGTTCATCACCGCCTTCTTTCCGGTCTTGATCAATACCATCGGCGGCATCCGCGCGGTTGATCGCGACCTGCTCAAAGCCGCCCGCGCCTTCTGCGCCACGGACCGCCAGATCTTCACCACCCTCGCCATCCCCGGCGCGGTGCCGTTCATCCTCACCGGCGTGCGTCAGGCCGTCGCGCTCGGATTGATCGGCGTCGTCGTCGGCGAAATGTTCGGCGGCAGTGAGGGAATCGGGTTCATGGTTGCCTACGGCGGACAAACCTTCGCCACCGACACGTTGTTTGTCGGCGTCCTGATCATTGCCTTCGCCGGAATCGTGCTCACCGCCGCGGCCGAGCAACTGGAGAAGCGCTTCTCACGCTGGCGGCCTGAGCGATGATCCCCGTCTGCATGTACCGCCGGCGATCTTGTCGCCGGCGCCTTTACTAAATGAAGACCATGTCCGATTTGATTTCCCGTCTCGGCAACCTCGATTCCTGCGCTGTCTCCGACGCTCTCGATAAGCTCGGCCTGAAGGGTTCGGTTACCGGCATCCATCGCTTTACGACGGATGTTCGCATCGCCGGCCGCGTTTTAACCGTCAAGCTGGATCGCGCCGAAGGCCGCACCAGCACGCGTCATCTCTGCACCGCGGCGATCGAAGCCGCCAATCCCGGCGACATCATCGTGGTCGAACAATCGACCGGACTCGACGCCGCTTCCTGGGGCGGCAATCTCGCCATCGGCGCGAAAATGCGCGGCGTGGCGGGCGTGATTGTGGAAGGCCCCGCGCGCGACATCGATGACTGCCGCAAACTCGACTTTCCCGTATTTGCTCGAACCCACACAGCCCGCACCGCGCGCGGCCGGATTGTGGAAGTCGCGACCGGCGAGCCAATACTGGTCGGCGACGTCACCGTCACTCCCGGCGACTATGTTGTTGCGGACGGCAGCGCCGTCGTGTTCGTCGCTCAGAACGAAATCGCCCGAGTGATCGAGACCGCCGAAGCGATCGCCACCCGCGAGGAGGCCATGGCGCAATCGCTTCGCGACGGCATGCCCATCAGTCGGGTGATGGGGACAAACTACGAGACGATGCTGAAAAAGTAACTCACATACAATTACCCAAAGGATCATGGACAACAACATTGAGAGAGCCTCGAAGCTCGACACCACTTCCATCAGCGACGCTTTGGATCGTCTCGGCATTGCGGGACAATGCCTGGGCATCAAACCGCTGGACCACCGTTTTCGCATGACGGGCCGCGCGTTCACCATTCTTTACGGGCCTGCCGCCACGCCTCCCGGGACGGTGGGAGATTTCATTGACGATCTTCAGCCCGATACCGTTGTGGTGCTCGATAACGGCGGCCGCGAGAATGCCACGGTCTGGGGTGACATCCTCACCACCGTGGCGCATAAGAAAGGGATCGCCGGCACGGTGATCGATGGCGCCTGCCGCGACACTCACCTCTCGCTGTCGCTCGGCTATCCCATCTTCAGCCGCAGCTATTCCATGCGCACCGGAAAGGATCGCGTGCAGGTGGAAGCGATGAACTGCACGGTGAACATCGGCGACGCCCGCGTGAACCCCGGCGATCTGCTGCGCGGCGATTCCGACGGCGTGATCGTCATTCCCAGGGCGCATGAGAACGACGTGCTCAGAATTGCCGAGGAGATCGATACCGTGGAAGGCCGCATTCTGACAGCGGTCCGGGACGGATCGCCGCTCGTCGAAGCCCGCACGCAGTTCGGTTATCACCAACTCCAGACCCGCCGCTGAAAGCTAAAAAATGTGGGGCAGGGCTTCGGCCCTGCAGCCGCCCTTCCGGGCGGATCGGAGCTAAACTTAGTCCCCCACCGCCGGCTCATAAGGCGCAAACGTTCCATCCGCCTGCAGCAGCATCAACGCTCCGATCCGTATATCGAACCACGCGCCGTGCAGCGTAAGCTTACCCTCCGCGACCCGACTGGCGATCCACGGAAACGTCATCAGATTATCCAGAGAAACCTTGATGACCTCGTGCTCGCAGATCAGCCTCCGTCCTTCTCCCGGCGGAAAGCGCAGGGCGCGGGCGCGGGCCGGTTTTGCCATGGACATCCACGGACCGACGAATTCGTTCGCTGTCTCCGGCGCGCCATCCAGCAGCGCCTTCACGCCCCCGCACAATCCGTGCCCCAGCACGATCAGGTTCCGGACCTCGAGCACCCGCACGCCAAACTCAACCGCGGCGCTGGTGCCGTGATACGCGGCGTCCGGCTCGTAGGGCGGCACCAGGCTCGCCACATTGCGCACGGTAAGCATCTCGCCCGGCCCCGCATCGAAGATCATGGCCGGATCGAGGCGGCTGTCGATACAGGTAATGACGAGGTGCTCCGGGGCCTGTCCCTGGTCTGCCAGCGTCTCGAACTCCAGGCGTTTCCCGGGCCAGCCGTTCGCGCGGAAGCGCTGATAACCGGCAAGGAGCTTTTGCATAAGCCATCACTTTACGACATGCTTTGTAAATTCAGCTAAAGGCGGTTACACGGTAACCCGATTTATCGCCATAATAGTTGGTATGAATACGCGAATAACTGCGTCCGGCGCGCTTCTGGCTTTGTTTACCGCGCTGGGTTTATTTACGGTGTCACCGGTCTTGGCCCAGGCGCCTGCCGCGCCGAGGTACGTGAGCATCATCGGCACGATCGAGAACGTCGACGGCTCGGCGAAGACTCTCGCCCTGAAGACCGACAAAGGCGAGATGCCCACCATCAGGTTCGACGACAGAACGCAGTTTCTCCGCATTCCGGCGGGCGAGACCGACACAAAGAAAGCCACGCGCGCGACGGTGTCCGATGTGTCGTCGGGCGATCGTGTCATCGCGCGGATGCGCGCGGGCGATGAGACCGGCATGCCGGCCGTATTCCTTTACTTCACCAAGAAGAACGACCTTGCGCAGCGCCAAAAGAAAACGCTCGAAGAATGGCAGACGCAGGGCGTCGCCGGCAGCGTGAAATCCGTGGACGCCGCCGCCAAACAGGCCGTGATCTCGGTGCGCGGCGGTTTCGGCCCCGCGAGAGACGTCACTCTCGATTTAACCGGATCGGTGGACTACCAGCGCTACAGCCTCGACAGCGGTAAATATGAGCCGAGTTCCACCGGTCTTGCAGCGCTTCAGGCGGGCGACCAGGTTCGTGTTCTCGGGCAGAAGAACGCCGACCAGACCGGCATCAAGGTCGAAGACATCATGTCGGGAGCGTTCAAGACCATCCCGGTTCAGATCAAGTCGATCGACACCGCGGCCGGCACAATTGCCGGCATGGACTTAGGCAGCAAGAAACCGATAACGATCAACATCAAGGCCGACACCACCCTGAAAAAACTGGACGATGCGACCGCGCTGCTGATGGCGCGTCGGCTGAATCCCAGCTTTCAGGCGGGTGACGGGCGGGGCGGACGAGGTCAGGGTCGTGGAACCGGCGGCGCACAAGCTCCCGGACAACCTTCTGATGCCGGCTTGGCAGGCGGATTTGCCGGGCGCGGCCAGGGCGCCGGTGGCGGACGAGCGGGCCGAGGTGGTGGCCGAGGGGGCGATCCCAACAATATCCTTAATCAGCAGCCGACCATCGAACTGGCCGATCTGAAAGTGGGCGAACCAGTTGTCGTTACCGGCGCTGTATCGAGCGATCAGTCAAAGCTGACTGCGATGACTCTGGTCGCGGGCGTTGATCCCATCCTCCGGGCCGCGCCGCAGAACGGGCCGGACCCGCTGGGCGGCAGCTGGAACTTCGGCGATATTGGCGGCGGTCCGGAATAATGTGGTCAACCGTATTCCGGAAGGCTCCCGGTTGGCAACGCTGACCGAAGCTCCGAACAGCGCCAGAATACGGCTCGCAAGCGCGGGACCCAGCCCCAGGTTGCGGCCCGGCGTACTCGATTCCTGAACCGAGAAGAGATCGAAGAATACCGGCAGCACTGAATCCGGAATGCTCTTGCCATGGCTCTCGATGACGACCCCCAGGGTATCGGGCGCGACCTCATAGTTCAGCCGCACCGCTTCTCCCGCATCGGAGAATCGCGCCGCCGTTTCGAGCAGGGCATTCAGCGCCCTCACCAGCAGGTCTTCATCGCCGCGCACGAACTCCGGACACGCGGGGGCTGCCTGCAGCGTGACGAAGAGAGTCTCGGCGATTCGGGCTGTCTCTCCAATTGCCCGATTCAGCACATCCTGCAGCGGGACCTGCGCCGATGAAAGCTGCTTTCCTCCCACATCGATCTCGGTAAGCAGCAATGCGTTGTCGATCATCGAAAGCAGTCTGCGGCGGGATTGTTCAAACATGTCGCGCAGCCCGCTGTTCTCCGCGGTGCCGGGCATCTCCTCCATTACGAGTTCGGTGACCCCGAGCACGCCGATCAAAGGCGTGCGAAGCTCATGCGAGATCAGCCCCAGGAACTCGTTCTTCGAACGGTCGAGGATCTTCAGTTGCGCGTTCGCTTCGGCCAGTTCGCGCGTGCGCGCGGCCACGGCCTGCTCCAGCCGTTCATTCTGCGTTTCCAACTCCCGCTGCAGTTGGTGCAGCTTGAGATGGGTTTGCACGCGGGCATGCACTTCCTCGAAGTGGAACGGCTTGGAAATGTAGTCCACGGCGCCGGTCTCGAAGGCCTTTAGCTTGTCCCTGGTTTCGTTCAGCGCGCTGAGAAAGATGATGGGAATATCCGCGCTCTCCGCATTCGATTTGAGGCGCTCGCAGACTTCATAGCCGTTCATCTCCGGCATGTTGATATCGAGCAGAATCAGATCCGGCGGATTCCGCTCCACCCGCGCGAGCGCGAGTCTGCCGCGCGGAAACGCACACACTTCATGGCCCTGAAGCCGCAGCATGTCTTCCAGCAGTTTCAGATTCGCGGGATTGTCATCCACGATCATGATTTCGCCGGTTTGTGCGCGCGGCGGAGTCATAGGTTCGGCGACGGTCATCAACATACTCCGCGTCCGGTGGCCAGGGCTGAGACAAACAGCGGAGCGAACCGCAGGATACGGCATATTCGCGATGAAAGACGTTCCATTTATGGTCTTAATCGACCGTTATGGGAATAACCTTTAGAACCATGCAAACTCCGCCGTGCTTCCGCATTCACGCGCCATTGCGCATCTTTCATTCCTATCGGTCCGGAACGGTTGAAATTCGGCTCCACGCGGGGCCGGATTCAGCCGGATTCAGGATGGATGAACCAGCCATCCCGGTGGCGGATTCCTTATAGTGAATTGAGCGATCCAACACAGTCTATGGAACTAAAGCCCGGCGACAAACTCGGCGCATACGAGATCGTCTCTACCATCGGCAAAGGCGGCATGGGTGAAGTATGGAGAGCGCGCGATCCGCAGCTCGGACGCGATGTCGCCATTAAGGTCTCGGCGCAGCAGTTCACGGATCGCTTTGAACGCGAAGCCCGCGCGATTGCGGCCCTGAATCACGCCAACGTCTGCACTCTGTACTCCATTGGGCCGAATTACCTGGTGATGGAATTACATCGAGGGTGCGACGCTGGCCGAGCGCATTAAAGAAGGTCAGATTCCTCTCGAAGAAGCGCTCGGCATTGCGAAGCAGATTGCCGACGCTCTGGAAGCGGCGCACGAGAAGAGCATCGTGCATCGTGATCTGAAGCCGGCGAATATCAAAATCCGGCCGGCCGGCTCGGTGAAAGTTCTCGACTTCGGTCTGGCGAAAGCGGGCGACGCACAGGATGTCACGGCCGACTCGCCGACGATGATGCCGGGGACGCAGATGGGGATGATCCTCGGAACTGCCGGCATGCCAGGTCAGTTCCTCAGGAGCGACTCTATGGATACGGAAGCATTTCTCTCGCCCCGACGGCAAATGGCTGGCTTACGATTCGAACTCCTCCGGCAGCGATGAGATCTACGTGCGCGCATTTCCGGATAACGGAGGGCTGTGGAAGATTTCAAACAACGGAGGAGACCACCCGATCTGGTCGCGCAACGGCCATGAGCTGCTCTATCAGGCGGGAGACCAGATGATGGCCGTAAGCTACTCGGCGAAAGGCGGCACTTTTGCTCCGGAAAAACCTCGCGTATGGCTGGCTAAGGTGGGAGGAACGGCCTGTGATCTTTCTCAGGATGGAAAGCGTATGTTGGTGCTGACGCCGGTGAATTCGCCTGATGCGGCCAAAGCCGAGCATGAAGTGGTGCTGTGCCAGAACTTCATCGAGTATCTGCGGCAGAGGGTGTCGGCGGGAAAGTAAATCGCAGTTGATTAGTCGTGAAAACTCAGGTGGCCATCGTCGGCGCAGGCCCGGCCGGTCTGCCGGTGTGCTCGAGCAAACCACCGTGGACGTGCTGCGGAACAACGGCCTCTCCCGTCGCAGGGATCGCCACGCGGATTTCGATGGAACTACCTGCGAAGATAGGCGTCGTCGCCGCGAATCCAGTCTTCGCGCGCGGGCGTGAACAAATCCGTTGCCGTCGATTCCTCAAGCGCCTCAAAGCGATGCGGCATGTCCGGCGGGATGACCAGCACATCGCCCGGTTTCAGCACTACCCGCTCGCCGTCCATCTCAATCGCGAGGGAGCCGGTTTGCAGCATCGTGACCTGCTGGTTCACGTGCTGGTGCAGAGGCACCACCGAGCCTTTTCCGAGCCACAAACGCGCGATCGTCGTTTGCGCCGTATGAATCACACGGCGGCTCAATAAGGGGTTCATTTTCTCTTCGGCAACCGCTGTCCAGTTGTATCGTTCCATGCACGAAGTATCCTATTTGTTGACTATGAAGGGTATCGTTCTCGCGGGAGGCACCGGCAGCCGGCTTTTCCCTCTCACCAAAATTACCAATAAACACCTGCTTCCCATCTACGACAAGCCCATGATCTTCTATCCGATCCAGACGCTTGTGGATGCCGGAATCTCCGACATCATGATCGTCACCGGCGGAAAGAACTCCGGCGACTTCCTCCGTCTGCTGGCCAACGGGAAGGATTTCGGACTGAAGCACATCGCCTATACATATCAGGAAGGCGAAGGCGGTATTGCGGACGCCCTCAGCCTCTGCGAGCACTTCGCGGACGGCCAACCGGTGTGCGTCGTGCTGGGCGACAACATCATCGAAAAGACCATCAAGGGCGCCGTGGACGCATTCCGCGCTCAGGAGAAAGGCGCCCGCATTCTGCTGAAAGAGGTCACGGACGCCGAGCGCTTCGGCGTGGCCGAATTCTCCGGCGAGCGCATCGTGGGGATTGAAGAAAAGCCGAAGCGCCCGAAGTCGAACTACGCTGTCACCGGCATTTACATGTACGACTCGACGGTCTTCGAGAAGATCCACACCTGCAAGCCCTCGCACCGGAATGAGCTGGAAATCACCGATGTCAACAACGCCTACATCCAGGAAGGTACGATGAGCTTTTCCTACCTCAACGGCTGGTGGACCGATGCGGGCACGTTCGAATCTCTGCTGCGTGCGACCAACCTGGTGGCCAACACCCTTCCGACGAGGCCCGAGTGAGCGCTCCGGAAATCGAGATAGCGTTTCCCCAGTGCGAGAAGGGCATCGGGGATGTCATACTGGCGCCCGATTCGCCCAAGGTAATCGCGGGAGTTAAGATCGCACCGTTCGCCGTCTGGCCCGACGACCGCGGCTACTTCCTCGAAGTGCAGCGCATGGGGCAGGGCCTTGCCGCTCACTTCCCCAAAGAAACGACGCAGATTTCGGCGGCGCTCAACTACCCGAACATCATCAAGGCGTTCCACTTTCACAAGCATCAGACGGACTGCTGGACGCCGGCCATGAACATGATGCAGATCGCGCTGATCGATTTTCGTCCGGAATCTCCGACCTTCGGGCGCCGCAACACGATCTATGCGGGCAACCTGCGGCCCTGGCAGATTCTGATCCCGCCCGGAGTCGGCCACGGATACAAGGTGCTCTCCACCGGTCCGTCGCTGCTCATCTACGCCACCGATCGCTTTTACAATCCGGCTGACGAAGGCCGTATCGGCCACAACGATCCCCGATTGAACTACGACTGGGAACTGCAGCATAAGTAAGTGCGCATAGCTCTCGACGCCACGCCGCTGACCATCACCTCCGGCGGACTGCCGCGCTATGTCACCGAGCTCTCGAACGCTCTGGCTCGGGAATTCCCCGACGACACGTACTATTTAATCTCCGATCAGCCTTTCCCAATGCCCGAGCGCGCTCCGGCAAACCTGTTGCGGGGCAGGCCTCCGCACAGCGCGGCCGAACGCCGCTGGTGGTTATGGGGGATCCGGAATGCGATCCGGCAGACCGGCGCGCAGGTATTTCACGGCACGAATTTTGAGGTGCCCTATCTGGGCTTGACCCCGTCCGTACTGACCATCCACGACTTGTCTCCCTGGCGCGAGAGTGCGTGGCAGATCCATCGCCCCAACGAGGACGCAGGCCGTGTCCGATGGCGAACTCCCTGGCTGGTTCGGCTGCGCCGGGCACAGATGATTCTGACGGTGAGCGATGCGGTGCGGCGGGAGGTCATTGACCACTTCGGAGCTTCGCCCGACCGTGTTCGCGCTGTCCCACTTGCTGCTTCCAGTCACTTTCGCCCGGTGCCGCCTACGTCCCCCGCGCCGAAGCCGTTCTTTCTTTTCGTGGCAACGCTCGAGCCGCGCAAGAACGTCGCCGCGCTGATCGAAGGCTGGCGGGAGTCGCGCGCGGAGACGCAGGCGGAACTGGTGATCGCCGGACGCAATCGGGCGGACTTCGAAGAGATCGCTCCCTGCGACGGCCTGCATCTGCTGGGTGAAGTTTCCGATGAGGAACTGCCGCGCTTGTATTCCGACGCACTGGCGTTCGTTTACCCGACGCACTACGAAGGCTTCGGCCTGCCTGTGCTCGAGGCGATGCAATGCGGATGCCCGGTGATCACTTCGCGCGATCCCGCGGTAATAGAGGTCTGCGGCGGCGCTGCGATTCACACGTCGTCGGCGCGGGAGATTGCCGAGGCCATGCGCGCGATCGCCGCCAATCCGCGCCTGCGCAATACGCTGAGCGGCGCCGGTCTGCAGCGCGCGGCCGCTTTCTCGTGGGCGCGGACAGCGCGGGAAACGCACGAGATCTACCGGCAGGTTCTGCAGGGCAGCTGAGGGTTTCCCCCCACCCTTGACTCGCCACAAGGTTCTGCATGGGCTTAAAATTAAGACAATGACGCTGGAAGAACGCTTTGACGTCCTTAACCAGTCCATCGAATCTCATGACCGCCAATTGGGGGAGATCACGGACCGAATGTCGGATCTGACATACAAGGTTGACGCTCTGACAGGAATGATGGGTCAATTGCTCGGCGCCATGAAGACCCTCGCCGAAACGGTTACGACCCACGAGCGCCGCATCACCGGGCTCGAAGGTGCAGCCTGACCAGGTTTTGTAGGGCGGGCATTTTTGCCTGCAGCCGCCTTTCCAGGCGGCTCTTGTTTTCAACCCACGTTAGCCCGCGTTCATCCGCGCCTGAACTGCAACAGATTCACTGCCGGCGAACCCCGAGCCACAGTTCCAGAGCCTCATCCACCAGTTGCAATACGGCGGCAGGCAGATGGCTGGCTTTCTTGGCGATGCGTTCTCTCGGAACGCTCAGAACCTTGTCCACCATGACCTGCGAGGCGATCCTGAGTCCGGTGCCCGCTCCGGGTTCGACCGGGATGCGAAATAGCGGCGCGTCCACCAGATGAGAAGTGGTCGGACACAAGGTAATGCCGGCGTGTGTTTCGTTAAAGAAATCGCTTTGCACCACAACCGCCGGCCTCGGCCTGCCGTAGTTGCGGGAAGGATTGCGATCTTCTCAGCAGGGGTGCCATAGCCGGTCGGGGCGGAATTCCAGCAGGAAGACAAACGCAGAGCCGAAGAAGCCGCCTTCAATGAGGCCGCACTACAGAAGATGTGGTGACTGCTTTTGATACGCCAGGCAAAGCAGCGGAAGAAATTCTCGACTTGGTGTAAGATAACAACATGAAGACTACAACGGGCTCGACCAAGAGCGGTCTTGGAAAGTTCAGCGAGCTTCTGTCCAGGCAAAATGAGGGGCTCAACAAGGAGCAAAGGGAGTCTCGGCTCCTCGCACTTGAGCGTATTGCTAGTTCTGTTCGCGCTCGGCGTTCCAAGTCCTCAGGGTCTCTTTCCATTCCGGCGAATCCGGGGAAATCCCGAATTCACGCATAAGAGTTTTCAGATCTTCCTCGGTTCCGTAGTCCCAGACTTCCTTCAGCGCTGACGCTTTCCTTCTGCGTTCGTTGATCGTCTCGGTGTCTTGAGGACGGCGTCCGCGCCTTGATTCGGCCCTGCGCACCTGTTCAATATCATCTGCCAAGGTCAGCTTCCTTTCGTCCGCTCAATAGCCGTAGCATATCATGACCCCTTAAGACGGTGGCGTTATGTACATTCTCTGTTTGTATGCTAACATCAGAGGCGGCGAGGCTTATAGAGCCCTATTGAAGATGTACATTCTCTGTTTGCCTCTTTGCATAGATCAACGATTTCCGCAGCGGTCGGTGCTTCCGTTGCGGCCTCATTTCACCCCGTCCTCTGCCGGTTCGATGATCCCGTGCGACTGTTGCTTTTGATATATAACTGAGGGCGATACATTTCAGTAATCCCAACGTAGCTCGTCATCATTGTAGTTGTAGCGCAGGACACCACATCTGAGGAGCGGTCATGAACACATTGAACCTTGAACTATTGAAGAAAGCAGTCGATGGCGACTTCGCCGCTGCAAGACGGATTACGCGTCTTGAGCCGCAAGGCGGCAAAGTGTTTCCACCGACTTATGAAGGAGGCGAATATGCGGATGAACAGCGACTCGTACGCGTGAAGGATGCGGAGGGGAAAGAGAAGATCGAAGCAATCGAGACTGTTCTGCTCGACTCCGTGCAGTCTCAGGCGAACAGGCTGGAGTTGGCGTTGCTGCGTGCCTACGACGGCAGGCGGGTGCGTATACCGATGCTGCAAGTGGACTTTGCTGCAGGCACGACCGATCCGATTCTTCAGGAAGTCGGGCGGATAACGGCATTGGAAGCCCCGCATCGGTTATGCGATGCGATATTCCGTGACTCGATCCATGAGGGCAGAGCGTTCCGGGAAGTTGGAGCAGGCGCGAGCCTCAACAGTGCGAAGTCCGCAAATGCCACTCCGGTTTTTGCGCTTTGCCCCACCGCGCTGCTCTTTGGGTTTTGGGACTCTACCGGGCCTCGTGGTGGCTTGGGAGCAAAGGTGCAGCGGGCATTGGTATCGGAAATCGTGGGGTATCAGGGCTCGCAAAAAATTGTCGGTAAGCGACCCTCCAGCCGAATTGACCCGTTGGAAATTATCAAAGACTTGGAAATTTACAAGAAGGAGGGCGGTGGCTGGACGTTTGAAGTCGCCGAGGCCGCAAAAAATAAGAACGGTGAGCCCGAAAAAACGAAGGCGTCCGAGATCAATCACGGCAATATCGTTCCTTCATTTCGACATGAGGACAAGAACACCAAGAAGTCGGTTCTCAACCATGGCGGCGTGAGCCTCGATTATGCAATTCAGAACACAGTGCTTTCCCTCGCAGCACTGAGACGCCTTCGATTCCCGTTGAACGGCACGGTATCACCGCAAGTCGACAGTGCCGCGCGGGTCGTGCTTGCGGCGCTGGGGTTGGCCGCGATTTGTTTGCTGGACGAGGACGGATACGATCTGCGCTCGCGGTGTCTGCTGGACGGCAAGCCGGGAGTCTTCGAGTTTGTCGGGCGGGGTGTGACAAGCGAGTTCGACCTTGACGCAAATGCGGCGACACAGCTGCTCGCGGAAGCAGCCAGCGCGGCTAAAGTCCTCGGATTGCCGTGGTCTGAGGAACCCCTTACTCTGCAACCGTCCGCGGATCTGGCGCGGCTGGTTTCCGAGAGTCGGCGGCGTTCAATGGTCAGCGAGAGCGCCGGGAGCTAGCGTGCTTATCGTCCGCGTAACCTACCTGATGGGGCGGGTGTACTCGGCTGTCTTCGAGGATGGCGACAGCAAAGTGGAACCCGAGTGGCCACCACATCCGTCGCGTTTTTTCTCGGCGTTGGTTTCAGCGTGGGGAGAGGGTGGGGCTGAGGATGCGTTGCGTCCCGCGCTCGAATGGATTGAGCGGCAGCCCCCGCCGATTGTTCATGCGGGTGAATGCAGCCGGCGAAAACTCGTGCAGGCCTTTGTCCCTGTTAACGACAACTTGTCACTGCCTGAGGATCGGGCGCGAAAGGCGCGGGCGTTTCCTTCGGCAACGCTCACGCACCCGGAGGTCTATTTCGAATGGGTGGGGTCGCCGCCCGAAGATGTATTGACAGCCCTGCGGCAAATACTGCAACGTACGAGTTCCCTCGGCCACTCTGCAAGCCTGGTGGAAGCGGAAATTGCCACGTCGGTGCCAGAGCCCGGACGGGGAATCTGGCGGCCTTTTGCGACGCACGGAGAAAGAATGCGGGTGCCGCACTCAGGACGCCTGGACGATTTGATTTCCAGCTACACGCGATTTCAGAAAGACGGGAGCAAGGTATTTCGTCCTGGTACCGGCCACACTGTGTTGTATGCCGAAGTGGCAACGCTTCCAAAGAGTCCGCGCCGCGGTGTCTTCGGCCCAATGATCGTCTTACGGCGTGACCAGGGACAGCGAGCATCGCTACGCTCCTCGCTGTCGATTACAACAGCGCTGCGTGGCGCTATGATGAGCCGCGCTCCTCAGCCGGTTCCGGAGTTTCTGAGCGGGCATGCGATGGGGAGCACGCCGGAATCCCCGGTGCGAAGCGAGAAACCACACGTCGCATTGATCCCGCTGGCCTTTGTAGACGGACGTCACGCGACGGGTGATTTACTGGGCGTTGCCGCCGTCATACCGCGATCATTGACGCGGGAGGAGCAGGCAACGTGCTGGGACGTCTTCGGAGCAATCGAAGAGCTTCAAATGCCGTGGGGCAAGTGGGACGTGTCTGTCAGCGATGCGGAAGAACAGACCAGGGGATTGCGCCAGGAGAAGTGGGCGGGAACCGGGAAGATCTGGTCTACAGTTACCCCATTCGTGTTTGATCGGTATCCGAAGGATCCGTTTGGGCCGGAAGCGGAACAGAACGTAAGGAACGCGTTCCGGAGAATTGAGTTTCCCGAACCGGTCGAAGTCGATCTCCACTACAATCCCTGGCACACTGGCGCCTTCAAGGCCTCGGCGTATCCGCCGGTCCCCGCGAGGCCGGGCAAACCGCAGCGCTACCACTGCCATGTGTGGGCGCGATTCGACGAAAGTATTCAGGGTCCGGTTCTGGCAGGGGCAGGAAGATATTACGGGTACGGTTTGTTTCTGCCCCTTCACTCGCGGGGAGCCGGGAGGTGACGTTTGCGACATTTTTCCGGGCAGTGTGGGGAGAGGATAAGAACCCTTTTCCATGGCAAGAGCGATTGGCCGAACTCGCTTTAGCGGGTAAGTGGCCTGGTTCGATCGGGCTGCCGACGGCAGCAGGAAAGACTGCTTTGATCGACATTGCCGTCTATGCTCTGGCGATGGGGGCACCGGGGGCGGCGCGGCGGCTCTTTTTTGTTGTCGACAGACGCGTCATTGTGGACGAGGCTGCGCGGCGTGCCGCAGACCTTGCGGATAAACTGTGTCAGGCGGATCCCGAATCGGATCTTGGCAAGGTTGCGGCTTCTCTTCGGAAGATTGGAGACGGTGACGATGCCAAGCCTCTGGAAACCGCTGTATTGCGGGGTGGGATCGTACGCGATGATTCATGGGCAAAGTCGCCGCGTCAGCCAGTCGTAGTGTGTTCAACCGTGGATCAGCTGGGTTCCAGCATACTCTTCCGGGCCTACGGCATGAATTGCTACAACTGGCCGATTCGCGCCGCGCTCGCGGCACATGACTCACTCATCATCCTGGACGAGGCGCATCTCAGCCAGCCGTTCGCAGAGACGCTGCAAAGGGTCCGTGAATACCGGACTTGGGCTTCAGACCCCGTTTCGACGGGCTTGACCGTAGTCGAGATGTCAGCGACACCGAGAGACGAACAGGTCTTCCGCGAAGAACTGGAGGACTGCGAGAATGTGGTGCTCAAACGAAGGTGGACCGCATCCAAACAAGCACGCTTGGTGGAAGAGGGTAAGTCCTCGGAAGACGAAACTCAGGATGGTGGCTTCGACGCTTTGGTGAAAGCCCTCGTCGTCGAAGCGAAGGCTATGCGGGAGAAGCGTGGGGCTTTCGTTATCGGCGTAATCGCCAATCGGGTGGGAACCGCGCGTTCGGTTTATCTGTCGCTGAGCAAAGAGGAGCAAGCGGACGCAATTCTCCTGATTGGGAGAGCCCGGCCGTATGATCGCGATCGGCGATGGGAGGAATGGCGAGAACTGATCGGTCTTGGCCGGGAAGACGGTCAGCCCTCAAGGCCGATATTTGTCGTGGCAACACAGTGCATCGAGGTCGGCGCGAATATCGACTTCGATGCTCTGGTTACGGAAGTGGCCAGCATTGATGCGCTGGAACAGCGCTTCGGGCGGTTGAACCGCGCTGGTCGCGAGGCGGTTTCGCACGCGGCGATTGTGGCACAGAAAGACCAAGTTGGAGCCAGAGCCGAGGACCCGATCTATGGCAAGGCTCTCGCAGCGACGTGGCGTTGGCTAAAGGGCCACGTATCGAAAGAAGAACGGGTGGTCCAGGTACCAGCTGAAGGGAAGAAGAAGCCAAAGACGAAGAAGGAAAAGGTCGAGTTCGTTGAAATGGGTGTTCTGGCACTGCGCCAGGCCCTCAACGAAACACCGGACAAGATCAGCTTGGTCGCAGATCGCAAGAATGCTCCCGTACTCATGCCGGCTCATATGGATCTGTTGAGCCAGACTTCGCCCGAGCCGGCCGTAAGCCCCGACCCTTCCCTATTTCTGCATGGACCGGAAACAGCGCCAGCTGATGTGACGGTAGTCTGGCGGGCAGATCTTAGTGAGAAGAATCGGAAACTTTGGTGCGAAATCATCTCGACTTGTCCACCGAGCGCGGCAGAAGCCATTTCGCTTCCAGTATGGGTGGTACGGAAATGGCTGTGCCGCCAGAGTCCTGCGGATACCGGCGATATGGAGGGTACGCCCGCCCAGTCTCCACGAATCAAGGGGGATAGCCGACTAGCGATTTGCTGGATGGGACCCGACGATAGCAAGCTGCTCGAAAAGTGGGAAGATGTCCGCCCGGGAATGATGCTGGTGGTGCCCGCTGATTACGGCGGTTGCGACGAATGGGGTTGGAACCCGGAGTCCGGAGACGCCGTTCGCGATGTGGGGGATGCGGTCAAGTGGGCGCTGGGGCACCCTATTCTTCGGCTCGATCCGCAGCTGGCCGAGAGTTGGAAATACGCAGAACTTGCGGAAGGACTCAGGAAGTGCGAACTGATCGAGGTAAAGGATCTGCTCGGGTCGTTTTCGAAAGCGGACTTGGCGGGGTGGATCACCAGGACAATCGGTGCGCTTCTGAATGGGAAACCCAAGCTGGTGGAATCGCCGGGGGGGGTGCTGGATCAAGACAACGACAAATGGGCCGCAATTCGAGGGCGCAGCATATTTGAGCAGGAGAGCAGCCGCTCAGCGTTTACCGGGAAGGTACTGCTTGGGGATCATCTCGGAGGTTGCGCTCGATGGGCCGCTGGATTCGCAGCAGACTTGCCGGAACAACTCAGGAAGACGGTGGTGCGGGCTGCGATGGAGCATGACATAGGTAAAGCTGATCCCAGGTTTCAAGCTTGGTTGCGAGGTGGCAATCCGACAAAGCGGAACGAGTTGTTGGCGAAGTCGGGCATGGACCGCGCAGTGATCGAGCGAGCGCGGCGTTTGTCAGGCTATCCAAAGGGAGGGAGGCATGAACTCATGTCCGTTGCTTTATTGATGAATGACAAGGCAGAGATCACAGACATCGATCAGGACCTTCTGCTTCACCTTGTTGGAAGTCACCACGGCAGGTGCAGACCGTTTGCTTCGGTGGAGGCTGATAGTCAGCCCGTTGAGGTCAAGCATCAAGAGAGAGTTGCAGGCAGCGATCACAAATTGGAGGGCTTGGCGTCCGGAATCAGCGAACGTTTTTGGAACCTGACGCGGCGGTATGGGTGGTACGGGCTCGCCTATCTGGAAATGCTGGTCCGGCTGGCCGATCACAGGCGAAGCGAAGAGGAGGAGAGCATCTCGAATGCATGAGATCAGGTTAACTGGGATCGATGGGAGCAACCTCCTCGGGTATCTGGCAGCGCTCGGAATGCTCCGTGTGTTGAGCACCGGGAATGACGAGGCCGACGTACGAATGAGCTGGAGCCAGAGCGGTACGTGGACGCCCGTGGTTCATCACTCCGGGATCTCAACAGCGGACGGTCTTCTGGAGGCTTTGGAAAACCGGGTCTGCGGCGGGGATTCGGTCAATCCAGCGTGGAAGATCGGGAATGACCTCACTCTAAGTACTGGGGAATTTCGTAAGTGTCTTCTTGATAGTCTGCCCACGTGTTCGAAAAACCAGCGATCCACAGCGGACTTCCTGGCGGCATTCGGCTCGGAGGCAATTGGATCAGGCCCAAAGAAGGAACAGATGTCGGACACGGAATACCGAACAATGAGCGGAGCCGGGCACCAGCATTTCCTGGGTTTCATGAAAGAGCTTGCGGAAGCGACTAGCCGGGACCATCTGCAACGCGCGCTTTTTGAAGCATGGGATTACGCTGACGGCCGCCCCTCACTACGTTGGGATCCTGCCGACTATCGCCCACATGCGCTTCGGGCAGAGGATCCTTCAGGAGATCCGATAAAGACGATGCGAGGGGCAAACCGGCTTGCCGTGGAAGGTCTGCCGTTTTTTCCGACGATCCCCGATGGCCGACAACTTCGCACCGTTGGGTTTGAGGACCGAAACCGAGAGCCGGAAGTGACGTGGCCGATCTGGAGTAAGCCAATCGCGGTTGACACCGTGGCCTCCGTACTGGCTTTGAGTGAAGTTCAATGCATGAAAATAGATGAGAACGACAGAAAATGGTTCGACCGGCGGGGCATTGTTCAGGTATTTCGAGCGAGGCGCTTTACCGAAGGAAAATACAGAAACTTCAGCCCTGCGCGGGCGCTTCTTTAACTTCACACGAGAGCGAACCCGGATCGAAATTCGCTCCTCTCCTTTGACGTAAACTAAATCCATGCCCCGCGCCAATCCTGCGAAGCCGTCCGCCCCCGCGCGTCGCGCGTCGCCACGCAAGGGAATGCGCCTCTACAAGATCTGGCTTCCGGACATGGATTCGCCCGCTTTCATTCGGCAGGCTCGCCGCGACTCCCTGGCCATCTCGCGCAGCGCGGGCCAAAAGGACGACCAGGATTTTGTCGATTCCATCTCCATCCTCCCGCTTCTCCCCGAGTATCGCGGTGAGCGATAGCCCAAATGAGACGCAGCGAAATCTGGACCGTCGCAGGCGGCCCATACTACGCCGGTAAGCCGCGACCGGTGGTAATCGTCCAGGCCGACTGGTACACCGGCTTTGATTCCGTAACCGTCTGTCCGTTCACATCGGACAATACGCATGCGCCATCCGTTCGCATTCCGGTGAGCCCCACCGAAAACAACGGATTGCGCTCTCCGAGCTGGCTCATGCCCGACAAACTCGTAACTGTTCCGAGGGCGCGCTTAGGTTCTTGTGCCGGTCGGCTCGATCGCGCCACCCTCGCCGAACTGAGCCGCAATATTATCTCGTTTCTCAATCTGGCGGAACGCGCCTCCAGCCAACATCCCGCCGCGCCAACCACCAGCCGCAGGTAACTCATGCGCCAGTCCTACTTGGTCTGTTACGACATCTGCGACGACAAACGCCTCCGCAAGGTTTTCAAAACCATGCGCGGCTACGGCGACCACCTGCAATATTCCGTGTTCGAATGCCAATTCACCACCCGCGATCTGGTCCGCTGTCGCACCGAACTGGCCCGCATCATCAACCACGACGAAGACCAGGTCCTGTTCGTCCACTTGGGCCCCGCCGAAGGTCGAGGCGATCGCGTCATCACCGCGCTCGGTCTGCCGTACACTACTATCGACGCGCCCTGCTTCATCGTCTGAGGAACACCATAAATGAGCGCGCTGCCGATCCCCATACTCCCTGAGCCGAAACGCACGCCGATCTCCCCGCGCGACCCAGCGCCCGATTACCTCCCGGCGCGCATGGTCAACGAATTCGTCTACTGCCCCCGCCTGTTTTTTTACGAATGGGTCGAAGGCGTCTTCCGCGAGAGCGCCGACACCCTAGAAGGCTCCGCGCAGCACAAACGAGTCGATGCGCGACCCTCCGAACTACCCCCGGTCGGGCAGCCAGCCGACGGAAACAAAGACGAAAGCAAAGCCGAAAAGATTCACGCGCGTTCCGTCACGCTCTCCAGCGAACGTCTGCGTGTGATCGCAAAGCTCGATCTGGTCGAGGCCGAAGGAAGCCTCGCGACCCCCGTCGATTACAAGCACGGTGCGCCCCGCGAAGGCAAAGACGGCATCGAGATGTGGCCGGCCGACCGCGCGCAGATTGCGCTTCAGGCTATCGTGCTGCGCGAGAATGGGTACGAATGCGATGAGGCTGTCGTCTTCTATCAGAAGACCCGGCAGCGTGTGCGCGTACCAGTGGATGCCGTCCTCATCGCCGAGGCCGAGGAAGCTGTCGCGCGCGCCTGGGATCTCGCCACCTATGGGGAAATCCCGCCACCGCTGGTCGATTCACCGAAGTGCGCCGGCTGCTCACTCAATCCAATCTGCCTCCCGGACGAAACCAATCGGCTCACTGGGATCGACCTGAGCGGCGCGGCTCAATTGGGGCTTTTCGATATCCCCGCGGATTCACCGGTGCGGAGGCCGCCCGCCAGGGAGGGAATTCAAACCTCTGTCCGCCAACTGATGACGCCGCGCGACGACCTGAAACCTCTCTACCTCAATACGCAGGGTTTCAGAGTGGGCAAATCGGGCGAGGTCCTCCAGGTGAAAGACAAGGACAAGACGGTGCAGGAGGTTCGGATCGGCGAGGTCTGCCAGGTGAACCTTCTCGGCAACATTCAGATCTCGACCCAGGCCGTGCAGTCGTTGTGCGAGGCGGGTGTGCCGGTTTCCTACTTCTCGATGGGCGGGTACTTTTACGGAATCACGACCGGACTGAACACAAAGAACGTGGTCCTCCGGAGGTCGCAGTTCCGGCTCGCCGATTCGGAGTGGTTTCCACTCTCGCTGGCGCGCGCCCTGGTGGCAGGAAAGATCCGCAATCAGCGAACGATGCTGCAACGGAATCATATCGAGCCGAACAAGTCGTCACTGGGCGTGATGAAGGCGATGGCGGAACGGGCCGAGAGAGCGGAAGATCTCGAATCGCTGCTGGGCATCGAAGGCATGGCGGCGCGAGCGTACTTCGAAGAGTTCGCCGGAATGATCAAGCCTGGAGACGACTCGGAGCCTTC
>DATAXN010000104.1:0-34462 GCA_036273015.1 Bryobacteraceae bacterium | reverse complement strand
CGCCTCGATATGCACGAACGAATGCGGATTGCGGAACATGAACTGCACCAGTGTTCCTTCCACCGTGATGCTCTTGTCTTCAAAATAAGTCGCGGCGAAAGAGTGATGAGCAAAGGCCGGTACCGCGGCCATAAACGCTCCGACGAAAAGCAGAGCAAACGCTGTACGCTTCATAGTTGAGTTGTTCTCCCGGGAACTTTCCCGATTTGAAGCCTATCATGTCTTGACATGCGCCATGGAGCGGGGACGTAATGTGACAGTGTGTGACGTTGTTGTTACGTCAATTTTCTATTTGTTTTCAATTGTTTGTGGCTGTGGGCGCGGGAGGCCGGGTAATCGTCAATTCCCGATGGAACATGTACGTAATTTCGGTGGGAACACCATCCATCGATCGAACCCTCAGCACGACCTGAAAATAGCGCGGGAGGGACCCATCCGGCTTCCGCATCTTCGAAACCAGCATCTTCGCCACCGACGGATCGGTCAGCGCCTGCGCTCCTGCCATGACGCTCGAGATCTGATTCCCCGACAGGCTGAGAATCTCGCCCTTGCCCCGCAGCCCCGGCACACGGCTGATCAGCGAGTAGGTGTCGAGGCTGTCCTCGCCGCCTCTTCTGCCGCCCGGACCTGCCGTTCCGGTACCTTCGGGGACGAATGCCGGCTCACCGGTCCGCGGATGCAGATTCCGGATCCCGTCCGGTTCCAGCAGGATCTCCTGATCGACCCGCAGCGCGCGCCGCTCCCGATCCCCCGTTAGCGGTCCGAGAAAGACCACATTTTCTTCCATCAGTTCAGGCAGGGAAAGAAGATTGGCCCGTGTCACCACGAGACTCTTTTGCCGCGCGCCGAGGAACTGCCCGAGCAGCAGAGCCGCGGTCGCCGTTCCCACGCCGGTGTAACCGAAGGTCGGCTGCACTGTCGGGGCGTGCAAAGCTTCTTTCAAGGCCGCGATGCCTTTCGATTTCGGAACGTCTTCCCAATCGTTGACTGCGAATTCGCGGACGAACCCATATCCCGGTATCAGCACGGACAACGGTGTTGCGACGCACACGACCAGCGGCCGGTTGGAGGAGAGAATAGGCTCCCAAAGCTGCTGAATTTCGGGCGTCCACGGAACTGCCGGTTCACCCGCCGTGGCTTTGGACTGCCGGAAACGCACCGCGAAAAAAACGAGTCCCGCAATCGCGATGACCAGACAGGCCGCAAGCACAATTTCACGCGGGCGCCATCCTACCGCGTGCGTTTCTTCCATCGCCGGCTCGTGACGCGGGACTTGTTCGAAGACCGGTTTACGCGGTTCGAAGACGACGCGGAATCCGCCTTTCGGAAGATCGACGACAATCGAGTCTTCCGCGCCTTCCGTTCGATAGTATTCGGCGAGCTTTTGGCGCAACCGTCCGACCTGCATCCGCACCGCCGATTCCTGCCGCGGATCGTAGGAGGAAGGTTTGCCCAGCGCGTCGACGGCGACGGTGTATTCCTTCAGTTCGTCGGCTGTGCCGGCGATCGAGGCGTCGACCAGGTAAGAGAGCAGATGGCGGAGAACGTCGGAGCTTCGAAAAGTTTTGCTTTGGAAGATTCGCTCGACTTGGGCGCGCGCCGCGTCAACTTCCAGCACCATGGTGGGTATTCAGTTTTATTGTCGCACTCGCGAGCGCCAAGGCGACCCATGTTTTCCTCAGCGCTGCGTCGTCAGGGAGGACCCGGCAGGTTAAATGTCGGCGTCAGGAATTTCCCGGCCCGGTAGACGGCCGAAAGTAAAGGCGGGCCGACAGATCGTTACCTATCGCGGGAATCTTGTAACGCGCACGAAGCGCGTGCTCGAGTGGAGTACGTGTCCCTCTTCCGGCCACGCGGCGCCGTGCATTCAGCGGAAACGAGAGGGCCGATAAGTCAGTTGTCAGTCGGCCTTTCTTCGAGGTGATCGATTACGAAGACGGGCTCGGGGCGCTTGTGCTTTTCCAGTTTCAGCCCGAGTTGTTTTTCCATCGCATCAAAGAGAGAAATGCCGCCGATCGGGTCGCCCGATGGCATATCTCGTCCAGTGGAGGCCGCGCCGCCCCGCGGTCCGCCCTGACTTCCGCTGGCTGCGAGCATTTTCGGCGGAATAGAACTGAATGTGAAAGCAAAGTCCCAGCCACCCTCGATTCCGCTATCGCTCAACGCGGGGTAGCGGAGGTAGTTTGGTGCGATTGTTTGAAGTTGCTCCGCGAAATGGGCCAAGGTCATGTTCCGGCATGTCGCCGCGACCTGTGTTTGACCGTTCAGGGGCGCGCGCTCCGTTTTACATCCCGCGCGAATCGAGGGATCAGCCCGTTTGAGTTTCGGCTTTGCCGCCACCAGGGTGTACGCATCCATGGGACGGTATTCATAGTGAGCAGCCATCCTGAAGCGATCGGCGAGCAACGCGCGGAGCATCAGATTGAAATCATCTTCGGAGGTTACCGCGCCATCTGAGACGGCTACAGCGGGTGCCTTGGCGACCAGATCGAATGCGGGTTCAAACGGCTTCAGCCACTCCGGTTTTCCCGGCAAACCTTCTTCGGGGTCGATATTCAAGTTCCAAGCCTGCATTATCAGTAGGAACAGAGGCACGCCCCTCATCTCAACGCGCCCGCCCGGCTGGATCAGCCGCTTTCCCGGCGGTTCGCCAGGGCGGCTTGGCCGGATCGACGCAACTTCGAACTCGGGCGCCGGAAGAGGCGGCAGAAGTGCCGCCACCTCGGGCGAATTCGGTGTTGGCTTCTGATTCACGTGATCGACGACGAGCACCGGCATCGGAACCTTTCCCGTCGCCAGCTTCAACCCAAGCTGCCGGTCGACAGCGTCGAAAAGAGTGACGCCGTCAGCATCGGCATAAGGCAAGCCGCGTTTGTCAGTCCACTTGAGGTCGAAATCCCAAGCTCCCCCAAGGCCCGTTTGGTCCGCGACCGGGCTGGTGAGATAGCGGCTGTCCAATCCACGCAGGGCTTCGGCAAATGCCTCCATGGTCATGTTGCGGCAGGCGGCCACCCAAGAGGGTACGGTGCCTTCTCCTCTCTGCAGGTGCGCGGAGCATCCGGTTTCCCCCGAGCCGTCGGCCTCCTTTAACTTTGCCTTACTCTTGCCCACCGTCAGCAGGAATCCCGGAACGGGCCTGGCGTCCCTGTGGACCACCAGCTTGAAGCGGTCGGCGAGCAGCGCACGGAGCATTAGCTTGACCGTTGCCGATGGTGTGTCCACCGGGGACTTGGCTATCACATCGAAACGGTTCCAATCGAGCCAACTTGGCCCTCCGAACACTACATGGGGGTCGACAGCGTAGGCGATCTTGATCAGGTCGAGAATGGTCGCTCGTCGGATCTCGATCCGTCCCCCGCGGAGGATGCCGCCTTGCATGGCCGAACTCGTGGCTGGAACGCTACTGTGGACGTCGGCGACCTGGAATGTGGAAACGGCTTGGGAATCCTGGGCAAACGCTCTCGCGGCAATGAAGACGATGGGACATAATCCGACGGCGATTGCTGTCATCCGTATCCGGAACGTAGTAGCCTCTGGCATGGCGCGATGTAAGCAATTTCCATGCCAACAAACTTCGCCCTTATTGCTCAAGGGATTCCACCTGCGGCCTCGCCGCATGGAACGCACACCTGGGGCCGGGCCATGCTCACTTCATGGGCGAATTCCCCGGTGACGATAGCCCGATTGAAATCGCTTTAGGCCCGGATGAACGGCGCAGCGTTTACAAATTCAAGTTGACGGTCGGCATCTCGGACTTTGGCCGGGTGGGGGCTCTGAAGCCGGCACTCTGGGTATATCGATTCTGCCTGGTCCGCCAGCGTTCAGAAATTGTCCCATCCAAGCACGAACCACCTGGCTGCGAAACGCCGATCCCGCAGAAATAAGCACGACTGACTCCGACCGATGCCTGCCGAGACTATCTCCGGCGCCGGTAGCTCTTCAACTGTTCCAGTTGTCCCCTGAGCTGGCCGTTATCCGGTTCGATCTCCAGCGCCTTTTCCAGCGCTGTGATCGCCGCTTCATCATTCAGATCGCGCGTATAGGCAAACGCGATCTGCCCGTAGCTCCGAACCGACTTCGGATAAAACTCCAGGTTCAACTGCAGCAGCGGAATCGATGACGCCGGCTTCACCCGAACCACCTGTTGCGCGGAGGTCAGAAGTGACTCTTCGCTGAAATCGTAGCTTTGCCCGCCGTAATAGTGCGCGCGCAACTCCCGGTACTGCGCGACGGCATCGTCGGGACCCTTCAGGATCGCGGTCTTCGCGATGATGTCCGAAAGCTGACCGGGGATGGGGACGCCGCGATGGCAGGTGATGCAGGTGACGTGCGTTGCTTCGGTCGCCGGTTTTCCGGTTGCCAGCAGGATTTTCTCGTTGATGTCGCGCGTCATTGCGATCATGGCGCGGCCGATCTCGATTCTCGACGGCGGCTGAGATGGCGCCGCTGTCGCTGCTGGTCCGGCCCCCCGGCCCATACCCGCATGGCAGTATTCACACTTCACGCCGAGCCCCTGCGCGATCTCCTGCATGTTCGCCGTCTGCGCCTGCGCCCCGCTGTGTGCAGGAAAGCCGGTTGCAAAAAAGGCGGCGGCAGGAAACAAAACGAGGACTCTCATGGGCGCGAGTATACACCAGATAACACAAGCGGCAGTCGCGTGAAATAGCCGCGTGAAATAGCCTCTCTCAAGCCAACCGCTATATAAATTTCCCTCCGTTCCGCCGATAGTTTCCCAGCAGGAGCAAACCGGAGGGAGCAGATGAGGATTACCAGATCCGGCATGTCCGGATCTGTCGTATTAACACTGGCGGCCGCATTAATACTGGAGGCGCTGTGTCTTGCAGGCAGAGCGAGCGCGGCGGAGGATCGGATTCGGAGGCCGGTTGAGACGAACGATTACGTTCGTTTGCAGAAAAGCGTCTCTCCGAAAATAAGACAATCGAGCGATAGCGGTCCGCTGGACTCTTCAACCCGGATCAAAGGCATCAGGCTGGTATTGACGCAAACCGATGCGCAGCGCAGCGATCTGGAAAAATTCGTCGAAGCGCAGCGCGATCCCGCCTCGCCCGATTACCAGAACTGGCTGACTCCCGAACAATATGGTGAGCGCTTCGGTTTGAGCGACAACGATCTGGCCAACATGTCGTCATGGCTGGAGTCTCACGGGTTTGTTATCGAGCAGGTAGCGCGGGCGCGTAACTGGATTACTTTTAACGGCACCGCCGGACAAATCGCGAGAGCTTTTCGAACCGAGCTGCATCATGTGGAAGTAGACGGTGAGGCGCATTTCGCCAATACTTCGGAAGTGTCGATCCCTGCCTCGCTTACCGGCATCGTCGAGAGCATTCGCGGTCTGGACGATATCCGTCCCAAGCCGCACCGCGCGCGATCGCTGCTTCGTCCCGACTTCAACACTTCGAACGGTACGCACTACCTCAGCCCGGGCGACCTGGCCATGATCTACGACATCCAGGCTCTTTATACCGCCGGGTTTGACGGTACCGGGCAGAGCTTGGTGATCGCAGGGCAAACCGACATGAGTCTCACGGACCTGAGGGCTTTTCGCGCGACCTTCAATTTGCCTTCCAGGGACCCTCAGATGGTGCTGTTCGGGGCCGATCCCGGCGCGAATGAAGATGACCAGATTGAAGCCACCCTCGACCTCGAATGGTCGGGAGCGGTAGCCCGTAACGCAAAGATCGTTTACGTTTATTCGCAGAACGTGTTTGAGTCCATTCAATATGCGATTGACCAGAATCTGGCGCCGGTGATCAGCATGAGTTATGGCGGTTGTGAGCTGGAAGGGCCTTCATCGTTCCGGACGCTGGCGCAGCAGGCAAACGCGCAGGGAATCACCTGGATGAACTCTTCCGGCGATTCGGGCGCGGCGGGCTGCGATCCGGATATGCTCATTGCAAAGCAAGGTCCCGCGGCCAGCTTTCCCGCCAGCATTCCTGAGGTAACAGCGGTCGGCGGCACCGAATTCAACGACGCAGGCGGCCCGTATTGGAGTCCGCAAAATGGTTCGAACTTAACCTCGGCTCTCGCCTACGTCCCGGAAAAATCGTGGAACGACACGGCGCTGGGATCGGGCCTTTCGGCCGGGGGTGGCGCTCCCAGCCTGGTATTTCCGAAGCCGTGGTGGCAGACGGGACCCGGTGTGCCGAACGATCAGGTTCGCGATGTGCCCGATCTGTCCCTCGCCGCTTCCGGCGCGCACGACGGTTACCTGATTTATTTTCGGGGCCAATTGATGACGGTTGGCGGCACGTCGGCATCATCGCCGTCATTCGCCGGGATCGTGTCGATCCTTAATCAGTATCTGTCCGCGAAAGGGTCGATTTCGAAACCAGGCCTCGGCAACATCAACCCATCGCTTTACAAGCTGGCGCAGACGACGGGAATCTTTCACGACGTTACGGTCGGCAACAACATCGTGCCGTGCGCGGCAGGCAGCAAAGGCTGCGCCAAAGGCTCCTTCGGTTTTACCGCCGGGCCGGGATACGATTTCCCGACCGGTCTGGGCTCTATAGACGCCTTCAATCTGGTCACCAAGTGGACCAGCCTGCCGCCCGCGGCCGGAACGACGATGACTCTGACGGCGACGCCCCCTACGATCCCGGCAACGGCGTCGGTGCAACTGGCCGCGGCGGTCACGACGGTAAGCGGCGCGAGCTCGCCATCGGGCACCGTCACATTTAATTCCGCAAACGGGAGCTTGGGAGCAGCCACGCTCACGGGCTCGGGGTCCACCTTGGCCGCGGCGGTGACAGTCAAGGGCTCCAGTCTTGTGTCAGGGGTAAATACGATCACTGCCGATTTCGGCGCGAACACAACGGCGACCACCTCCGTTTCCGTGACCGCTCCGGCAACGGTCACTCCCGTTCTCACGTCGACTGTAGTCAGCGCGAATCCGGCGGCGATCGGCCAGAGCGGGTCCGCCGTTCTTACCGCTTCGGTGAGGCCGGCTACCGGCGTCACCGCCCCGACCGGCGCGGTGACGTTCACCGCGGGAAACGTATCCCTCGGCACCGCAAACCTGACGGCGGGAACGGCTGCGCTGACGGTGAAGGGTTCCCAACTGTCCGCTGCCGCCAACACGATTGTTGCGGGTTATAACGCCGCCGGAAACTTCAGCAACTCCAGCGGCTCGACTGTTGTCACCGTTACTGCGGCGCTGATCCGAACCTCGACCATGCTTACAGCAACTTCGAACAGCCTGACTGCTGCTGTAAGCGCTCTCTCCGGCAGCGCTGTGCCCACCGGCACAGTCACGTTCACCGCGGGAACGAAGGCTCTCGGCACCGCCACGTTATCGAATTCGACAGCAACCCTGATCCTGCCGGCGGGCAGCTTGGCCGCGGGAGTCAACAGCGTGGCGGCCGTTTATGGAGGTAGCAGCAGCTTTGCCGGATCTGCATCGATGCCCGTCAGCGTCACGATCGCGTCTCCGCCGGTCGCTACCAATCTCCTGGTTTCCGCGAGTCCCGCCACGCTGACTCAGAGTGCTTCGACATCGCTCGTCGCTACCGTGAAAGCCGCATCGGGAAGCGCAGTCCCGACCGGAAACGTATCGTTTGCCATCGGCAATACGACGCTCGGCAGCGCCGTCGTCTCAAACTCCCGTACCGCGGTTCTTGCAGTCGGCGGCGGCAGCCTGACTACCGGCACGAACAACATCACAGTGAACTACCTGCCGACCGGAAACTTCATCGGCTCGTCGTCGGCCCTCGCCGTAAGCGTAACGGGAGCGCCGGGGGCCACCACCATCACAGTTTCAGCAGGTCCCGGTACCAGTGCCTCGACGATAGTTCTCACGGCTATTGTGAATTCCGGCGCTGGTACGGCCGTGCCGACGGGACACATTACATTTGCCCTCCGCAGTACTTTACTTGGGTCGGCTGTACTTGCTGTGACCGGAGCGGGAGCGGTCGGGACGCTGACATTAAACAACAACGTCCTGGCTCCGGGAAATAATTCGATTGTGGTCAACTACCCGGGGGCCGCCGGTTTCAGCAGCTCAACGGCCTCGGTCCTGGTAAGCCGTTAAAGCCGGCCGCTAACGCGGACCGGGTCCTCTGCGGCCGGCGCCGCGAGGTCCGCCCGGCCCGCCGCCCTGCTGGATCGTGTAACCCGCGGGCACCACGAAAAGCGAGGCGCTGGGCTCCGCCTGCACAATGTTCGTCAATTCCATATCCGTGGTTCCGTACCGGGGATCGCTTGTCCTGATTTGAACCGGAACCTTCAGATCGGTTGAAATCCAGGAGGTTCTGGTGACCTGAATCGGCTGAGCATTTCCGATGGCCCCGACGGGAATAGTCTCAGTGAGTTGGGTTCCGGCCGCGGAAACGCCATTGATCGACTGTGTGCCCAGATTCGCCGTCTGTGCCTGATTCGGTCCCGGAGGTGGCGGTTGCCGGTTCGACGTTGCGCCGCCCCGGGCCGGTCGCGGCTTGGGCAACGGCGACTGGAACGCAGTCATATTAGCTGAATTCAGCACATACCGGTATCCGGCCACCGGATCGAAAATAGTCACCGTCATGTAAGGGGTGCTGCCCGAAGATGCGGGCGGCGTGACCGTCTCCTCCGTTCGAATGCGGCCCTGGCTATCGCGGTAGACGTTCGACTGTTCCTTCGTCGCGATCTGATTTCCGTTTGCGAGAGTCTGCTGCCTTTGCAGGGTTTCGGTCGCCGAGTAAGGCTCTCCCGTCACCGGTGTTCTCGATCCGGGCCCGGCTCCGAGAATTCCGGCGCTTCTGCCTCCAAATCCGCCCGGTCCTCCCTGGAATCCCCGCGGTCCGAACTGCCTGCCCCCGCCGCCCGGAGGGCCCTGGGCGAGCAAAACACCTGCGATGAAGATCGGCGTCAGGTAAAGCGTTTTGGTGAGCTTCATAAAAACCTCTCTTCAGAACTCAGAACTGACCATTGTCGGTGATCCGCACCGCGCGGGGCAGGCCATCTTCGCCCTCCACCACGTCCGCCGCCAGATTTCCCGCCCACAGCGGATTGACGGCCATTCCCATACTCGCGAGCGCCTCGGGATACAAATTCGTATGAACTACCCTGACCATCTCTCCGGGGGCCAGCGGCGGAGTGTACGGAACGGCGATAAAATCGTCGCTCGACAAGGCGCTGGCGTCGGTGCTTGCCTGATAAAGAACCGGTTCGTCCCGATTATCGATCACGTGGGTTCGAACGGCGGGCGATACCGGCTTATCCGGCCGCTTTCCCGCTTCGTGGCCGATAAACACGGCCATTACCAGTGCCGCGGCAGCAGCCAAAGCCCATCCCCAGGACTGTTTTGCAGGGCGGTGCTGCTTTGCGGAATGGATGTGGGCAAAATTCCGCATCAGAGACTCGCGCCGGCTTACTGCTCCGGTAAAACCGTCCGACGTCCGAAGGGCCGCCCGCACTCGCATGGCCCGGAACTGGGCGGTAAGCTGCTCCTCCCGCTCCCAGCGCTCGCTGCAGCGTGGGCAGATGGAAAGGTGCGTTCTCAGTTCACGATCCGGTTCCCCCTGGCGCCTGGCGCACTCCACCAGGTCCGCAATTCGTTGGCTGCAGGTCATCGTGTAACCACCTCCCGCCGCGCATTCAGCCGCTTGAGTTTTGCCGATAACAGTGCCCGGGCGCGATGCAGCCGCGACCGGACCGTGCCCAGGGGACACCCGATCGACCGGGCCACTTCTTCATAACTCCGCTCCTCGAGATCGCACAGGATAATGACATCCCGGTAGCGTTCCGGCAACTCGCGGAGTGTTCGATGGAGGGCGGATGTTGTTTCGTTGTCGATCAACTCGCCCAGGATGTCGTGATCGAAGGGACGGTCGACGGGCTCCGCTACCGGTCCCAGCCGGCGGAATACCCGAACCAAATTACGGGCGATTCCATACAGGAAACTCTCCAGCGATCCCCGAGTCTCGTCGAATCGGGTGGAAGGCCCCATAAGCTGGACAAAAACCTCGTGGGAAATCTCCTCGGCAACTGCCGCACTGCCGGACATATGCAAAGCAAAGCGGTAGAGAGCAGGCTCCCGCCGCTCGTACAGTTGGGCAAAGGCGTCCTGGTTTCCCTTTCGCATCAGACGGTAGAGTTCCTCGTCGCTCGGCTGCATCAGCGATCACTCTCCATTGATTCGTCAGGCGGGAAAGTTCCCGATTACCTTTGGCTTACCTCTTAATTTTAGGCATTCAGGCAGGAACGACGGCCACCACCGGGATGCCGGCGCGCTGCAGGGCGGTCTCGACCTCGGTCGTCCTGAGCCGGCTGGCGTCGAATTCGACCATCAGTTCTTCACGGGAAGGCGCGATCGCGATCCGCTCGATTCCGTAAATCGAGTGGGCGTCGGCGATTTTCTGCATCAACGATTCGTCGAGCGGTCGCTGCAGCTGGAAGTGCTTCTGAACCTTGGTCATAGGCGGAGAAAACAAATTATAGCGAATCGTCCTGTTTTACATCGGGGTCAGCCCAATGGTTTAACGGCCCCGATCCCGCGCCCAAGCTGGGGTTGGTGCGGATCGCCTCGTCGACAAACCGTTTGGCGCGTGTGACTGCTTCGACCATCCCGACGCCGCGCGCCAGAAACGCGGTAATCGCGGCGGAGTAGGTGCATCCTGTCCCGTGGGTGTGCCGGGTGTCGATTCGCGCAGCCCGCAATTCCGTGAAGTTCCCGTCGTGATAGAGAAAATCCACGGCGTCTCCTTCAAGGTGCCCCCCTTTGATCAGAACGGCGCGGGCGCCAAAGCGCGCGATCCGCACAGCGGCGTCCCTCATCTGATCGGGATTCTCCACGGGGATTCCCGCGAGTTCTGCCGCTTCATGCAGATTGGGAGTAACGAGGGCGGCCTTCGGCACGAGCAGTGTCCGCAACGCCTCGCAGCCGGCAGAATCCATCAGCGGCATTCCATGCGTGCTGATCATGACAGGATCGACCACCAGCGGGCAGCCCATCGAACAGCGGGCAACCGCTTCGATTGTTTCCGCTGTTCCCAGCGCCCCGGTCTTGACAGCCTGCGGAGGAAGATCCTCCAGCACCGCACGGATCTGTTCGGATACCAGCGCCGGGTCCAGCATCTCGACGCGCGAAACGCGGGTCGTATTTTGGACGGTGACCAGCGTGATCGCGGCGGTTCCGAAGACTTTGAACTGATGGAACGTCTTCAGGTCCGCCTGAATGCCCGCGCCGCCGCTCGGATCGGAACCGGCGATCGTCAGGGCGACGGGGATCATGGCTTGATGGTGTACTCGACCTGGAACGGGCCAATCGCGGGATAGTAAAGCTGCGCCCGCACCAGTTCCGTGAGTTGCTTCACGTGGCCCAAGTCGTGAAACGCCCACTCATTCAACAGATTTTCCAGTGTGAATTCGCCCCGGAGGGTATGCCGGCCCATGCGCACCAGGACCACCGGTTCCAGACCGCGAAGGAGCTCAAGATTGTCTTCACGCTGCTCTTCCCAATGGGCCAGCGATTCCTCGGCGTCACGATCGGAATATGCGCCCTGTGCATAAAATGCGTTCTGATCGTAGGGTTCGATCTCCGGAGTATCCGCCGCCAGGATTTCGTCGAATCGAATGCGGAAGCAATGCGCTTCCACATGCGACAGATGTTCCAGCATTTCGGCAATCGACCATCGCTCGGGCCCCGGCTTCCAGTAAGCCTGCTTGTCACTGATTCCGTTCAGGAGCGCACGGAAAATGTCAGGCGTCGCCGCCATCTGGTCGATTGCGGGATGGTCGAGTTTCTTCGCAGCCATGCCCGATCCTAACCCAGGCGTGCAACTGCGATCTCGCGGGTATCGTCCGCCAGTGTCCGCAGCCTGATTTCGATTCGTTGTTTCGGCAAAAGGGCGGGGAAGCGCTCTGCCCATTCCAGCAGGACCAGCGACCGGCTGGCGAACAATTCGTCGAGTCCAAGGCCTTCCACCTCACGCGCCTCGTCCAGCCGATAAAGATCAATGTGGTACACAGGCCTCTCGTCGCCGTATTGATGGATCAGTGTGAAGGTCGGACTGGAAACTTCATTTGCCGGCGTCCCGTTCCGCGATTCCACCATGCCCTTCGCGAGCGTTGTCTTGCCCGCGCCCAGTTCACCGATCAACAATACGACGCTGCCGTTGATCTCGGTGCTGAACTCCGTGCCGAGCTTACGGCCGAGGGCAATGGTTTCCTCTTCAGAGTTGGTGTGGAATATTCGTGATTCCACGAATGGCCTCGGGGAGATATTGCAGAAGATCGGTTGCCAGCACGGTCTGCTCCGTTTGATGCCGCGCGGCAATTTCGCCCGCGAGTGAATGCAGATAGACTGCCGCGGCGATCGCCCGATCGGGGTCGTCCGGGAACTGCCCTATCAGACCACTCACCATTCCGGTCAGGACATCCCCCGTTCCGCCCTTCGCCAGGGCAGGCGATCCGGTTGGATTGACCCAAACTCGGCCGTCGGGGAAGCCGATCAACGTCCCTTCACCCTTAAGTACAATCACGGCTTTCCGGCTGCAGGCAAGCGATCGCGCGGCGGAGATCCGGTCCGATTGTATTTCGGGAATGGTACGTCCGGCCAGTCGGCTCATCTCACCAGGATGAGGAGTGAGGACTCGCAACGCACGGCTGCCGTTCCAGTCTGTTCCGGCCAGACAGTTGAGGGCGTCCGCATCGACCACCATCGGCTGCTGGGCCTCTGCGAAAAGTCGGCGTACTAACTCCTGCGTTTCGTCGTGTGTTCCGATTCCAGGTCCGATGGCGATCAGAGTTCGTTTCGCCGCCAGTTCCTTGATCCGATCGAACGCCGAACGTGCAATCTCACCCGACTCGATCTCAGGGAGCGGTTCCGTCATCAGCTCCGCTGTATGCGAAGAGATCGAGGAAAGAGCCGATTCCGGGCATGCGACAGTCACGAGACCGGCTCCTGCGCGCAGTGCGGAGAGCCCGGCCATCGCCGCCGCTCCGGGTTTTGCGCGCGATCCCGCTACCAACAGCACATGTCCGAACTTGCCCTTGTTGGAATCTTTCGGACGCGGCGCAAAACATACAGCAATGCTCCGCGGCGTGACCAGCGCGAGCTGAATGCGCTCGTCATTTTCATACAGCGAAGGCGGCGCCCCGATCGGCGCAATTTCGAGCTCGCCCATCAGATCGCAGGCGGGCGGCATGACGTGGCAGATCTTCGGCGCGGTAAATGTTACGGTGGCATCGGCGCGCGCATATTCGCCGGGAGGTGTTCCGCTTTCGCCGCTGAGGCCGGACGGAATGTCGACCGCGACGACTTTCGCGAACGGAAATGTGGAATTGATTTCGATGATGGCGTCCAGCGCCGATCCGTTCGCCGGTCCGCTCAGGCCGGTGCCGAGAATCGCGTCGACGATCAATGTTGCCGGCCGCATCTCAGGGCCGAAGTCCCGGTATTCCTGAACGCCGCAGGCGCGCAGCATTCCGAGATTCGTCGCTGCATCGCCACTCAGTTCCTCGGGATCGGCAATGAGTACAGTCCAAAGACGCCGCGGATTGAATCGGATATGCAGTTGCCGCGCGATGGCAAGTCCGTCTCCGCCGTTGTTGCCTTTACCGCAGATCACGACGATCCGCTGTTCGCTCACGGGCGAAAAACGCCGGGCAAGATATTCCACGACACGTTGCGCGGCGTTCTCCATCAGGATGATTCCCGGAATGCCGGCCTCAATCGTGGCGCGGTCGACCTCGCCCATTTCACGCGGCGTCAGGACTTTTCGAGGTTTTTCGGAGTGAAGCTGCATCGAGTGTCTCGTCATGCCCGTCCCCGTGCGATCACCACGGTCATATCGTCCGGCAGTTCCGATGCCGTACTCCAATTGGCCACGGCTTCCATAATTTTCGTCACGATCTCCTTCGGCTCGGCGTGCTGGTAACGCAGCGCGGTTTCGGACAGGCGCTCAACGCCGAACTCCTCGCCATAAGCATTTTCCGGCTCAGTGATGCCGTCCGTATATGCGACGAGCAGATCGCCCGGCAGAATTTCGACGGTCTGTTCTTCGTAGCGAATCACGGGAAACGCCCCCACCACCGTGCCGGTCACATCCAGCAGCCGCGACTCGCCGTCGCGCAGGAGCAGTGGCGGCAAATGGCCCGCATTGGTGTAAGTCAGGAGCCGCGAATGTTCCTCATAGACACCGAAAAAGAAGGTCGCGTATTTCTCCGGCGAAGTGCTGGCGTAAAGCTGTCGATTCAACTGCGCGACCACGCCCGACGTTGAAACTCCGGACGTCGCGACTTGCGCCGCGCCTCCGCTTCCCACGCTTGCGGCCTTCGTCAAACCAGCGGCGAGCTGCGTCCGCATAATGGATTGAATCGAAGCCATCAGCAGCGCGGCGGAAATACCCTTACCCGCAACATCGCCGATAGCCAGCGCGAGACTTCCGTCCGGCAGGCAAAGATAGTCGTAATAATCTCCCGACACCATGCGCGCGGCCTGACAGACGCCGACCAGCTCAATAGTTCGCATTGCCGGCGCCGATCGCGGGAAAAGCTGATTCTGGACTTCGCTGGCAATCTCAACCTCGGACTGCAGCCGCTCCTTTTCTTTGGCGATGACTACCAGGTTCTCGATCTGCGCAGTCATGCTGTTGAATGAATGGCCCAGTTCGGCGAGCTGGTCGTTGCCTTTCACCGGAATTCGCCAGCCGAAATCCCCTTTTTGAATTCGCAGAGTGCCTTCGTAAAGTCCATGGACCGATTGAGTGATTGTCCGAGTCAGTGATATGCCGAACACCAGCGACACCAGCTCGCCCAGCAGAAGCAGAGCCAATACGATTACGAATACGGCTACAGCGTCGATGCCGGTCAGATCCCCGCTGTTGCTGAAAATCGTTCGCAGAACCGCCGAAGGACGTGTCGCCACAAATAGTTTGTCGGTCCCTCCGATCTCCGGATGGGGCCACTCCGCCACCGGGACCTGGTTGTACCAGACCGTTGTGGTATCCACGGATTCAAATCCACTCGCAGGCGCAGGAACAACTCCCGCGAACTGACCCTTTTCGCCAAGTCGGGACGCGCCGATTCCGGGGACGATATTTCTCAGAACGTCGGCATTAATCGGCGCGAGCGCGACAGCAGTAGCGCCACCCGTTTTGACGATTGCGGCGGAATAGTAAAGACCATCCTTCAGGATGTATCCGGTATAGTCTTTCCAGCCGGACGGAGGCGCTTCGAGCGTGCTTCCGGATGGGTAGCGGACAGAATCATCGCCAATAACGGCCAACTGGACACCCGGCATGCGTGCGTTCAGAAAATTCCCCATCTGCTGAACGGCGACAGCTCGGTCGGCCGGCTTCGCCTGGCTGAGGATGCTTACCGGAGTCGCGAGCGTCGCGGCGCGGCGGTCCATCTCGGAACTCACCAGATATGCCGCGACCTGTCCCGCCACGATATAGCCTCCGCTGGCGACGAGCGCGAGCATGAGAATGATCGGCACGATGCCGATGAAAACCCACGTGACATAAAGGCGATTTCTCAACCGCCAGATGGATTTCCGGATCAGCCGCGCGGCGAGCACGACGCCGACGATCATCAGCGCCGCAAACAGCACCAGCGCCCAGCCGTTTGCCTTGAAGCCCCAGGCTGCAACGGCGTACAGCACCAGCAGGGCGGTGAAGACGCGCGGTAATGTAACCAATCCTTTGGGCATCGACCACTTTCAGGATAGGTTACGCAGCGCAGGTCAGCCGCTCCTGGGGAACTTTGGACTTGACTAAGGCAGCTTGTCCTTTGTGACAGGTTCGTCCGGCTTCACGCTGTGTGAGATTGCCGGGATTTCGCCTTCGGGCGCGGCTGCCTGCTCGGACAAAGCGGTCTGAAGGATCTGCATCGCGGCTTCCGGTGTGTCCGCGAAATGAAAAAGCTCCAGATCCTCGGCGGAAATCGTGCCGTACTTCACGAGCGCGTCGAAGTTAATGATTTCCTTCCAGAAGGAACTGCCGTAAAGAAGGATCGTGATCTTCTTGGCGAGCTTTTTGGTCTGCACGAGGGTCAGAATCTCGAAGAGTTCGTCCATCGTTCCGAATCCGCCCGGGAAAACGACCAACGCCTTCGACAGGTACGCGAACCAAAACTTGCGCATGAAGAAGTAATGGAACTCGAAGTTGAGCTCGCTGGTGATATACGGATTCGGGAACTGCTCAAAGGGAAGTCCGATGTTTAATCCGATGGTTTTGCCCCTTGCATCCGCCGCGCCGCGGTTGGCCGCCTCCATGATTCCCGGCCCGCCGCCGGAGCAAACCACATACCGGTAGGTGCGCTCACGCAGGGTCTTCGCCCACTTGGTCAGCATCGCCGCAAGCGTTCGTGCGTCACGATAGTACTCCGCCAGCGGCCCGTCTTCCCGTATCCGCGCCGATCCGAAAAACACGATGGTGTCCCGGATTCGCTGCCTGCGGAAATGCGACAGCGGTTCCAGGTATTCGGATAGAATCCGGAGCGTCCGCGCATCCGGACCTTTCAGGAAATTTTCGTTTTTATATGCGAGAGGCGGGCGTGGTGTGTTCTCTTGGTCACTCATGAGTGGCAGATGTGTCGATTCCGGATCTCAACCTGATTTCCGATACTTCCTTCTTTAACTCGCGGACAGTGCGCAGAATCTCCGGCAGCTTTTGAAATGCGGTGATGGCGCGGAGCCATTCCGAAGCCTCAAACGCGGGTGAACCGGAAATGCGCCCGTTTGCCTTCACGTCGCCGCCGATTCCGCTCTGAGCATAGACGATCGCGCCTTCATGCACAGTAAGATGCCCGGAGCTTCCGACCTGCCCCGCGAGCAGTACGTTCTTCTCCAGCACCGAACTTCCGGCCAGCCCGGTCTGTGAGCAGATGATGTTGTCCTCGCCCACTACGCAGTTATGCCCAACCTGGACCAGACTGTCGATCTTCGCGCCGCGGCGTATGCGCGTTTCGCCGAACGTGGCGCGGTCGATGGAAGTCAGGCTCTGAATTTCGACGTCATCCTCTACCACCGTCACGCCCGACTGTACGATTTTGTGGTGTTTTCCGTCGGCCTGTTTCGCAAAGCCGAATCCGTCTCCGCCGACGACAACGCCGTTCTGCAGAATTACGCGATTGCCGATATGGCAGTACTCGCGCACCACCGAATGCGAATGCGCCGTGAAGTCGTCACCGATCTCCGCGCCTTCGTAAATCACCACGTGCGGATGCAGCACGGCCCCGCGCCCAATCACAACGTTCTCGCCGACCGCCACGAACGGACCGATCGACGCCCCGTCGCCAATCTTTGCCGATGACGCAATCGCGGCGGAAGGATGGATTCCCGGCTTGGGTCGCGGCGGCTGATAAAAAAGCTCGAGAGCCCGCGCGAAATCGAGATAAGGATTCGCCGATATCAGGGTGGGTATTGCGCTGACGGCCTGCCCGGCGATCAGCGCGCTTGCCCTGGTCGTCCTGAGCTTCGACGAGTATTTGGGATTCGACAGGAACGTGACATGCCCAGGTCCGGCATCGTCGATCCCGCGCACGCCGGTGATTTCGACTTCAGCTTCGCCTTCGACAGCGCAACTTATGGAGCAACCCAGCGCCGCGGCCAGTTCCCTGAGCGTCATAGCCAATCAACAGGGTAACGCTCATGACGCTCGTGGGGCAGGCCATCGTTGTTTGTGGCCCGCCTTTCCCGTCTATTTATCGAAAACAAAGTGGAGAATCTGCCTACCCTCCACGGCCTTGCCGTTTTCCCGCGCCGGCTCGAATCGCCAGAGTCGCGCAGCCTGTACCGCGCGGCCCGCAAGATACTGATCGAGACCCGAACGTTGCCTGGCGACGGGCGCTGCCGATACCACGCGTCCGCGAGCGTCGATGTGCACGCGAACATCGATTGCAATCGTGCCTTTGATGCGCGGACGGATGCCTGCGGCTATTACCGGCGGCGCGCGATAAGTCGCCTTGGGCTGCGTGAATCCAGCAGCAGGTTCGGCTGGGGCAAGCGCCGGATGGGGCGGTGCGGCGGCTGGAATCGGAGCTGTGGGTGGATTCGCTGCACGTACGAGTCGAAATGACTCGGCGGAAACCCTTCCGTCCCGATCTGTTACCTCGAGCCGGAAGGTCACATCGTTTCCGGCCGGCGGGTATTCATAAGTCCCGGAAGCGAGATCGCGCGGCGAGAGTTCGATGCGATTCTGGTCGTCCCCTTTCTCATCGTTTTTCTCGCGAACGAACAACTGCACGTTTCGCGCGTCATGCAGAGCGGTCGCATTCGGATTCCAGAGTACGCGCCACGTTGGGCCCGCCGGATCGACATACAGGCCGATCGGGCGTGCGGTCTCCACCGCTTGCGCCGGTGCGGGACTCGGGGTCGCGGCAAGGCCCCCCAGGTTCAAAGCGCCGTGCGGCTGCAGCAGTAGCCAAAGAATTCCGCCCACTAACAGGAGCGCGGCAGCCAGCGGCAGCCACTTCTTCAGGTGGTCGCGGGTTCTCTGCTCAGTAGGCAGTTCTTCGGTCGATGGCGAGGGGTCGTGTCCGGCATTCCAATTCAGTCCATATAAGGATGGAGCGGGTTCCACCGGCGAAGGCACGAAGTCCGGCACCAAGCGCCGCGGATTTTCGCGCGGGACGTCGCTGGGAACGACGGGCGCGATCGGCGCCTTAACAGCATCGGAAGCAGTCTCGTTTCCCTGGACCTTTTCGGCCGTCAGCACGTGGCCGTGGAACGGAAACTCCTCGCCGATCGTGTGCGATCCGTTTTCCCGATCCCATGCGTGGAACTGCGCGGATACCTCGTTCGCACTCGTCGGTCTGATGAGCAAAACAAGGTCGGAAGAGTCGCTGAAGTAGCGGCGCATCAGCTCGAGATCCGACTCCTCCAGCTCGAAACGGGTGCGCGTGTTGCTGCGGTAAAGCCCGACGACGGAAAGTTGACCAGCGGCCAGAATGTGCGCCGCTGCCTCCTCCAGTGCGGCCATTTCGCCGCTGTTCAGAATGAATCGCGGGCCGAAACGGTGCTCGCATTCAATGCGTTCGTAGCGTTCGATCCAGACAGCAGGGTGGGGACCGGCGGTGACGCGCCCCAGCAGCAAACCGCCCACTTCCAGAACGGGCCGCGGCAGCGTTCCCAGACCCTCGATCACGTCGCGCGCGATCCCATGCAACACGCCGGGATGCATATGAATGGAAATGGATGAGCCTTCGGGATCCCATTCGAGATATTCAATCTCAACCGGGTCCATGGTCCCCGTGGAATTCGCGCCGTTGGAATCTGGTCCCGTCGGTTCGCCCATAGTTGACAATCTTCGGCGGAGTGTCTACCGCCTGTGACAGCAGACGCGATGCCCGGAGATCAGGTTCTGCCCGCCGGGCAATTCTGAACGAGAATTAATAGCACTTCAAGTTCCAAAGGCGGCTCATATCGTCAGAATTCTCCAGCCGAGTTCCAGACAGTTGGCGGCGAAGTCGGTTTTGCGGGCTGCCCCCACATGCATGGCAAGCAGACCGGCGAACAACTCCGGGTGCGCGGCGCTTGCCAGCATCGCGCGCCTGTGGAGCCAATGCGTCTGGCCGATAGTCAGCGTCAGATCGGCCATGAAGCGGGGCCGGAGAGCCAGCCGGCGGTGCGCCGACTCATAGCTGTGGAGATCCTGTCGCTCCAGTGCATCCGCCAGAGCCAGGGCCTGACGAAAACCAAGGCAAATGCCTTCGCCCGAGATGGCGTCGATGGATCCCGACGCATCTCCAATCAGCGCAACGTTCCCGCGCGTTACATGACGAAGCCGCCGCGATGTAGTGACCCCGCCCCGCTCGCGGGAACAGGCCGGTACGCCGTCGAGTTTTGCGGCCAGTTCCGGAACCTGCGTCAGGGCCTCCCGCACCCGCAGCTTTGGATCGCGTCCGAGCAAAGCCACTCCGATTTCGTCCGGCGCCACAGGAGTGATATAGATCTGAAAGCCTTCGCCCCAGTAGATTTCGACGTAGTCGCTCCAGGGTGCGCGCCGAAAGTGAAGACGGAAGCCGTAGCGCCGCGTGTCGCGCCGAAAGGCATCGAGCCCAGCCCATTTACGAACTCGCGAATTGAGGCCGTCGGCGCCGACGATCCATTGGGACTCGATGCCTTCCAGCCCGGGAACTGAAACGCCCCATCGCAGGTCGACGCCGCATCGTTCCGCCTCTTCGACGAGCGCGCGATGCAGCGTCGTCCGGCGTATGCCGCGCGCATGGCCCTCCGGAAAATCGGCGGCAACCGAAACACCTTCACCCAGAAACCGAATTCCGCGAATCGTGAACGAACTGATGGCGGGTAGATGGATCCCGAGACGAGCGGCGGCTTCGACTCCGTCGGGCAGGATTCCTTCTCCGCAGGCCTTATCGATGGGAGGCTCCAAAGCGTCCGCGACGATTACGGTGAAGCCTTTGCGCCGCGCCGCGATCGCCGCCGCAAGTCCGACCGGACCGCCGCCAATCACGAATACGTCACTGTGGGAGGACGCCGTCACGATTCGCCTGCGATCATTATCCCGAATGGCCATAAAGGCAGTCATTTTCGATCTCGGCCGCGTTATCGTGCCGTTCGACTTCAACCGCGGCTACACCAGGCTGGAACCGCTTTGCGGAATTCCCGCCGCGGAAATCCCGAAGCGAATTGCTCCTACCGGCCTGGTTCCGCTTTTTGAATCCGGCGGCATTGAGCCGCGCGATTTTGTGCGCGAATTATCCCGGCATCTGAATCTGGATACGAGCTACGAAAATTTCTGCGAGATCTGGAGCTCGATCTTTCTGCCGCACACGCTGATCCCGGAGTCGATGCTCGCCGGCGTCGCGCGAAACTACCGGCTCGTACTGCTTTCGAATACCAACGCGATCCATTTCGAAATGGTTCGCGAAAACTATCCGCTGCTGCGCCACTTCCACTCGTTCGTGTTGTCGTATGAGGTCGGCGCGATGAAACCGTTGCCGCAAATTTACCGACGGGCAATTGAAGAGGCCGGATGCCTTCCCGAGGAGTGCTTCTTTACCGACGACATCCCGGACTACGTCGCAGGGGCGCGGGCGCAGGGTATCGACGCCGTTCAGTTCGAATCGGCGGAACAGATCGAGGCGGAGTTGAGGAAGCGGGGTGTGAACTGGTAAACACAGTGTTTTCTTGGCATTGCTATTCTGGGAGACCGTGGAAACAAAAGAGATTTTTATGCGATATCCATCATGTTCCTTCAGTCCGCATATCTGGCAAAAGCTAGTCGCCGTTGCCGTAGGAACCGCGATCATCCCGATGCCGCTCCTTCCGCAGGCCGCTGTGACCGCAAGACCATCTTTCGAGGTGGCGTCGATCAAACCTGGTACGAGAAACGAGCCCAGGTACTTTAAATTTAACGTGGGCGACGACAGGTTTCGGGGAACGAACATGTCGCTTAAAGACTGGATCAAGAACGCCTGGGCTGTTACTGACTTCGAAATGACTGGGGCGCCCGAATGGATTTCGTCAGAGAATTTCGACATAGACGCGAAGGCGGAACGCCCCATCCGTTCGGTTGACGAAGGGTATCAGATGCTGAAATCGCTGCTGGAAGATCGTTTTAGCCTCAAGGTACATCGCGAGACGAAGGAGATGCCCATGTACTCAATGGTGGTGGAGAAGAATGGTGTCAAAATGAAGCTATCAGCCGATCAAACTGGGACGACCGGTGGAGTAAGAGAGGTTAGATATGGCCGCATCGCGGGTGAGGCGGTGCCGGTGTCAACGATCGCGGGCATTCTGACCGGGCTCGCGGGTCGCCGGGTTTTAAACAAGACAGGGCTTATGAACCGGTATGACGTTGATCTTCGATACACTCCCGAATTAGGTCAGCCCGGCGCCACTCCAGAACCAACGGACTCACCTGATGGTCAATCGCTATTCGGGGCGCTTCAAACTCAGCTTGGACTAAAACTGGAATCGACACGGGGGCCCGTCGAAGTACTCATTGTTGATCATATAGAAAAACTGTCCGCCAATTAGCTTTGCGAGTCACGGCGGCCGCTTTGATTGATTGGCACGATCCTTGCTGGCCGGCGGAGAGGCTGGCCTGAAGAGCAGGGACTCAGAGGTCGAAGGGAACGGCGCTGATTGAAATCCGTGGTCGTTACCGTGAGCGTCGAAAACGAGTTATTGCGCGAGAAGATTACGCGTCTGAAGAACGGCCGCCCTTTGGTGTCGTGGAAGTCGAAAGCATGAGCCGCACCCTTTCGCCTTCCACGCAGGCTAGTTCCCAGTATTGCTGTTCTGAGAGGTCGCTGAAAAGCCCATGTCCATCGAAATCGGAGGCCGGAAAAGTGCTGCCACGATTGTTATCGGCAATGACCCATACACCACGCGCATCTGGGTCTCGAATACAGCGTGCGCGCCACGGCGGCAGGTTGTGGGACAGTTTAAAGAGAAGGTCTAATTTCGAGGGAAGCCATGTCAATCGACCTGAAACCTGAACAACAGCGCGTGATCGACCTGGCGGTCCGATCCGGCGCGTATCGAAACCGCGATGAGGTTCTCGACCAGGCTTTTGAGATTATTCGTGAGCAACTTGACCTTGAAGACTGGATGTTCGAGCAGCGGGAAACCATCGCCGCCCATGTCGCGAAAGGCTTTGCTCAGGCCGAGCGTGGCGAATTGATCGACGGCGACGCTGCTGTTGAGATCTTGCGGCAACGACGGGTCGAGCGGCTGAAGTCGCGGGGGTGAATTCGCCGTTTCAATTCACACCGCAGGCGACTGAAGACCTCGACGCCATCTGGTCGTTTATTGCCAAGGACAAGCCGGATGCTGCCGACGGGGTGGAAATGGAAATCATCGCGACCTGTCGGCGGCTGGCGAAGCATCCGCTGATGGGAATCAGACGCCGGGACATAACAGCGCTGCCGGTGCGTTTCTGGACACTCCCCACGTTCCCCAATTACGTGATTGTCTATCGGCCCGATTCCGCTCCTCTACAGGTGATCGCCGTCCTGCACGGCAGGCGGGACTTGAAAAAGGTTTTGGAGGGCCGGTCCTGATGAGCGAATATTTTCTCGGCGTAGACGGCGGACAGTCGAGCACGACCGCGCTGATTGGCGACGCTGACGGAAAGATCGTCGGATGGGCAACCGGCGGTCCCTGTAATCACGTAACTGCTGCTGAAGCCAAGGCAAAATTTTTGCGCGTAATGAAGGAATGCCTCTCCCAAGCCGCTGCGCGCGCGGGACTGGCGTCCCCAGTCGCCTTTAAAGCCGCCTGTTTCGGCATGAGCGGGGGTCCTGCCGATAAGGCTGCACTGCTGCGCGAACTTGTTGAATCCGAGCATTGGATTGTCACGGATGACGCCACAGTCGCTCTTGCCGGAGCCACTGCCGGCGAACCGGGGATCGTTGCGATCGCAGGCACCGGGTCAATCGCTTTCGGTCAAAACGCGCGCGGCGAGGTCGCCCGCGCCGGCGGCTGGGGCTACCTGTTTGGGGACGAGGGAAGCGCGTTCGATATCGTCCGCCAGGCTCTCCGCGCCGTCTTGCGGGAACACGAAGGCTGGGGCGCGAGGACCGCCCTGACGCCCGCGTTGATAGAAGCGACATCGGTGAGCGATGCCAATGAACTCCTCCATATCTTCTACACGCCCGATTGGCCGCGGCAACGCGTTGCGGGTATGGCGGGAATTGTGAACCAGATTGCCGAGGACGGCGATCCGATCGCCGTCAACATTCTGCACAACGCCGCGCAGGAATTGGCGCTGTTGGTGGGATCGGTACGCCGTCAGCTTTGGACGGAAGGAGAATCGGCGCGCGTTGCCTGGACCGGCGGTGTTTTCAACAGCGCCATTTTGCTGGAGCGTTTCCGGACGCTGGTCAGCATCGAGGAGAACACAATTTGCGAACCGCCGCGGCGTGACCCGGCTTTCGGCGCGCTGCTGCTTGCATATAAAGCGGCGGGCATTCGCCCGGCACAACTCGGACTAACGGAGACGGACCGGTAGCCTGGGATCAAAATGTGGGGTCAGGGCTTCCGCCCTGCCGCTGGCCTTCCGGCCAGCGTATTCGGGCGAAACCAAGGCCGATTTCCACCACGGGCGACGCCGAGCGGAAGCTCGGCGGCAGCGCCGAAGCGCTGGCCCCACTATCCCTTCAGGAACTGCTGTAGTTCCGCCAGAGTTTCCTTCGGCGCGCTTTCCTGAAGGGAATGATTTCCGGGCAATCCCTTGCCGGTAACGTTCACGCCTTCCGATTTCCAGATATCGAGCACATCATAGATCCTGCCCATCGCTCCCTTTGCGGCCCACAAAACCAGGAGCGGACACTGAATCTTCTTACCCGCTTTGATGTCGGCCTCATCCAGCTTCAGGTCGATCGACGCCGATGCGCGGTAATCCTCGCACATCGCGTGAACCGAAGCAGGATCGACGTTGTTTCGCAGGTACTCGAGCTGGATCTCGTTGGTCGCGCGCGCCAGTTGATTATCCGCCGCGGCCTTGATCTCGTTTTCCGGAATCGGCGCGGGACGAAGGTCGTTGAACCAATGAAAATATGCCTGCACGAACTGCATCGTGACGTGGCTGTAGAGATAATGCGCCGGGACAATGTCCATCACCGCCAGCTTCATCACTTTGTCGGGATGGTCGAGCGCCATACGCCGTCCCACGCGGCCGCCGCGGTCATGGCCAACCATGCGGAACTGGTCATACCCGAGATGCTTCATCACTTCCACGCCGTCGAGGGCCATCGGGCGCTTCGAGTAATCGGAGTGGTCGCCGCCGCCCGGCGGTCTGCTCGAATCGCCATAGCCGCGGAGGTCGCACATCACCAACGTGTAATCTTTGGCAAGATCGGGCGCGATGAGCCGCCACGTAATCAGCGATTGCGGCGCGCCGTGGAACATCAGCACCGGTGGCCCGGAGCCGCCGATCACCGTGTTGATTTCGGCGCCCGACGTTTTGATCCTCTCATTGCGAAAGCCTTCGGGGAACAGGCGCTTCCACGCCGGCCCCCCGGCGGAAGCCGCAGTATTGCCCGTCTGAGCCTTCAGCAGCGCGCCCGCGCCCGCAGCCAGCACCGCCTGTTGCAGTAAACGTCTTCGCGTTTCGTTTTTCCCGGACATAATTACTCCCATCCGCCTGATCCCGTGCTCACCGGCATGATCTTCATGAACGCTTCCACGCCATGAATCTGCCCGCCGTACACCTTGAAGGCTTCCCACACGATCAGAGCGTTACCTTCACCGTATGATTTCGTCTGCCCGAAATTCATCCGCAGCAGGACGATCCCCAGTTCCTCATCCACCGCGACCATCCGCGTGGTGATCCCCGGATGTTCCATAATATTCTGCGTCTTGATGTTCTCGCAGCCGGCCCGTGCGCATCCGGCTCCTGCCGTGCGCGCTCCGTTCTCGATGCGGTACGCATCCGGCGCGAAGGGCGCATCGACTTTCACGAAGCTCCCGATCTTTAATCCCGCGGGATAGAACATTGCGGTTTTGATATCGTCCGCGCGCGACATCAGCAGCGATTTCTCCACAGGCGCGCTCATCGCCGGACCCGCCGTCCGCAGCGCGTCGATCGCGAAGAGCGCTCCTTCGCTTTTTTTCCGCGTCACCTGTGTTTCAACTTCGGTAATCTTCTTCCCCGCGATCTTCAGCCGCAGCACGAACAGGGCGGGCGAGCCGCCTTCTTCCACCACCACCTGCGATGCCGCGACACCCTGCCGCACGTCGAGAATATCCTGCCGGTAGCCTCGGATCTTCGAAGCGTCTTTCCATAAGCCTTCGCCCGGCTTCATCTCGACGCCGTCTTCGGTGAATCGCACCCTGGGGCTCAGCGGGAGCGCTTTTGGGTTGTGCGTCAGCATCGCATCCAGATACTGCGTGATGAAGCCGCGCAGGCATGCGCGGTCGCAATTCGGGGCGGCCTGTATCGTACTTCCCAAAGCGGTCAGGGTCAACGCGCCTGCGAGCGCAAAAGATCTCATATCGATTTCAGTCCTCCCAAGGATTCTGACAGATTCGAACGCTTTTGGGGACTGTCGCGCCGGAACCCGATCTTTGGGACTTCCGATCAGGCGGAAGCCTGCGAAAGATGCTAATTTTCCTGTGTGGACGAAGCGCGAAGATTGAGCGGAATGGTTCTGGAGTCGCTCGACCAGGAACAGGATGCGGACAGCCTGTCCCGCTGCGTCCATAAAAGCCGGACACAGTTTTACCGTGTATTTCGGGCAATGATTGAGGAGACTCCGGTTGCCATGCGCCGCAGGCTCCTGCTGGAAAGAGCGGCATGGCAGTTGTCCCGCACACAACTTGCGGTAACGGAAATCGGTCTGAACGCGAATTATGGCTCGCTGGAAGCGTTCACCCGCGCGTTTCGGAAGGCATTCCGGGTATCGCCCAGCTTGTATCGCCGGATGGGCGCGACGTACACTCACCTCCCCGCGGCGAACGGGATTCATCATTATTCCGGCGGACCGCATACGAAAGGAACGGATACACACATGGACCTCTTCGATATTTTCTCCGGCCAGGAATCCTGGCATACGCGCCGTCTTCTCGATCTCGCGAAGACGCTCAGCGACGAACAACTCGACCGTCCGCTGCAGAATCAGGCGACGATCGTCCCCTGGGACGGTCCGGATCAGAGTCTGCGCCAAATGCTGGACCGTCTGGTACAGAACAAGGAAGTCTGGGCTGCAGCCTTGACAGGCGGCAGTGCGCCGCCCCTGGACAATGCTCCGGTGACGAATCTCACTCCCTCTGTCATGCTGGCGCGCCTCGCAAGAGCGGATGGCGACTTCCACGGCGTACTCAAGGATGTCCGCCGCCGGGGCGCCTGGGACGAGACGTTTGTCGACGCCTTGTGCGAACCGCCGGAGACGTTCACCTTTGGCGGCATGTTCGCTCACGTGATTACGTTTAACGCCCACCGGCGGATGCTTGCCATGGATGCCCTGCGGCGCCTGGGAGTAAAAGTGGAAGGCTTTGGTTGTCCGACCGAGTACGTTTCGAGTCTGGCAACCGCGTGATTTGGCGAGCGACTACTTCCATGCGGGCACGATGCCCTTCGCCTCGTCGATAACGATCGCCCGATTCGGCTGAATGTTGCTGAACTTCTGCTTCGCCCCGCTCGGCCATTCGACCTGAATGGAGGTGACCGTGGGATCCTGCGCAAGACCGAACGTCAGCGCCAGATCGCTCTGCGAAGCGTAGCTCGATCCGCTGCGGACCATGTTCCACTGTTTGCCGGAGGCGCTTTCAATCCGCACTACCGCACCGATGCCGTCGCGATTGGATTTTGTCCCGACAGTTCTGACTGAAAGCCAATGATTCCTGTTTCCGCCATCGTTGCGGAACAAATGCGCCGGGCCGGCGTTCGACGTAATCAGGACGTCAAGATCGCCGTCGTGATCGTAATCGCCGTAGATCGCGCCGCGTCCCACCATGGGCTGAGTGAAAGACTGACCGACCTTGTTGGACATATTCTCGAATTTCTTCCCGCCGAGATTTCGGAACAGCAGCGGCGGCTCGCGATAGTGAATCCTGGGCTGCACGCGGCCGATCTCCTCTTCGATATGTCCGTTAGCGGTCAGGATATCGGGATAGCCGTCCAGATCGTAATCGAAGAAGAAGACCCCGAATGCCAATGACAAAAGGCTCTCACGGCCCACACTCGAAGTCGGCGCTTCATCGACGAACAGACCGTTTCCCTCGTTGTGATAGAGCCCGAGCATCTGGTTGGAGAAGTTACCCACCAGAAGATCGGCGCGGCCCGATCGGTCATAGTCCGCCCAGTCAGCGCCCATCGCGCCGCGGGCAACGCCATCCTCACCGTAAGCTACGCCGGCCGTCATGCCGTTCTCTGAAAAAGTTCCATTACGATTATTGCGGTAAAGCTTGTTGGGCTGCGTGTCGTTGCTGACAAACAAATCCGGCCAGCCGTCGCCGTCAATATCGATAACCGTTACCCCGAGAGACTTGCTCGTCGGATCGCCGAGGCCGGCTTTGACGGTAACGTCCTGGAACTTCCCGTTCCCGAGATTGCGATAAAGCCTGCTCGACGTTCCTTTATAGGATTCGGGCGTGCAATAAGACTTCGTTGAACCATCGAGGGAGCACCAGATGTCGCCCTTTTGCGTCCACTGAACGTAGTTGGCGACAAATAGATCCAGCTTGCCGTCGCGGTCGTAATCGAGCCACGCGGCGCTGGCGCCGAAGCTGGCGTTATTGATCCCGGATGCTTTGGTGACATCCGTGAACCTGCCGTTCCCTTCGTTGTGAAAGAGGTGGTCGCCATCGAGCGCGGTAATGTAGACATCGTCGCGGCCATCGTTATCGTAGTCGCCCACTGCAACGCCGATGGCATAGATTTCGATGTCGAGGCCGCTGCCGCGCGTGATATCGGTAAACGTCCCATTGTGGTTGTTGCGATAGAGTGCGGCAGTCGATCTGCGGCCTGTCGGACTCCAGTCCTTGCTGTTTACAAGCAGGATGTCAATCCAGCCGTCGCCATCGGCGTCGATGAATGCCGCGCCGGAGCCGACCGTTTCCGGCAGATACTTCTTTCCCGTTTTTCCGGCGTTATGGACGAACCTGATACCCGCCTGCGCGGTCACATCGTTGAATACAACCGGAATCGCAGCCGGCGGCCCTATAGCAGCCAGAAGCGTGGCAGCAAGAAGAATCCCGACGCCTGTCAATCCCCAAACCGATTTCATTTTTGTCAGTTCCCCGCTTCGTTTTCGCCGCCCGCCGATTTCCCGGAAGGCTTCAACCGGACAGTCTTCGTGGGCGGTGTTTCACGGCCGCGAGCGGGCGCCGGCCCCAGCGAAATACTTTCATGATCGTGAATGCTCTGCCGCTCGTTGTTGTCCTCGGGGCTGATAAGCCGGCGCTTCGCCGTAATGGACTGCGACGATTCCTCAGCCTTAAAGCGCTGGAACAATTTCTGTTCGCGCGATGCACTCTCCACGTCGCCCAGTCCGCGATACGCGAGCATGGCCGTGTAGTGCATCTGCAGATCTTCCGGATCGATCGCCGCGACTTTCCGCAGCGCGTCGATCGATTCCTTATACTGCCGCTTCAGGAACAACAGCCGCCCGACCTGATTCCATACCACGCGGTCGCGCGGATACTTCGACGTAACTACCGCCAGGGACTTGAGCGCGGCATCGTAGTCGCCATCGGACTTTTCGATCAGGGCTTTGAAGTACCAGATGCGTCCCAAGCCGGAGTTGACCTCCAGCGCCTTTTTGATAAATGGTTTGGCCCGGTCCGTCTCGCCTTCCTGAATCAGGGCGCGCGCAACGTTCAGCCATCCGTCGGCATAGCCAGGTTCGGCCTCGGTCACTTTCGTGAAGGCATACTCGGCCCCCTTCACGTCTCCCTGCAGGAGCAGTCCGATGCCGTAATCGTTCCAGCGCTCCCGCACGTTCTTCACGGCCACCGGAGTCCACTTGGTGTCGCCGGGATTGTTGCTCAGGTCGATTGTCGCCTGGGCTGACGCGAGGACGGTGATGGGAGTAACGGGAATCTCTCCCTTGATCTCGCCGGAAACGTTGGCGGGGATATTGGATTTGTCAAAGCTGTACTCGAGGCTGTTGTAGTTGACGGTGTTCAGCTTTGCGTCCTGGCCCGGCTTGGGTTTTCCGGCATAGGCCCATTGCGTGTAATACCAACTGAACTTTCGATGGTTCAGCTTCGCCGTAATATTGATCGGACCCCTGGCGTCCTTCGGAATCCGCAACAGGTAATGAACCGTATCGGCCGCGCCCGGCGGGATCGCGTGCACATAGAGAACGCTCCGCGCCTGGTAGGCATTTCGTTTATTGATCTCGTTGCCTTCACTGTCCAGTTGGTATGCCTTGTACATGTGCGCGCCCGGATCGACCGGGCCTTTGCCGTTGTCTTCGACCCTGCCGTTCCAGTAGATTATTTTGCCGGTCGCGTCTTTGGCCTGCAGCTCCAGCCAGATGTCGAACGAATCGAGAGTTCCGCCGGGAAAAGCATGGCCGATAGTACGCGTCCGGACCACCACATCCACACGGGCCGTCGAACCGGGCGTGAGTTTCGGCTTCGCCACGTCAAGAGGCGCCGCAATTTCGCCGACATCCCGAATGAAGGTGTCGCCCGGCTGCTCCACCTCTTCGCCCGCGCCGATGCCGGAACTCAGCGTGGGTCCCGTTGCCGCGCGGCGGATCATGTTGGTTTGCCTGCCGCCATCCTTTACCGGCGAGGCTGCGAAAATATCCACCGAGATAAAGCCCGAGGTCAGGAATTTCTGCTCTGCTGCCGTCTGGGCCTGATCCAGATTGGCGTGCGAGACCGCGGTATTGGCCGCGACGAAGCGGTGTGAATGGCCCTGGCCTTCCTTCGATCCCAATTCGTTCGAGGGCTCGAGCGGCATATGGCATCCGGCGCAGGTCTTGCCTTCCTTCGGGTAATAAAAGGAACGCGCGCCCTCGCCGAAACCGCTGGCCTGCCAGTTGTCGTAGTCATCGAATCCGCGGAACCACCGATAATTGTTGACCGAAGCATCCAGGTGCACCTTATGGCAGGCGGAACAGAACTGCGACGACTGCGCCGTCATAAAGGGCTTCATGAATGTCTTCCGGTGCGGCTCCGGATTCAGATAGGTCATGAAATCGACCGAAGTTTTGATGAAGACGTTCCTGCTGGTCATCAACTGATGCAGCGCCGGATACTCAATGGTGAATCCGCCGTTTCCCATCGTGCTGTCCACATGGGCGATGGCATGGCAGGAAGTGCAGGCAAGCCCCGCGTGTGCTTCGGCGGTATCGATCTGCTGTTTCATGGGCTTGTCGAAACGCCCGTTGAAGAATACCGCGTGATCGTGGCAGCCGGCGCACCATTTGCTTCCCCGCGTGGTCCCCTGGGTGTCCTGCATGTTCTCAACGGCCTTGCGATAGAACTGGTTATTGAACGAAGCGAAGTGGTGTGAAGAGCTCTTCCACTCGTCGTAGATCTTCTTGTGGCATTCGCCGCAGGTTTCCGAATCCATGAAAAAGTTGGAGGGAATGATTCCACCCACGTTCGTTTTGGCAGACGAGGGGAAGAAGGGAGACTTCGGACCGCCGCCTTCCCCGTCCATGGAAATCGGCGTTAAGGTCGGGTTTGTAATACGATCGTGCGGATTGGGAAACGCCTTGCGATAGCCGATCGCGGCGGCCGGCAAAACCACCAGAAGAACCAAGGCAAACGCAAAACCCTTTCGGAAGCGGAGCCAGCCATCACCTGGACTCGCCCCCGCACTCGATTGCGCGGCTTCCTTCGCGCGTTTCCACACATACGGAATCAGCGCCAGCAATCCGAGCCCGGCGGAAGCAATGTGAGCCTGCAGCAGCCAGACGTTTGCGTGGACGTTACCTTTCCAAGTGAGCACCAAGCCGAATAGCAACGCGAGGAATAACAGTCCGAGCGTGATGGGAGCGCCCGCGATCAGATCCTTTCGCTTGCGGATCGTGAAGAGAACCGCCATCGCCAGCACCACGCCCAGCGCCAGATGGAACAGGACGTTGGCCATGTAGAAAACTGTCGCCGACGAGAAGGCCGCTACATAAGCGGTGTTTACCAGGAGAACCAGAAAGAGGATGGCGATCCACCTCTGAAAGTTGTTCCTTTTCATGGCAGTAGAAAGCTCCGTTCCGCGGGAGTTTCCAGTCTAGGTGCTTGTTCCGCACCCGGCAATAATGGAAAAGTACTATTTCCTCGGCGGCCGACTTTCGGAGTGGAGGCTCCTTCTTTCAGGCGGCTTCTGATCCCGACTCATCATTACCACGACCGTACCGCGAAGCCGACCTCCGAGCTCGCCAGTTCCGGCTCTAATGTGCTGATAAAACAGAGCGTTAGCATAATTTCGCGGGAATGTGAACACGCGGCGAACCGGTCTGAAAAGTCATTCGCAAATTCGAACCCATTTTTGGGGGACGGCGATTACGCGCGGTCCGCGCGGAATCCCGCTTTAACCGCAGAGTACACCTCGAAGGGCCGAAAACGAACCACGCTTGGCAGAAAGGGCTGGAAGCGTTTGAATTGATTAAGAATGAAGGCGGCGGGAGAGTTGTGACCGCCTCACCGGGGTTGCCCGGACAACGGGAGATGAAAGCGGAAGACCTCAGTGCGAGTACCAGCAGGCGCGATCCGGCCGCACGGGACGCTCGGGCGCGATCCGGTCCTCGGTGAACACCCAAAACCGGCCAGCCATGATCACGCTGGCCGAAGGCATCCTCGACCCGCTTGTGCACAACGCCCATCGCATCGAGATGCGGGCGGATTCGACGCGCAAGAATCGGAACAAGCCGAATGCAAGGTGGTCTCTTCGCGGGCAACGGAGGCTCATCTTGACAAGGTGACTTCCTGCTACTCCGTCATCGGGGACCTGACTCGCAAGCGTTACAACGCTTTGGGACGCATGTATTTGCATCTAAAAGGGTAAAGAAGAGGTGGTTGTTAGACTCCGCTGGCCTCTTGTATCGATAATATACGTCTTTTTGTAAATAACACTTGACATAGTCCCAGCTTGGAAGCTACGCTTCGATTGTCAACTACGCTTTACATTAAGACAATGATTGGAGACATTATGACTCAACTGAAACGACCAGAGAATGGCTATGAGTCGCGGATCCGGAAGAACGTTATACGGCTGTTCCGCTGGAACGGCGCGTGGGGGGCGGCCACGGCGCTGATGGCATTCGGGCCGAAATTTCTTTGGAATAAGGCCCTGGTGTTCACGCTCCTGGCGGTCGGCCTGGACGTCGCCGTGGGCGTCGGCATGATCCTGGCCAACAAAAACTACCTCACGGAACTGGATGAGCTCCAGCGGAAGGTTCAACTGAACTCCATGGGAATCACGTTGGGAGTCGCCGTGGTCGCCGGCGTCCCGTTTTCGGTGATGGACGCCTACCACATGATTCCCTTCCATGCGGACATCACGTACCTGCTGATTCTCATGAGTCTGACGTTTGCGGTGTCCAACCTGTACGGCACGCGGCGCTACCGATGAAGAATCGGCTCAAGGTGCTGCGCGCCGAGCGCGACTGGACACAGGCCGAGTTGGCCGACGCCCTCGATGTGTCCAGGCAGACCATCAACGCCATCGAGACGGGCAAGTTCGATCCGAGTCTGCCGCTCGCATTCCGGGCCGCCCGGCTCTTCGGAATGCCCATCGAAGAGATTTTTCATGACCCCGCGCTGGACGAGGATCGCAGTAGTTTTACAACGGAAATCGGAAAGGACATTTAAATAGAGATGCAACGAATATTAAGGAAAGTCACGATCGGCCTGGCGCTCACCGCCATAGCAGCCTTCGCCCAGACCAAACCAGCCTTCGAAGTGGCCACCGTCAAATCGTCCCCGCCGATGGACATGGCCAAACTCGCAGCCGCACTGCAAGCCGGTGGGAAGATGCCCATCGGAGCAAATGTCGACTCCCGCCGTGCCGAATATATGTATCTCGATCTGAGATCGCTGATGAGCCTCGCCTACGGCGTGAAGCCCTACCAGATCACCGGCCCTGACTGGATGAATGCTGCGCATTTCGACATCGTCGCCAAGATGCCCGAAGGGTCGAAGAAAGAGGACGCTCCCAAAATGCTGCAAACGCTTCTCGAAGAGCGGTTCCATCTGACGACGCATCGCGCCAGTGCCGAACATTCGGTGTTGGCGCTGGTGGTCGGCAAGGGTGGGCCGAAGTTGAAGGCTTCGGCCGGAACCCCGGTGGCCATCGATGAGAGTGCGCCCCTGAAGCCAGGCGAGTTGAAAATGAACGGTTCCGACGGACCGGTACGGGTCAAGGTCGACATGACCACAGGAAGTTCAGTCATCGATATGGGACTACAGGGCAAAATGTCCTTCAGACTGAACCCGGCCACGCAGACACTTCACCTGGACTTCAGCATGGTGACGATGGTCGGCTTTGCAGACATGACCACGCAGTTGTTTGCGCAACTGGGGGGGACCGGGGGCCGGCAGGTTGTAGACATGACCGGGATAAAGGGCAACTACGATGCAACGGTGGAACTCTCGCTCATGGAAATCGTAGCCATGGCCAGAGCCGCCGGTGCGGATATTCCGGTCGGCACGCCAGGCGGGGCCGGCGGGCCGGGCAACGTACCGGTGGCGTCGGATCCCGGCGGGGGAGGCACCTCGCTGACGGATGCGGTGCAGTCGATGGGGCTGAAGCTGGAGTCCCGCAAGGCGACGGTAGATCAGTTAATCGTCGACCACATTGAGAAGACACCGACCGAAAACTAAAACAGATCCGGTATAAAAGCCTGATAATCACCAGAGCGCCTGCGGGCTCGGGATCGGCTTGCATGGCTGTCAGGTACGTTATCCGCCAGGAGCCTGGAAATTCATAAGGAACGCATAGTGAATTTATTAGCAGGGTGATGAAAAAGTAGGTTTGGCGAGACCTCCTTTCTGCCTCAGCGATGTCTTGGGGCTTAACAGAGAGGTTCGGAAAGTGTCCGTGTGTGGGAATACGTGGCCTAAACGCCCTGTTTTTCGGCGTTCAGGCAC
>DATAXN010000103.1:0-4563 GCA_036273015.1 Bryobacteraceae bacterium | reverse complement strand
CTTGTCGGTGGCCGAGCCGCCATCGGGTTCGATGAAGTCGTACTTCGCCTCGAGATGCGTAACGCCGGCCGGGACATCCACATGGAAGGTGAAAACGTCCAGCAGGTCGCGCTTCCAGGGAATGGTCTTGCCGTCAGCCTCGAATTTCAAGCCCGTCAGGCCGGCGATGGGCCCGTCGGGGCCGTGCTCGCCGGGAATCCACTTCGGATAGTAGAGAGTCAGAGGTCCGGGCTTGACCGGGATCACGAGTTTGGCATGGAGTATCTTCTGCGGCGTCTGCGTTGCATCCACGGTAAGCGAGATGGTTTGGCCCGGCTGCGCAAAAACAGTAGTTGCGGCGAGCGCGAAGAGCATGGCGAGTAACATCGGCAGGCGAAGTTGGCACCGTTCCATTCGAAAACTCCTTACAGAAATTCGAACAAACCCCACCCGCGAATCATAACCTCCAAATGGATATTCCTCCCGACAAATCGTTGCCGACGGCGCCGTGCGGCCGCCTGGTTTCATCGATTCGGTGCGGACATCGATGGAGGGGCCGCATCCACGGCGCTTCCCCAGCTCTTGTTCGGCTCAGGGCCCATCGTCAGCACCAGCTTCGCTCCGTCCGCAATATCCGAGTGGCTAAACCACGGCTTGTTCCAGGGCTTGCCGTTCATCGTTGCCGATTGGATATAGATATTCTTCGTCGAGTTATTCTTCGCCACGATGGTGAAGTCGTGGCCGTCGCCCATGTGGATGGTCGCTTCGTCGAAGATCGGGCTTCCCATGATGTAGTCCGGGCTCGACGGGTCCACGGGATAAAACCCAAGCGCGCTCATCACGTACCAGGAGGAGGTCGAGCCCTGGTCGTCCATGCCCGGAAAGGCCAGTCCGTAGCGGTCGCTGCCGTACATCAGCGCTAGAATCTCGCGCGCTAGCTTCTGCGTCTTCCACGGCTGCCCGCCCCAGTCGTAGTAGTAAGCTGCCTGTTGGTCCGGCTGGTTGCCCTGCACATACTGGCCGATGACGCCCGTGCAGTCGCGGCAGATTCCCTTAGCCGTGTACGGCGTGCTGAAGAACTCGTCCAGCTTGGCGTCGAACTTCTCCCGACCGCCGAGCAGGTTCATCAGGCCCTGCACATCGTGCGGAACGAGCCAGAGCGTCGACCATCCGGACGCTTCCTTCATCATGAAGTTGTAGTAGGGCTCCTTCGGATCGAAGGGCGAGATCCACTTGCCGTCCGCGGTTCTGCCGCGCATAAATCCTACTGAAGGATCGAAAACGTTCTGGTAATTGTGCGCGCGCTTCAGGAACATCTCGTAGTCGTCCTCCTTGCCCAGCTTTTTGGCGTACAGGGCGAGCGCGTGATCGTCCCAACTGTATTCGAGCGTCGTCGCTGCGCCGGCCTTGCCGCCCGCGTATGGAGGACTCGGGTTGCCCCTGGGAATGACGTCGGAAATCCATCCGTTCTTCATATACTCGGCAAGATAGCCCCGCGGTCCGTTTGGATCGGTCGCGTTCTTCCGCAGATACTCATAGACGCCGGCATAGTCGAACTTCAGGCCGCGTTCCCAGTCGCCCAGATACATGAACACCGCGTTATCGCCGTGAAACGACGTGCCCATGTATCCGGACTCGCGCGCCATGTCGAGTTGAGACTGCAGGATATCGAGCTTCACAGCAGGTTCAAGCAAGGTGAGCAGCACGATCTGATTGCGGCCTGTATCCCAGAAGGGCACCTGGTTATAGCGGTCGTAGGTGGCTTGTTCAATCTTTCCGCCATGCCCCATAAACTCCTCGCCCTTGCGCGCGAGCAGCCGCGGGCTGGCGAAGGAGTGATACAGGCACGAGTAGAACAGCATCTTCTCTTTCTCTGTGCCGCCTTTCACGTCGATCAGATCCAGTTTCTTCGCCCAGGTCTCTTCCGCCTGCCGCCTCACCTGGTCGAAATCCCATCCCGGATCTTCCGTGCGTAATCTCTCTTCGGCCATCGCATAGCTCAGTCCGGTTGCCACCTTTACCAGCACCTGTTCGCCTTGCGTCGTAGTGAAGCGAAGATAGGCTCCCGCAAAATTTCCCGATACCGTGCGGGCGCCCGGCTCGACGTCGTCATAACCAATCATCGAATAGTCGTTCGGGCCTTGCGGAGGAATCTGCTTGAACACTCCCGACTCCGTAAATGGCCGGGAAAATTCCGCGACGAAATACCTGCCCCGATGCGACTGGCCGCGCACCGTATGGTCATCCACGACCTCGATGTCTCCGCCGTCGCGCCCCATGTCGAGCAGCACGTTAGCCTTTTCCGTCTGTGGAAATGTAAAGCGGAAGATGCCGGTCCATGTCGTCGCGCTCATCTCGGCGAGCGTGTGAAAGTCGTCGAGATAGACGCTGTAGTAGCCCGGCGAAGATTTCTCCCGCGCCTTGTCATACACCGAGGCGCCGCGCTCAGGGGGAACAGTCCAGTTGCCTACCACAGGCATCACTGTCGGGCTGTCGTCAGGGCCGCTCGAAAAGCCATAAATCATGCGATTGAGATAGAAGTAGGGCGCGCGCACGCCTGCGGGATAATTCACATCCAGGTTGGCGTTGATCGGCCCCACTTCGGTCGAGCTGTGTGGAAGCATCGCCGCCGGAATGGTGAAACCGGAGTAGAGCTGCTCGCCAGGAGGAGGCGCATTGCCAATCAGGTTCTGCTTGTCCAGGGGCGCTGTTCCTACCAGGCCATTGGCATATTCAACGGGAGTTTTCGCGGACGGTCCGCCGTTCTGCGCCCGCGCTGCCGCATGAACACAGCAGGCCGTGAGCATGGCAATACCTGCCCATTGGATCGATCGAGGGACAACATTCATGAGCACGCTCCTCCGGCGGTGACGGTAGATGGAGAATCAATTGCTTCGATGCCAGCGATCCTACTTATGCGCCGGCACCAGCGTCATCGCCAGAACCAGCACATTACGATTCGTGGACAGGCTGACGCTCTGCACCGTCTTTGCAGGGTCGAGTGAAAAGGAGTATGCGCAGGCATTGAACGGATTCTCATCCTTCGAACCGTCGGCGATCAGGCGATACGGCATCTCTACCGCCGCCGACTCACCCGGCAAATTGCCGGAGTCAGCCCAGTCGCTCAGGCTCTGCGTAAACGAGGAGGACGTGCCGTCGGTGTAGTTGACGGTGAAGGTCTGCGTCTCCTGCTCTCCTTCGACCGCCAGCCCCAGTATTTTCAGGCTCGAGAACTTTCCCGAAGGCAGCTTCACCGTCTTGCTCGTCACAGCATCCGGCGCATTTGCCTGCCCCAGCTTGAATATCACTCCATCGCCGACCGGCTCCGTGCCCAGTGCCTGCCGGGAGAGCGAATATCCGCCGCCGTCCAGACTGCTCGCCGGTTGGAACCGCGAGCCGTCGTTATAAATTCCCCTGACGTTGAATGCTGACGACAGGTCCACGGGAACGGTGCCCTCCAGAACCGGCTTGACCGAAACCGACATGCTGGCCGTGTGTGACAGGCCACCGGACTCTCCCGAGATTGTAACCGTGGAGTCGGCTGCTGTGCGAGGTCAGGTTTTTCCGTCGACTGTCCAGGGCCGGAGGCAGCGAAGATTGCAAAGGCTAACAGTGCAGAACCTAAGCGCAGGCGAAATTCGTGCATCGGTACTCTCCCGGTTGATTCCTGAATAACATAGCCCGTAGAAGCCGAAGCCGGAGATCGACAGCATGCACCGGCGTATGGTTAAGACGGCAAAGCGCAGGCCACCGCGCATCAAGCGCGAGAGCCTGCGGGATTTACCCGATTAGAAGGTGATTTTTCTTCCAACTTGCAAACTCCTCGGGAAGTTTTGCTGCGTGGCTCCTACCGTTCCGAATCCGCTCCAGCCGGATGTCGGACCGAACGTCGCGGGCGACCGACGGAGTCGTCTGAGGTCCGCCGAAGAGAACGGAGTTGAGTGCGTTGAACGGACCCGGCTGCAAACCATTTGCGCGCTCGTTCGCCCTTACCCTAGACTTGCAGCCATCCAAGGGCCGAGGAACATGGCGGGAATGAGAAAGAAGAAAAATGCACACCCCACTCTCAGCGAAGTCGCAAAGAGGGCGGGCGTAGGCACCACGACTGTTTCTCGTGTCATTAATGGAGGACACCTCGTCGAGCCGACGACACTGGCCCGGGTGCGCAGCGTCATCGAAGCGATGAACTATGTGCCCAACCAAGCGGCGCGCATCCTCAAGGGCGACCGTACCAAGACCATCGGCCTTATCATCCCCAGCATTGCCGACCCGTTTTTCTCAAGCTGTGCCGACGCCGCGCAGGCGATCGCGCGCGCCCACGATTCTTTGCTGATCGTCGCGACCAGCCGCAACGAACCGCACACCGAAATCGAAAATTTGAATATCCTGATACGCCACCGCGTGGATGGCCTGATCATCGCTCCGGCGAATTCACAGAGCCCGGCCCTGCGCAACATCCTCACCCGGCTGACGCTGCCGGTTGTCGCCATCGATCGTCCCATTGAAGGTTCGTCGATCCCCTCGGTCGTGGCCAACAATTTTGCGGGCGCGAATCTGGCCACACGGCATCTGATCGACCATGGC
>DATAXN010000102.1:0-194407 GCA_036273015.1 Bryobacteraceae bacterium | reverse complement strand
CACCGCTCCCACCGTCGCACAGAAATACCCGCGCGTCCACATATGTTGTCCCCAGTACCGCTTTCCCAACTCGGGAAATTCCGCCTGCAGGAACCGGCTGCTTCGCCCTTTGATGTATTGTGCCAATTTCGACGGCGAGAGTGCTGGCGGCGCTCACAGTAACAGATGGATATGATCCGGCGATACCGCCCCGCGGATGATCACCACGTCCCGCGACTGACAGATCTGCCGGATCAGGTCACGCGCACGCTCCGCTACCCTCCCCCGGAGTATCTTGTATCGGTACTTCGTGCACCAGATCGTGTGATACTTCAGGTCGAACACCGCGTGCGCACTGTGCCTGTATTCCGCCATCCTCCCTATTCTCGTAGGGATCCGGCGGCTGAAAGCGGACCGCCTAAAAGGCGGTGGGATTAAACCGGGCGGACGGAGCTAAACCGCGAGCGATCGCCAGCAGTGATCTTTGCCGAGAACCGATTCGGCGGGCGGAAGCCCCTGACCCGAAGCTGAAATGCTCGGTCACCTTCTCAGGGGATAAGGCCTGTCCAGTACTCTGCGACTGGCCAACCGGGCGAAGCCCTGCCGCACCATGGCTTTTCAGCAGAGGGCGGCCATCAGAAGTCCGCGCGCCGTGGAGTTCAGCGGCTCGGACGATACGCGCACTTCGGAGAGCTTCACGGGCAGCTCGTTGGTCTGCAGGGCTTCGCGGAAGCGTTCGAAGAAGCCGTCGGGAAGGACCGTGCCGCCCGCCAGCACCAGCGGAATCGCCTGCGTCATTTTCGGAAGCTTGCGCGCGGACGAAATGCTTTCCTTCAACGTCTTCACCAGGTTTTCGATGACCTGATCGTAGTAGACCGTCAACGCATTGTTGACGCGGCTGCCGTTCATGCCGTTCAGACGGAAGCTCTGCTCCTTCTGCACGCGCATCCGCGTGGCGACATCTCCGGTAACCAGCGCCGCCTGCGCGTCGATGAAATCACCGGCGCGGGGAATGCTGAAGCTGAGCACAGGCACCGAGAGCACCGCAAGACAGACGTTGCAAAGCCCGCTGCCGCAGGAAATGCCGATCCCGCTGAAATTCGAATTGCTCAACTCTCCGAAGACCACTGCCAGCCCCTCTTCGACCGGCGTGGGCGCGTAGCCGAGCTCGGAGAGAACCTGGCGGATCGACTCCTGATGATGGCGGATGCCGCCCTCGTTACCGCCGGTCGGCGCCGGGATGCTGAAGTAGACTTTCTGGCCAGGCACTCCGGCCTTGCCGAGCATTTTGCCGACGATGCTTCGCACCACATCGAGAGCATGCGGCTCCTGGGGATTCAGGATGCCTTCCTTCATCGGCCGGCGGGTTTCGGCATGAAAGACTTCGGCGAGCTTTTCAGCATCGTTGCCTGAAACCACGATCTCATCGCGGTTCACCTGGTAGAGCACGCTTTGCCGCTGCAGCAGGCTCTCCGCCAGGCGCGAGAAGGGCAGCGCAAAAAATGCATTCAACTGAACGTCGAAGCCGTATTTTTTACCGGCAGCCCGCGCCACGACAATCCGGCTCGTGCCCACGTCGAGGCCGATGGGCTGAGTGTAGATATCGTCCGTGGTGTTCACTTCCTTTTCCTCCTTTTCTTCAACAGAAATCGGAGGCTGCTCAAACGGGTTTTCCTGAATCCTGCTTAATTGATTTCTATTCAAAGGGATACATCCAATCCCGGCATTTTTCTTCGGAGGCTCGCCGGTGCCTCTCCAGTTCTTTTCGATCCAGCGGCGATACCTTCGCCGGCCGGTTCCACAAGCACGCCACTAACAACAGAGCCGCGGTAATGGTCAAAATGAGCACGAATGCTAGCGGCCGGCACCTCCGGCGCGCTGGGCGATCGTCATCACCTTGCCGTCACTTTCCTCTTCTTCCTCGTCCTCAATCGCGATCCCACCTTTTTCGTGCGAGACGCAGAGACCGGCGGCATCGGTGAGCCGCTGCAGTTCCTGTTGTTTGTTTTTTTGCCATTCGCGAAACCCGTCGTGCCAGCGCTCGACTTCCTCCATGCCGGCGTCCATGCGCGACTTGAACTGGCTTGTAATCCGATCGAGCTCGGCTTTCTGCAGGCGGTTCTGTTCCATCTGAACGGCTTCGAACTGACTGACCTTTTCGAGATAGGACTCTTCGTATTCCTTGAGCGCACGCTGGCGCGCGACGACGTCATTCAGGACTTCGCCGACATCCGTTCCGGCAGCTTCGAGCGCCATCAGGAGGGCCTTGCGCTTAAACGTCGGCGACATTCCCGCCAGATGAGCGCTGTTCCCCATTTCCGCCACTTTGTGGATCCCGTAGGCGATCTTCGGTGGTTTTACGGCAGCCGTCTGATAGATCTGCTCGAACGACGGCGGGTTGGGGGGTATATTGGGCTTTCGAACCGGCCGATCCGGCCAGTCCGCGACGGGTCCCGGCGAGATGAGCCGTTTGACGCTATCGTTGTGTTCCGTTGAGCGGCCGTTTCCGTTGCCGCTTCTATCGGATCCGCTCGGCGAGAGATCCGCAGTGCCATTTTTTCCGAACCAGGTATCGAACATGAAACGCTCCGTGTTGTTTAAGGGCAGTCAGGCCGCCGCCGAGTGGACAGACAATCCGTTCGGCTGAAATATCTTCAATGAATTCAGATATTTCCCTAATAGTCGGTCGAAATGTGCACTTTTCTCAAAATTATTTTTTTCTGGTGGTATTGCTTCGCGGGAATTCGGAGGGCGTCACAATTTCCCCGGAGATTTCCCGCACCCTGAATACACCTTTACGACATGGCTGACAAGCGTTGGGGTCCGGAATCATTCGTCCCATGGGTGGAGGGGGTAGCACTGCACATCGGAGACCCGGTCGCGCGCCTGCGATTTCTGAAGGTGGCGACGCCGTGCGTCCCGTCCAGCGCGGTAGCGCCCAGCCGCCCGCGCGCCGCGAAACTGCTGGTGGAGCTGGCGGTGGTTGTTGCGCTTATTCTGGGCTTCACCATGACCTTCGTGTGGTTCGTAAAAGCACCGGGGAAGTCTGCCGCCGGGGCGGGAATTCATGCCGGAAAGAGCAAGCGCGCAAAGACGCGGAGTCTGACCGACTCAGGGCAGTAGCGGGGATTTGATGCGGTACAGGACGTGCCTTCGCAGGGGATGGCCTTCCGGCAGACCCGGATGGTCGAAGTCATCCTCCGGGCTGTAAATCATCCCCAGCTTCTCCATGACCCGCCGCGAACGCACATTTGCGGGTACAGTGAACGCAACGATTTCATTCAGCCGCAGAGCCTCGAATCCGTGACGCAGTACGGCGCACGCCGCCTCGGTCGCAAGGCCGCAGCCCCAGTAGTTATGCGCCAGGCGCCAGCCGATTTCCACGCATGGCGTGAAGTGCGCTTCAAACGATGGCGCCGCGAGACCGGTAAATCCGATGAATTCACCGGACTCGCGCAATTCGGCCGCAAAGAACGTAAATTCGTTCCTGCGGAAATGTTCCTCAACCCGGTCCGCTTCCGCATCGCTCTCCGATTTCGAAAGAACCCTGGGGAAGAATTCTCTGACACGCGGGTCCGCATTCAGGCGGGCAAATGGCTCCCGATCCGCCTGCTTCCATGTCCGCAGCCTGAGACGCTCCGTCTCGAGAACGATCACAGTCAATATGCTAGCGTCAGCTTTGGATCACGGAATGGCGACGACGGAATGGACGGCGGGGGATCTGGCTACTCATCTGCGGCTGCCTTTGCGCGGCGACGCGGGACGAAGAATCACCGGCGCGGCGATGCTGGAAGACGCGCAACCGGAGCACCTCGCGTTTGCAGGGAGTCCCAAATATTTCAATGCCGCTGCGCGTTCGGCGGCGGGATGTATTATCGCCCTGCCTGAATTTTCCGGCTCATCCGGTCAGACCGTGATTGAATCGCCCCAACCGCGCGCGCACTTCGCACAGGCGTTACTTGTTCTGTACCCGAAACGCAGGATCAGCCGGGGTGTTCATCCTTCGGCGTCGATTGCAGACGACGCGTCGGTAGCGGTCGGAACAGAAATCGGCCCGTTTGTCACCGTCGACAGCGGGGCGCGCATCGGCGCCCGAACGCGAATCGGCGCGGGGACGTCGATCGGCCTCGACGTTGCGATCGGCGACGACTGCATTGTTTATCCGGGTGTCTTCATCTACGAACGCGTAACCATCGGCGCGCGCTGCGTCGTTCATTCCGGCGCTGTCCTGGGGGCGGACGGATTCGGGTTCGAAATGGCGGGAGGCGCTTATCAGAAGGTTCCGCAGGTGGGGACTGTGAGCATCGGCGACGATGTCGAGATCGGCGCGAACACGTGTATCGACCGTGCAACGCTCGGTGTCACTTCGATCGGCGACGGCACGAAGCTCGACAACATGGTGCACATCGCGCACAATTGCCGGATCGGGAAACACGTGGTGATTGCCGCGCAGACGGGGCTTGCGGGCGGGGTGTCGATCGGCGATTATGCGGTGGTCGGCGGCCAGGTGGGAGTGGGCGATAAGGCGCGGATCGAGGCGAAAGCCGTTATCGGTTCGGGCGCGGGCATTCTGACGTCGAAGATTGTGCGCGCGGGAGAGCCTGTCTGGGGCACGCCGGCGAGGCCGCTGCGGCAGTATCTGGAGCAATTGGCCACGATCGCACGGCTGTCAAAGCGGCGGAAGTAGTTACCTACAAAACCTTACCTTATAGAACTGGGGAATCGTTCCCCAGCATCGCGCGCCGCACTATTTTAATGGGCGGAAATCCCTGCTTCAGGAAGGTGTCGTGGAATTCCTGCAGGCTGAAGGAAGCGCCGCGCATCTTTTTGTAATCCTCGCGCAGCTTGAGAATTTCCAGTTTACCCAGCGTGTAATAGAGGTACGTTGGATCGGAAGTGCCGCGCTTACTTTCCACTTCGGCCGTACTGCGGGTCTGCATGCCTTCTTTGACGAAGAACTCGACAGCCTGATCGAAGGTCATCTGTCCGGTGTGCATTTGGATTCCAACGATGTAGCGCGCATTGCGCAGCAGCGCGTCCTGCAACTGGCCAAGACGCAGCTTCAGATCTCCGCCGCCGTATCCCTCGTCGATCATCATCTGTTCGCAGTAGTGCGCCCAGCCTTCCGCATTCGAATTGGCTCCCAACAGCTTCCGAACCTTCGACGGCGCACTCTGCACCCAAAGGAACTGAACGTAGTGCCCCGGATAAGTTTCATGAATCGATGTACTGGTGATTACACCCCGGTTGAACATCTCGAGATGCTCCTGGATGTGGCTCGGCGTCCAGTCTTTCTCGGGCAATGTCACATTGAAGAACGCTTCTTTCGCGATCTTTTCGTAAGGGCCGGGTGTATCCATGGAGGCAGTGGTCAGAGCACGCATGAAGGGCGGCGTTTCCTCGACGATCGGCATCACCGGCGACGGAATCGTCACGATTCGATGAGCAGTAATGTAGGTGCGTAATCCTCCCAGCGTGTTGCGAAACGCGTCCAGCAGCTTATCCGCGGCGGGGTGGTCTTTTTCCGCGGCATCGAGAATCTGCTGCGGCGTCCTGCCTGGATCGATCTTTTTCGCGGTTTCGCGGAATGCTTCCTGATTCTGGCGGAGGTTCGCGTACCCAATCTGAAGCAGCCTGTCCAAGGGAATATCGACCATTTCGTCGTACAGGAGCTTCTTCCGGTAGTTCTCCGCGCCGATCCGGAAATCGCCTTTCGAGCGCGGCAAGACGTCATTCTTCAGGAAAGCCTCGTAGCGTTCGAGCTCACGGATCACGGTGGCATTGGCTTCATGAAACTGTTTGAGCAAAGTCTGGTCTTTCACCGCGTTGAAGGCAAGCGGCACATCCTTTTGAAAGAAGCTGATAATGCCGGGTAACTGCTCGAGCGCAACTTCGGTATAGATGCGCGGCGGATTTTTGAGATTGGCGCGGGCCGCCTCGAACATTTTCGGCATCTGCCGCTCACGCGCAATCACAGTCTTCAGGCGCTCGTCCTGCGGCGCGAAATTCCGACTCATGATCGTGAAGATGGCGTTGCTGGCGGTACTCGAGTAGTGATCGGGATTGACCTCCCAGGCGCGGATCGATTCGAGGTCGAGTAATGTCGACCGGATGAAGCCGAGGACGATTTCCCGGTCGGCTGCCTGCCCTGTCGTCAGTTTCGCGGCAGGGAAATTCTGCACTTGGCGTTCGTATAGTTTGAGGACCGAAACCTCCTGCTGTATCGAAGGGAGTGAAAAGTCTTCGAGCATGGCGTCGTACTGATGAAATCCCGCCGAGGTTCCGGCGCTGGGATTGAAATGAAAGTCGGCCTGATCGAAGAAACGGTCAACTAAGGCGTCCCAGCTTTGTGTCTGCGCGTCGGCCATATTCATGCACCCCATACACGCCAAAAGAAACGCGGCAAATGGCTTCATTCGATTCCTCTTATGCACATTATTAAGGCAAAGGCAGGTCACAAAAAACGATGACCTGCCCCACGGGTTTGAAACTCAGGTCGGCGGAAGCATCTGGAGCAGTTCCGCCTCGCCGATGATTGGGATTCCCAGAGATTTCGCTTTATCCAGTTTGGATCCCGCGTCCTCGCCGGCCACCACAAAGCTGGTCTTGCCGCTCACCGCCGACGCTACCTTGCCGCCTGCAGCTTCGATCCGGTACTTTGCTTCCTCGCGCGTCATGCGCGGCAGGGTTCCGGTGAGAACAAACGTCGTGCCGACCAGCGGGCCATCCTTCCTCTGCCTGACCGTGTATTCGAACGAAAGGTTTGCCTTCCGCAGCCGGTCGACCAGCAGCATGTTCTGGGGCTCGCGAAAGAAGGTACAGATGCTCTCCGCGACTTTCGGGCCGACCTCTTCGGCCCCCTGCAGTTCTTCGATACCGGCCGCGGCGACCTTCTCTATGGACCCGAAATGCTCCGCCAGCAATTCCGCGGTTCGTTCTCCGACAAAGCGGATACCCAGCGCGGTGATGACGCGGGGCATCGGCAGGAAACGGGAGCGATCGATGTTCCGGATGAGGTTCGCCGCCGATTTGGTCCCCATGCGCTCCAGATTCGCAATTTGCGCGGCAGTGAGTTCGTAGAGATCCGCGACACTCGATATGACACTGCCGTCCACGAGTTGATCGATCAGCGCGTCTCCCAGCCCGTCGATGTTCATCACGCCGCGGGAAGCGAAATGCCGAATCGATTCCTTCAGCCGCGCCGGGCAATTGGTATTGATACAGCGGCTGGCGGACTCTCCTTCTTCGCGCACCACGCGGCCACCGCAGACCGGGCAGGTCTTCGGCATGCGGAACATTTTGCGATGGGTGCCCTGCATCTTGACGCGGACTACTTTGGGAATCACGTCACCGCTGCGCTCCACCACCACGGTGTCGCCGATCTGCAATCCCAGCCGCCCGATCTCGTCCTCGTTGTGGAGCGTGGCCCGCGATACAGTCACGCCGCTCACTTGTTTCGGCGCGAGATGCGCGACCGGCGTCAGCGCGCCGGTTCTTCCCACCTGCACGGTGATATCAACGATTTCGGTCTCGACCTGCCGTGCGGCATATTTGAATGCAATCGCCCAACGCGGAGCTTTGGCAGTGAATCCCAGCCGGCGCTGCTGCGCAATACTGTCGATCTTGAGCACCACTCCGTCGATCTCGTAAGGCAGTTCTTCTCTCTGCGCTTCCCATTCGCGGCAGAACTCCAGCACCTGCTCGATGTTGTCGCACAGGAGGCGCTTGGGATTGACTTTGAAGCCGTTATGGGTCAACCACTCAAGGGATTCCCAGTGGCTGTCGAAAATGGTGCGGCCCTGGTCGTCCAGCAGGAAGTAGGCGTAGAAATCGAGACGGCGCGACGCGGTTACGCCGGGTTCGAGCACGCGCAGGGAGCCCGCGGCGGCATTGCGCGGATTGGCGAAGCGCGTGAGGCCGCGCTCCTCGCGGTCGGCATTCAAACGCTCGAATGCCTTGCGGTTCATGACGATTTCGCCGCGCGCCTCGAACGGTTCCGGCTTCCCTCCTTTAATCGGCGACGCCACGCGCAGCGGAATCGACCGAATGGTGCGCGCATTTTCCGTCACTTCTTCGCCTGTTGTCCCGTCGCCGCGCGTGATGGCCTGGGCGAACAGAGTGTCGCGATATCGAGCGGCCATCGATAAGCCATCCATCTTGAGTTCGGCCACATAGCGGTACGGTTCGCTGCCCAGCCATTCGCGAATCCGCGCATCGAAGGCGCGCAGTTCCGATTCATCGAGCGCGTTGTCCAGACTCAGCATGGGAGAGCTGTGTGCGATTTTCTGGAAGCCCTCGCGCGGTTTGCCGCCCACGCGCCGGGTCGGCGAATCGGGCGTAACAAGCTCGGGATGCTCGGCCTCAATCGCCTGCAAACGCCGCATCAAGCCGTCATATTCGGTATCGCTGATCTCCGGCTGATCGAGGACGTAGTATTGATATTCGTGATGGCGGATAGCCTCGCGAAGCTTGTCTGCTTCCACGCGAGAGTCGACTGAGGGGCTCGTTGATGGGCTCTTGGCGGACATTTCGCTATAATCGGTTTCTTCAGACGGCCTGAATTTTTATTCCTCTACATTTCCATCGTATCGGAGTCATCTTCAACCCTTACGCCGGCGGCCTTAAGGGGACCAAATGCACGCGTCTGGACGGCGCCGTTCGCGTCCTGCGGAATGCCGGATCGAGCGTCGAACTCATCGATACTCCGGGTCCGCAGATGGCCGGGGAACTTGCCCAACGCGCGATTGAGAGCGGTTGCGACCTCATTCTGGCGGCCGGCGGAGACGGCACGATCAACGAGGTAGTGAGCGGAGTGGTGGGGTCGAGGGTTCCGTTCGGCATTTTGCCCGCCGGAACCGCAAACGTTCTGGCGAATGAGATCGGATTTGCCGAGCGGCCGGATCGCGCAGCGGAGCAACTACTCGACGCCATACCGGTACGGATTGCGGTGGGCGCGCTGGAGAGGCCGGACCATCCGCGCCGTTATTTCGTTCTCATGGCAGGCGTGGGGCTGGATGCCCGCATCGTTTACGAACTCGATCTGGATCTGAAAGGAAAACTGGGTAAACTGGCCTACTGGCACGGCGGGTTTCGGCAGTTCGGGCGCGCCGTTCCGCGCTTTCATCTGTCCGTGAACGGCTCGACGTACTGCGCCAGCTTCGCGCTGATCACGCGCGTCCGAAACTACGGCGGCGATTTCGAAATTGCCCGCCGGATCCACCTGACCGACAATGACTTCGAAGTTGTCGTGTTTCAGAACCATCAGTGGCAGGATTACCTTCGGTTCTTCGGAGCCGTGATGACCAACAGGCTGCACAGCACGAGCGGCGTTACACTCGCGCGCGCGACGGAAGTTCAGGTCGATGCCCCCGAAGATCAGCGCATCTATATTCAGACCGACGGCGAGGCAGTGGGAGTTCTGCCGGCATCTATCGTGGCGGTTCCCGACGCCCTGACACTCCTCCTTCCGAAGCGTTACGCTAATCGTTAGGAATGAAGTCGATTCTGCTGGTTCTGATCGTCGCGGCCGCGGCATCCGCGCAGGTTGCGCGCAATACCGCCGGGCAGTTCATTTCCATTCCCCAACAACCCGTGCCAACGAGTTTCGATTGCGCAGCCGACGGTTCCGTGACGAATGCCGTGACTGGCGAGCCGATTGCCCGCGCGCATGTCACCTTAAACGCCGGCGGCAGCGCTTATTCGACCTCTACCGACACTTCAGGCCACTGGACCATTTCCAACATGGGGTGCGTCCCGGTAATGGTGCAGGTTACGCGTGTCGGGTTTCTGCAGGATGCCGCGCCCAGAGCGCGCCGGGGCCTCCAACGGCTGGTACTGAGCTCGGGGTCGCCTGTTCACGACATAAAGACCGAACTCACGCCGCAGTCCGTCGCCTTCGGAAAGGTGCTGGACGACCAGGGAGATCCGATAATGGGGGCGCAGGTGATTGCGCTCAACGCTCGCGTAACGGTGGGCAAGCTGAGGCTTCAGCAGACCGGAGCATCGACGACAAACGATTTAGGCGAGTACCGGATTGCAAATCTGCAGCACGGGAAATACGCTGTGTGCGTCCATATGAACCAGCCAAACGTGCAGTCCGCGCAGACCATCGCGACTGACAGTTGTTACCCAGGGCCGGTCGACGGCGGCGCGGCCAGCACGATGGATTTGCCCGTCGGGCGTGAAGCAAAGGTCGATTTCACGCTTAGCGAAGTGACGCCGGTGCATGTGCGGGGAACGGTGACCGGACTGCCGGAAGGGCGGGGCACCGGAATTAACCTGGTGAAACGAGGCGCCAATACCGATTTCACGATGAATGTGCCGGGAACTGTTCGGGACGGCAAATTCGACTTCCGCGTGCCACCCGGATCCTACATGGTGACGGCGGATTATTTTGAAGCCGGCAAACGGCTCAGCGCACGCGTTCCCGTCGATGCGGGAGCTTCCGATATCGACAACATCGTTGTAAATCTGGACGCCGGTTTCACCGTAACGGGGAATGTACGCGTAGTGTCTCAATCAGGGCAGACTCCCTCCATTCCGCAATTTGGCCTCAACCTGATTCCGTCGGAATCGGGTAACGAATCCGGGTTATTGAAATGGGAGCCGGACCGGACCGGGTTTACTGTCAACGATCTGCTGGCGGGCACTTACCGACTCAACGTTTCGCCGCCCCCGCCTTATTACGTCAGCAGCGCGACGCTCGGAGGTCAGGACATCCTGAATTCCGAGGTCCCGATCTCGCAGGCGGCGGGCCCGATTGAAGTCGTACTGCGCGATGACGGAGGTTCCATCGACGGCGACGTTGCCGATGCCAACGGGCAGCCCGTCACTTCCGGAGTGATGTTGATTCGGAATTCTACCCGCGTCGCAGTCACCGCTTCTCAGGCGAACGGCCATTTCCGGTTGCAGAATCTGGCGCCGGGCGACTACACGATTTACGCGTGGGACAGCCCGGATGACGTGGAATATGCGGATACAGACTGGATGCGCCGCAACGCCACCGGCGGTACTGCCGTGACAGTCACTGCCGGCCAGAACCAGCAGGTCAAGCTGACCGAACAACTGGTCCCGCAGTTATAGATTCAGCAGCTTCAGTTTTCCTCCGATACGAACCCACGTCGACCGGGCCAGGCGTTCGTGCAGATTCTGCCACTCTTCGATTACGTCGCGCATGGCGTCGATGCCGCAGGCAAACGGTCCTTTGCGCGCGGCGATCGGCAGCGACCAGGATTCCGCGGACACAATACCGAAGGGCGCGTAGTTTTGAGCGTAGATTCTGATGCTGCTGAATCCCGCGGCAGTGAGTACGTCTCGGAGCATATTTTCCGAAAATACACGCATCTCCAGCGATCTTCCAGAGCCGCTTTTATGAAAAATCAAATTCTCGAAGACCTGGATTTCTCCCGCACGTGTGCGATTGATCAGCGCGGCGCCATTGCCGACTTCCGCCAGACCGTATTCGTGGAGATCGGGAAAGTGCTCGTCGGATTCCTCGATTTGATACGGCACCGTGAACACCAGGACGCCGTTCGGCTTGAGCATGTTGTACGCATTCCGAAACGCCTGCTCGATGGGAGGAGCGACGTGCTCGAAAACGTCGCTGGAAAGGATGAAGTCGTATGCGTTGGACTCGCCGGTTGAGGCGCCAAGGTCGAGACGGGGCTCGCGATCATAGAAGGTGTTGCGATAGTCGAATACTTCGGCGAGACGCTTGACATAAGGGCCGGCGTCGCTGGTCCCCAACCCGCGCCAACTCTTGACGCGGGGGAAGTCCCGCAGACTGACGGGACGCCCAAACAATTCTTCCGCCAGCGCACGCATGATCGCCCGGGCGCGCAACGTCGAGCCGCACGAACCACAACTGGGAGTTTCCCGCTCGAAAGGCTCGCCGGAGTGGGCGTTCTTCTTACCACATATATTGCAGACGAATTTTGCCACCGCTTTATTATGCCGTTACGCAGACTCGGTGCGGGCGGTCAACAACCGTTATCATGATGGTTATCAGGTGATAACATGCTTCGAACCCAAATCAGTCCTGACCAACAGGAATACGATCTGGCAGAGACTCAGGCGAAGGCAATGGGCATTTCGCTCGCGGAGTTTATTCGCCGATCTGTGCGCGAACAGCTTCCCGTTCGGGGCGAGGGCGCCTGGATGAAGTACGCGGGATTCGTGGAAACAGGCAATCCGGATTCCAGCCGATCAATTGATGAAATCGTGTATGGCGCGAAGGACTAACGATGTGTCCACGGAGTAACGTCGGGCTGGTCGTCGCCCTGTGGCCTGCCTTTCCGCGAGAGTTCAAGGGCAGACGACAGAAAACGATCGTCCGCCCCACGGGTTGAATCGTGAAATTCCGGCTGGAAGGAGTGTCCGCCTATTTCGTGGACATTACGCCAGAGTGCACTGGGTTTGCCAATAACGCCCGAACCCGATAGTTGACTGCGGCGCGCTGTGTCACCAACGGCACTTTTCCCTTCTTCTTAATCCATGCGATCATTGCGTCGCGCTGCAGCGGACCGGTTTTCGGGAAGACCATTCCCGTCGTGTTCAGCTGGTTGCCCGCAGCCTGGTTGCCCGCGGTGAAATCGGTGACGGCGACGGTGTATTCGCGACCGGCATCCACCGGATAACGATCGGTAATGGATTTCGGCAACTGCCTGCCTTTGAATTTTCCGGTGACGATGTAATTGTCGAACGGCAGCATGTTCCAGATTTGTCGCGCGAGAATCCGTCCCTGCGGCAGTCCGTCGCGAATATTGCCCGGTTCAATCCATGCGATGTCGGCCCCGGCCTCCTCGGCCATCGCCTTCTCGATCATCGTCCGCAGCTCAGGATCGAGGCGAGTCATCGCTTTGGTGGATTCTCCGATCGGAACATCGACAAGCGGCCTGACCTTGGCTTCCCATTGGTCTACCAGACGCTCGACATCGGGAGCCGGCGCGAGCCCTGCTTCGATCGGAATCTTCTTCCACTCGGCGGAACGCAGCTTTTTGCCAGGTACATCCACCTGCAAATCAAGGCGTCCGAGCTGATCCGCGTAGCTGTTGACCAGCACGGCAACGCGGCCTTCCACGTTCATCATTTCCGGGTAAGCTACGTGCGTGTGGCCCGCGACCACCACCGAAACCTCGGGAACCTGCTTCAGGATCTCCGCTACTTCTTCCCGATCGTGAATGTGGCCCAGCACGACGATGAGATCGGATCGATCGCGCAACTCCCGCGCGTATTTGCGCACGGTATCGACGACCGGCAGTACCTTCCATGGCCCTACCTCGACCGGGGAAACGAAGGTTCCCACCAGATCGGTCAGCACCGCGCCGATAATCGCGACGCGAATGCCGCCGACCGTCTTGATTACGTACGGCTGGCCGGTGATCGATTTCCCCTTTGCATCCACGACGTTGGAGGAGAGCAGCGGGAAGTGGGCAATGCGGGCGAACTCCTGCACGCGCTTCCATCCGTAGTCGAACTCGTGATTGCCGAGAGTGGAGACATCGAACCCGAGCAGGTTCGCGATTTCATAAACGGGAACCCCATGGAACAGCGTCGATACCGGCGTGCCCTGCACCAGATCGCCGGCGTTCAGATAAAGACACGCGGAGCAGTTCTTCTTTTCCTGACGCACCGCCGTGGCGAGCCGGGCAAAGCCGCCGTTTCCGTGCTCGTCGGGGAGGAGATGCGCGTGAAGATCGTTGGAGTGAAGGATGGTGAGCGACTGCCCGAAAAGCGGAGCGAGGCCAATGAAAAACCACGGCAGCAATCTGCGGAACACTTTCGAATTTTAGCCTGTTGCAATCCCACAATTGTTTTGGGGCTCATCCAATGTGGGACCCCCCCGTGGGAACCCCTACCGATTGACCGGTGTGCGTATGAGGCGTACAATTGGCGCACACGGGGAGGGTAGATGAAGGATCGATTTCTCTATTCGGTAGTCGGCCTCGCGGCCCTGGTTTCGATGGCGCAGGCGCAGACCGCGCAGCAAGCAGCACCTCGAACAACCCAGGCGAAAAGCAAAACCGCTGCTCAGAGGTGGACGGCGCCGCGCGCTCCCGACGGGCATCCCGACCTGCAGGGATATTGGGCAAATAACAACGCCACACCGCTGGAGCGGCCCAAGGAACTGGCCGGGCGCGCCACGCTCACCGACGAAGAGTTGGCGGCGATGAAGAAGAAGGCGCACGAGCTTTTCGGCGGCAAGTCGGACGCAGCATTCGGCGATACCGTCTTTCTCGCCACACTGGCAAACGTGCAGGGAGCGAAAGCGGGATTCAAGAGCGTGGATGGCGAGACGGGCGACTACAGTTCCGTCTGGACCGTAGAACGGGATTGGGACAACCGCACTTCACTCATCACCGATCCTCCCGACGGCCGCATCCCCGCGATGACTCCAGATGCATTGAAGAGGCGGCAGACCGCGTTGGCGGCTGCGCAGCATCCGCCCGCGGGGCCCGAGGACCGTTCGTTGTCGGAACGCTGCATTACCTTTGGTTCGCCACAACTCACCGAGGGGTATCAAAGCCAATATCAGATTGTGCAAACGCCGGGGTCAGTCGCGGTCATGACCGAAATGATTCACGACACTCGCATCGTTTCGCTGGATGGCCGTCCGCATCCTCCGGCTGCAGTAGAGCAGTGGCTGGGGGATTCGCGCGGCCACTGGGAGGGCGACACGCTGGTGGTCGACAGCACGAACTATAAGCCGAGGGCGTTCATGTCCGTGTCCAGCGAGAAGCTGCACGTGACGGAGCGCTTTTCTCTCAGCGGTCCTGAGACGCTGAAATACGAAATCACGATCGACGATCCCGATACATGGACCAAACCGTGGAGCCTGATGATTCCCCTGCGACGATCTCCGCCGGTCTATGAGTATGCCTGCCACGAGGGTAACGAAGGCCTCGCCGGGATTCTCGCCGGAGCACGGGCAGCAGAGGCGGCGGCTAAGCAGAAATAGACGATATCCGCAGAATTTCGGCCACGCTCCAGGCTTGGCTGAAGCATCCGCGCGGCTCGTGCGGCGGGTCGCCATCGAAGATCTCCGGTATGTGACCCGTGCCTCGCGTGCGTGCGAAGTCGAGCAGCGGGGCTAACAATTCGGGCACTCGTTGCCGCGCGGCTTCTCCGTTGAATCGAAGATCGGCCGCGATGAATGGTCCGAGCAACCACGGCCAAACGGTTCCCTGGTGATACGCGGCGTCGCGCTCAGCCACGCCGCCTTCATAGCGACCGCGATATGCCGGGGCTGACGGCGCCAAAGTACGAAGGCCGAAGGGGGTGAGCAATGCACCTTCTACTGTGGCGAGGATCCGTCGTGCGCGCGCTTCCGGAATGGCGCAATAACCAAGGGATAGAGCAATAAGCTGATTGGGTCGCAGCGAAGAATCTCCGCAATCGCCGTCGATGACATCATACAGGCAGCCGGCATCCTCATTCCAGAAAGAGGCATTGAAGTTCTTCGCGATTTTCGCGGCGAGGTCCTCATAAGACATTCTCGCCTGCTGGTCGTCGACGTCGTTCGCAAGCCGAGCAGCGAATCGCACTGCGTTGTACCAGAGCGCCTGAACTTCTACGGGCTTACCGCTGCGCGGTGTGACCGGACGACCACCCACCCGCGCGTCCATCCAGGTCAGTTGCGTAGTTGGATCGCCCGCCGCCAGGAGGCCATCAGTATCCACATGGATGCCGAATCTTGTACCTTTGACATGCCACTCGATGATGCCCTTCAGGCTCTCGTAAAGGCGCACGCGCACGAATTCGGCATCCTTCGAATATTCGAGATACTCGCGAACCGCTTCGAAAAACCACAGGGTCGCGTCGGCCGTATTGTACTCGGGCTTGTCATCCGCAACGCCCTGAGCGTCCGGAAATTTGTTGGGCAGCATACCCTGATCGAGACAACCCGCGAAGGCAAGCAGGATGTCTTTTGCAATATCGAATTTCCCGCTGACCAGCGTAAGACCGGGAAGGGCGATCATCGTATCCCGCGCCCAGTCGGTGAACCACGGATACCCGGCGATGATCGTGTGAAGCGGGCCTCGCCGCACCAGAAACTGATCGGCGGCAGCCGCGAGCCCCGATGTGTTGTCCCGCCTTTCGATCTCAGCCGTTTTCAGCCGCGCCGATTCGTCCGCTTGATGCATCGCCGTCGAGGCGATAACCACTGCGGGCTGATTCGCCACAAGGTCGAATTCCAGCACGCAGGGACAGAACAGATCCTCCTGATAGTCCAGTCCGCGATCACGCTCCACCGGATATTCGAAATGGAAATACCAGTGCCCGCGCCGCTTCAGGGAACGCGCGTTGTGCGCAACGTGAAGCTCGGGAAGGCCGGGATAGGGCTGGATGGAAAACGATCCCGCAGTCTGCTTTAAATCTCCGTTCAACGCGGAATTCTCATGCGTGAGGTCGTGATAGCCGCGAAACGCGATCAGCGGGCGCAGTTCCAGACGGCAGTCCGGGGAGCCGCCGGAAACCTCGTACTCAACGACGACAGTGTTTTCGCCGTGAACCATGCAGACGCGCTTCTCGATGGTGACTCCACCAGCTTCGAACACGAAGATCGGAAACGGATCCATGCGAAACCCGCTCAGGTATCGGTAACCTTCCGGATGCACGCAACCCGGATACAGATTTGTGGACAGATCGAAGCGGCGATCGCCCACGATCAGCGTTTCCTCCAACTTCGAAAGGAGAAGACAGCGAACGGCAGGCGGCTGCGTCGCGGCGATCAACAGACCGTGATAGCGGCGCGTGTTGGCGCCCGCAATCGTCGACGACGCGAAGCCACCCAGACCGTTGGTCTCCAGCCACTCGCGCCGGAAAGACTCAGCGGCGTCGCCGCAGATGCTTCGATCGAATCGGATCTCACTCATGAATTACGCAGCTGTCGACGAGACCGGCACGAATTTTCTCTCACGCCATACATCCCAGAGGCGTTCGACGCGGCGGTTAAACGCGCGCGGCTTCCGATCATAGACCCGCCGCGCCAGTGAGAGCGATCGCTTCCGGAGTTTTTTCTGCCGCTTCTCGATCAATTGGAGGACCAAGTCAATGTCTTTTGGTTTTCCGTAGGCCTCAGGATCGGACATGATCGTCTCGCGCAGGACCACGAGGTTGTGATCGTCGCCGAGCCAGTCCTCCAGATCCTTCAGCTTTTTTTCGTAGGCGCTCATCGAAGCCAGAGGACCTTCCAGCAGGCGGACATGGTACCAGTGGTCCTTTATCTTTTTGCGCAATTCGTGAAAATTCTCCGCGCGGGGATCTTTCCGCACCCGCGCCAGAGCCTTTCGACCCGCGCGAAAAGTTTCTTCGAAGCCGGGGCCAATCGCGGCATATCCGTCGGTTTTCAGCGGCCAGCCATCGACACGCTTTGCGGTGTTTCGCAAGGCGACGCCGGCCCCCTGAAGAATAACCGCGGCATCTTCTTTTTGCGCGGTCTCGTGCCGCCGCTTCATCAGACCGACGCGAACAGACCGGAGTTTTTGCCGGGTCTCGCTCTTGTATTTGTCTTTCAGGTCATCGAAGGTTTCGACAGTAACGAGAGCGTCGCGGAAGGTGGAGAGCCGGTGCGAGACATCCTGGAGCCGTGCATCTTCCTGCGCCTGAATGTCGCCCAGTTCCGCGCGCACCAGGCGCAACACAGCGCGCGTCTTCTTGACGCTTTTGCGGGCTTCATGTATCGCTTCGTCCCGTTCCGGCTTTTTTTTCCCGGTGCGATTTTCGCGGTTCAGGAGCGGCGCGGCTGCCGCTTCCATCTCCCGACGGACGATGCGCTTCAGGCTCTGAATGACGGATTCCGCGCGCTCGAGCCGATAGGCCATCTCTGATAAGTATGGCCGATATGCTCAACAAATAATTTTCTTGCGCACCGCGTAGAGGATCAGGTCCGCCGTGCCGTGGAGAGACAACTTCCTCAAAATATGGCCTCGATGGGTCTCAACGGTGGTCGGACTGATGTTTAGAACCGCGGCCACTTCCTTGTTTGCCCGGCCCTCGGCCAGCAACTGGAGAATCTCGCGCTCACGGTCGGTGAGCAGGTCGAAGCTGTCGTCAAGTCCTTTCGACCGGAGCTGTTCGATGTGATCCTCCTGCAGCATACGGCTTACTTTCCGACTGAGGAAAGGCCGGCCATTCGCGACGGAGCGGATCGCTTCAATGATGTCTTCCCGCGGGGAATCTTTCAGGAGGTAGCCTTTCGCGCCGGCCTTCAGGGACTGCAGCACGTAGCTTTCGTCCTGGTGCATGCTCAGGATCACCACGCGCGCCGAGGGATTCGCCGCCATGATGCGGCGCGTAGCTTCGATGCCGTTCATTTTCGGCATCGAGATGTCCATCATCACGACGTCCGGCGAATGCTCCTCGGCAAGTTGAATACATTCGCGGCCGTCGGAGGCCTCGGCGACGATCGTCAGCCCTTCCTGCCGGTCGAGAAGAGCGCGCAGACCGTCGCGCACCATCGTGTGATCGTCGGCGAGCAGTATGCGAATAGATGGCATCAGCCGTTCAACTCCGGTCGCGCGCGGCGGATGCGAGCGGCCTGTCTTCTTCCCGCTCTTCGGGGAGCGGGAGTTCCGCCGAGACGGTAGTGCCCCGCCCCGGCTCAGAGTCAATGCGGAACTCGCCGCCGAGACGACGTACACGCTCTTCCATCCCGAGCATTCCCAAGCCGCGGACAAAGCGCTTGTCGAAGCCGCTCCCGTCATCCCGCACCGAGAAAACCACGCGCGAGCCTTCGCTTCGCACGACCACCTGAAGATTACGCGCGTTGGCGTGACGCGCAGCGTTGTGGAGAGCTTCCTGCACCACCCGGTAGATGCAGGTCTTGTGCTCGTCGGGAAGATCGTCCGCCATTTCGTCGGCCGCGACGCGAACGTTCAGCCCGGTGCGCTTGGTCATCTCGCGGGCATGCCAGTTGAGCGCGGGCACGAGCCCGAAATCGTCCAGCATCGAGGGGCGAAGCAGCAGGGCAAGATCGCGGACGGTGTTCAACGTCTTTTCCGCCATCAGCGCAATCGACGAAACGCGGTCTCTGACATCGCCGCCCATTTGCCCCGCAATTTCACCGGCGTCGGCCGCCGCCCTCACACTGCCGGCTTCCATCATGATCGCGGAAAGGGACTGCCCCACTTCGTCGTGCAGCTCGCGCGCCAGCGTGCGGCGTTCGTCTTCCTGCGCACGGACCAGCCTCGCGGACAATGCCTGCAGATCGGAACGCGCTTCGAGTGTCTCCCTGAGCCGACGCTCCACTTCACGCTCGAGCCGCAGCGTCAAGGCCGTAGCCGCGATCGCGAGCACGATGCCGCCCAGGACTGCGATGCCGAAGGTAACAAGTAAAGAGAGGCGCAGACTTTCCGCCGAAGCTGCCATACGATCCTCGGCGCGGGTAAGGCCAAGCTCATTGATCTCCGCGATCCGGTCCGCAATCTGCAGCATCGTAATTCGGCGCGGCACGACCTGCTCATCGAAGAAAATGAACCGGCGTTTCTGCCACTCGGCCGGCGACCACTGGAACGCCGTTTCAAATGCCTGCCACCAGGCGTCGATCTCGGATCGCAGAGCCTGAAAGGCGTCGGACTCCTCCGGGTCGAGAGACTTCGCATAAAGATCGAGCGCCGACTGGGTTTTGTCCCGAATAGCCATAATGTCCCTACGCGGGCCGTCGCCATCGCCGGGGCGAGGCGAAAGCAGGAAATCGCGCATGTCGGTGCCGGAAAGGTAGATCTCGGAACGGATTTGCTCCAAAGTGCGGAGCCGGCCCAGGAACGCCTGGCGAATTCGGGTCTCGTCCCCGCGAACGCGGTCGAGTTGGACCAAAGTGCCGACCGCCGCGGCGACGATAAAGAGGATCAGGCCGCCAAAACCCGCCGAAAGCACCACAGCCGGACGCAGCCTTTTCAAAAACACCACGCTGACGCCAGTGTAATGGAAACCATTAACAACCAGCATCCTGTCTCGACAGGATGGTCTTTTCCCGTACTTGGCGTTATCTCTGGTTTCAGAGGCTTAAATCACCCTATGCAAAATTTCCGATTACATCTGAATCTGCTTGCTGTCGCGGCGCTCTGCGTCTTCGGCAGCGCCTGCGCGAAAAAACATGTTGCCGCGGCCACACCGCCGCCGCCCGCGCCCGCCGCGACAACTGCTCCGGCCACACGCGCCGCGACTCCGACACCCACGCGACGCCAGACTCCGCCGCAGCAGTCAGCCCGGTCCACACCGTCCAACTATCCGAACGCCGCTACCCGGGCGAGAATCGATGAGCTGATCGGCCGCATCCAGGACGCTTACTTCGACTACGACGCTCACACCCTCCGCAGCGACGCCATCACCACGCTCGCCACCGATTCGAAGGAACTGGCGTCCATCCTGCAGCAGTATCCCGGTTACAAACTGAAGATCGAGGGATTCTGCGATGAGCGCGGCTCCGCCGAATACAATATCGCGCTTGGCGATGCCCGCGCCAAAGCCGCGAAGTCCTACCTTGTGAACGCCGGTGTTGCAGCCAACCAGCTCGACACAGTCAGTTACGGCAAGGAGAATCCGGTCTGCACCGACCACGATGAAAGCTGCTGGCAGAAGAATCGCCGCGTGCACATCATAGCCGAAAAGCAGAACGGATAGTCCCTCCCGACAGGGACCGTTTTAACGGGGAGTAACAGAGAGGCAGCGCAGAAGAGACGCTGCCTCTTTTGCCATTGCTACACTGAAGATTCATCCCCTCGTTTACCTGTGATCTCAGTCAGCAATGTCAGCATGCGCTACGGCGCAAAGATTCTCTTCGAAGACGTCAGTACCAGTTTTCTATCCGGAAGGCGCTACGGCCTGACGGGCCCCAACGGCTCGGGTAAGTCCACCTTTATGAAGGTGGTCACGGGCGAGTTGGAAGCCCAGGTGGGCAATGTGGTCCGCCCGAAGCGCGTCGGAGTCCTCAGCCAGGATCAGTTCGCATTCGACGCATTCCGCGTCATCGACACCGTCATCATGGGCAACCGGCCATTGTGGGCTGCGCTCGCGGAACGCGATGCGCTCTACCTCAAGACCGACCTGACCGACGAAGATGGCATGCGGCTCGGCGAGCTCGAAGGAGTTATCTCCGAGAATGACGGTTACAGCGCGGAGAGCGACGCCGCGGTTCTGTTGGATGGGCTGGATATTCCGGAACCGCTCCACGACCGCAAAATGGGCGAGATTCAGGGCGGGCAAAAAGTGCGCGTGCTGCTGGCGCAGGCTCTCTTCGGTGGTCCCGATGCGCTGCTGCTCGACGAGCCGACCAACCACCTCGATCTCGAATCGATCCATTGGCTGCAGGATTTCATGATTCGGTATCAGGGGACGCTGATCGTGATTTCACACGATCGCCATTTCCTGAACAGCGTCTGTACCCATATCGCGGATATCGATTACCAGACGATCATCACGTACACCGGCGGCTATGACGACATGGTGCTGGCGAAGACGCAGATTCGCTCCCGCATCGAAGCGCAGACGGTACAGCGCGAAAAGAAAATTGCCCAGCTCAACGAATTCATCGCGCGGTTTTCGGCCGGTACGCGATCGAGCCAGGTGACGTCGCGCAAGAAGGAAGTAGAGCGGCTGCAATCGAGCGATCTGGCAAAGTCGAATATTGCGCGGCCGTTTATCCGGTTCGAGATGAAACGGCCTTCGGGCCGGCATCCGCTGGAAGTTCGCGGCATATCGAAGGCATACGACGGCCAGGCCGTAATCGCGAACTTCACCGCCAGCGTGTCGCGCGGCGAGAAGATCGGTCTGCTCGGCCGTAACGGCGTCGGCAAAACCACAATGCTGCGGTCCCTGATCGCTAATGCGCCCGGAGCCGTTGATGAACCCTTCAGCATCGACGGCGGTTCCGTCGAGTGGGGCCACGAGGTTGCGGTCGGTTACTTTGCGCAGGATCACCGGGCGACGATACAGCCCGGACTGACCATTCTCGACTGGCTGCGGGAGATCGATCCCTCAGCCGGCGAGGAAGAACTGCGGGGTTTGCTTGGCCAAATGCTTTTCATGCGCGAAGAGGCGATGAAGCCGACCGAGGCGCTGTCGGGCGGAGAAGCGGCGCGCCTGATCTTCTGCAAGCTCATGCTGCAGAAGCCGAATGTGCTGGTATTGGACGAGCCGACCAACCACCTCGACCTCGAATCGATCAATGCGTTAAATATTGCGTTGCAGAAATACGAAGGTACGTTGTTCCTCGTAACGCACGATCACGATCTGCTCGAAGAAGTGGCCACTCGAATCTGGCGCCTCGACGGCAGGAACATCGAGGATTTCAAGGGCGCGTACGAGGAATACCAGACGACCACTGCGTAGTTCCTGAAAGCGGCAAGTGACGCAACCCAGGGGTCCGAAGAAGTTCAATTTCAGCCGACGCGAACCGGATCTTCCCGGTGAACTTACGCCCGCCGCTGAGCCCGCTATCCTCTTTGAACAGCACGATTTTGAACAGCACGATATTTCAATTTTCGAGCGCCGGATCGAGGGTTTCGGAATCGAAATCCGGGATGCCGGCACTCTGCACATCGAGGCATCGCTACTCGAAAGGGTCAGTCTGGCGAACAGTACTTTCCGTTCAGCGATATTGAAAGACGTCCGTCTGGTGAGCTGCGACCTGGCGAATCTGGAAACCCGCAGCCTCAGTCTGCTGCGGGTTGAATTCATCAATTGCCGGATGACCGGGTTTCGCGCGGGCGAGGCCCGCTGTCAGGATGTCCTCATTTCCGAGGGCGACCAGCGGTACGCTCAATTTCGCTATTCCAAATTCAAATCCGCGGAGTTCGATTCTTGTAATTTCGGCGAGGCGGATTTTCAGGGAACCGATCTTTCCGGCTCCGTATTTCGAAAATGCGATCTTCGGAACGCAGAGATGAGCAAGGTGAAGCTTCTGGATGCCGATCTGCGCGGCTCGCAGGTTGAAGGCCTGCATCTGAACGCGGAGGACATCCGGGGCGTGGTGGTCGATCTATCGCAGGCGATGGTTTTCGCTCCGTTGCTGGGCATCCGGATCGAGTAGGCGGCCAGCCCCGCGAAACTGGGTCGCGAATCTGCGATACTAATATTGCTCTGGCTTCTTCCGTCCGCCAGTCGGATGAGGCTCTTTACTCCCGGTCAATCCAAACGCCTCAACGAGGTGACAGGTTTTTTGTTCCTTGCCACAGGAATTCTGTTCCTGTTGAGCATGGCTTCTTTTCACCCGCGTGATCCTTCCTGGGACACGGTCGCCGGTGCCGCACGCACCAGCAACCTGATCGGGCCGGTTGGCGCGCACGTCGCCGACGTCTTCCTGCAGGCATTCGGACTCGCGGCATTTCTTTTCCCGGTGCTGATTTTCGCGCTCGGCTGGAAGTGGATTCGGTCCGAGGCGGTCGAAGCCCCCATCATCAAACTGCTGGGCAGCGGCGCGCTTGTGGTCTCAGCTTGCGGCGCGGCAGCACTCCTGCCGGAATGGCGGTTGTTCGAACACACCGTCATGCTGGGTGGAACAGCGGGCTTTCTTCTTGCCGATTCGCTTCGACACGCCCTGAACCCAGCCGGATCCGCCGTGGTGCTGGCGACCGTGCTGGTGATTTCAATTTATCTGGTGTCCACTTTCACGCTGGCGAAACTGCGCGGCTGGTTCCGTCCGCTGCTTGCCGTGTTCTCCCGCATGGGGAATAAGTGGCGCAGGTCGATGGACCGCCGCCGGGAAGCCGCGCTCCAGAAAGCCGCGGAGAGGCGCCAGGCAGCCGAAGCGCGCGCGCTGGAAACACAGCGGGTCCAATATGAGCAGGACACCGCCACGCTTCCCGCGCCCGATCCGACTACTACTCAACGGACGCGACGCCGGCAGCCGGAGCCAGGCGTGGAAAAACTCCCGTGGGATGAGCCCGCCAGCGAACCGCAGCCTGCGGTCGCGGCCCCTGTTGCGGCCCCCGCGCTGGAAGAATCGGCTGAAATCCCGATCTGCCAACTTGCCCAAACTCCTTCGCCCGCGAATCTGCTGGAGTTTCCATTCAATCAGCCCGCGAAGAGGGATGTGCCTCCGAAGCATCATACGGCCACCATCTACCGGCTTCCCACAACCGATCTGCTGAACGAGATCCCCGTGCGGTCCGCTTTCGACGAGCAAGAGCTTAAGAATACCGCTGCGGCAATCAAATCCAAGTTCGAAGAATTCAACGTATTCGGCTCCGTCGTGCAGATCAACCCTGGCCCGGTCGTCACGACGTTTGAGTTCAAACCGGAAGCGGGAATCAAATACAGCCGCATCACGACCCTCACCGAGGATTTGTGCCTTGGGTTGCAGGCGGAATCGATTCTGATCGAGCGCATCCCCGGCAAGCCGACCATCGGCATCGAGGTTCCGAATACCAAGCGCGAGGTCATCAGCCTGCGGGCGGTGATCGAATCCGACGAGTTCCAGGAATCGAGTTCGTTCCTGACCATCTCAATGGGCAAGGACATCAACGGACGCATCAAGGTGTCCGCACTCGATTCCATGCCGCACGCGCTCATCGCCGGATCGACGGGATCGGGCAAGTCGGTCATGATCAACTCGCTCATCATGTCGATTCTGTATAAGTCGACTCCCGATGAGGTCAAGATGATCATGGTCGATCCGAAACGCGTGGAGCTGGGCATGTATGAGGGCATCCCGCACCTGCTCACGCCGGTTATTACCGATCCGAAGAAGGCCGCCAACGCCCTGCGCAATGCCGTGCTCGAGATGGAGCGCCGCCTGCGCCTGCTGGCCGAGCAGGGTGCGCGCAATATCGATCAGTACAACAAGAAGATCCGCAAGCTTCAGAACGAGCCGCGCAGCTTGTTCGACGACGATGCGCCGCCCTCTGAAGAGGCGAAGCCGCTGCCTTACGTGCTCATCCTCATCGACGAATTGGCCGACCTCATGATGCTCGAAGGCCGCAACGTGGAAGAATCCGTAACGCGGCTCGCGCAGATGGCGCGCGCAGTCGGAATGCACCTCGTGCTGGCCACGCAGCGCCCGAGCGTGGACGTCATCACCGGCATCATCAAGGCAAACTTCCCGGCACGCATCAGCTTCCGCGTCGCTACGCGTGTCGACAGCCGCACCGTTCTCGACGGCATGGGCGCGGAGCACCTCCTCGGCAAAGGCGACATGTTGTTCCTGCCGCCGGGATCGTCCCGCTTCACGCGCGTTCATGGCGCGTTCGTCACTGAGACTGAGATTAATTCGGTCGTCGACTTCTGGAAGGCGCAGGCCAAACCGGAATACGATCAGTCCTACCTCGCCGCTCCGCCGAGCGAGGACGGCGAAGCCGGAATGGAAGAGGGCGCGCCCGGCGATCAGGACCCGATGTACGAAGAAGCTCTTCGAGTCGTGCTTGAGGTCGGCAAAGCTTCCACCTCAACCCTGCAGCGGCGACTGCGGCTGGGATACGGCCGCGCGGCGCGCATTCTCGACATGATGCACCGGGACGGGATCATCGGCCCGCCCGATGGAAGCAAGCCACGGGAAGTTCTGAAGCGTCCTGAGTGGCTGCGCGAAGTCGACCACGTATAACTATTCCCGCCTGAGGGGAATAGCCAAGACAGCAACTGCGCGATAGGCTTGGACTGGCGTGAGAACAATTGTCTCCGCGCTGGCTGTTGCCGTCCTTTTTACGGGGCTGAGCCAGGCAGCACCGGTGTCCAAACCGGTGGCGAACGCATCGAAGGTTCTTCCGGACGCTCAGATCGAGCGCAATATCAAGGCGAAGTTCGGCAAGTCGAAAATCAACGCGGAACACTTTACGGTGTCCGTACAAAACGGCGTGGCGACGATTGAGGGCAAGACGAGCGTCATCCAACACAAGGGCGTCGCTACGCGCCTGGCGAAGACCGGAGGCGCGGTGGCCGTGCAGAACCACATTCAGATCTCAGACGCAGCAAAGGCCAAAGCTGCCGCGAAACTGGCGCAGTATCGTCCGGGCGAGGGGCCACCGGTGCGGGCAACCGTTATTCAGCCCGGTTCAAACCAAGTGAGTGCAAATCAGGTGAGTTCAAACCAAACGAGTACAACGCAACCGAAGCAGTAGGGGATGTGTGACCCAGGCGGTACATTTTTCGGGAATGTACCGCCTGCCATAGGGAGCCTCCGCGCGATCCATGGAGGTCTGGACCGCAGCACCCAAGTACAGTATGGGAGCGTTGGCGCAATTGTTAAAGGCCGGTTGTACCGGTACCGGTCGTCACTATCGTCATTCTCCCGATTCGGTCGAAAAGCGATAGACGGTGGTCGTCAGATAGTGATCGCCCTTCTTCAAGACCACGGAGGGGAAGTCCGGCTTGTTGGGAGAATCGGGGAAATGCTGTGTTTCGAGGCAGAAAGCGGAGTGCGGACCGTAGACTTTGCCGTCTTTACCCGCGAGCGCCGGACCCAACGTATTGGCGGTGTAGAACTGCACTCCGGGCTGGGTAGTTAACACTTCGAGAACGCGGCCGGTCTTAGGTTCTATTACCCGAGCGGCCAATTCCAGTCCGGCACTGTGCCGGTTGAGAACAAAGTTGTGATCGTATCCTTTGCCGAGCATTAGTTGCTCGTCATTGGCATTGATGCGCTCTCCGATGGTGTGAGGCTGCCGGAAGTCAAACGGAGTTCCCGCGACGTTTCGCAGTTCACCGGTCGGAATCAGAGTTTTGTCCACAGGCGTGAAACGGTCGGCAACGATCGTCACTTGATGCCCCAGAACATCGCCTGTTCCCTGCCCGGCCAAGTTGAAATAGGAATGGTTGGTCAGGTTCACAACCGTAGCTTTGTCGGTGGTTGCAGCGTAGTCGATCCGGAGGTCGTTGGCGCTCGTAAGTGTGTAAGTCACAGTTGTGAGAAGGTTGCCCGGAAAGCCTTCTTCGCCGTCTTTGCTCAGATACGTCAACTGCAGGCTTTGGCCGCTGTGGCTGGTAACGGTCCAGACCCTTTTGTCGAAGCCGCGGATTCCACCGTGCAGAGAGTTCTCGCCGTTGTTTTTGGCCAGCGTGTATTCCACACCATCGAGCGAAAACTTTCCGTGGGCGATGCGATTTCCGTAGCGTCCAATAATGGCTCCGAAGTAGGGACCGGGCTTCAAATATCCGTCGAGGCTATCGAAGCCGAGAACGACGTCGACGGATATGCCTGTCCGATCCGGCACCTTCAGCGACGTCACGATTCCGCCATAGTCAGAGATCTTGACTTCCATTCCTTTGCCGTTGGTAAGCGTGTAGAGGTTGATAGCTCCGCCAGTGGGTGTGAGCCCAAAGCGACGGCTGTCGCTTCCCGATCCGCAGGCGACAATCAGGAACGCAAGACCAAACAAAGAAAAGGTTCGAAGCTTCACCCGGTAATCGTATATCAGAAGCGGGAGCTAATCGCTTAATGGCGGAAGTGGCGCACGCCGGTGAAGACCATGGCAACTCCCAGCCGGTCGGCGGCAGCGATCACTTCTTCGTCCTTCACCGAGCCTCCCGGTTGGATCAAAGCGGTCGCGCCGTTTTTCACAGCCTGTTCCAGGCCATCGGCGAAGGGGAAATAGGCATCCGACGCTACTACTGTGCCTTCCAGAGGAAGCTGAGCTTTCATGGCGCCGATATTGACCGAATCGACGCGGCTCATCTGCCCTGCTCCAACAGCCACGGTTTGTCCCGCGCGCGCATAGACGATGGCGTTCGATTTCACGTGCTTGACGACTTTCCAGGCAAACTCGAGGGCAGGCCATTCCTCGGACGTCGGAGCACGTTTTGTCTTTACCTCGCACGTCGCACGATCGAAGACGGCACGATCGGGCGTCTGCGCCACATAACCGCCGCTGATGCTCCTGACGACCATCGCATCGTTGGACGGCGTAACCCGGATCAGGCGCAGGTTCTTCTTCGCCTGCAGGATGTTCAGCGCCGCCACGGAATAAGCCGGGGCAGCGATCGCTTCCACGAACAGCCTGGCCAGACCGGCGGCGGTTTCCTCGTCGATCTGACGATTCAGCCCGATTACGCCGCCATACGCTGAGATGGGATCGCACTCGAGCGCCTTTCGATAGGCCTCAACAAGCGATGAATCTTCCGCACAGCCCGCGGGGTTGGTGTGCTTGATGATCGCCGCGGCAGGATTGGAAAACTCACAAACCAACTGCCAGCAGGCGTCGAGGTCGACGAGATTGTTATACGACAACTTCTTGCCATGCAGTTGTTCCGCGCCCGCAATTCCGGTTGCGCCCGACGCGTAGAGCGCGGCGTGCTGATGCGGATTTTCGCCATAGCGCAGAGACATGCGGCGCGGCGTCCGGATATCGAGCACGGGAGGCATCACCTCGGCGCCATTGCCGACTTCGGCCAGACGGGCGCTGATGGCGCGATCGTAGCGGGCGGTGGTTTGGAAGGCCTGTTTGGCCAATTTCCATTTTGTCTCGCGAGAAAGGGTCAATTTCCCGTTGGCGCGAAGCTCATCGAGTATCGACTGATAATCCGACGGCGACGTTACAATCGCGACATCCTGCCAATTCTTGGCGGCGGAGCGGATCATGGTGGGGCCGCCGATATCGATGTTTTCGATCAGGTCTTCGAGCGATGCGTCCGGGTGTGCCGCAATTTTCTCGAACTGGTAGAGATTGACCACCACCATGTCGATCGGCTCAATGCCGTGTTCCCGCAGTGAAGCCGCATGCTGGGCGTTTTCCCGTACTGCGAGAATCGCGCCGGTGATCTTCGGGTGCATGGTTTTGACGCGTCCGTCGAGCATTTCAGGAAAACCGGTGACCTCACTGACATCGCGAACGGGGACGCCGTTTTCGCGTAAAAGACGGGCGGTTCCGCCGGTTGAAATGAGGTCCGCGCCGAGTTCGACGAGGCCACGGGCGAACTCGGGCACACCAGCTTTGTCGGTAACGCTTATGAGGACGCGCATCAGGGAAGTCACCAGAGTATCAGGCATCGCTGGCCGACCGATGTCGTTTATTCAGGTCACTTTTTCAGTGCTTCGATGAGTGCGGGAACCACTTCGAAAAGGTCGCCGACGATGCCGTAATCGGCCACTTCGAAGATGGGAGCTTCCGGGTCTTTATTGATTGCAGCGATGGTTTTTGAGCCCTTCATGCCCACCAAATGCTGAATGGCTCCGGAGATGCCGACGGCAAGGTAGAGCTTCGGCGCAACGGTCTGGCCGGAACTTCCCACCTGTCGCTCCATCGGCAGCCAGCCGTTGTCGCAGATCGGACGTGACGCGGCCAATTCGGCTCCCAGTGCGTCGGCCAGCTTTTGCACGACTGGAATATTCTCCGCCTCTTTGATGCCGCGACCCACGGAAACAATGATCTGGGCGGCACCGAGATCGACGGCGCGCGGCGATTCGCGGAAAAGTTCGAGCGGCTTGGTGCGAATCTGTTCCGGTTTGATGTCGGGTGTGCTTTTCTCGACGGGAGCGGCGCCTGGCTGTACATTTTCGGCGCGAAACGATCCGGCTTGAATCGAGGCAAAGTACGGCGCATCGCCCGCGAAACGGACATCGGCGTTGATCTTGCCCTGGAACAGCTGCCGAACCAGAACCAGTGCGCCGCCGTCGATGCGGTACGAGATCACATCGCTCACCAGAACCCGGTTAAGAGCCGTGGCCAGCTTTGGGGCAAAATCGCGAACCTGGTAAGTATGGGGAAAGATCACATACTTCGGCTGATGAGCCTCGATTAAGTGCTTCAACGCGACCGTATATCCATCCGGCGTGTATTGCGCGAGCAGTTCGTGATCGACGGCGTGAACCTTCTTCAGGTTGTAGCCAGAGAGAGTCTGAGCAACCGGCTCCACGCCGCTGCCGAGCACGGCTGCGAATACCGGAAGATCCAGCTTTGCGCCGATCTCCTGCGCAGCGGCCAGAGCTTCCAGCGCGGACTTGTGCAGCTTGTTGTCACGTTGCTCGAGAACTGCCAGAATGCCGCTCATAGCTTTATAAAACCCGCGCCTCGAAGCGCAGCTTTTCGACCAGCTTCGCCGCGGCTTCCTTCGCGGGGCCATCGAAGATCTGCGAATGTTTGGTTTTCGCCGGCATGTAGATGCGATCCAGCTTGATAGATGGACTCCCCGTGCCGGCAAGTTCCACGGCGGGAATTCGCCGGACCTCTTTGGTCTTGGCTTTCTTGATGCCCATGAGGGTCGCGTAGCGCAGTTTTGTCGCGCCGGATTGGATGGTCAGCAAAGCAGGCAGCGGCATTTCCACATGCTGAAACCAGCCGTCTTCCAACTCGCGTTTGACCTTTATCCCGCTTCCCGCCGTCTCAATGTTCATGATGATCGTGGCGTGCGGAAGCCCCATCACTTCGGCGAGAATGACGCCTGTTTGGCCGTAGCCGAGATCGTCAGACTGGAGACCGGTGAGGATGAGATCGGCTGTTTCGGACTGGAGCGCCTTCGCCATCATGCGAGCAAGCAGAAGAGGGTCCGACGACGGAGCCTTTGCGGTCTCGATGTGGATCGCACGATCCGCACCTTTCGCGAGAGCTTCGCGAATGGTCTGGGCGGCGCTCTCAGGCCCGGCGCAAAGAACTACAACTTCGCCGCCGACCTTTTCCTTAAGCTGCAGGCCCGCTTCGAGCGCATAGGCATCGGGCTCATTGATTTCCCAGGAGAGATCGGCATCTTCGATCCATGTGGCTCCCGATGCGACCTTGAGCTGACTGTCGCGGGAGGGAACCTGTTTCACGGCGACAACGATTTTCATAACCCTCTACGCAAAACGTTTGAAGATGAGCGCGCCATTGGTCCCGCCGAAGCCGAAGGAATTACTCAGCGCATAATCGATCTTCATCGGGCGTGGTTGGTTGGGCACGTAGTCCAGATCGCAGCCTGGGTCGGGATTCTCGTAGTTGATGGTCGGAGGCGCGACCTGATCGTGCAGCGCGTAAACCACGATCCCTGCCTCAAGCCCGCCGGCGCCACCCAGCAAATGGCCGGTCATTGATTTTGTGGAACTCACCGCAAGTTTCTTCGCATGGTCGCCGAACGCCCGCTTCATGGCGATGGTCTCCGCCTGGTCGCCCAACTGCGTCGAGGTGCCATGCGCGTTGATGTAATCGATCTGCTCGGGCCGGAGCGAAGCGTCCTTGAGCGCGTTCCGCATCACCCGAAATGCACCTTCACCATCTTCCGGAGGAGCAGTGAAATGGTGCGCATCTCCGCTCATCCCGTATCCCACCACCTCGGCAAGAATGGGAGCGCCTCGTTTTTTGGCGAATTCCAGTTCTTCCAGAATCAGAATGCCGGCCCCTTCGCCCACGACAAATCCGTCGCGATCGCGATCGAAAGGCCGCGACGCGTGCGCCGGATTATCGTTGTTCTGCGACAACGCCCGCATGGCCGCGAAGCCCCCGACGCCGAGAGGAGTGATGCAGGCTTCCGTACCGCCGCAAATCATCGCATCCGCGTCGCCGCGCTGAATGATTTTGAACGAGTCGCCGATGGAATGCGCACTGGTGGTGCAGGCCGTGGCGGTAGCGGAGTTCGGTCCTTTGGCGCCGGTACGAATGGAAATATAGCCGGACGCGAGATTGATGATGGTCGCGGGGATGAAAAAAGGAGACAGACGCCGGGGCCCGTGCTCCAGCAGCGTTCTGTATTCGCGCTCAATGACTTCGAATCCGCCAATGCCGCTGCCGACATAGACACCGACGCGTTCCGCATTCTCCTCAGTTACCTTGAGCCCGGAGGAGGCCATGGCGTCCGTCATGGCCGCAATTCCCATCTGGATAAAGCGGCCCATCTTCTTGATCTCTTTTTTCTCGATGAAGCGGGAGGGATCGAAATGTTTGATTTCACCCGCAATGCGACAGTTAAAGGCCGCCGCGTCGAACGATTCGATGGGCGAGATACCGTTGCGGCACTCGAGCAACGCCTTCCAGGTCTGCTCCGTGGTGTCGCCAATCGCGGTCAGGAGGCCGACACCGGTGACTACAACTCTGCGGGAAATAACGGTTCTCCTTCTGAAATGCAGCCCGATTTGGCTGGATGCTGTAAACCGTCCGAAGGTGTCAATTTTGCCGGGAAGGGTTGGAAGATCATCCTCACGCAACGACGCCGGACGGCCGTTCCGGCTGCCTGGCGGCTATTTTTTCTTACTCTCAATATAGGTGACGGCATCCCCGACGGTGGCGATTTTCTCGGCATCTTCGTCCGGGATCTCCAACTCGAAGGCTTCTTCGAACGCCATGACCAACTCCACAATATCCAGCGAATCGGCGCCGAGATCATCGACGAACGAAGCTTTGTTGTCTACCTGGCTTTCGTCTACGCCGAGTTGTTCGACAATGATCTGCTTGACCTTCTGCTCTACGGGCGATGCCATACTTCCTCCACTCTATCCTGGCGCTTGAATTCGGGACGCTGTTACCGGCCCGGGTGGCCGGTCACGCAAAGTTTTGATTTTACACCAGGCCGCCAACGAATGCGCTGAATTGATTGTTCCGCCGCCGGTTGGCCGCACACCTCCTCATTTCGAAAGATAATCTCTTAAAGAGACGAAAAACATGGGAAAGGTCACGTACCCGATCTCCGTCGCCCTTCTTTCCGGCGCTTTATTCGGCCAATCCTTATTCGGCCAATCCCCAGAAACCGTGCCGCAGTTCGAGATTGCCGATGTCCATGTCAGCGCCAGGACGATAACGCCGGCGGTTCGCACGGGGCCTGTCCGCAATGGCCGTTATGAAGTCCGGAACGCCACCATGCTTGACCTCATCCGCATGGCCTGGGCCTTTGACGCGGACAAAATACTCGGCGGACCGAACTGGCTGGAACTGGACCGCTTCGATGCGATCGCAAAAGTGCCTCCCGATTCGACGCCGGAAGCGCAGCGGCTCATGCTCCAGTCGCTGCTGAAAGACCGGTTCCGATTAGCGCTGCACGAGGATACCAAGCCGTTACCCACCTGGGCTCTGACAGCCGGAAAGAAGCTGCAACTGAAGGAGGCCGACGGCTCCGGCGAAACCGGCTGCAGGATCCCGCCCGCATCCGGCCCCCCGGCAGAAGGAGGCAACAGGATCTCATTCAGCGATGCCAGTGGCGCCACCACCCTAAACCTCGGACCCGGAATGACGCTCGCCTATTCCTGCCGCAACATGACAATGGCCGCATTTGCCGAGGGCCTGCCCACGATGCGGTTTACGTCGCTCTCCAAACCGGTTCTCGATCGGACCGGCCTGAAGGGCATGTGGAATTTCGACGTCAAGTGGTCCCTGCCGCTCATTGGACCCATGGCCGGTTCCGGTGACCGGATTTCTCTTATGGATGCGCTGGAGAAGCAACTCGGGCTGAAATTGGAGGAGGTGCCTATTCCCACGGCCGTCCTCGTGGTCGACAGGGTCGACCGGAAACCTTCCGATAACCGACCCGGAATTCCGCAGGCGCTGCCGGCGATCAACCCACCAACTGAATTTGAAGTCGCCGACGTCAAGCTCGCGCCCTCCGATCTTAGGGGTCCCATGAGGATGGGAATGCAGCCCGGCGGACGATTCGTCACCGAGGGCATACCGATGCGTATCCTGATTAATCGGGCGTTCAACACGAATAACAACGACCAGCTTGCCGGCGTGCCCAGCTGGGTCGATACAGTCCGAGTCTCTATAACGGCCAAAGCGCCAATCGAAGCTTCGGGAGGCCCATTCGGCGATCCCGAAATCCTCGCGCCGATGATTCGTGCGCTGCTCGTGGAACGCTTCGGGCTCGCCTGGCACACCGAGCCGCGCCTGGTTACGGCTTACTCTCTGGTGGCGCCCAAGCCAAAACTGAAGAAAGCAGACCCGGACAGCCGGACCTTCTGCAGAAACGCGCCACCTTCTCCCAACACACCTCCGAACTCGCAGGTACTGATCTGCCAGAATGCCCCGCTGGCGCTCTTCGCGGAACGGCTACAGAATATCGCGCCCGGGCTCAACGGGCCGGTTCAGGATGCCAGCGGCCTTGAAGGTGGCTGGGATTTCACATTAACGTTCAGCCCGTTTCCGGCCGCGCTTTTCAACGGCCCCGCACGGGGTGGGGGTGACGCAGGGCCAAGCGCGTCGGCTGCGGACCCCGGCGGCGGATACACCATTTTCGAGTCGATCGAAAAGCAACTCGGCCTCAAGCTCGAAACACAAAAGCGGACTCTGCCCGTGATCGTGATCGATCGCCTCAATCAAAAGCCGACGGATAACTGAACTGCGGCGAATCCAGTCAGGAGAATGGGCCGCTCAGCAAATTCCGGCCTGGGCGGCGAGGCGTTTGTCCGCGATTTGCATAATCCGCTCCCGGATATGAGGCGATCGTGAGAGCAGTCCGTCGAACGCAGTTTTATCGAGCGCAATACATGTTGTGAGCGCGGTTGCGCGAACGGTGGCAGTTCGAGCGGACCCGGTCAACAAAGAAATCTCTCCAAAAAAGTCCCCATCCTGCAAGACAGCGATTCGCTGCGCCCGCTTCAGCACTTCCACGGTGCCGCGCACGACGATATAAAAACTGCCACTCGCATCGCCTTCGATTACAACGTTTTCGCCCGGGCGGTACACTTCCGAGCGGAACAGCGGCACGAGTAGGGCGAGATCGCCTCGGGACAGACCGGCGAGGATCGGCACCTGCCCAAGACGGTCCGGCGTGATTTCTCCCTGCGACCCATCGGGCGTCACCTGGAAGCCGCTCTGTTTTTTCCAAAGGGTCGCATAGACGCCGTCCCGCGCGAGCAGGCTGTGATGTAAGCCATATTCCGCCAACCGGCCAGCTTCGAACACAAAAATCGTGTCCGCCGAAGCCGCTGAAGAAAGCCGGTGTGTGACCGCGATGGTTGTGCGCCCCCTGCCCAATCTCGCGAGCGTGGCATGGATGGCCTGTTCGGTAGCGGGGTCAAGCGCCGAGGTCGCCTCATCCAGCAGCAGAACGTCGGGATTGCGCAGAATTGCCCGCGCGATCGCAATTCTTTGCCGCTGTCCTCCTGAGAGGTACCCGCCCCGGGCGCCGGCGGATGTATCGTAGCGGGCCGGCAGACTCTCGATGAAGTCATGAATCTCCGCGTCTCGCGCGGCCGCGATAATCTCATCCTCGGTCGCATCCGGCTTCGCCATCCGGATATTCTCGCGAAGAGAATCGTCGAAAAGGAGGCTTTCCTGAAATACAACGCCGGTCTGTCGCCGCCACGATTTCAAGTCGATGCTTCGAAGGTCTTGTCCGTCGACCAGCACCGAGCCGGAACCGGCGTCGTAAAACCGCATCAGGAGATTCAGCATGGTGCTTTTCCCCGACCCGTTTCCACCCACAAAGGCGACTGACGAACCTCGCGGAATACGAAGGCTGACGCGGTCGAGGTTCCGCCTTTCACCCGAATAACTGAAAGAGACGTCCTTCACCTCGATCGCTTCCGAGAGAGGCGGCGCATTCGCCGCACCCGGCGCTTCGCGTACCTTTGGCGCTGTCGCGAGCAACTCCTCGATTCGTGAAAGAGCGCCGCGAGCCTGAATGACCGATGGCATGTACTGCATGACGTAGAGCAGGTTATTCGCAAATAACAGCAGCAGCGCCTGAAACGACACCAGAGTCCCGATCGTCATCTGGCGGTTAAAAGTCATCCATGCGCCGAGACCCAGCACGGCGACCTGAATCAACAGAATGCCGGATGTTGTCGACCGCTCGAGCAGAGAGTTCACGACGCCCGCGCGCGCGGCCACTTCGCTCCAGGCGCTGTTCCTCCCCGCAAACAAGCTGATGCGCGCTCCCTCCAGCGAGAACGCTTTTATCACAGGCTGTACCGCGAGATTCTCCTGCAGTTCGGCGAGGAGGGCCGCCTCGCTCCGATACCGCGTTTCATTTTCTTCGTCTGCCCTTCCCGCAAATATCCGCGGAGCGAAGATGACCCATGGCCACAGAGTCATGGCCGCGAGCCATAATTTCCAATTCAGAAGTAACAGGAGCACCGTCGCGAAAACACATTCGAATCCCGGCAGCAGACCCCAGGGAATTGCCATCGACGCGGCATTGCCAATCGCAGCCAGATCGTTGGAAAAGTGCGACAGCACCTCTCCCGCGCTTCCGGGACGGTTAAAAAAATCGATCGATAGTCCCTGCAGATGTCCGAACATTTCCCGGCGCAGGCCTTCGAGAAATCGGGCCTGCGTGCGTACCCACGTTCGGTCGCGAATGAGGCCGGCGGCCGAGGCGGCAAGCGCTCCCAAGCCCAGGAACAGCAGCAACCCGGAGATCGCCCCTGGATTCCTCTGCACCATTACGCGATCAATCAGAAAACGCAGGGATAACGGCAGTAATCCGTTGAATCCCATCTCCAGCACCAGGCCGGCGAAGACAATCAGCAGTGCCCTTTTAAATGGCCGCAGCCGATGAATCAGGCCGTTCAGCATACCTTCGAACTGCCGAACGCGTGAAGCCGGCAGGAGGGGATCGCGAGCTCACCACGGATTCCCGCTTCAATTTGTTCTTTACACCCAACCAGCGGCCACAGAGGTTGAGGCGCTTGTCCGATAAATGGAAACGCCGTCTGAACCCGAACATCCCATTCGAGGCCGTATCCGGCAATATCATCCGGACGGATCACCCCGCGACAGCGCGGAGAGCCACATTGGCATTCGAGTTCCTCAATCAGATTCAATAATCCATAGTCGTCGCACAATTGCTCGCCGGGTTCGATGTCGCGGACAGCAAACTCGAAGTCGAAGCCCGCGCTCAGACAATTCGGGTCGCAGGAGTGATTCATGAAACGGCCGTGATCCCAGCAAAGGATGTGATTCCCTTCGCGGTCGACATAACCGAAATAAAACACCCGCTCGCGGCAGATGGCGTCCATGCGGGCGACGGCCGCCTAGCTGAATTGCTGGTCCAGTTCGTCGCGAGTCCAGGTAATGGTGCCGCGCGGAATCCGTTTGCGGGCAAAGAGGCCGTAGCCCATATTGTCGCGGATGAAACGAAGTTCAGCGTCGGGATGCATCATGTGTGTGTATTTTAGGACAGAGGAAAAGCCGTCGGTGCTCAATCCGCAAAGTGTCATCCAGATCTCAGGGCGCATCCCTCTTGAAGAGGCGGGAGTGATTGAACGGCGGGCCCGCGGAGAGGACTGGCTGGGGATCTTTGCCGTGCGGGCAGTCCCGCAGGGGGCGCCGGTCCTTCCACGCTGGCACGAGGACTTCTGGACGGGCCTTCCTGGCTGGCGCGAATTTACGGCGGATGAGATCCTGGCGCTGCCTCGGCCGCAAAGGGTACTTGCCTTCCGCTATGGACTCGATATCGACTTCGGACGCATCGTTGCTCCCCTCGACGATTCGTTTGTAACCACGCTCGATAACTTCCTCAATCATTCCTGCGAACCGAACCTCGGCTATGACCTCGATGGCAACGTAATAACGATGCGAGAGATTTCACCGGACGAAGAGTTGACGATCGACTATGGCTGCTTCGCGGTGAATTTCGACGAGCCCTGGGAATGCCGGTGTGGAACGCCATCCTGCCGCGGACAAATTCTGAATACCGACTGGAAGCAACTCGCCGCACGTTACGGACTCGCGATGCCCCGTTTTGTCCGGTCACGAATTATTGCGCTCGTGGCGGCCAAAGAGCCGCTGCTCTGAAATCGTGCAAAGATCGTTATATCGCCTCTGAACTCTCAATCGTTCTCGTTTCCATGCGCAACCCCCTGAATATCGGTGCGGCCGCGCGCGCCATGGCGAACTTTGGGCTTGACGACCTGCGGGTGGTGAGTCCCTACGAGGTGGCGTTCCGGGAAGCGGTGTCGGCCGTCGGCGGCGCACATGTGCTGAAATCGGCGCGGGTGTTCCAAACGGTTGCGGAAGCGGTTGCCGATTGCTCGCTCGTAGTCGGCACAACAGCGGCGCAGAAACGCGAATTGCAGCAGCCGATCGAACTGCTCGATCCGGGGATGCAGCGAATTCAGGAGCATTCCGGAAGAGCAGCTTTATTGTTCGGTTCGGAGAAATTCGGGCTCTCGAACGATGAGATGAGCTACTGCCATACGCTGATTCGCATTCCGACCGAGCCGCGCACGCCCTCCATGAACCTGGGGCAGGCGGTGGCGGTGTGCCTGTACGAACTAAGACGAGGCGAAGGGAAGAAGCCGAGACAATTGAAATCCGACCTCGCGGTCGAAGGCTTGGACTCTGAACAGTTGACCCGGATGCTGCTGGATGTATTGGAAAAAACCGGCTACACAAACCGCATCACCGCCGTTTCTACGGAGCAGAAAATCCGCCGCTGGGTCCGGCGGACGAAGCTGACCGAACGGGACGTCCCCTTGCTGTTGGGTATTCTCCGGCAGATACTCTGGAAGATCGACAAGCCTCTATGAGCTCGACGGAGGAAATTCTCAAAGCCTCGAAAGAGGGAGACTACAACCGCGTTTTCGATCTGCTGGACGCGGATCCTGCGCTCGCGACCGTAAGCAGCATGACGGGATCGCAGCCGATCCACGCGGCGCATTTCGGAGGACATCAACGCGTCGTCGAACTGTTGCTGGCGCGGGGTGTCGACCTGGATTTCTTCCTGGCTGCCGAGTTGGGCATGTTGGACCGGGTAACCGGCGCACTGGGCACGGATCCCCAACTGGCGCGGGCGTTCAGTGCAGCTGGCAGCACGGCCCTGCATCGCGCGTGCTACTGGGGACAGACGGCAGTGGCCAGGGTCCTACTCGAGCGCGGCGCGGACGCGAATGCCGTTACGCGAGACAGCTTTCTGCAGATCGCGCCGCTGGGCTGCTCTGTCGCAACTCCGGACGTTCCGAATCCCAGCGACGATGAAGATGTCGTTCTGGAACTGGTGAATCTGCTGGTTGCGAGCGGCGCCAACGTCAACGCGCGCCGCAGAGATGGGCTCACGGCGCTGCACAGCGCGGCTTACCGGGGCCATATGAAGGTGATTGGGCTCTTGCTGGAGTGGGGGGCGGATCCGACGATTTGCGGGTACGAGGGAGCGGGACCGCACGCCGGTGAGACGGCAGAAGATCTCGCCGTTGCTCAGGGTCAGAGTGCAGCTGCCGCCGCCCTTCGGGTGGCCAGACAGGCCACAAACGGCGATGGCCTATCCCACAAGCGGGTTACTGCTTGCTGAGGCGCTTCGTGTATTCCGCCACCGCGGCGTCGTAGCCGGGCGGTATGTTGCGCGGGCTGGTGCTGCGGACACTGCCATCGCCCGCCGCCAGCTTCTTCCGCAAAATCAGCTCAAGCTCATCGATTTCCGACAAGGCCTGCGCGCCAATGACAGACCCCAATTGCCCATCGTTGGTCATATGCCTGGGATCCAATTGCTGGGCGCGGCGCACGAGGTCCTGATATTCGCGATTCAGGTCTTTGTCATCGCCTACTGAAGCGCGCAGGCGGCCGATGTCGCGCATCAGATCGCCATAAGCCTGCTCGGGAGTAACGTTCGGCGGAAGTACGCCCATGCGTGTGTCGCCGCCGAAGTTGGGGGCGAAAGGCTCATTTCCAATCGGGCCCGCGTAACCGCCGCGCGGACCGGTATTCACGCCGTAGCCGCCGCCATACGGGCTGCCAGGACCACCCTGCTGGCCTTGGGCGCCAGCCTGCTGCTGACCTCCCTGTTGGCCGCCTTGCCCTTGTTGGCCGCCTTGTTGTCCACCCTGCTGGGAGCCATTCGAAGCTTGCTGGCCCTGACCCTGTTGCTGGCCACCCTTCTGACCCTGACCCTGTCCCTGCTGCTGGCCGTTTTGCCGGCCAGCCTGTTGACCGTTGTTGCCGGACTGATTCCCCTGTTGATTGCCATTCTGCCCGTTCTGGCCCTGAGCGGACCGTGTCAACTGCTCCATTTCACGGCGAATTCGTTCCGCGTTATTGAGCGCCTGCTGCATGGCCAATTGGCTCTTGTCGTCGCCTCCGGCATTCATTCCCTGCTGCGCCGACTCCGATTCAATCTTTTTCAACTGGTCTTTGAGCTCGTTCAGCGCCTGCGTGACCGGCGGCTCGCGCATCACGGCATACTGGCCCAATCCCTGCCGCAGCGCCTCCTCGGTGAACTCCATCCGGGTGCCGATTTCTTGCTGCTGCGAGCGGCCCATGGCGTCCCGGAGGTCCTTCGAAACATTCGGCTGCGTACCGGCAACATCGCGAGCAGCCTGCTGCATCTGCTTCTCGAGGCTGTCATAGGCCTCGTGCATCTTCTGCTTTTCCTCGGCCATCTGCTGGGCTGTCTGTTTGTTGCCCTGAGACTGTCCGAAGTTGCGCCGCAGCCTCTGATCGAAATCCTGCTGCTGCGTGGCGAGCTGTTCGGCCTTATTGGCCAAGTCGCCTATTTCCGAACCATTCTGCTGTTTACGCATCGATTGCAGCGTCTGTCCTGCCTGCTGCAGACGCTCGGCCGCGCGCTGGGCGTCGGATTGCGCCTGACTGCCCGATTGCTGACCCTGCTGTCCGGGTTGCCGCGCCGACGCCGCGCTGCTCATGTCGCGCTCGGCCTGCTCCAGATTATGTATCGCCTGATCGAGTTGCTCCTGCATGGCTCGATTCAGACCCTGTTGCTGTTGCCCGCCCTGCTGGCCGCGCTGCGGCTGATTGCGGGCCGATTGCTGGCCCTGTTGCCCACCGGACGACTGCTGACCGCCCTGGCTCGAACTGCTGGATGACTGCTGCCCCTGCTGACCTTGTTGTCCCTGCTGGTTCTGGTCGCCGCGCTGCAGCTGTTCCATCTGGCGTTTCAGTTCTTCCGCTTCGCGGCGCAGCATCTCCTGCTCATAACGCTGTTGCGCGAGCTGCTGAGGATTGTTCTGCTGTTGGTCGGCAAGCTGTTTCTGACGGCGCGCCAGTTCTTCCAGCTTCTTCAGCGCCTCATCCACCTGCTGCTGCTTCTGTTCCGCCGCAGAACCCGCGTTGGTCTCGTATTGGTTCTTGTCTTTGTCCAGTTCGAGGTCGAACAGGTTCGCCAAGTCGCGTCCGGCTCCGCCACCACCGCCGCCTCCGCCGCCACGGCCGATCTGAACCTGAATCTGCCGGAAGGTGGATTCGGCGCGCAGCAGATGCTGCAGAGCCTGCTGCTCGGGCGCCATCGCGTCCTGGAAGGAAAGGCCTTTCAGTTTGTCGGATGCGGGTGTCATCGACCCCACCGCAAGCTCCATTTCCTTGACAAATTGCTGGAAGCCCGCGCCGCTGCCATCGAGCTGCCGGGCTTTGGTACGGTTGGCAAGCGATTGCGCCTGATCGCGCAGCTTGGCCTGCACCTCCGAAAGATACTTCCCGTTTTCGCCGGCAGATGCTTTGGCTTTCGCGTCCCCATTCACCTGGTTGAACGTAGCGGCGATGATTTCTTTTTCGCGCTCGGAAATCTGCTGTTCCTGATCCGCGCCGCCGCCTCCACCACCGCCGCCGGCCTGGGACTGCGAATACTCAAACTCGAATGGCACCGCCTGGATGAAATACATGTCGGTCTTGGCGGAGTTCTTGCCGTCACGAGCAGTAGCATAGATGCTCACGATATCGCCCGGAACGAGCTTGAAGTCCTCGAAGGAAAGCAGCATCGAGCCTTCCGCCTGCTTCGCGCCTTTATCCTTCAGCGCCTTTTGATCAAGCATTGACACGACCTTTTCGGGCGCGCCGTTCACCGAGTAGTGCAGATTCAGTTCCTGGAGCGGGTATTCATCCTCACCGGTTACCGTGACGCCGACTTCCTCGATCGGGCTGACTTTGGCATCTTTGCCCGGCTTGGTGATCCTGACAGTGGGTGCTCCCACGCGGCGGGCTTCAATAAAATAGTCGTCCGTCAGACGCACGAGTTCGCCGTGGTCCATCACCGAGATGTGATAGCTGCCGTCCTTTTCGATCGGGATATCGGTGGAAATGCTGGTGCTGCTTGAGGAACCGAGATCGATCGGCTTACCCTCTTCGAAAACTACCTGAGCGTTGCTCAGAGGTTTGTCAGTCTGAATTTCAATCTTGGCCACCGTGCCCTGCACCGCGCGCAGATCGCCGCCGGGATCTTCCGTCATCGGCGCGAGCCCGGTCCACGAGGGGTACTTATAGGTAACGCGGATGTTTTTCACGGCGGGCAAGTCGATGGTATGGAGCTTGAAGGTTTCCGAACGAATGCCGCCCGCTTCGACGTAGTACTGGAGATCGTCCGGAACGCGCACCAGGAGGAATCCAAAACCAGGCCCTCCGCTCTGCGCCTGCATCGGGGTCTGTTCCCACTTCGACGAGTTCGCCCACTGCACCCAGAGATTAGCGTGCGAGGACATAAAGCCGCTCAACGTCGCGCTGATCATCTGATCCGACTTGCGGCGAATGGTCTTTGAACCCGGCTGCACAGCAATGTTGTACAGCGGTCTGCTGGCCTGATCCTTCGAATAACTGCCCCAAAGCAGCGACGTGCCGTAGCCGAAGACTCCCGGTCCCCAGAAGACGAGGTAGACGAGGACGCTGGCCGCGGCCGCGCCCAACGAGGCAAAACGAATAAATCGGGATTTCGCGATGACCTGCTCCGGTTCGGCGTCGCGCGCGATGACGAGAGCATCTTCAGCAAGAAGAGGCAGGAACGGATCTGCAGCGTTGTCACGGGAGCGCTCGGTGAAGGTGAGCAGACGCTGATCGAAGCCGGGGTGCCGATTTTCCACTTCCTGCGCGGCGCGCTTGCGATTCATTCGCATCAGCGGCACCACGAGGCCGACGGCAATAACGGCGCCAATCCCCAGGAACAGCGCGAACCGGCCGAGGATCAGACCGGATGGCGAGAACGTCGCAAACATCAGCAACGCAACGATCGCCACAGTGAGGACCAACGCCGCCCCTGCGACCGCTGCCGCACCGCGAGTCCATGTGAACAAGCGGAGACGCCGCTCCAGCCGGTTCAGATATTGCGCAAGGCCTTCCAGTGGATTCATGCCTTTTCCTTTTCGCTCAATGCAGTCGGTACACCTATTCCGGAACCTCAGCGGCAGCGGACATGTGCCGGTTGCCCAACAGCGATTCCGCCAATGCCTCTAAGGCCAACACTGCCAAAATCCAGGGCCAAATCTCCGCCTTGTCATCCCGATCGCCCTGACTGGACGAGGAAATTGAGCTCTGCCCGGACTTCGGGCCGGTTCCTGTATTTTTCCACAATTCAAGCGTCTCGGGAGGGACAATCGAGAAGTCGGACTCACGCCGGTCCGCATTCACCGAAGCCAATTCTTCGCGGCCGTTGGCCCGGCGAATATCGAAGAATCCCTGCGACGGAAACTGGAATGTGCGGGCTTTGGTCGATTCGGCGAGCGACAGCAGTCGCTTATCGCCGGGGCCGACAATCTCAACCGGAACGTTCTTTTCCCGGTCAGTACGCAACTCAACGAACGAACCTACTTTGTAATTGCCGGGAGCTGTGCCGATTCCACCCATTTCGTGGGTGGTCTGGTCGAGGAACGACAGCCAGATCGGCTGGACCGGCAGATTATTGGCGACATTATCGAAAGCCGAGGTAAATACCAGCGCGTGCCCGGAGCCGATCTGGCGATCGATAAACAGCGGCGAGCCGTCTGATAATGTCCCGGCAACGCGTATTTCCGGCGACGCCTGCGGCAATTGCAGCTTCGCGGCCTGATAGAACTCGACGCCACCCCAGTTCTGCGCATGAGAAAACGCCGGGTAGGAGGTATCGACCGAGGCGACTGTGAGTGTCGATTCACGCTCGGGAACGACGGTATGAAGGCCCATTACCTGCAAATCGGCAACCGGCACGCGGCGGCCGGGAGTGGCGTTCTTCCCCAGGGTTATGAGCACGGACCCACCACCTTGCACGTATTTCTCCAACGCATTTTCGAACTTCTCGGGCAGAGGCCCGGGGTCGGAAAGGACTACAAACGCATACTTCGAGACATTGGCATTGGCTGCCTGGTTGGCAGACAGCGCTTCCAGCGTGAACGCGGGCTCGTTCGACGATTCGAGCGCGGTCCGAACATAGAGCGGGCTCGCTGAGTCGCCGTCCGAATGCACCAGCAACGCCGGTTTGGGATCGGCGCGCTCCACCGAGAACAACCAGTGGTCGTCCTGCGGAAAGACGTCGGCGCCGTCGATCTGGATTTCGCAGCGGGTCAAACCATACGGCGCGTCGAGTGTCAGAAACTCCACCGTTGCGCGCCCATTTGCCGGAACCTTCAACTGTTTCGATTCGAGCGGCTTTCCGTTGGCCAGGAGCGTGACTTTTCGAACGGCTTCCGGTGTTCCATAGCCGGCGACTGTGGCCACTGTGCGGACTTTCTTCGTGTCGAACACACGGCGGGGAGCATCGACATTCTCGACCGTCCAGTTGGGCAGAGGAGCCGAAGCGACGGCGTGCATTTCCATCTTCGTGCCGTCGTCCAGCTTGAGATCGGAAAAGCTGGTCGGCAAAGACGATTTCTGCAGATCGGTAAAGACGTGGGCGACGATATCCGCCTTCAGGCTTTCGTGAGTCGAACGGAGGACGCGAGAGAGCTCCGCGTAGGAACTCGTATCCTCGCCGGGCTCAAGAGCGGAAACCGCGGCCCGCAACGCCTGCTTGTCCTGAGTCATGTCAGTCAGAAGCTTGGACGCGCCACCGAAGGAAACGACCTGCCCGCGGTCGTCGGCACGCATGGCATTAATCTGATCGAGCGCGGCTTTCTTGGCGTTGGCAAAACGATCGCCCTGCTGCATGCTGAACGAGTTGTCGATCGCGAACACCATGGTTCGCCCTCCGCTGGCGCGGGCGATGGTGGCCGAATGGAAATACGGTCGGGCGAAGGCCAGCACAAGAAGAAGCACAAAAAGGCACCGCAGCGAGAAAAGCAGCAGATACTTCAGCCGCCGGTGCCTGATGGAGCTTTGCGTGCGCCGCTCGAAGAACATGAGCGAACTGAACGGGATGGGCGTCTGCCGGTATTGGCGAAGCAGGTGAACGTAGATCGGCAGGCCCAGAATGGCGAGCCCACCGAGAAATAATGGCGCGAGGAAACCCAACTACATCCTCCTCTGACGAATGGCCAGAAAGTTCCGCAGCCCTTCATCGAGCGGCCGGGAGGTATTCATAAAAAAGTAGTCCAGTCCGGCGGCGCGGGCCTTGTCCGAGAGCTGGCGCATGTGCTCGTCGATCCTGGCCTTGTACTCGTTGCGCGCGTAGTCCGGGGAGACTTCCATGGCGGAATTGTCTTCCACATCCTGCAACAGCACAGGATTGCGGAACTTCGGAGCGAGTTCGTTCGGATCGAGCACATGAAACAGCACGACCTCATTGCCACGGTAACGCAACGGCTCTACAACTTTGACGATCTGTTCCGGCTTTTCGTAGAAGTCCGACATCACGACGACGATCCCCCGGCGTTTGAGAAATTCCTGAAAGTGAATAAAGGGCTTGGAAAAATCGGTACGGGAGCCGCCTTCCGCCTTCTCAATGGCGTGCAGGATGCGCATCAACTGCCCCTGCCGGGTGGAGGGTGCAATGTAGTTGGATACGTCCTGATCGAATACGATCAAGCCGGTCGCATCGCGCTGCTGTGAGGACATATAGGCCAATGAAGCGGCGAGGTAGCGCGCATAATCCAGCTTGCGGATTTTGCCCGATCCATAGGTCATCGAGGCGCTGGCATCGAGGAGGATGAGCAACTGCATGTTCGTCTCGCCCTTGAAGCGCTTAAGATAGAGACGTTCCGTACGGGCAAAGACGTTCCAGTCGACGTGGCGGAGATCGTCTCCCGGAACATACTGCTGGTATTCCGCGAACTCCTGGCTGAAGCCGAACTTGGGGGAACGATGCAGGCCCGCGACAAAGCCGTCCACGACCGTCTTTGCGACAAGGTCGAGCGACGAGATGGACGCAAGTACCGCGGGATCGAGAAACTGTTGCAGCATTTTGGTAAACCCACCGGCGACAAGATCGCCAGTGCTACAAAGTTACTCTCTCGGGGCGGGTTTCAGTTCCAGCACCTGATTGAGGATATCGTCCTGCGTCAGGCGATCCGATTCCGCGTGGAAATTCAGCAAAATGCGATGACGAAGGATGGGCACATATAAGGCCCGGATGTCTTCAAAGCTGACGTGGTAGCGGCCTTTCATCAGCGCCCGGGCTTTTGCCGCCAGAACGAGGAACTGGGCAGCGCGAACGCTTCCGCCGTAGTTGATGTATTTTTTCACGATCTCAGGCGCGCCGGGATCTTTGGTTCGCGTTGCGCGCACCAACTCAATTGCGTACTTCGCCACCGTTTCTCCGATGGGCGTCATGCGAACAAGCTGCTGAAACTCAAGGATCTCTTCGGCTGATGTGATCGGATCGGCCTGGGCAACGTGGGTCGTGGTGGTCAGATCGATGACCTGCAGTTCCTGTTCCCCCGTAAGGTAGTCGAGCAGGATGTTGAACAGGAAGCGGTCGAGCTGCGCTTCGGGCAGCGGATAGGTGCCTTCCAACTCGATCGGGTTCTGCGTCGCCAGCACAAAAAACGGCGAAGGCAGCTTGTAATAGTTGCCGCGCACGGTGCAGGAATGCTCCTGCATCGCTTCGAGCAGGGCGGATTGCGTCTTCGGCGGTGTGCGGTTGATTTCGTCCGCCAGCAGAACGTTGGCGAAGACCGGCCCCTGCACGAAGGTCCAAGTCCGGCGGCCGGTGTGGGGGTCTTCTTCGATGATGTCGGTGCCGGTGATGTCCGTCGGCATCAGATCGGGCGTGAACTGAATGCGCTTGAACAGCAGGCCGAGAACCTGTGCCATGGTTCGCACCAGCAGCGTCTTGGCCGTACCGGGCAGTCCGGTAATCAGGCAGTTGCCGCCGACGAACAGGCCGATACGGACCTGTTCGATCACTTCGTCCTGACCGACGATGACGCGTTTGACCTGCCGGACGATCTCGTTATCGACTTCACGAAAGCGCGCGATGCGGGATTTTAAAACGTCCGGTTCCATTTGAGTTGTCGACATGAGTTCCTATTTTATTCTCTCCGCGCACAACGGATCTTCGACCTGTGCGCTTCATTAGTCTGTCGCGCACAACGGATCTTCGACCTGTGCGCTTCATTAATCGCCTTCGCTACTCGCCGGCTACTTCGAGCAGCAGCTTCTGAGCCGGCTTGAAATTCGGCGCGGCTTCCAAAGCGGAAACGGCTTCCTCTCTGGCCTGATCTTTCTGGCCCGCGGCCTGGAAGGCCTTTGCAAGATTGTAATGGCTGCCCGCCACGTCTATGGGATGCATGGCGACAAGAACCTGAAATTCGCGGACAGCGTCCTTCGCGTCTCCGGTCTGCAACAGCATGCCACCCAGGCGTTCATGCAGTTCCGTGTCGAGAGGATAAACGTAGTTCATGCGCTCGAGGGCTGCTTCCGCCTCCTTGAGCTTCCCGGCATCCTGAAGCAGCTTGGCGTACTTCTTCATCGTGTCCGGATCGCGGCCACCGATCTTCGAGTACTTGCCCCATTCCTCCATCGCACAGGCTTTATCGTCCTTCTTCAGGCACGCTTCGGCGACGAAAGTATAGACGTTGCCGGCTTCGACATAATCGGGATAGATGCCTTCGATCGCCCGGCCTTTAGCGATGACTTCATCGTTTTTGCCGTCTTTCGCAAGCTGACTGATTTCCCGCACCTGTTTGGTCCAGTCGGCGAATCCGGCAGCGGCTTTGCCCTCTTCCTTGTCGATCATGGCAAGGAAGTCCTTATCAAAGGCTTCGGGTTCGAGACCAAGCTGCTCTTTGATGACGTCGACAGTGGGGCGGTTTTTGGCAAACTCGTGGATCATATCAAGCAGCTTCGATTCACCCCAGCGCTGCGCGATATAATCGCAGATTTTGCCGGCTTCAAAGTAGGAGACGATGACCTGCGAGGGATACGTGGGGTGCACGAATCCGCGATCGATTTCGGAAATGGGCAGAAGCTTCTTGTCACGGATCGCCGCCAGGATTTCGGGAGTTGTGCGATCGCCCCAATCCGGCGATGCGGCGGTTTCTTCGTGGACCGAGAGTCCCTCGGTGAACCAGCGCGGCACGCGATCATGCGTCATCTCGATCACATAGGCATGGCTCATCTCGTGCCAGAGAGTGCTGGCCCAGTGGAAACTGCCCGGAGGACGGCCGGAGGGGCTGTCCATCGCGATGTAATTGTCGAACGTGACGCCCAGGATGCCACCAACGCCCGGCAGGCCGGCGGTTCGGACCGAGAAGTCTTCGTGGTCGGGATAGACTTCCACCTGCAGCGGGACCTTCAGCTTGTACTTGTACTTCCGCTCGTAAGTCGCCATGGCGCGCTGCATTTCTTCCTGAAAATAGGGGCGCAGCGCGTCGGCTTCTTTTTTATCCAGCCGCAGGGCGGTGGTGGGTGTTTCGAACGTCTCGAACTTCTTGTAGCTGTCCATCAGGCGCAGCGAGTTGACCGTCTCCGCGTCGCGGAAATGGTTGTCGTAAGCCAACTGCAGTTCCTGCCGCGCTTCGCCTTCGCGTCCGAGCCGCATCAGGTTGGTTCCCAGGTCGGAATGCGCGCTCCAAAGATCGGGAGTGGCCGCGACTGCTTTGCGCAGGTACTGGATGCACTCCTCGTACCGGCGATTGATCATGAAAAAGTGCGCAACGGTCTGATAGCCTTTGCCACGATTTCCGATCTTGTCGACCCAAGGGGATTGCTTGTCAGCCAGAAGATCGATGGACGCCTTCACGGCTACGGCCTGGAGCGCATCGGCCTGAATCTTCAACGCTGCGTCGGCTTCGCTTTCGGCCTTCTTCTGATCGTCGTCTTCGAGAGCCATTTTCGCCATCAGCTCATGCGCCTGGTAAAGCTTTGGGTCGGATTCGAGCGCCTGGTTGGCAAATTCGCTTGCCTTCGGATCGTAGTTATCGGCTAAAAGCTCCGCCATACCCAGCAACGCATGGGCGTTCTTAGGGTCAATTCCCAAGGCTTCCTGATAAAGATTTCCCGCCTCCATCGCGTTGAAGCGTTCATAGAACAGGTTGCCCCAACGGACGCGATACTCGGCATTTTTGGGATTCGCCGCTACCAGCGCTTTGAACTCGTTGTTGGCGCCATCGTAATCATGCGCGGCCCAAAGAGCCTCCGCCCGCTGGAGGGTCTGTCCGAACGCCCCCACGGAGCACAGCAACAGAAGGCCGAAAATACCAAAACCACCGGCGACAAAATCGCCGGTGTTACAGCGTTTCATTTGTCGATCTCCGCCTGAGTCCTCGAAAGTTCCAGCAGCAGAGTGGTCAACTGCTTGGTGTAATCGGCGGGCGCCATCAATGACTTCTGATACTTCAGCGCATCGATTTTGTTCTCGATGTCATCCTTCTTTGCGATCAGCTCGCGTTTGGCGGGATCGGTAACGACCGCGGAAGCCGACCCGAACTTCAGCAACGGAAAAGCCGATGCGCGCTGTTGATCGTCGATCTGCGGATGCTCAGTCGCGAGGCGCTTCTGTTCGGTATAAAACTGCGCGGTTTTCTTCTCAGCGTACTGGAAAGCCTCCAGCGCGGAAATCGTTTCGTTCTTGTCGACATCGGCGGCGGGATCGCGCAGTGCTTCGACCCAATAGCGCGCGAAAACGGTGGCGTTTTTCTCCGTGCCCGATTTGGTGGCGGTAATCACCGTTCGGTTTTCTTTCTTCAATTCACTGGTTGCACCGCCGCTGCAGCTGGTCATATCCACAACCAACTGGCGTCCGGCTGGAATCTTGTTCAGCAACCCCGCAATTTCGGTGCCGGAAATGTCGGGCCCCGGCAGATTGAATTTGTATTCGGCGCCGTCAAAAGTTCCGTGGCCGATCATCATCAGGACGAAAGCGTCCTGCGGCTTGGCCTGCGACGCGATCCGATTCAGAGACGCTTCCATTTTCACCCGCGTGGCATCGGGCCCTTTCAGGGTTTCGACAATACGGTCGGTCTGCCCTCCGGTCTTCAGTATCTTGTCCGTATCGCTGGCGAGCATAGTGAAGCGTTGCTCATAGTCGGGCTCGCCGCCGAGACCGGCGACGGTCAGAATATAGGTGGCGCTGAACGCCGGAGTTGCGGCAACCACAAGGCACAGTAAGCCGAAAAGCTTCATACGACACCCCATTTGCGGCGCAACAGCCATTCTCCGCCGCGAATCAAAATCACCAGCAGAAATACAATCGGCATGTCCCAGATATCCAGGTTGTCGTGCGCCGTAATCCCGGCCTCCGACACAGCCACTTCTCCGGAGAGCTTCCGGGCGTTGGAAGGCGTGTAATAGCTCCCGCCCGTGTCGCTCGAGAGTTTTTCCAGCAGGTCGCGATTCTGCGCCGCGCCGAAATTCTCCGCCACGCCGTCCTCTCGCCGGAACGTCAGCGCATCCCGGCCGAGGTCTGTTTTGTCCTGACGGGCGCTCGTTTCCGCAACATAAGTACCCGGCTTGTCTGCGGTGTATTCGCCTGTGTACATGCCCGGCTCCAGCGGATCCGGCCTCAACTCGATCGTGTCCGAACCGCCGTCAGGCCTCGAAATTGTAGTTTGCACTGTGGCGCCGGATACCGTTTGGAAATCCTTATCCCGCACGCTGACGCGCAACGGAACATGTGTGTCGTCCGACAACACCTGATGCGGAGTGGATGACAGAACCGGCCCCGGCGTTTCGGTCACCAGCCAGCGCAGCAGCTGGGACCAGAACATGGAATGCGTCCGATCCGTATGATCCTGCAACATCTTCCAGCGCCAACTGCCGGCCGTTGCGAAGATTCCCACGCGTCCGTGGCCGTAGTTCTGAGTAGCCAGAAGCGGCGTAGGCCGATGACCGGCTTCGGCAACATTCATCAGCACCACCGCGCCGGGTTTGGGCGCTCCGAGGACGTCATAGTTGGCGACCTGCGGCATCTTCTGCCAGCGCGCGATATTCTGATCTCGTTCTTCTTCAATGCGGCAGATCACGCTTTCGCGGCCCGCATCGGTCAGCGATACTGTAGCGAAATCGCGGCTCCAATTCTTTTCGCCGGTCAGGCGCAAGGGCATCATCTCGGCCAGAGGACTCTTTGTATAGCCTCCTTCGGAGAGGGCGAATCGCCCGGCGAGGAAGAGTACGCCACCGCCGCGCCGGTCGGCGAAGTCGCGGATGATGGCCTGCTGTTCGTTACTGAAATAACTGGCTTCGACGCTGCCGATGATCAGCCCGTCATATTTGAACAACTCTTCCGCTTTGGTCGGGAAGCCGGCTTCGAGCTCATGCGCATCGGCGGTCCCCTGCCGGTAGATCTTGTTCTGCGTGGTGCGCAGAATGGTTACCAACTCGATGCTCGGGTCATCCTCGAGCGCGCGCCGGATGAACTTGTACTCCCAACGCGGCTCGCCTTCCATATAAAGGATGCGCATCTTCTTCGGCGTAACGTTGACCAGCCGGACTACGGAGTTGTTCTGCGCGTTTTCCTCGCCTGCTACCGGCGTCACACCGATCTGAAAACTGTGCGCACCCGGCGGTCCGGCGTTGAAAACAATCGTCTCGCTTTGTTCGGCATCCGGCTTCAGCAGAATCTCCTGCTCGGCCACCGGATGGTCGTTCTCCCGAACCATCAGTTTTACCTTCTGCCCGGCAAAACCGTGCTGACGGATGGCGACGCGTGCGCTTACTCTCGATTGGGCCAGCGCACGCGCCGGAGAATCGACATCAACGATCTCGATGTCCTTGGCGAAATGATCGGGCCCGAAACCAATGGTGTGAACGGGAATACGCAACTGCCTCAGTTGCTCGATCGTTTCCCTGTCAATGCCGCCGGTGTTGTCGCCACCATCTGAGAGGACGACAATCGCGCCCAGCGGCATAGTGCCTGCTTCGGAAGCGATATGTTTCAGGCTGTCGCCGATGCGGGTGGCGTTGTCATCGGCGGCGAGACCGCGCACCTGCCCCGTATTTGACAAATCGATACGAACCGCGTCACGACCGAATTCATAAAGACGAACCTGGAACCGCTTGCTCAGATCGGGCAGGAGCTGGTTATCGAGAAGGTCTTCCGCATTCTGCAGCCGGGGTTTACCGTCGTCGGCGATTCCCATGCTGCGGGAATGATCCACCAGGACGGCCACCACATTTTCCTGCGGACGCAGGCGCGCCACACTGATGGCGGGGTGCCACAACATCAATAAAAGCAGGGCGATCAGGGCGGTCTGCGCCAGCCACACGATCGTTGACCGCGTTTTCGACAGTATCCCGTGCCGCTGCCGCATGTTCCAGAAAAGACCGCCGGCGGCAAGCACGATCAGGAGGATCAACAACCAAACCGGCCATCCCGACAGAAGAACGAACTTCCCTTTACTGAAGACAGCCAGCGGATATTTGAACAGCAACTCAAACATTAGTGCATCCGAATGAAACTAGTGGGTCATTGAATAGACGATGTAATTAATACCCAGACGGTACGCCTGAGACGTATATTTCGCTTCGTATTGCGGGTTGTCCGCGTGTTCCCAGGCATCGCCGTCGTCCTGATTGAAACACATTGCGACCATCACACGCCCGTCATCGTCATAGATCGCCCGCCAGTGGGGAATCGTTCCATCCTTTTCGTAAAGTCGTCCGCTGTACAAATACTGGAGGCCCGGCACCTGTACGCGTTGATCCAAATCATACACCGTATGGAAGATCGGGTCCGCGTTGGGCAGTTCGACGATTGTACGGTCGGGGAAAATCCGGCTCATGCTTTGAGTAAAGACGTCCCACTCGAAGGTGCCGTGGAAATCGTCCACCATCAGGAAGCCACCGCGGAGCAGGTATTCGCGCAGGAGCTTGCATTGCGCGTCGGTCAGGTCCCAGTGGCCCACTTCGACTGCGTACACCCATGGCCAGTTGAAGATTTCATCGGGATCGTTAATCAGGTCGATCACCTGCTCGCTGGATCGCGTGTGGATGCGTGTCAGGCGCCGGACGCCCTGGAGGAACTGCCGGTCGGCTTTGGGGAAATCGGTAGGCCAACTGCCGCGCTCGCCGCTGTAACCGGCATAGCGGCCCGAGGGATAACGCAGGCGGGCGAATGTCCACTCGGTCTGCTCAAAGGCATCGCCGGGAACGGCCGTCGGATTATCCTCTTCGCCTGTGTATTCTTTGAAGCGCGCCTGGAAGGCGAGCAGTGCAGAGAAACCGCAGCACAAAAGGACCGCGAGTATCGCAATGCGGAAGCGCATGTCCTTCGTCTGTGGCCAGAATACCACGTGTTTGAAGTGAGTCGTCCGGCGGGGCTGCGGCGCGGGAGACCGTCTGAGGAAGGCGCTGAGGCAGTTGCCTACGGCAACGCAAAAGCGACGATCAGATTGTCCGCGTTTACCGCGACGTACTGCTTACCGTCTTTCCCCTGGTAAGTGATCGGGTTGGCCTGCGCCTGCTCCGGCAGCTTCATTTCCCAGAGCAACTTGCCGGTCTTCGAATCGAAGGCGTGGAAGCGCTGGTCGTAGCTGGCGCCGATAAACAGGACTCCTCCTGCCGTCGCCACCGAGCCACCCTTATTAAACGATCCGGTATTCATTACGCCTTTGGCTTCCAGATCGTCCACGCGTCCGAAGGGAATTCTCCATGCGATCTCGCCCGTCGTCAGGTTCACCGCGCTGAGTTCGCCCCATGGCGGAGCCTCGCAGGGCCAGCCGGTATTGGGATTGGAAAAAGCGCCGACGCGCCGGTCGCCTATGCGGATCGGCGTGCGGGCATACATATTCGGGTCGATGTTCTGGCCGAGACCATCCTTCGCTCCCGGCCGGGGGGCCGGCTTATCCATCCGGCCGATCGCGCCATCGTTCTTCACGTTGACGAAGAAGTAGCCCAGCTTCGGATCGGTCGATCCCCCGCCCCAATTGCCTCCGCCATCGGCGCCGGGAAACACCACGGTCGGCTTCATGCCCATCGGCGTATAGGGTCCGTCGTTGTGAGCGCCGCCCTCGGCATCCCATAACTCCTGACAAAATTTCTGCTGTTCCGGAGTTACTTTGGCCAACTGATCCCGCGTGATGCTCATGCGCGTGAGCGCCGGCGGACGCACCGGAAAAGGCTCGGTTGGCGAATACCATTCACCTGGCACATCACCTTTGGGGACGGGGCGCTCCTCGACGGGAATGATCGGCTTGCCGGTCTTACGGTCAAGGACGAATACAAGTCCCGTTTTGCCGGTCAGCACCAGCGCCGGAATGGTTTTCCCGTCATGCACGACATCGGTCAATGTCGGCGGCCCGGGCTCGTCGTAATCCCATATGTCGTGATGCGTCGTCTGAAAATGCCACTTCTCTTTGCCGGTAAGGGCGTCGATGGCCACCAGCGTATTGCCGAACAGGTTATTTCCGGGACGATCTCCGCCATATAAATCGGTGGCGGGTGAATCGAAAGTCATATAGACCGTACCTGTTTTGGTATCGACCGACCCCGTCGTCCATGCGTTCACACCCGAACGGTCTACCCAGCTTGGCTTGCCGGGAGTGTCGAGCCAGGTCTCATGGCCGGCTTCTCCGGGACGCGGCACCGCATGGAACGTCCACAACGGTTTGCCCGTCCGGGCATCCCAGCCACGCGCGTCGCCCGGCGGCCCGAGACTGGGTGCATCCTGCGTGTGCGAACCGGTAATGACCACATTCTTATAGATCATTGGCGCGGCGGAAAGACCGTAGTGCGAATTCGGAAATCTCGCTTGGTCTTTCATGCCGGCCTTGAGATCGATCTCGCCCTGATTGCCGAAACCCGGCGCGAGTTTGCCCGTTTTGGTATCGACTGCGAGGAGAAATCCGTCGAAGGCGCCGAAAATGATCCGCGGGGAATTGTCCTTGTCTCCTGGCCAGTAAGCAATGCCGCGCGGAGGACGGCCGGCATGGTTATGTTTGTAGACCCAAATCTGCTTCCCGGTCTCCGGATTCAGTGCAACCAGGCTTTGGTGTCCGGTAACGGCATACATCACGCCGTTGATCACAAGTGGCGTCGCCTGAATGTTGCGGGAAGCCTGAGCGCCTGGAGTCGGACGCGTATCGAATACCCACGCCTGCGTCAGCTTCGAGGCATTTCCCGTGTTGATCTGAGCAAGAGTTGAATAACGCGTGCTGCCGGGATCGCCGCCATAAGACGGCCAGTCTTTCTGCGCGGAGACGAGTCCGCAAAGGCATAGCAGGATCGCGCTCAGTCTCGTCATCATAAAAAAAGGCGCAGGGCGGAAGCCTGCGCCTCGATTCTTTCACACTTTGAAGTGCTTCAGATTCAGAACGAGTATTTGAGCGCCAATTGCAATATGCGCGGGTCGAGCGCCGTCGTGAGCGTGCCGAACGTCGCCGCACCGAATGTAGTGCCAACGCCCGAGGCGCCGGCCGCCAAGCCTGTAGAGCCAGGAGCCTGAGGAACGCCGGCGCGGAAGCTGTTGGTCAGGTTGAACGCTTCGGCACGAAACTGGATTGTGTGTTGCTCATGGATGCGGAAGTCCTTGGCAATCGCCAGATCCATCTGCCAGAATGCCGGACCCGGAATGTTGTTCTTGCCTACCGCGCTGAGAGTGCCGGTCGCGGGAGTAGCAAAAGCCGCCGGATTAATCCAGCAACTTGGAGCCGGACCCGGGTTGGGGCACAGCGGGTTTGCCAGCACCTGGTTCGGCCGCTCGACTGTCGCGCCGGTCTCGGCTATATCGGTGGACAAGGTGGCGGTAAGCCAGTACGCCGACATAGCATGATAAATTCCCGTGATGACCCAGTCCGACAGGACCCGGGTCGCCAAGGCGTTCGCGAGCTTCGGAGTGCGATACACAACGGTGGAATTGAAGATCTGGCGGCGGTCGGCGGAGAATGTTCCGCCGATTTCGTTGGACTGGCAGTTGCTGCGATCCAGACGCCGGTTGCCAGGCTGGACATACCCGGCCCCCGCATTGCCCGTGGCGTCGCCAATATTCAGGTCGCCGATACAGTGCGACCAGGTGTAGTTGACATTGACCAGGAGACCCTTGCTCAGGCGCTTGTTGGCGGCCAGGAGCAAGCCGTTGTAGCTCGATGTCCCGCCGTCGTCGAACGTGTCCACATACCCGTAGGAGCTGGCGCCGGAAGTAGCGAGACTCGGGTACCCGGCGATGTTGAACGCCCGGCGATTGTTCACGTTTCCAGTGGTGGAGCACGCGCCGGGAGCCGTCAGGCCGTACTGGCCCGCAATGCAGTTTCCGGGAATATAGACGCCCGGATTCAACTGGTACGAGTCCAGCAGATGCGCGCTTTCGCTCCCAATGTATTGGGCCGATACCAGCCAGTCACGGCCAAACTGGTGTTGGAGCGTGGCGTTCCACTGGTTCACTGAGGTCGTCTTAAAGTTGGGCGGAGTAGCGATATAGACTCCGTTTGCGGCAAACGGCGCGTTCGCGTTGGCGGTATAGGGGAAGATATTTCCGCCGACATCGCCCTGGCACCCGGCCGGCGCCCCCAGGCAGTAAGGATTGCTGAACGTATTGCCCGGAAAGATCTCAGTACCGCCATAGGGTGGGGCATCGGCGGCGTTTACCCACAACTCGCCGGCGTTGTAGTCGTAAGACAGTCCCCAGGAAACACGGAAGACAGTTTTTCCGTCACCCTTGGGATCGTAAGCCAGCGCCATCCGGGGCGCCATCAGAAGCCACTCGTTGTTCTGACCCTTGTGGTCGTTGAAGCCTGGGTCGCCCGGGAAAAGGAGCCCGGGAGGCGCGTTCTGAAAGACCGTGCTCCTAATCCCCGCCTGCAGATTCGCCATGCTGAAGTTATAGATAGAGCCCGTAATATTCACCGGCGAGATGTACGGTTCCCAGCGCAGGCCCGCGTTCAGCGTGAACTTCGGCGTCACTTTCCAAGTGTCCTGAATATACAGATCCGGGTTCCACTTTTTCAGGTTCAGATCGTTGGGCAGGGAAAGCGAGTTCGTGCTGAAATACCCGGCGAAGAATGCGCCCATATCGGGGAAGGTCCAGTTGGTCTGCGAGTAGACGTTCCCATCGAAAAGCATCTTCGACACGATCGCTCCGCCGCCGAAGTTGATCTGATGATTGCCCTTAATCCAGCTGACGTCGTCGTTGACCTGTAGCGGAGTGGTGTGCGCTACCGCCTGCCCGCCCGTGCCGGGGCCAAGACTAAAGCCGTTTGTTGTTACCGCGAAACCGCTCTGGTGAGGCACATATCCGCAGTAAACTCCAATAACGCCCAGATCGCAGGCGGAGACATAGTTGTCGTCATAGCGATGAATGCCGAGCCGGTCCACGCTGGCGCGGAACTGATTCACCAGCGTCGGGCTGACCAAATACGTATCGCCCACGGCCCAGCCCTGGTCCGCATCGTCCAATGCGCCTGCCGTGCTGACGAGAAGGTTGTTCGGTGTGAAATTCTGACCTGGCGGCCGGAAGTAGTGATCGCGGAGATACCGCCCAAACAGGGTATTCTTCTGGCTGGACTGCCAATCGCCACGACCGACATACTGATCCTCGTTCACATCGGTAATGATGCCGAAGGACGTGTTGCCGCAAGGGTTGCTGGTGGTCGGCGGCGGCAGCAGCTTCGCCAGCGCAAGTGATGCCGGATCTATGAGCGAAGGGGCGATTTGGTTGTTCACAAACTTGGCGACGGTCGCTGCCGAGGTTTGCGCGGCAGTCGGGATATCGGCGGGGCAACCGCTGAAATTGCCCAGCAGCATGGCGGCTGTCGGGACATAAGTGAGGGCCGCGTTCGAGACGGGAGCCTGTCGGACCAAGGTGTTCTGCCAGCCGAAACTGAAGAAAATCTTGTCCTTCTTTATGGGTCCGCCGACGGTGCCGCCAAACTGATTCCGCTTGAGGGTATCGCGGGTTGGCGCGAAGAAGTTGCGCGCGTTCATATCGCCGTTGCGGAAAAAGTCGAAGGCGTCACCATGGAAGGAGTTGGTGCCGGACTTGGTCACTCCAGTGACAGTGCCACCGGCATGGATGCCGTTCGACGCCGTCAGCGTGCTGGTTTCGACCTTGAACTCCTGAAGCATGTCCGGAAATGGCAGGGGCATGTTCGCGAGGTCCCACGGATTGTTGAAGATGCTGCCATCCAGGTAGAACGCGACGCCGTAAGCCTGTCCGCCGGCGATCACGAATTGCTGCGTGTTCGGAAACCCGCCATTGCCCGCGACGCCCTGAGGAATCACGCCGCCGGTATATTGGATCAGATCGGTAGCCACGCGGCCGTTGAGCGGCAGTTCCAGAATGCGCTGGTTTTCCATCACGGTTCCGACGCCCGTAGCCTGCGTTTCCACCAGCGCCGCGTTCGCCTCAACCGACACCTGTTCGCTCACATTGCCGACCTTGAGTGAGATATTGATGGTCGGATTGGTGGCAACCTGTAAAACGATTCCTGTCTGCGCCGCCGAGGCGAAACCTTCTTTGGTCACTTCCATACGATACGGTCCAACCGGAAGATCGGGTAGGACGTAGTTGCCGTCTGCGCCCGTGTTCACGGTGCGCGACGCGCCGGTGGCCGTGTTAGTGGCTTTAACCATCGCGCCGGGGATGGCCGCGCCGCTGGCATCCAGAATGGTTCCCTGGATCTGCGAGAGCGATAGCTGCGCCCAGAGACTCACCCCGCTCAAGGCGAATAAAAATAGAACTACTGAAGCTTTTCTCAAACCCTACCTCCACACATGGAGTGCACTTTATATTGCCGGTGCAACTGTGTCAAGCGATACCTGCGGTACGATCCGGCCTAAGTTGGCTGTCTTCCGGTGTGCGGAGGGAGCGGATGCACGGCTCCAGGGCCTCAGGCGTAGACTGTTTAAAGGCTGAATGCGAACTCTGTTTCACAAGGCAATATTCTCCACAATAGCGATCTTGGCCGCAGGCAACATCACTCCCTCGGCGGCGCAGACGCAGCGTCCCGCGCCCTCCAAAACTGCGTATCGGGCGCCGCGCGCTCCCGATGGTCATGCCGATATCAGCGGAATCTGGGAAGCACTGAACACAGCCAACTCGGACCTGCAAGACCATCCCACTTACGGCGGACCTTATTTCCAAATGGGCTCTCTCGGCGCCGTTCCCTCCGGGCGCGGGGTGGTGGAAGGCGGAGCTATTCCTTATAAACCCGAGGCTCTGGCGAAGAAAAAGGAAAATTTCGCCAACCGCTGGAAGCTCGATCCGGAAGTGAAGTGCTACATGCCCGGCATCCCGCGAGCCACTTACATGCCGTTTCCCTTTCAGATCGTCCAGTCCGCGAAGGTGATCCTGATGGCATACCAATACGCCAGCACCAATCGGGCGATCAATATGGAAAAGCCGATAGAACCTTCCACGGACACCTGGATGGGTACCCAGAACGGGCATTGGGAAGGCGACACGCTGGTGGTCGATAACACCGGATTCAACGATTTGAGCTGGTTTGACCGCGCGGGAGATTTCCACACCGACCAACTGCATGTGATCGAAAGATTCATACCGCTGGATGCGACTCATCTGACCTATGAAGCCACCATCGAGGACCCTCAGGTCTTCACGCGGCCCTGGAAGATCGGCATGCCCCTCTATCGGCGAATCGAAAAGGATGCCCAATTATCGGAGTTCAAGTGTGTGGAGTATGCGGAAGAACTGCTGTACGGCGATCTTCGCAGGAAAAAGTGACATGGAGGAAATCGGCATGACCGGTAGACGGATCTTACGTTTTTTTGCAGCGACGCTTATCGTTCTCCTTTCCCTTCCGCTCCCTTCCCTTTTGGCGCAGCAACCTCTGAGTTCGCTGCCCTATACGCCGAGCCTCGACCTGCACGCGATGGATCGATCCGTCCAGCCTTGCGACAACTTCTACCTGTATTCCTGCGGCGCCTGGATTAAAGACAACCCGATTCCTGCCGACCAGTCCCGCTGGGATGTTTACGCCAAGCTGACTTATGAAAATCAGCTCTTCCTGTGGGGCCTATTGCTGGACGCGGGTAAAACAGATCGGGCGCGCACACCGAATCAGCAGAAAATCGGCGATCTTTTTCATTCCTGCATGGATGAAGCCGCGGTGGAAAAAGCCGGCGCAGCGCCTCTCGATGCTTCGCTCCGGCAGATCGACTCGCTGAAATCTCTGAACGACCTGCCTGCGTTTCTTGCTTCACAGCACCTGACTCTCTACGCAAGCAGTATGTTCTTCGACTTCGGCGCCAATCAGGACTATGCCAACTCCTCTTCGGAGATTGCCTACGCGGATGCCGGCGGGCTCGGCCTTCCCGATCGCGACTACTACACAAAAACAGATGCGAAATCGGAGGAAATTCGTCAGAAATATCTCGCACATATCGCGGAAATGTTCCGCCTTCTGGGCGATTCGCCGGATCGCGCCTCCGCCAATGCCAAAGCCGTTATGCGTATCGAGACTGCCCTGGCTGAGGCTTCGCTCACGCGCGTCGAGCGCCGCGACCCTTACAAGCTCTTTCACAAAATGTCGCGCTCCGAGCTGCAGGCGCTGACTCCGTCATTTCACTGGAACGAATATCTGAACGCTTTACAGGCGCCCGCCATCCGCCAGGTCAATGTCGCCCAACCTGCCTTCTATCGCGCTTTCGAAACGCAGTTGAAGACCAATTCCCTGGACGATCTCAAAACTTATCTGCGCTGGCATCTCGTCCATGCAAAGGCCCGCTTTCTGTCCTCGGCCTTTGTGGAAGCGGACTTCAACTTCTCGAGCAAATACCTGCGCGGCGTCACCGCCCTGCAGCCCCGCTGGAAACGCTGTGTGCAATTGGTCGATCACACCCTCGGCGAGGCCCTGGGTCAGGTGTTTGTGGAAAAGACGTTTACGCCGGAAACAAAGGCCCGCACAGTGGCAATGACGAAAGAGATCGAATCCGCCATGCGGGAGGAAATCGAAGAACTCCCCTGGATGAGCGCCGCTACAAAAAAACAGGCGCTGCTTAAGCTTCGGGGCGTCGTCGACAAGATCGGCTATCCGGACAAATGGCGCGATTACAGCTCCGTCCAGATTCGTCCGGACGACTTTCTCGGAAACATGGACAGAGCCGTCGCTTTCGAATCGCATCGGGATCTGCGGAAGATCGGCAAGCCCGTTGACCGGACCGAATGGGAGATGTCGCCGCCTACGGTAAACGCCTACTTTGATCCGCAAATGAACGATATCAACTTTCCCGCCGGAGTCCTGCAGCCGCCGCTCTTCGACCCGAAAATGGACGATGCGCCGAACTACGGCAACACGGGTTCAACCATCGGTCATGAACTGACCCACGGTTTCGATGACGAAGGGCGGCAGTTTGACGCCAAAGGCAATCTGCACGACTGGTGGACCAAAGCCGACGCCGCCGAGTTTCAGCAGCGCGCCGATTGCGTCTCCGACGAATACTCTCAATTCAAAGTCGTGGACGATATCAAAATCAACGGCAAGCTCACGATGGGCGAGGATGTCGCCGATCTCGGGGGCACCCTGCTTGCTTACATGGCCTGGAAGGCGGCCAACAAAGGTAAAACGCTCCAGCCGATCGAGGGCCTGACTCCCGATCAGCGATTCTTCGTCGGCATGGCCCAATGGGCCTGCGGCAGCGAGCGCCCCGAGAGCCTCCGGGCGAACGCCATCACTGACCCGCACTCACCGAACGAATACCGGGTCAACGGCGTGGTGTCGAACATGCCGGAGTTTCGGACTGCATTTTCCTGCCAGCTCGGCCAGCCGATGGTGCGCGAAAAGGCTTGTAAAGTCTGGTAGCTAAGGCTGGTTGAAACCTACCGTCGCCCCGTCAACCCGGTAGTGCAGCCTGCAGACCTACTCTAAGTACTAATAGTTTGTGCGTCGGATGAGTGCGCTGAACTGCCTCTGCAGCGCATTTTGAAATAGATTTGTCACTCACCTGTAACCCCGCCTTGGTAGGCTGTGGAAGCTCAAAATGAAAACACGAACATACCCTGAAAAACGGTGCTCGCGGGAAGGCCGGATCGGAAAGATCGTTCTGACGGTTCTATTGACGTCTGTGGCGGCGTTTTCCGCGACCGGAGGAGGTGGGTCGAACACCTTCTTCAGTCCTGGCAACCTGGTGGTCGCCGTGGAAGGATGCGGCGTCTACGGAGGTACCTGCACATCGATCCTGTACGGCGCCGGCACTAATGGCGGCTACGGCGATAATCAGGCAGCCCCGCTGACGCTGTTTCAGTACACGCCAAGCGGAACGGCAAGCGTCGCATATGTCAATTCGCTGGTGTTTCCGCAAACGCCAGCGGGCGCTGACTTTGCCGTCTCCGGCGAATATGGTTCTTCATCGGAGGCCACGCTGCAGCTCTCCAATCTCGGCGACTATCTGACAATCATGGGGTACGGTATCAATGCCGCGACCTTCGATACTGCCTACCCGCCAGGATTTATGACCGACGCGTACGGCGCTGCTCCTTCAGGCGCACTGGCCCAGTCGGGAAGCCTGACGACGGGAAGTTACACCCCGATACCGCGTGTTGTGGCGTTGATCGACGTCAACGGTAACGTGAATTCGTCGACCGGACTCTACAACATCTTCGACACCAACAACCCACGCAGCGCCTATACCCTCGACGGTTTCAACGTTTATGTTTCCGGCCAGGGCAACACGCAAGGCACGGGTAACGTGCCCGACCCCGATAACACCGGCGGCGTTTTCTATGTCCCGCTCTTTTCGACTTCCACCACGCCGACTGCGATCACGGGTCAGGACACCGAAAACAAAAACGGCGCCGGCGTCGGCGCCCAGGATGCCCGAAACGTCCAGATATTTAACAACACGCTGTACGTCTCGGTCGACAGCAAAGAGGGTACGGGCGACAACCGCGACTTCATCGCCACGCTCGGTAGTCCGCCGGCAACCAGCCAGTTTGGCAGCCCGACGTCGGGCGTGTATCCGGGCCCAACCCAGATCCCCGGCTTTGGCAATAACGGCGGTACCGGCAAGCTGACCATAACCGCGGCGAATACCAACGGCATCAACAGCGTCGGCACGGAGGTCAACCTGAGTCCGGTGAGTTACTTCTTTGCGAACGCGACCACCCTCTACGTAACGGACGGTGGGCAGCCAAAAAATGATTCCGTCACAAACGATACGGGCACGCCGACCCCCAGCGCATTCGGCAATGGCGGGCTGCAAAAGTGGACGTTCAGTTCGGGGAAATGGAGTCTCAAATATACGCTTGGCAAGCAAAACGGATTGCCGCTGGTAGCGAATACCAACGCTGATGGCACGTCTGGTTTATACGGCCTGGCGGCCCAGGTGTCCGGTGGCAACGTGCTGCTTTACGTGACCGACTACACCATCAGCGATCTCGATAAGACTTCGCTCTGGGGATTCACCGATGTCCTGTCGGCCACCACGAATCCGGGCACGTTGTTTACGAAGCTCGACACCGCTCCGGGCGATTCCAAATTCAAGGGAGTATCGTTTGCGCCGACAGCCCCATCGGGGGGCGTAGAGATCACCGCTTCACCCTCGGGCCTTACCTTCACAACCTCCGGCGCCGGCTGCGCGCCCGGTACGTATATTGCGCCGCAAATGCTGGTCTGGACGCCCGGAAGTACCTGCACATTGAGCGTGTCGCCCGCACCGCAAAGCCCCCCGACAGGGCCTCTCGCACCCTTGGGTACGCCGACGGGCGTTCAGTATGTCTTCAGTCAATGGGATAACGGCCTCACTTCCACTACGCGCACGGTTACCGCTCCGGCAACGCTGACTACTTATACGGCCAACTTCACCACCGATTACCTGCTGACCACCACGGCGGGAACGGGAGGCTCGGTGAGCGCGGGCGGATATTACGCGTCCGGCGCGAATGCCACGATCACCGCGACGCCTAATATCGGATACTATTTCGTTAACTTTACTGACGCCACCGGCGCTGTGGTATCCACCGGCAATCCTCTGTCCCTGCCGATGAACGAACCACAGACGATCACGGCAACCTTCGCGCTCCAGACCACGCCAACGATCACGTGGGCCGCGCCGGCTGCGATCACTTTCGGGGGTGCGCTCGGGAGCGGTCAGTTGAACGCTGCGGCCAGTGTGCCTGGTACTTTCGTTTATACGCCGGCGGCGGGAACGGTTCTGCCTGTTGGGAACGGACAGACCTTGTCCGTCGCCTTTACACCCTCCGACACGACCCACTACACGACTGCGACAGCAACCACCACGATCAATGTGAATCCCGCGGCGCCACCGGCGTCCCCGGCCAACCTTGTCATCACCAAAGTGCTGACGCGCAGCGGCGGCAACGTCGTTGTTCAACTGACGATCGCCAATACCGGCGGGACAGCTGCGGCGAATGTCGTGCTCGGCAGCGTCAAAGTGGGTGCGGATACGGCGACGCCGCTGCCGCAAAATATCGGCGCCATCGCAGCCGGGGGTTCCGCCACGGCGGCTGCCTCGGTGCCTGGTTCCGTGGGTGCTTCCGGAGCAGCCAGTTCGCTGGTCTTGAGCGGTTCATTTACCGGCGGAACATTCAGTTCGAGCGCGCGCATTACACTGCCGTAAAGGAAAACTCATGAAAACACTATCGAACATTCTCATTCTGACGGCGCTGGCGGCAGTGGCGGCCAACGCGGACATTACCGTTACGCTGGATAATGCGAGTCAGATCGGAGCGCCCGGCGCGGTCCTGAACTTCTTCGGGATGATCGCCAATAATGGCGACAGTACAGTTTACCTGAACGGCGATTCGTTCAATTTCGCGCTCGGCCCGGCGAGTTACACGATTAACGATAACTTCTTCACGAACGTGCCGATATCACTGGCCGCCGGCGCAAACTCGGGCGATATCGATTTGTTCGACGTCACGCTGAGTAACCCGATCGTTGATCCCAACGGATCCTACAGCGGGAGTTATGGATTATTGGGAGGAATCGACGGCAACGCGCAGGATAATTTGGGCGCTGCTGTTTTCAGCGTTACAACCATAACGCCGGAGCCGAGTTTCCTGGTTATTTTGGCTGCGGCTATGATAATCCTGACCACCATCAGGGTCCGCGGGCATCGACTGACTTCGTAACCGTTGCTTGTCGCAGGCGCGACACTGCCGGTAACGTTTAACGGGAATAGTAGAACTCGATCACTTTCTCCACCAGCGAGTAAGGCAGCAGCCGCTTCAACCAAACGGCTGCCCGTTGCGGAACAGGCCCGGCCGTGTATCGCAAACGCGGCCGGGCCTTTTTAACGATCCGGTGGAGCAATCGCGCAATGGCATCAGGTTCCGGCCCGTTTTGTTCGTCTGCCTCCATACGCGCGGCGGCGATTTGGAATCGATCGCGATATGCGGGATTGGTTTCCGATGCGGCAGTTCGGATACGGTTCACCGTGAGACCCGTACGATGGTCGCCCGGCTCGATCAGCACCACATGGATGCCGAATGGTTTCAACTCGTGCCTTAGCGATTCGCTGAACCCTTCCAGCGCGAACTTCGAGGCGCTGTAGAAACCCTGATAGGGAACCGCCACCAGACCGGCGATCGATCCGATGTTCACTATGTATCCCGAGCGCTGTTCGCGCAGTGTGGGCAGCACGGCCCGGCATACCCGCAATACGCCGAAGAAGTTGACGTCGAACTGCTTCCGCGCTTCCTCAACTGTTGTATCTTCCACGGCTCCGGCAAGGGCAACGCCGGCATTGTTGACCAGAATGTCGATCCGCCCCTCGCGATCGATGATGCGAGTTACCGCTTCACGGACAGAGGCATCGTCCGTGACGTCCATTGCGATCGGTTCGACGCCCGAAATGGCAGCCGGATGGCGGGATGCGCCGTACACGCGGTATCCGAGGGCCGCAAGATGCTCGGCGCACGCGCGCCCGATGCCTGAGGAAGCTCCTGTGATCAACACCACTCTGGGCTGCGCCGCGGCCATTCGCATCACCTTATCAGAAGGACATGCGGCTACCAGCCGCGTCTCCATCATCGCTAAACTCGTTCCATGAAGACGCCGTCATTCGATCCCGGCCTGACTCAGCGGTATGACGGGCCACTGCGCAGAATCATCAACTCTGACGGAAGCTTCAACGTGCTGCGCCGCGGCACCAATTGGCGCGACGTGAATCCGTATCTCCACCTGGTGAGTATTCCGTGGACACAATTCTTCGGATGGGTTCTGCTGGCCTACATCGTGGTCAATTCGCTGTTCGCCACCATCTACTTCCTGCTGGGACCCGGCACGCTCACGCGCGGGCACGAACTGAGCCACGCCAACCGGTTTCTGCAATGCTTTTTCTTCAGTTCCCAAACGCTGACGACCGTGGGATTCGGCGCCATCGCTCCGGCGAGTCCCGCCGCGAACATCGTCGCGGCCTTCGAGGCCCTGTCCGGCCTTCTCGGCTTCGCCGTCGCGACAGGACTTCTGTTCGGACGCGTTTCCCGGCCCTCGGCGCGCATCGGATTCAGCAGGAAAGCTCTGATCGCCGGTTACGAGGATGGCGTGAGCTTTCAGTTCCGCCTGGTGAACCGGCGTGCCAATACACTGATCGAGCCGGCTGTCACCCTGATGCTCATGACCGTGGACCGCAGCAACGGCGACTCCCGGCGCGAATTCAAGCTTCTGAAGCTGGAGCGGCCAAGCATCATGCTGTTCGCTCTTACATGGACCGTTGTGCATCCTATCGACGCGGATAGCCCGCTGCTCGGAAAAACCGCGGCGGACCTGGAAGCCCTGCAGGCGGAATTTATGGTTCTCGTGAAGGCATGGGATGAGACATTCAGCCAGACCGTGCACCAGCGCTTCTCCTATCACTTCAGCGAGATCGTTTGGGGAGGGAAATTTACTCCGGCTTTCGGCGTGGATGAGAAAGGCGATCTGCACCTGCATGTCGACAAAGTCGGAGCCCACGTCATAGAGAACGCTCCAGCACTGCCGCCAGCTCCGCCGCAGTGAGCGCTATCGGGTTCGCTTTCATACTGTTGGCGCGGCCGGCTTTCATCACCAGGTCCGTGATGTGGTCTTCGCGAATTCCATAAGCGGACAAAGAAGGAATCGTCAACTGCGCGATGAGGTGCCGGACCCACTCGGCGCCGTCTTCGGGCGTTGCATCCGGATTGCGCGTAAGGATGCGCGCGATTTCGCCATACCGTTCCAGCGCGGAGCTTTCCGGTGCGCGCTCACGAAGCGCGGCGATATTCGCCCTCATGCCCGCCGGAAGAAGCGCTGCGCAGACGGCTCCGTGCGGTGCATCGAACATGCCGCCCACAGGAGCGGCAAATCCATGGACGACGCCCAACCCGGCATTAGCGAGCGCGAGCCCGCCGAGAAGACTCGCATAAGCCATGCCGGATCGAGCTTCGATGTCGCCGCCATCGCGGTATGCACGCGGAAGGCTTTCGGAAGCTCGCCGGATTCCGTCGAGGCACAGGCCGTCGGTAAACGCATTGGCGCGCATAGAAACGTAAGGCTCGATCAACTGCGTCAAGGCGTCGAGCCCCGTGCTCGCAGTAATGGCGGGCGGAAGCCCGAAGGTCAGCTCGGGATCGATAATCGCCACGCGCGGCAGCATGAGCGGACTGCGCAGACTCACTTTCACACCCTGCTCGGGCGAGCCCAGCACGGCGTTACGGGTGACTTCGGAGCCGGTGCCGGCCGTAGTAGGAACAGCGATGAATGGCCAGGGTGCGCTTTCCAGCGGCTGTCCTTTGCCGATCACTTCGAGGTAGTCCAGAAGATCACCGGAATTCGCGGCGGCAGCGGCAATCGCCTTTCCGGCGTCGATCGCGCTTCCGCCGCCAATGGCGATCACGGAGTCGCATGCAGCGTCCCGAAAGGCAGCGACGCCCGCTCGAATCGTCTCGATCGTCGGTTCACCAGTCACCGGGAACCGCGCACCTGCCGGTTCGACGCGCTGCCTCTTACCCGTCACGAGCAGCGGACATGCTCCATAGCCCGCGGCAATCCCGGCCAGTTGTGCGAATGTGCCGGCGCCGAAAACGATGCGGCCGGCGGTGGCAAATTCGAAGCCTCTCACCAGCCCTGATCCGGTGGGAAGATGTTGGAATATTTCACGCTGGTGCGGGGCTCCGCCATCATCGGAGCAACGGTATCGCGCCACACCGCATAGTGCGCGGTCTCTTTGTGGCGCGCCGGGGCTTCCGCGCTGCGGTAAATCTCGATGAGCTGAAATCGCGTCGGGTCATTCATGTCCTGCAGCACGTCAAACCGCGCAATTCCCGGTTCCTCGGCGCTGTTCCGGGCGTTTTCGATGGTGGCTTCGCGAAACGCATCGATGAAGTCCGGCTTGACGCGGACGTGCACCTGAACGATCAACATACATATATGATCTCTCCGGATCGAGAGGCGGTAAGGAAGGCCAACCGATGCCGGATGAGAAGCTCATAAATTGCACGCTTACTCCGCTTTTCGCTCGCGCGACTATAGATTTCTGCTGGCCGGGCAGTTTCTTGCCAACTTCGGCATGCAGATGCTTTCGGTGGCGGTGAGTTGGGATCTCTATATTCAGACGAAATCCGCACTGGTGCTGGGCAACGTGGGATTCGTACAGGTCGCGCCTTTTATCCTCTTCGCGCTGTTCGCCGGACATGTCGCCGACCGCTACGATCGGCGGCGGACGCTGATCCTGACGCAGATTCCGATATTGGCGGCATCCCTGTTGCTGATCTTTGGTTTTCGGTCTGTCGCCGTTATCTACGGCTGCCTGTTTTTGGCGGCGTGCGGGCGCGCCTTTCAGTGGCCCACACGGCAGGCCCTGCTGCCGCACATCGTGACCGACGAAATCCTCTCCAACGCCATCACGTGGAACAGCAGCGTGCAGGAAATATCCAGCGTAAGCGGGCCCGCGGTTGCAGGACTCCTGATCGCGGCGGCGGGTAGTCGAACCGTCTACCTGGTGCAAACGATTTGCGCTTGTCTGACGCTGGCCTGCTACATCGGACTACGGTATCGCAGCAAGCCGATCGTCAATGCACCGGCGCCCGATGCGAAGTCGTTGCTCGAAGGCATGCACTATGTGCGAAAGAACAAACTCGTCCTTTCCGCGATTTCGCTCGACTTGTTCGCCGTGTTGTTCGGCGGGGCAACAGCGCTGCTGCCGATCTATGCCACCGACATTCTGCACGCGGGCGCACGCGGACTGGGCTGGCTGCGCGCCGCGCCGTCGATTGGCTCCGTCACCATGGCTCTCATACTGGCGCACTCGCCGAAGATTCGCCGGGCCGGAGCCATCCTGCTTTGGGCCGTGGCGGGATTCGGCGCAGCAACCATCGTATTCGGAGTTTCGAAGTCTATGGTGCTGTCGTTGATCATGCTGGCGCTGACGGGGGCATTCGACAACATCAGCGTCGTTCTGCGTATTTCGCTGCTGCAGGCGACGCCGGATTATGTACGCGGGCGCGTCCTCGCCTTCAGCAGTGTCTTTATCAGTTCCTCCAATCAGTTCGGAGCGGTGGAGTCAGGATGGACGGCCGCATGGTTCGGCGCGGTGCGCAGCGTGGCCGGCGGAGGAATTGCCACGATCGCGGTGGTTCTGATCTGCGCGGCAGTGTCCGTGCCTCTGCGCAAATGGAAACAGCAGGGCTAGAGCATTTTCGCAGTAAGTGTACCGCCGGCGGTCGGAGCCGCCGGTGGGGTTAATCGGGTAAAGGCGGCCGCAGGCCATCGGCGCGGGTCTCTACGCTGATTGCGAAACCGCTCTAAGCGTCCACCAGGACGCGATTCCGCCCGGCGGACTTGGCGCGATAGAGAGCGCGATCGGCCGCCTCCATTAAGTCCTTCGCATTGACGTCAGGCTCCGATTCCGCCACGCCGAAAGTGGCTGTCACCGAGAAGGGCGATCCCTGCGACATCCCGAAGGCCAGAGTACCCAGCCTGGTGCGCATCCTCTCGGCGACGCGGGCGCATATATTCCGGTCCGTATCCGGCAGCACAAAACAAAACTCGTCGCCGCCGAGCCGGCCGGCGATATCGTCCGATCGTAATTCACCGCGCACGATATTCCCGACGGCTTCCAGTACCTCATCGCCCGCCGCATGGCCGAAACGATCGTTGATGTCTTTGAAATGGTCTATGTCGAAAAGACACAGGGCTGTCGACGAACGCTCGATACTTGCCTGCCTGAGGAGGCTCTGCAGGCCGGCCCGGAAGTACTGGCGATTCGAAAGACCGGTCAACGCATCGTAATTCGCCTGATAGGCCAGCTTGTCCTGTGCCGCCTTACGCGCGGTAATGTCCTGAGAGATGCCGACCACCTGCTTCACCAATCCGTCGGCGCCGCGTTCGAAGGGTGTCTCGCGCCCGGAAAGCCAGACCCAGCGGCCGTCCGCGTGCCGTGCACGATATTCCAGCCGCCGAATCTCTCCATCCTGCGCGTGCCGCATGGATTCATGATGGGCTTCGATCATCGGCAAATCGTCGGGATGATAGAAGCCATCGCCCGGTTCTTCCGCCTTCCCGATTTCCTCCGGCTGATATCCAAGAACGGAAATCACTTCGCGATTGCTGTAAACATTCCTGTGCCCAACCAGATCGTAAACGTAAAGGATGCCCGGTGTGGTGGCGGCAATCCTTTCCACAAAGCTGCGGCTCTTTTCCAGCGCCAGCTCTGCCCGCTTGCGTTCGGTGATTTCGCGCGCGATGGCCTGAAATCCGGTGATCTTGTCTTTCTCGAAGACCAGTTGCACGCTCTGGCCCACCCAGCGCTCGCGGCCATGCCCGTCGATAAGAGGCAGCTCGTAATACGTGTTCTTCTGCTTTCTTCCCAATTGCCTTATGTAAAAGCGCTCTGCCGCACGGCGTTTGTCCTGTCTGACCAGCTTGAGCCAGGAGCGGCCCATCACTTCGGTCTTGCCGAGATGCAGCGATGTGAGCGCCGCCTGATTGCAGAACGTGAAACGGCCCTGCTCGTCGGTGCGGCAGATGATGTCGCCGGCCAGTTCCACGACGCGCTTGTACTGCTCGTCGCGGGTGGCCAGGATCTGTTCCACCTCCGCGCGTTTTTTCTGGTCCTCCGTCATACGCCAGCCGGCAACGATAATCAGAATGACTGAAACCAGCGAAGCCGCGGTAAAGAGAATGCGGCTGAGATTGACCGTTCTTTGCTGCCAGACCGCGGCCTCGCGGAGCCTGCGGCGCTCTTCCGATTCCATTTCCAGAACGGCTGCCCGAAGGTCGGCCATCAGACCGGCACTGTCCAAAGACGCCAATGCCTGCCGGACGCTCTGAGCGCTGCTGGTAACCGCCGCATCGGAGACGGGATCGGAAGCCAATACCGGAAGGAGCGCCTCAGCCTGCCGCCCGATGAGAGTGCGAACCGTGACGATGTTCCTTCGCTGGGCGGCACTATTGGCCACAAGGTTCTCAAGCTCGCCTTCACGTTCCTGGGTCAGGCCGAGAGCCTCGCGGCATAGCGCCAGATCGACCCGGCTGGGGGCGACAATAAACCGGCGGGCAGCGTCGACCGCGTCGACAGATTGCCGCGAAAGCTCTTCGAGACGTTGGATTACTTCATTTGTGCGGGCCAGGGCGCGCGCGCTGTCTTCCCATTGAAGGGTCTGGAGAACAGCAGCGAGACAGATGCCGAGCAGCAGGGCAAACCCAGCGCCGAATCCCGCCCGAATTTTGGCAGCTCCCGTCAATACAGCAATTTTGACGGTTCTAGTACTAATAGTTCAAGTACTCACAAGAGTACTGAAGGCCATTAACTTCCGGAGTGATTATTTTCCGGCGACCCGCTCCATCCCTTTGGCTTTGTAGACCGGGGCGGCTTCCGGACTCTTGAGAAAAACAATAAGTTCTTTAGCTCCATCAGGTTGGCTCGCTTTTGCTCCCACTGCGGCGCCGAAGCTGACATAATTCTGCAACCCAGCCGGGAACGGCCCGACAACATCGATTCCCCTGACCGGTAACAACTCGCTGATCAGCGTCATGACGACGGCCGTTTTACCCTCGGCAACGCTGGCCATGGCCGGGCCGGAACCCTGGGTCAGGAGCGCTTTCGACTTCATTTCTTCGGCGATCCCGAGGCGCTCAAGCATCTTGTCGATATATACCCGGCTGGCGCCGTCTTTCGCATAGGAAATCGAGGGGGCTTGCTGCAGCGTCTTTTTCATCGCGGCTGACGTGCCGATATCGGGTTTCGGCGCACCGGACCGTACCGCCAGACCGACGCCGCAGCGCGCGAAGTCGACGCGCGTATCCGCGTTCACCTTGGCCTCTTTCGCCAGTTGGCGTATGGCATCCGAGGTGAGGATGACCGCATCGAAGCCTGCTCCGGCGTCAATCTTCCGCATCAGTCCCGCCGTGGAACCGTATTCAATCGACAGCGGGTGACCAATGGACTTTTCGATGCGGGGCTGGAGCTCTTCGATCACCGCCTTCATGCCATTGGAGGCAATGACGTGGACCGGATCCTGCTGCGCCGCAGCGCCTTGGACGAAAAGGCCGATCAATCCGGCAATGAGCGAGAAGGAGAGGAATCGCGATCGAAGAGTCATCGGACCATTCTCTGCCGTTTCACGGCTAATGTCAGCCCGTCTCCCAGGGGAAGCAGCAGTGCGTCGACGCGCTCGTCCCGATGTATGAACTCGTTCATGCCGCGAATGGCAACGGTGTCCGGTTCCTGATTGGAAGCGTCCAATATCCGGCTGCGGCTCAGCATATTGTCGAGCGCCATCACGCCGCCGGGCCGAAGCAGTTTCAGGCACTGCTCGTAGTAGGTTGGGTAGCCGGTCTTGTCGGCGTCGATGAACGCAAAATCGAAACGTCCGCTTTCACCAGATGCGATCAGGCTCTCCAGAGTATCTTTGGCCGGCGCGATCCGCAGGTCGATCTTGCCTGCAACGCCGGCTTCGGCCCAATATTGGCGGGCGATGCGGGTGTAGTCTTCGCTGATGTCGCAAGCGACGATCCGGCCATCCTCGGGAAGCGCCAGCGCCATGGACAGCGAACTGTAACCGGTGAACACGCCGATCTCAATCACGCGGCGAGCGCCGGTCATCCGGATGAGGAGCTGCATCAGTTGCCCCTGCTCTGGCGGAATCTGGAACCTTACCTCGGGGTGATCAGCCGTCTGCCGCCTGAGGCGCGCGAGAACGTCCGGTTCCCGGACGCTGGTGTTCAAAACGTAGTCGATGACAGCGGGGATGATCAATCCTTCATAACGGGCCATGCTCGATTATCGCGAGGCGGGTACGTCTCAGACCCAGTAGAGCCAAACCTCCGGCGAAAAGCCACAGCGTAACAGGCTCCGGAACGCTGCCTGCAAGCTCTTCTGACCCGGTCTGGCTTACAAGACTTTGCGTATTGACCGGGCTGGTCTGATTGTCCTGGCTTACCTGAATGACCGGAGCATTGGGATCGGGAGAACTGATCGTACCCGAACCATAAAGCGGTGTCAGTTGGGAAGAGTCGTTCTCTTCTCCGAGTTCAACGACAAGGCTCAGCCAGTAGTTCAGCGTGTCGATATTTGCATCCGATGTCCAGGGATCAGACGGGTTCAGTTCCGCGGGGAAAGGCTGCGGAGGATCGGGATTGAAGAACCAGTCGCTCAATCCGTCGGATACCGTCGAGTCCGCTACCACCAAGTCGGCAGTCCCGCTGTCGGATACCGAAGCGCCCAGGTCGACAATCGAATCGGCTTTGGCTGCGCCCCCCCAGAGCAGGCATGCCCACAAAACAAAAGCAAACCGACCGGCTTTCAAATATCTTCGAAGATTATTCACCTATATTCTCAATAAAGCGGTTGGAATTTCAGGCAAACCTATACAATGACAAATTTAACAGGCTTTGTCTCCCGCTGCGGTACCAACACCCTTGCGTACCGAGGGTATGCGCTGCCTAAGACGGTGCGCTTCACGTGACAGAGATCGGATGAAGGAGCCCGAAACTTTATGACGCCACTTTATGAAGCTGCGAGATTCTGAAGAGGCAGGAAGTCCGACAATCGCTGGTTTCCTTTCATCCGCACCAGGTCGGCAAGCGTGTAGCCATCAAGGGTGTCGAAAAAAGATTCCAGGGCCTTACTCAGAACGCCGCGCAGCGTGCAGACCGGAACGATCCGGCAGGTATTCTCTTTCACGTCGAAGCACTCAACAATCCGGAAGTTAGGCTCGGTCTTCCGCACGACCTCTCCGATGTTGATGCGGCCGGGATCGCACGCCAGCGTGATTCCGCCGCTGCGGCCAGTGGCAGCGTTCACGAAGGAATGCGACTGAAGAGTCTGCACTACCCGGACCAGATGATTCCGCGAGATCCCGTAGGCGTCGCTGATCTCACGGGTAGAGACGGGACGGTCGGAATGCTCGGCGAGATACAGCAATATCCGGAGCGAGTAGTCGGTATGAAGCGTGAGGTTCAACTAGTGGGCCTCTGCCGTCGTCACGGGTTCTGCCTTCCAGTAGTCGGGTAAACCGCGCTTGGTTTCGAGCAGGATCTCAAATATTGCGCGCCGGTCCGCTTCGGAGAGCCGCGCGAAGGTCTTGCTCTGGTCTTTACCTGTAAGAACGTCGTAGAGCCGCCGATAGATCTTCTCGCGCACCAGATCGGGCATGGCGTCGAAGGTTTCGCTGTAGATCATGTAACTCAGCGGGTACCTGAACATGCGCGTATGCAGATCGAAGTCGCGCAATGAGCGCCCCTGTTTGTCTCGCGGACCTCGCTCGGGGAAAGTAGTGGTAAAAGTCGAAACGCCCTGAATGGGCTCATAGATTTTGGCTTCGTCCGCGAAAAGCATATAAGTGACCAGCGCGTCGATATCGCCGTCAATGCGTTCTTTCGCGGTGGTGACGAGTTCTCCTTTCGACAAACCGACCCGCGTATCCCAGGCCGTGCGGATCATCAGGTTCGTCATCCGCGTCTGGTGTTCCAGCGTCATGAGAGCCACGATGTCGCTGGTCTTGGCCAGATAGTTGGAGGAGTCGAAGCGCCTGCCGAGGCTGGTGAGATTCTGCGTTCCCGCCATGTCCAGATTTCGGGGCTGCGAAGAATCATGCGCCACGGCGTTCCCCATGTGCCTTTCGGAACCCGTGAGGCCGGTGACGTACCAGCCACCCCAGCGCTCGCCAAAAGGAGTGCGGTGATCCGTCTCCATCGCCGCGCCGCGGAAGGCCGGTGTCCCATCGCCCGAAGGAAAGACCGAAGTAACCATGATGCCCGGAATGCCCAGTGTTGTGATTCCCTGATGGCACTGCAGGCAATCGCTGCGACGATCGAACGAAGGTTTCGCGGTCCGCTTCACGTCCAGGGTATAAAAATTGACGCCCTGTTTCGGGTCGAGCGCGGCCAGTTCAAGAACGTCGCCCCCCTGCACGGAGCCTACCGCCACATTGTCAGTAAAGAAAACCGCGCGCGGCGACCAGGGTGCAATCTTCGGCTGCTGAAAACTGGTTTTCGAAAAGACCAGCAACTGCGAATCGATGTTGATCCCGAGGTTTTTGAGGAGCGAAGGCAGATAGCCGAGACCGTTTGGAGCGTATTCCAGCTTGGCTTTGCCCGCTTCCATCTGCTTCGAGAGCCGCGTGACCGGATCGTCCAGCGGACGGTCGTCGTATTGAATTGCCGGGTCGTCGATCGGAACCCAGCGATTCTCGTCCATGTTCGCCGGCATGCGTCCGATCCCGAAGACCGCGAGCAAACTGAGGCCGCTGCAGAACAGGGCTCGGGCTCTCATTGGCTTATTATGCATCTTGAATGCATAATAAGTCAATGCGTCCACTTACGCAGATTTACACGTACTGGTAAGCCTTCAGCGTCAGGAACTCGTCGAAGCGCGGGCTGGTCATCATCTGTTCGTAAAGCTGTGCTGCCAGGTCGAATTTGCCGTTTGCGAAACGGCCTTCCCCGAGCATCGCCTTCAGCTTTTCGAGCTCTTCCTTCAAAGTCGCCGAAACCATTTCCTTCGTAATCGTGCGCCCGTCGGAAAGCTTCGCGCTGTGCCGCACCCACTGCCAGACCTGCGCGCGGGAAATCTCGGCCGTAGCCGCATCTTCCATGAGGTTGTAGATCGGCACGCAGCCGTTCCCCCGCAGCCACGACTCCAGATACTGCAGGCCGACATTGATGTTCAGCCGCAGCCCCGCCTCGCTGATTTCACCCGTCGGCACTTCGAGCAAATCTTTCGCTGTCACATTCACGTCGTCCCGTTTGACGAAAATCTGGTTCGGCGTCTTCATGTATTCGTCGAACACCGCTTTCGCCACCGGCACAAGTCCCGGATGCGCGACCCACGTGCCATCGTGTCCGGCCTTCACTTCGCGCAATTTGTCCTGTCGTACTTTATCGAGAGCCGCTTCGTTGGCTGCCGGATCGTTCTTGATGGGAATCTGCGCCGCCATGCCGCCCATCGCGTGAATATTGCGGCGATGGCAGGTCTTGATCAGCAGTTGCACGTAGGAACTCAGGAAATGCCGGTCCATCGTGACCAATACGCGATTCGGCATCAGGAAGTCGGGACGTGAGCCAAACTTTTTGATGTAGCTGAAGATGTAGTCCCAGCGGCCGCAGTTGAGTCCGGCGGAATGCGCGCGGAGCTCCCAGAGGATCTCGTCCATCTGGAACGCGCCGAGGATGGTTTCGATCAACACCGTAGCGCGAATGGACCCCTGCGGCACACCGACATAATTCTGCGCGAAGACAAAGATGTCGTTCCACAGCCGGGCTTCCAGGTAATGCTCCATCTTGGGCAGATAGAAATAAGGACCGGTGCCGTTCGCGATCAGCGTCTTCGCGTTGTGGAAGAAGAAAAGGCCGAAATCGAAAATCGCGCCCGATATCGGCTTGCCGTCGACGAGACAGTGCCTCTCCATCAGATGCCAGCCGCGCGGACGAACCAGCAGCGTCGCCGTCTTTTCCGCCAGCGCGTACTTCTTGCCCTCGGGACTCGTAAAGCCGATGGTTCCGGCGATCGCATCCCGCATATTGATCTGGCCTTCAATGTTGTTCTGCCACGTCGGAGAGTTCGAATCCTCGAAGTCCGCCATGAAGACGTTGGCGCCCGAGTTCAACGCATTGATGACCATCTTACGTTCGACCGGGCCCGTGATTTCGACGCGGCGATCTTCCAGATCCTTCCGGATCGGCGCGACCGTCCATTCGTTCGCCCGGATTTCCGCAGTCTCCGCGGGGAAATCCGGCAGCGCACCGGCCTCGATCTCCGCCTGCACCTTGGCCCGCGCCGCGAGTCGTTCGAGTCGTAAGGGCTCAAAACGGCGCGCGAGCGCCCCCACAAACCTCAGCGCGTCAGGCGTCAGTATTTCCGAGTAGGCGGGTGTGATGACGCCAAGAATTTCGACGCCGTCGGCGGGGGATGGTGCGGCCATGATTTTTATATCGTACACGGCGAGAGCCATATACGCACATCAATTCGCCAGCATATGCAGAACCACGATCGCCAGGAATCCTCCGGCCGCCAGTGTCGCTGCCGCAACCAGCAATAACGCCAGATGCGGACGGATGATGTCGACCGAGCTTTGCGCCGCCCGCCGCAGTTGCACATCGATTGTCCAGCAGCGCTGCAGCGTAATGTACCCCGTTACGAGCGCAGTGAATGGCAACGCGACGAGCAGTAGCCAAAGGCCGACGTGCACGCTCCCCGCGTACCAATCCACGATCGCCTGAGCGGTGTGCGCGGGCTCATATTCCCGGGGCTGCAGATTGCGCACGAAGAGCGCGGTCATGAAGAGGGCAGCCGGGAAAATGAGCATCAACTCCAGAGCGGCGATGGCGCGCTTAATTGGTTTCATAAAATACTTTATAATACAAAGTTAAGCAACGTGCAAGTCGCAGTTCGGACGAAACGGTTTTTCGTTACCGCTCGCACTCCCCGGGATGCACGGGGCTCCGGGCTGGCCGGAAGGCCAGCCGCAGGGCCGAAGCCCTGCCCCACGTTGCCTATTGCTGGTAAACGCCGGCTGTTTTGAAATCGCCAGCCTTCACGATGGAGACGGCGGAAGCATCTACATGCCTGCGAAACGCCGCATTCACCCGATCGGCGGTGAGCGCTTCCAGCTTCGCATCCATTTGCCGGTCCCAATCGAGCGTGCGTCCGTACTCCTCGCGCGTCGCGATCAGATTCAGCAACTGCTGATCCTGGGAACGGCCTACGATTCTCTGATCGTGAACGGCTTTCTTGGCCTCGTCAACCTCTTTTTCGGTGAAGCCGCCAGCCAGCGTCTTGCTGAGTTCGTCCATAAAGCTGGCTTCCACTTTCGGCGTATTCTTCGGATTGCTGGTTGCGCGGCCCTCGAACCTCGCGTTGTTGCCGTCGGCCGGCGCCCGGAATTGTGAAGTCGCGCCGTAACTCAGCCCTTCACGATTGCGTATGCGATCCTCCATGCGGGATGTGATCGAGCCGCCGAACATATAGTTGGCCAGCACCATAGCCGGATAATCCGGATCGGTATCCCGCATCGGAATGATCACAGCCGCGCTGAACGTCGCATCCTGTTTGTCCGGCGTTTCGATCTTCAGATTCACCGGAGTTACCTTGTGCGCGTCTTCGGTGATCCTTTTATACGACGCCGCGTTGCTCCAGTTGCCGAACAACTCCGCCGCGGCCTTACTCGCCGCGCCGGTATCGACCTGGCCCACAATAACCAGTTCCCCATGCGAAGCCCCGTAGAACTGCGTGTAGAACTTCTTCACGTCTTCGAGTGTGACTTTGCCGATATCCTCAATGTCTTCGTCGATTGTCCCGACGTAACGCGGATCGTTGCGCGGATAAGGATTCAGCGTGCGCGCGAGAGCGAGGGTTGCCTGCGAGCCGGGATCGCTGCGCCGGTTCTCCTGCGCCGCGATTCGCTGTTTTTTGATCTGTTCGAAATCGGAATCGGGGAAGGACGGGTTACGCAGGATGTCCGCGGCGAGTTGCATCGCCGGCACCAGGTTTTCGGCTGTCGTCTGAATGGAGGCGCTCGCACCATCCACGCCGCCGGATACCGCGATGCGGGCGTTGAGCTTCACCATCTCATCCTGAATCTGCTGGCGCGTGCGCGTCTTTGTGCCCCGCATCAGCAGAGCGCCGGTCATACTGCCTGTCGCGTCTTTACCGGAGAGGGACGTCACATCGCCGAAGTGAACCTGCAGCGACGCCGACACGACGTTGCCCCGCGTCGATTTCGGCAGCATCACAACCTTCAGGCCATTGGGCAGAACCGAGCGCGTAAGATGCTTTTCGATGTTCGCCGGTGACGGATCGAATGCTTCACCCGCCGCAACATCCAGACTGCTCTTATAGTTGTCGAATACTTTGCTGAGATCCGCGCCGGCGGGAACTTCGGTACGATCGGGATCCGGTGTCGGAATGAATTCGCCCACGGTGCGATTGGAAGCCTTGAAGTAGAGCTTGGCCACGCGGGCGACATCCTCCGGCGTCACGGCTTTGATCTGGTCGTAATTTAGGAAAAAGAGACGCCAGTCACCGCTGGCGATCATTTCGGACAGCCCCAGCGCGGCCTGCTGCGAGTTATTCATCTGCTGCTGCATGCCCTGCAGGATGCGGTTCTTCTCGCGATCCACTTCCTCTTTTGTGGGCGGTTCGGTCACTGCGCCCGCAACCGTATCGATGATGGCTTTACGTGCGTCGTCCAGCGACTGGTCCTTGCTTAACGATGCCTGAACGAGTACGAACCCGGGATCGTGCAGTTCTTCGTAGCCCATGCGCGCCGAAAGGGCTTTCTTGTTATCCACCAGCGCCTTGTAAAGCCGTCCGGTGCTTCCGCCGCGTCCGCCACCCGACATGATGCCGCTCAGCACCTCGAGGGCAGCGGAATCCTGATTCGACAGCGCCGGCGCGTGCCAGGCCATCATGATCGCCTGATTATTCCCCACTCGCCGCAATTCCACGGAGCGCTCGCCATCCTGTACCGGTTCCACCGTGTACGGCTCTTCCAGCTTGCGCGTGGGCCGCGGAATCGCACCGCACGTCTGCGCCACAAACGCCAGCGCTTTCGGTTGATCGAACTGACCCGCGATCACCAGCACCGCGTTATCGGGCTGATAGTACTTCCTGTAAAACGCAGCGAGCCGGTCGATCGGCACTTTCTCGATATCGGCGCGCGTGCCGATCACCGATTTACCGTAGTTGTGCCACAGATAGGCGGTCGCGACCACGCGCTCTTCCAGAATGCGCTCCGGACTGTTCTCACCGCGCTCAAATTCATTTCGCACCACGGTCATCTCTGTGTCGAGCAACGGCTTCTCGATCCGCATGTTGACCATGCGGTCGGCTTCGAGTCCGAGCGCCCATTTCAGGTTGTCGTCGCCGGCGGTGACGGTTTCGAAGTAATTGGTGCGGTCGTAGTCGGTGGTGCCGTTCCATGACGCGCCGTGGTCGGTCAGCTCTTTTTTGATGTTCCGGCCGTTGGTGGTCAGGATGAAGTTCATGTGCTCGAGCAGATGCGCCATGCCCGTTTCACCGTAGCCTTCGAAGCGCGATCCGACGAGATACGTCATGTTGACCGTCACCTTCGGACTGGAGGGGTCGGGAAACAGGAGAACGCGGAGGCCGTTGGGATAGTCGTATTCGGTGATCCCTCCGACTGAGGCTTTCTTCTCGACGCCCTGCGGCAGCGTTTGGGCAAACGCCGAGACCGCGACCATCGCCAACAGAACGATCCTGATGCGCATCGATAAAAACTCCTGTGCTCCCCCCGGAAAAGCGACCAACCGGGCGCGGCGATTCCGCGGCCAGGTGGGAGCCAATTGCCGCCAGACCGGATATCGCTACGTTAACATCAGCTACGTTAACACCGGCGGCGCTCTTTGAGTCAGACGCGGGGAAATGGGAAGCGTCCCGGCCGGGATTTGGGAAGTAAGACACAAACCGAAAACCAAAAGCCGGCTAATGATAAAGACGATAAAAACGATAAAGACGATCAAAGCTAAAAGACGCCAGGTTTGAAGACACTTCGAGTTTGGGTTGCGGCCGGGCGGCGCTGGTTTGAGGTCAGGCGGCCTGTTTTTCGGGGAGGCCAGCCTCCTTTTCTGTGCCCGATTCCTCGATTTCCGGCTCGGGCAGCGGTTTTTTCCAGCCGGGGGGCGGTTTGAGGTAGCTCAGGAGCCGGTAGGCGTCGGGGTCTTTTGAATTTTGAAGAAACGAAGCTGGATCGAACCTATCTGCTTCTATTTCTTCATCGGACTTGTCTTCGTCGATGCGTTCCTGACGCTTGCGCACGGCCTGGAGACGCTCGAACTCCTGCTGATATTTGAGCAATTGGCGTGAGAGGCGGGCTTCGTAGCGTCCCATGACGTCGATGAGGGGGCCGTGTTGAGTCCAGGCTCTGGTTTGCGCGCCCATGACTTCGATGCGATCTTCGTTGTCGGAGGCGCCGTGCTCGTTTGCGACAATGCCGAAGCTGAACATGTTGTTCTCGATCGCGGCCATGCGATTCAGTCGGAAGTTGGTATCGATGATTTTCAGAGCGATCTGGCGCTCGGGTTCGGATTTCGGCTTGAGATCTTTGAGCATGCCGTCAGACATACGGTTATAGGCGGCGAGCTCGGTTTCCTGCATGATGAGGTGCTGGCCGGAGAGATTGTGCTTGAGCGCGTTGAATTTGGCGCGCTGACGGCCCTGGGGAGTTCTGGGGCCAGTGGATTTTTGTGCGTTGAGTTGTCTGACTACATCGACTACTTCTTTTACGAGGGACATAGATGTCCCTCCTTTCCGGAAAGATTGTCTTTCCGGCCAAGAGAGTAGCAGTCGTTTTCAGGGCTGGAGCGTGGTTTTGTGCTAACTGCCTGAAGGGATTGAGGCGATTATCGGCGAGATCGCGTCACCGGCGAAACCCGAGCGGGTTTTGGGGGGCGGGTACATGTCGAGATGAGGCTCAAGTTCCCAGGGGTCGACTTATGCGGTTAATCTTTCATTTGCTTCCCTTTTCCGGTTGACGAGCAACTGGTTCTGCACACCATTGCGGGCACAGCCGTCTTCATATATTGAGGTGCCGAAGATAATGGCGCAAATGACGACACAGGTATTATTCGCCGTGGCCATGATAGTAATTCCGGCGGCAGCTCAAAATCCGCTCGTGCATCTTCTCAACGCGAACCATCCCGCAAATAAAGTCTTTCAAGTGGGGGATCGATTCGAGGTTTTGATTACCGGCGCACCGAACCTGCCAATAAGCGTCAGAACAACGATGGAAGGCCGCACCGACTGGGGCCCGATCATTGGTTCGACTGATAGCACCGGGAGATGGTCTACGAAAGGGCAATTCGAGAAGAGTGACTTCGGAGGCTGGGAGGAGGTCTGGACCGTCGGAGGCAAGCTCGCGAGTCCCATAGTTCAGTTCTCGGTGAGCGCACCCTGTTTGCCGGGCGGACAGCGTTCCGTGGCAGTCAGCGGCCCTAATGTGGTGATGACCTGCGAAACCGCCGACGGACTGCAGACTTTTGGAACCCCGTCTTTATCCGATCCTTTTCGAACCTCGGATGGCAGGCTGGTCCCCGGGCGCTCAACCGAAGGGACCCAGGACGCTTACCAAATGAGGATACTTCAGGAGTTGATTACCGGTCAGCAACCATACACGGGGACGTTCGGGCTCCAGAGCTCAAGAGGCGGCCGTGGAGATGAAACGGCGGATTTGATCACGAACTTAGTCGGTGTTAATGCTCTGAGCGAAGCCGAAATCCGAAATGTTCTTGCGATCGTCCGCATTGCATTCGCAAGACCGGACAACATAGCGCCCGGGGCAAAAGACCCTGCCCGGACATTAAAACTTCTGAGCCATCTGACGGATTTCACCGGCCAGAGCGGCCTGCAGCGGGAAATCGCCGAGACAATGGAGTACGTTCAGGGCCGATGAACAATGTGCGGGTATCGCGTGAGCCGTTGAGAAGCATTCATCAATTACAGGGGAGGACTCGTCACGTGATCGGCTGTGCTCGCAAGGCGGTTGTCAGTCGGCGTCCACTTCCTTTGGTGTGGCGATTACGCTTCCAGTGATCTGGCTACTGACGGGATAATAGAACTTGACCGCGGGTCAGAGCGGAACCCGGAATTGCTGCCCGGAGTCTGATTCAACTATGGTGAGTGCACAGCTCGGTTTCCTTTTGGCGGTATTGACAGTAAGCGCGTGGGGACAGATTCAGACGCCTTTCATCTCGCGCGAGGGCATTCTGCCTGCGAAGGGACCGCAATGGCTGGAGCCGGATCAGTTTGTGGCGATCTACGGGCGGAACCTGGCGCCGCGTGCCGGGTGTTCCGAAAGACTGGAACCGAAAGCAGGGTTTTATCCAACCGATTTCTGCGACACCCGGGTGACGGTGAACGGGATTCGTGCGGGTTTGCAGTTCGTCGGTGAAGGGCAGATCAATATCAAGCTCCCGGCGGGCATCCCGTCGGTGGGCATCGTAGCGATTGCGGTAACTGTGCGGGGCGTGAGCAGCCAGGAAGTCACCGTTCCCATCGGCAAGCCGAATCTTACGCTGTCCGTCGTAGGGCATGCGTATATACACATGCCCGTGTGGATAGCGCACAACGTGCCGGTACCGTATCGCGACGAGATTCTACAGCCGTTCGGGATGAGCGGCGGCAAGTTCGAGGTGAGGCGGAACGGAGTGATGCTGAAGCCGCCGCTGGAAGTGCGCCCGCCGCGAGCGTACGCCATGCCCGGAAATGGCGGGGGCGTAGTGTTGGCGGTGGACACGCCGCTGCCGCTTCACTTGCAATACCGGTTCGACGAGCCGGGAAAGTACGAAATCCGATATATCGGCACGCAGATGAAACCGGATCCGCCGCGCGGGATGCGGACGGTAGTGGCGGAGCAATCGGACTGGACAAGTATTGAGGTAGAGCCGTTTTCGGACGCGCAGCGCACCGAATGGATCCGAGAGCGGGCGCGGAAAATGCCGTCGTCACCCGAACAGTTGATCGGGAAGGCCATACCCGAGTTGCTGGCGCTGCCGGATGCGGCGGCTCTGTCGGCGATTTTGCCGCAGATTTATCATTCGCAGGAATCAGTCCGGCGCTACGTTGCGGCAAGTCTGGCGATGTTCGATGGCGCGGTGGTGGCGAAGCAATTGACGCCGATGGTTCGCGAAAAGGGGCCAACGGAAGAGATTGCGAGACTGCTCGACGAGAATGAAAACCTTTTCGAAGGCGGGCACGAGGCAATTATGGCGGCGCTGCCGGAGTTCCTGAAGTTGCCGTCCGCACTGCCGCAGGCGGGGGCGCTGCAGTACATCGTTTGGGAACCGCTTCACGACTGGGGGAAGACGGCGGAGCTTCAGGCGCGAAGGGGTGCGCTGGTAATGGATGCGGCGCCCGGGATTCTGGAGCGCGGCGATGAGCATATCGACCAGTTGCTGGCCCAGGCGCTGGGGTCGATCAAAACGGATGCCGCGCGGGACATGTTGTGGAGCATGGTCGAGGGAGGGAAGGCGGCGGGCCAGTCAAAGATCGCGCTGACGTGGATTGGCGACGCGCGGGATTTGCCGCGGCTGGCGCGTTCGATGGATGTTTCGCTGGCGTATAGTTTGCATCACGCTTATGGGGATGCGGCGTTGCCCTGGCTGAAGAAGGCTGCGCGGGAGACGAATCAGCCGGCTTTGCGCCAGGCATGCGCGAGGGAACTGGTGATTGCCGGTGAGCCCGAGGGGTTTCAATATTTGTTACAGGCTATGGATGACATGCCTTCATTCAGGAGAGAAGCAGTGCAGTTTGTGCGGGACCGATTTCCGGTGCTTCGGGATGCGGATGAGGGGAAGGTGCTGGACTTTGTAAGAAAGCACGCGATCACTGCAAGATAAGTGCGGTCGTACTACCCGACACAACGCGTGGTTTTCGTTACCGCAACCGCATGACCTGCATCGACGCCGGTTCCCGGAGAGTAACTATCAGTCGTTAGCGTTTACCTTCGCAGCGATCGACTTGACGTGTAACGCGCTTTTCGTGGATGTGAGCAAACGCCAACACTTTCAAATTAGTAGTATGTTCGGTCAGGTGAAGCTGGCCGTTCTGCCCATTTTCCTGCTGTCGCTCTCTTCTGCCGTAGCGCAGCAGCCCGATCAGCACGTTGCCGCTGGTGTCATTTACGGAGTTGTGATCGGCAACGATGGTAGTCCCGCAGGGGAGATTCGTTTAACCGCTTCACCGCTTGGTGTTGCCCTCGCTACAAGGCTTCCTGAAACACGGACCGACCAAAGCGGAAACTACCGATTCGAAAGGATCCCCTGGTGGGGCGAATACATCGTTTACGCGGACGATCCTGATGCGGGATATTCCGTTTTCAGCACGGGACCGGCCGGGCCGGGCGAACCTCCGGAGGCGATCATTTCGCCCGAACACCCCGAAGCCAGACTCGATTTGCGCCTCCCTCAAAAAGCAGGTTTCCTGAGAATTCATCTGACGGACCAACGAACCGGCGCTGTGATTTCCGGACTGAATGTTGCGGTGATGTCGAGCCAGACTCCTTCCCGGATTATCTTTTCGGAAAGTTGTGGCTCGGACGGCGTTGTCCTGATTCCGCCGAACAAAGACCTGGCCATACACATTACCTCGCCGGGATTTCACGAGTGGGATGAGAGTGCCGGAAGAGGAAAGGCTATTCGCATGCCCCCCCGGGAGTCAGGTTGAACTGTACGTGCAGTTGGCCCCTGAGTAAGACGCACAGCCCTGTTGTGCAAAGTCGCAAAGGAGCCTGGATGAGGGGATCACGGACACCGACCGGGAATCGAGGACATACCCGCAAGTTGACGGAAGACGCATACCGTTGCGCTGCCCCTTCCTTCGGGATTCGCGTCGCGATGCCAACTTAACGGTACCGATTTCCCGGAACGCCTTTTGCTGGTCCTAATCCTCGGGACTTCTTCGCGGGAGTCTCGGCCAATGTAGGAGTCGCCGACTATACGTCCTTGTGGTTGGCAAACGTCTGCGTTACAGCGGATCTGACTGTTCAGTAAGACGCATTTTGCCGACGAACTCGCCTGTGCACATGAACTCTCGTTTAGCGCTGAATGACATCAAAACTCTAAACGCGCTTGAAACGCAATCATCCTCGGCGAGTTATCACCCCCCAGTCCCACTCCGAGCAAGCCCGTGGGCGGCGATGTGGTGCTGGTCAGCGCGCCAAAGCCAGTCTGCGTAGACCGGTTCCCCGGTATCCCTGCAACTACCATCGAGGGCAGGCTGAAGTTTGGGTGGTTGAAAACGTTGAAGAACTGGGCATCGACGCGGAGCTTCACGTGCTCTCGGACCAGGAACCACTTAGTCAGATACAAATCGCTCGACCAGAAATCCGGCCCCCGGAGAGCGTTGCGCCCCAGATTGCCGAACTGGCAGGTTTGTGGGCTGTCGCCTCCCATGCACGCGCCCGTACTGGGGTTGACCGACGATATGAAGGCGTCAGGATTGAGCCACTGAATGGTTCCGGGCTGCGTCACGCCAGGAATGGAACTATGCGCGTAAAGCGGCACGCCGGGAACCACACTTGCGAATTGCGGGCCGCTCCCGTTCACGATCCCGTCGCCGTTCGCCGTGTAGGGCGAGCTCAGCACGGAAAAGGGCACTCCGCTGTGCAAGAACGCGGTGCCGGAAACTTGCCAGCCATTGACCGCACGCGCCAGAACGCTGTTTTTCGCTTTCCACGGGAGCTGATAGACATAGTTGCCGGTGAGATTGTGGCGAATGTCGTAATCGCATGGCCCCCGGTCACGCGCGAGATCGCCAGGAATCGGCGACAGAATGCCGGCCGAGGAAAACTGCAGAAAGCCTCCATTCGAAACCGTGTCCATGCAATGGCTCCACGTGTAGTTGATTTGGAACTGCAGCCCGTGACTAAGGCGCTTCTCCACAGTTAGCTGAAGACCGTTGTAATTGCTGTTGGCGCCTGTGCTGAGCTGCGTGACTGCGCCGAAACGCGAATCCGGCGGCGAGCCATAGGCAAACGGCGCAAAGCATCCTGAACACACCGTCTGGTATCCGTTGACCTGTGTCGTGTAGGGCTGGTCCACCGCGCGCGTGCCCACATACTGCGCCTTAAAATCGGCGCTGGCGCCAAACTGATGCTCGATCGCCAAACTCCACTGCATAAAGTACGGCGCATGGAGTTTCCCGTTGGGTACGGCGGTGATCGAAACAGGCGGCAGACAAGCCCCCGTATTGCCAGCATTCGAAGGCAGACTCCCGCAGGATATCTCCCCGGCGGCGAATCCGTTCAGGAAACTCTGGTTCGCTGCAACGGTCGCATCCACTGCGCTGCCCGTCACTCCAGGCGCCATCCCGATACCGCCCACCGTCCCCAACAGGCCGCCGCGGAATGTATTCACGTAGGGCGGGTTGACGGCGATCAGATCCGCAACGCTTCCGGGCAGAAGATCGGAGAAGAGACCGAATCCCGTACGCAGCACCGTCCCGCGGCGGGCCTCCCATGCGATAGCGGTGCGCGGTTGCCAGAGCGCTTCGGGCGTGGCATGGAAAAGATTGCCCGCATGCGTTTGAATCAGTGTATCGAGCGGCTGATCGGGATCGTGCGAAAAGCTGTCGAACGAGCCCCGCAGTTGCGCCAGCGCCATATGAGGATTCAGCGGGTTAGAGTTATGGGTCGCACGCACGCCGAGAGTCCAGGTCAGTCTGCCCGTGAGCTTCCAGGTATCCTGCGCATACAAATCAACGTTGAGGAAGTTGAACGGCTGAGAATATGCAACGGGAAACGTAGTCGTCGCGGTCGACGCGACTCCATAGATGAACTGAGGCAGATCGGTATAGGTAACCGTCGGCGTTGTCCCCTCGCCGAAGTCATAGTCGTTGAGCCGGAGAATGCGGGTATTCGTGCCGAACCGAAGGTCATGCGCGCCCGCAGTCCATGCGAGGTTGTCGTTGATAAAAAAGCGCGAGGCGCGTCTGCCTTGAATCCATGCGTTGTCCTGCCCGCCGATTGTGCTGAACGGTGCGCTGCCGCCGGAACCCTCCAGCACGATCGGGAACGCCGCCAGTGTCTGCTGCTGGTTCGCGGGGCCGAACAGGCTTTCATACCAGGAAAACGCCGGGTTGAAGTAATTCACCAGATGCGGCGAAAAGATGTGTGTGTAGCCCGCGGCGAAGGAATAGAGCGGCTGAGACGAGACGGCGTCAAACACAGGATTAATCGGATCGGTGTAAGCGGCCTGAAGCCCGGTATCAGCCTGTAAGCGAATCCAAAGGATGTCGTTCGTTCCGGCGTTGTAATCTACTCGCGCCGTTTGCACCTGCTCGTGGTCGGCGCTCGACTGCGACACCGAACGCCTCACGGCACAACCGTCCCCGTTTGCGGGACTGCCGGTGGCCGGTGAGCGGCCGCTGGTGAAAGGGCATCCCAGCACGGGGACGGGGACGCCGCTCGCGGAACTGTATAGCGAGAATAACTGGCGGTAGAACGGAATCAGCTGAGGCTGCGCCGGGTAGGTCGCGCCGGTAACAACGTCCCTGCCCCCAATCGGGAGTTGCTGCAATATGTAGCTTTCCAACTGCGGGGTCGGGACCGTAACGGCAGAGACAATGGGCAACGCAATCCGCACCCACTCCGAGTCGAAAAAGAAAAACAGCTTATTGCGGCGGATCGGCCCCCCGACGCTGCCTCCGAAATGGTTTACGATCGAGCGCGGTTTTTGATTTCCGGACGTCGAGTTGGTAAAGAAGTCGGCGGCATTGAAACGTGCCCCGTTCCACAGTTCGTAGAGATTTCCGTGGAACTGGTTGGTCCCGGATTTCGTGACGTAGTTGACCTGAGAAGCACCGTAGCGTCCCTGATCTACCGCGTATGAGAGCGTGTTGACCGTCACCTCCGCAATGGAGTTCAGGCCCAGAACCAGGTTGGTTGAGAGGCCGCTGTTCAGGTTCGTGAGAGGATCGTTGGTTTCGAGTCCATCGACAATGTATCCGTTCGCGAGCGCCGGCAGTCCGTTGAATTCGACATTGCCGAAACCGTTCGACCCTCCGACGAAATCGTTGCTGCTGCCAGCCGTATTAATCAATGCGCCGGCGGCAAACTGCAGGGGGTAGGTCAGGTCGCCGCCTGGGTTGGGAAGGTCCTCCATCGCTCTCGCGCTCAGCGTCGTCGAGGTATTCGGATTCTGCGTGTTCAGGAGTGGCGCTTCCGAGTTCACGGTGATGTCGCCGCGTATCGACGCGACGCTGAGCGTGAAGGTCACGGTCTGGGTTTGGCCCAGACCGGCCGCGACAGCGCTTTTTCGCTGCGGCCGGAATTGGGGTGCGGACGCTTCCACCGTATAGCTTCCGGGCTTAAGCTGCGGGAAGGCGAATCGCCCTGCCTGGTCAGCCTTCAGGCTCCGCTTCTGGCCGTTTTCCTCGCTTACGGCGGTAATGTCCGCGCCGGGTATCCCGGACCCGGTCTCGTCGTTCACGAGTCCCGATATGGCGCTGGTGGTTTCTCCCTGCGCAGGAAGCGTTCGGGGAACTATAACGGCTGCCACAAAAGCCACAAACACATATTTAGGCACGCCTAAATATAGCGCACCTCGGCAAGAACCGTTAAGCTACTCTTAGCGTGGAGAACAAAATGGCCCGGCCGGGACGAACCGGTCTCAATAACAGCGAGTCCACAGACGACTATCTGAAAGCCATCCTGGAACTTAGCGGCCCAGAAGACAATCCGGTGTCGAGCAACGCCTTGGCCGAGAGGCTGGGAGTTCGCGCGGCGTCCGTCAGTGGCATGCTACAGAAGTTGTCCGTCGCGCGACCCTCTTTCGTGCTTTATAAGCGGCACCATGGAGTTCGCCTTTCGCCTTACGGGAGGAAGCGCGCACTGGAGATCGTGCGGCACCATCGTCTTCTCGAGAGGTTCCTTCACGATGTGCTCGATTACTCGTGGGAAGAGGTTCACGAAGAAGCCGAGCGTCTGGAGCATTTCATTTCGGAGAAGCTGGAGGATCGTATCGCGGCCAAACTCGGCAATCCAGAAACCGATCCTCACGGACATCCAATTCCTGACAAAGGCGGCGCCGTTAAGAAGCGCAAAGAGACGCCGCTATCTATGTGGGCCTGCGGAATCCCCGCCGTCGTGAGCAGCGTTTCAGATCGCGATCCAGCGTTATTGCGCGAACTGGCGCGGCTAGGCTTGAGACCGGGCGTGAAAATCATCCTCTATTCGGGAGTTCGTAAGACATCCTTGCTCTCGCGCATTGGTTCGGGCGAGGCCTCGGTGAGGCTCAACAAAAAGCTGGCTGCAGAGATCTATGTCTTGGCAGACAGCGCAGAATCTTCCGGCGGGATCTAATATCCGCAACGAGCGGGTCAGCGTTTATCTTCGCGATGACCCATGAGCGAGAAACGCGCATACCGTTGCTCTGCCCCTTCCTTCGGGATTCGCGTCGCGATGCCGACTTAACGGTACCGATTTCCCGGAACGCCGTCTCCGGAGAGTTTGGCCCTGCAGGCAACGATTGGTAAACGCCGCGGCGTTACACGCGAGCGGTCCCGACCAGGGACAATAGCGGACGCCATAGCCCTGTAGTCGGCTCACAATCAGCCCTTGCTCGCGGCCTGGAATCTGCATGAGCCGCGTCGCCAACCTTTCTCAGATCGATTGGTGTCCGCGATGGTGTTCCTTTGGCGAGGCCTCGGCCCCAGGTGGTTCACGGAACGGTTCCACAGAAATGCGCTCGTAACGCACTTCCAGGACCATCAGGTATTCTCTACCGGCCGGGGCTTCGAGAGCAACGCGGTCCCCTGCCGCCGACTTGAGCAACGCGCGCCCCAGAGGCGACACCCAACTGATGTGGTTGCGGTTCAGATCTATCTCGTCGACGCCCACGATGCTCACCACTCGTTCGGCTCCTGCGGCATTGGCAAATCGGACGGTCGCTCCGAAGAATGCCCGCGGCGCCGCCTGCCCCGCTCTCGGGCTTTCCGGGTCCACCACTTCCGCGGCTTCGATTCGCTTCGTGAGAAAGCGAATCCGCCCATCGATCTGACGCAGCCGCCGCTTGCCGTACTGATAGTCGGCGTTTTCACTGCGATCGCCGTTGCTCGCAGCCCACGCCACCACCTTCGTCACGGCCGGGCGTTCCCTGGTGAGCAGAAACCGGTGCTCATCTTTGAGTCGCTCCAGGCCGCTCGGCGTTATGTAGTTCCTGGTTCGCGTCGCGGGGTCGTCTCCCTGCGGTTGTCTCGTAAACCCTTTTCGCATATGGAAGTCCTTCAAGTGTGAATCCGGTGGGCGCCACAAGGCTCTTGCGACGACGCTCTCAGGAGACGGATGGTGCGATGCCTGTTCACGCGTTGCCGCCTCGATTCCGCTCTGAAACCAGCGCGACACCCCAGAGAGTTTGCCGGCCACGCGCAAATTCCCTGTGAACGATCTCCGCGTCGTCATAACCGGATTGGCGCGACTGGATCTTCGCACGCAGTCTCTCGTTGGTCTTATCCATCATCTCGGACAGGTGCCGACGAGGGCAGGTTTCGACGGTCGCCCTGATCTGATTCCCGCCGAGAACCTACTGATGCAATGAGAATCCGGACGGCAAGGCTGCCTCAAGATTGATTTGTTCTCCGGTAATGGGGTGGTGGAATTTCAGATATTGGGCATGCAGGAGATATCCTCCATCGCCGGGGAGGCCGGGGAGATTTTCAAGAGGCTGGCCGGTTAAGCCGTACAGAGGATCGCCTAACAGGGGATGGCCGATGGATGCCAGATGGATTCTGATTTGATGAGGGCGGCCCGAATTCAGGCTTACCTCAAATGTTGTGGTGCTGGTGGTGCGTGAGATCACCTTTGCCAATGACTTTGACGGTTTGCCACTTGGGTTGGCGGCCCACACAGAACCGATGAGCGGGTGCGGTACGAGGCCGATGGGTGTGAGGATTTCGTAAGCGTCGTGCTGTGCAACGTTTTGAGCCAGCGCCCGGTAGATTTTTTGAATTTTGGGTGTGTTCCAGTTTGCGAACAGATTAGAGGCCGCCTGCGGTGTTTTGGCGAAGAGGACGATGCCGGTGGTGGCTCGGCCCAATCGGTGGACAGGGTTTGCGTTGGGGGCTTGCTTTTGCACCAGGCGCAGGAGGGTGTTTTCCATGAAGCCGCCGCCCGGGAGGGTGGGCAGCCCGCTGGGTTTGTCGACGGCCAACAGATGGGGGTCTTCAAACAGGACTTCGAAGTGCTGAGGTGAGTCCGGTTCGATCCAGGGTGGGCGGTTCCAGACAAGCGTTTGGCCTAAAGTGACCGATTCACTTCCGGTGGCGGTGTCGCCATTGAGGGTAACTTCGCCGCTGTTCAGTTTTTGTTGCCAGGCTTGTGGAGTTGAGTGGGGGTAAAGGCTTGCCAAGTGGGAGAGCAGGGTTTGTCCATGGTACTTGCTGCTGATGATTGTGGTGTAGGCATAGCCCCGGTTGAGCATGCAGTTTGAGTGTAAGCTATGGCATTTGCGACGCTCGCGGCGGCCAGAAGGGTTTTTGCGATCCAATCGGCGCGAGGGAGCCCAGACCGGCGGAGTACTTTTTTCCCTTTTCGATGGCATACTCGACGCGACGAATATAGAGTGTGGGCGCCAGTGAAAGGTTTGAAACCTCCCACAGAACCCGCCAGCGCCAGCATAAATCGAAAGTATAAGCAAGCACCGATCACACCGTGCAGGGTGTCCGCACGAAGCATGCGACCGATGTGTACGTGAAGTCCCACAGCGATTTCTTTCTTCGGGCATTGGCCAGGTTTCGGATCCGCATGACCGTGACCAGAACAAGGTGGTGTATTGCGGATGGCCAGGACGCAAGGTCTCTCCGTTTATGACGCAGCATATCCTGAGTTGGCGTATCGGGAGAAATTGCCGCTCGCGACGCTGGATCGCCGACTGAGCGAGGCGGCACGGCTTGTGGGTGTGCAGCTTTTTGAAAAGACCGGGTAGCTTTGCGTGTCGAAACAGCGTTTTTCCCAGCCCGATCAGGTTGCGTTTTGGGCAGCATATGAACGCAAGTACCGTTTGTTGCAATAGCCCTTATATTGACTACATCTCTCCCTGATTGGCGTGGTGAAAAACGCGGCTGAAGACCGCGTGTACCGGCCTCCTCGGCGCGAACAGGCCGACGTGGCGTCGGCCACGCACACGGATATGATAGTGTCACTCGGAGCCATCGTCTGCGTTCTTGTTTTCGCTGCGGCCGCGGCGGCTCAAATCAACACGACCACGGTGATTGCGTCAACAGCCCTCAAACGGAGAGGGGCCACCGTGAAATCGATGCGGGACGGCTGGGATGCTATTATCCGTGCGTGACTCCGCACCGGCATCAGCTTCCCGCTCTGACGAGTGTGCGATTCTTCCTGGCCCTCTGGGTCGTAGTGTTTCACCAGACACTTGAGGGCGGACCACTCTTTGGCTGGCTCAGCCGCCAGTCAACTCCAGTGGCGATGTTATTTGACACCGGATTTGTTGCGGTTGGCATGTTCTACTTTCTGTCCGGATTTATCCTGTCCTACAACTACACACGTGACGCCAGTTGGACAAAGCCGCAACGAAACAGTTTTGCCATCGCCCGTTTTGCGAGAGTTTACCCGATTTACGCACTGGGTCTGCTGATGGCGATGGTACCGACAGCATACGGCGTCATACACCATACTGAAACTCTCGGAAAGGCTGACTTTATCAGTCTCACCCTGAATTGGACGCTCCTTCAGACATGGATACCGCGTATGGCAATGACATGGAACCCACCTGGCTGGTCTTTGTCCAATGAGGCATTTTTTTATGCGGGCTTTCCCATTCTGGATTTCCTGTTCAGCCGACTTTGGCGAAGCAGGACCGGCCCGCTAAAGCTCCTTGCAATCCTTGGTCTGGTTCTTTCGCTGGTCGTGTGGATGTCCTACATGCCGCCGCATAGTGGCGCCACCGAATCGATGAAACTCTGGAAGAAATTTCTGGAAGTAAACCCTGTTATTCAGATCTCCGCATTTCTCATGGGAATGTTTGCGCTGCGGGTGTATCGGTCAATGACCGTGAGACAGCCCGGCCTTTCAGGGCGCGGATACCTGCTGTATGTGCCGGCAGGAGTGCTAACAGTCGCGCTCCTCACGCAAGCAAATCACGTTCCTTACCTTGTAGTGCACAACGCCGCCTATGTACCGTTGTTCGGATTCATCGTCGTCGGGCTGGCCTTGGGGGGCGGGTGGATTTGCGACGTGATGTCACACCCGGCGCTGGTGTTTCTCGGCAACGCCAGCTACTCAATGTACATCCTCCACGCACCGATTTTCCGCTGGATAACTCTTCATATTTCGGAACGTTATTTAGGCAGGATCCAGGGTTTTAAGGGATTTGCGATCTATACTTCAGCAGTAATTGTGGTTTCCTGCATCGTTTTCAAGTGGGTGGAAATGCCTCTGAACGCCGCGATCAAGCGCCAATTCCAGTCACGCGCCGCGAAAGCCAAAACCCAGAGCGCGTCCTGAATCAGGGCTGACTTCGGATCGGAGCCGGCCGGTATATGATGAGGTTCTCCTGTTCCAGCCTATGCTGCCGAGAATCCGCATCCTGACCGTTGTCGCAGTTTTTCTCATGTCTCTCACCGGCTTGGCTCAGAGTGCGGACCAGAAATGTAATGCTCTGACATCCCTCGCGTCCGGCTCTCTGCCCAATGCCACCACCGTCATCACCTCCGCCGCTCTGAAGCCTCCCAGCGCCCCACTCCCCGGCAGAGGCGGACGTGGCGGCGTCCCGGCGCTGCCCGCGCACTGTGAAGTTCGCGGCAAAATGAACGAGCGCACCGGCGCCAACAGCCAGCATTACGCCATCAATTTCCACATGCGCCTGCCTGCCGAATGGAACGGTAAATTCTTCTTCGAGGGCGGCGGCGGATCGAACGGCAACATCGGCGACGCTCTTGGCAATCTGCAGGGACAGCAGACCACCAACGCTCTCGTCCTCGGATATGCGGTCGTCTCGCAGGATTCCGGCCACGACAATGCCGTCAACAACGATCCGAAACTCAACGGCACGCAAACCTTCGGCTTCGACGAACAGGCCCGCCTCGACTTCGGCTACAACTCTTACGATCAGGTCACGCAGGCCGCCAAAGCTCTGATCAAGGCCTACTACGGTAAGGCGCCCGAGCGTTCCTATTACGTGGGCTGCTCCGAAGGCGGGCGCGAAGCGATGATGATGTCCCAGCGCTTCCCCGACTATTACGACGGAATCCTCGCCTGCTCGCCGGGCTTCAGACTTCCGAAAGCCGCGGTCGCCGAAGCATGGGACACGCAGGCATTCGCCGAAGTTGCCAGGTCCGCGGGCGTCAACGATCTCAACGGCGAGCCGTTCCTCAACAAAACTTTCACCGATGAAGACATGACTCTCCTCGGCAGGACAATCCTCGCCGCCTGCGACAAACTGGACGGCCTCGAAGACGGCATGATTTCGAACTTTCCGGCCTGCACCTCAGCCGTGGTCAAACCGAAGCTGGAGGCCCTGACCTGCAAGGGTTCGAAGGAATCCGACTGTCTGACAGCCGCGCAAATCGCCGCGCTCGAAAAGGTCTACGACGGCGCAAAGAACTCGAAAGGAGAAGCGCTCTATTCGAATTGGGCATGGGACGCCGGCATAGACAACCCCGGCTGGCGGATCTGGAAAATCGGCATGTTCGCCTCTCCGGCCAATTCCGGCATCAATGCGACGCTCGGCAGCGGGGCGATTTCAGCGATTTTCAGCACACCGCCTGTGCCGGTGGCTTCAAGCGGCGCGCCGCCTGTGGACTTCCTGCTCAAGTTCAATTTCGACACCGATGCCGCGAAGATCTTTTCGGAATCCGGCACTTACTCGAAGCCCGCGTGGGATTTCATGCTGGCCAGTTCCACCGATCTTTCCGGCTTCCGGAAGCACGGCGGCAAGCTGCTGATCACCCACGGCGTCAGCGATCCCATCTTCTCCGTCAACGACACCATTTCCTGGTTCAACGAAATCACCAAATTGAATAAAGGCAAAGCCGCCGATTTCGTCCGTTTCTTCGCCGTCCCCGGAATGAATCACTGCGGCGGAGGCCCTTCGACCGATCGCTACAACGCCTTCAACGCCCTCGTCGCCTGGGTGGAGAACAAAAAGGCGCCGGAGCAAATCATCGCCACAGCCGGTCCCATGACTCCCTGGCCCAACCGCACGCGTCCGCTCTGCCGGTACCCTGCCTTCGCGCGTTACAAAGGTACGGGCAGCATTGAAGACGCCGCGAATTTCGTATGCAGATGACGCGCCGCACAACAATTGCTGCGACACTCGAACTCACCGAAAGCCGGCGCGAGTTACGCCGGACGGAAACAATCTCATGCCAAAGATGAAAGAGTTCACCGTAACGATTGAAGACAAGCCCGGCGCGCTGGGGCGGTGCTTTCACGCTTTGGCGGACCAGGGAGTGAATATCCTCGCGTTTCAATCGTTCGTGGAAGAGGGTGAGAGCCTGGCCCGAATGCTGGTGGACAATCCTCCCGCCGCTCTGAAAATACTTGGCGGCCTGCGCATGATTTTCGAACAGACGGAAGCCGCTGTGGTCTCACTTCCGCATGTTCCCGGCCAACTGGGGCGCGCGGCGTCGAAGTTGGGCGAAAAAGGAATCAATATCGACTACTCATATTGCGGTCTGGAACCCGGCTCGACCAATTTAATGCTGGTCTTTGGAGTCGACAACCTGACCCGAGCCGCCGCCGCGCTGGACGAGTTGGCCGCGGAGAATCGCTGAAAACTACTTCTTCTCCTGCTTCGCTGCCGCCACAATGGCGTTCAGCGTCGGAATATCCTTCAGCTCAGGCGCTGTGCTCCTGAACGTCCGAATGTACGCATAGATATCCTTTGCCTGTCTGTCGGACAGCGTGTTGGCGGCGAAATTCGGCATGGACGTTATGGGAGTAATCGGCGCCACGTTCGCGCGGCCGCGGAGAAAAGTAAGGAACTGGTCCTCGGTAGAAAGGTGTCCCCAGCTTCCGACGAAAGCCCGCGCGCCGGTTTCACCGTTATAACCGTGGCATTCGTAGCAGCCGTAAGAGTAGTACAGCGCCTTCCCGCTCGACGCATTCCCGGTAACCGGACTGGTCGGCGGTGGATTGTGTCCAATCCTCTGCGCACCGCGCCCCCCGCCCTGCGCATAGAGGAACACCGGCACAATCAATCCAGCCAGTAGAGCAATTTTTTTCATCGTGATCATCCCCAATTCCTCTAGCGCGGCTGCGTGATCACGTCGATCATGTAGGGTTCGCCGCGCTTCGCCGCACTCACGCCGCGCTTCAGCGCCGCCACCAGTTTTGTCGGATCGCTGATCGGCCCCTCGCCGGCCATCCCATAACCTGCCGCCATCTTCGTGTAGTCGATGAACGGATCGCGAAGGGTATTACCGATCCAGGCCCGGTCTTCACCGCGCCCGCGCACGCCCGCCATATATTCGACGAACATCAATTCCTGATGCCATGCGCGATTGTTGTGCATGATCGTCAACATGGGCAGCTTGTGGTGCACGGCTGTCCATAGAACGCCGGGTGCGTAGTTCAGATCGCCGTCGGTCTGGACGTTGACGACAAACCGATTGCGGCTTTTCGCTGCCAGCGCCGCGCCAACCGATGCCGGCGCGCCGTAACCCATGCCGCCCGCACCCTGCCCGCCGAGATAGCTGTATGGCTTGTTGTGATCCCAAAGCTGCGCATTGTGTCCGCCCGAGAAATTGCTCGGAGATGCGAGGCACCAGTCCTCATTCATGATCAGCGGCCACAGCTCGGCGTAAATGCGCGCGGTACTGATCGGGCTGCCGTTCCATCCCGCACGTTTCGCGTCGACAGCCTGCAGGACTGCCGCAACATGAGCGTCGTGGTTTGCCTTCGCGTGTTTGGCGGCGCGCTCCTGAATCCGCGCCGACCGATCCGGCGTCATCTGCCGCTTCACTTCTTCGATAATGAGCGGAAGGCTGGCTTCGGCGTCGGCTTCCACGGGAGGAGCGCTCGCATTGCCGCGGCCACCACCTCTGCCTCCCCGGCCTCCAACGCCGGGAGCAATTCCACCGAATCCGATGTCCGTTGTGTCGCGTTGTCCGGCAATCTTCGTCAGCGAAGGACCGGCGATCGAAACCTGCGCTCCGCCGGTTTCGAGACCAAGCGTGTAGTCGTAAGACGTCTCAGCGCCCGGACCGCAAAGAGGATGGCGTTGCGGGAAACTCATCGGCCCATTCGTCGCCGCAGTGCTGGTAGACGCTCCAACGAGTTCGGCGAGTTCCACCGCGCGTTTCACGCCTTCGGGCGTACGTAGACGACCGACCGCAATCCGTGGATTCTGCGCACCCAACAAGCCTTTCGCGATCTCCCCCGCGCGGGTCGAATCGATCGTCACGAACGTCGGCGGCTTATAAGCCGGAATCTTCGTATTCGGAGCGTTGTCTTTCTGAACTTCCGAACTCAGCACCACGAGAGTCGGCGCCATGGGCGGCGTAATGGCCTCGTTGTAAGCGCGCTGAATAGCCACCAGCGCTTCGTCGATCGTCTTCGGCTGCGCATCCCATTTCGTGTAACTCCGCACTATCCCGGCCATATCGTGGGCGGTGTGCGCGGCAATAAAGTCGGGATCGTTACCGGCGATCATCAGTACCGGCACGCGATCATAATAGGCCTGATAAATCGACATCGCCCCATGCTGAATACCGATTGTGCCGTGCAGCAGCGCCAGCATCGGCTTGCCTTCCGCCTTGGCGTAACCATGAGCCATGGTCACCGCCGACTCTTCATGCAGCGCGGTGATCCACTCGGGCATCCGATTCGGCGGGTTGCCGTAGTTGATGAACGATTCCTGCAAACCTTCAAAGCTCGAGCCCGGATTGGCGACCGCGTATTCGATGCCGAGATCTTTGATCGCCTGGACCATCAGATCCGATCCGGGGCGCGTGATCAGGCGGGCAACAGCCGGAGGACGGATGTTTCCCGCTTCGCGGTCGAGCTGTGCCTGCGTCGGAGCCGGTGCGCCGGTTGAGGACGTTGCCGCGGCAGTATTGTTTTCGCGCTGTGCTTCCGCAATCGGCGTCGTGGTGGCCAGCGCCGCTGCACCGGCAGCCGCACTCTTCAGGAAGCCGCGACGACCAACCGAACTCTTCTGCGATTTTGCCATGATCTCTCCTCTTTGCCCTTTTGACGATTGGGAATTTGGCGATTCAATAATATCAACCCCACACACGATCAACTTGTGTTGTCAGCTGACGCGAGCTAACTTGGAGATATGGCTAAAGTCGGTCAGATAGACTTCGACAGTCCCACCGTCATAAACGAAGAAGAAGACGAGAAAACCCTCGCTGCCATCGATGAGGGCATTCGCGACTCCGAGGCCGGTCGCACCGTTCCCATCGAAGCAGTTCGAGAGCTCCTGCCCGAGTGGATTACCGCGTCCTCTTCTCGCAAAAAGCGCTGAACGATCTGTCTGAGATCGTAGGATACGTCGCGTGGGACGATGCCGAAGCCGCTTCCCGGTTCGGTGATGCTCTGCTCGATCATGTCAATTTGCTGGGACGTTTCCCGCGCATGGGCAACGTAATCCGCAAGAGGTCTTTGGTCCGTAAGCTGGTCCATAGCCCCGTTCTCGTCTACTACAAAATCGACGAAGAGAAGCGAATCGTTAACATTCTGCATTTCCGCCACGGATCACGGAAGCAGCCAAAATTCTAAGAATCCTTCCGCTTGACCCTGGCACCCCGGCATGATCGAATAACAACGAATCATGCAGACATCTTTCCTGCACCCGAAGAGCTTACGCGGCCATTTGTTGCTCCTGCCGTTCCTGTGCCTGGGGCCTCAGTTCGCGACAGCCGCCGATGCCACGTTGGCGGACGCAGTCATGCGCGGAGACGACTCAATTCTGCGCTCGCTGCCGAAGGATCGTGTTGAAGTCAGCACGCCGCAACCGGATGGCACAACAGCCCTGCACTGGGCGGTTCGCCACGATGATGTCACGACCGTCGACGCCTTGATCAAAGCCGGCGCGGACGTGAAAGCCGCCAATCGCTATGGCATCACGCCGATGAACCTCGCGGCGACCAATGGCGATCCCGCGGTTCTCCGCCGCCTTCTGGACGCAGGCGCCGATCCGAACTCCGCCACTCCCGGAGGTGAAACAGCGCTCATGACCGCGGCTCGTACCGGTAAGGTCGATGCAGTCACCCTGCTTCTCGATCGCGGCGCGAACGTCAACGCCAAAGATTCCACGCACGCGCAAACCGCTCTCATGTGGGCCGTGATCGAGAATCACCCGGATATGGTCAAACTGCTGCTCGCACACGGCGCGGACGTAAACGCACACACCAACGTCACGATTCCCAAAGGCGAGTACGTGCCCGCCAAGGCCGGCGGAGCCTCCGGCGGCGGCATCATCCGCCAGCGCGCACTTCCGACCGCCGACGGCGGCATGACCCCGCTGCTGTTTGCGATCCGCGACGGCAATACCGAAATGGTGCGACTGCTGTTAAGTCAAGGCGCGGACATCAACCTCGCCTCCGGCAATAAGACTTCGCCGCTGATGATTGCCCTGCTCAACGGCCAGGTTGGCATCGCAACCGAATTGCTGGAGAAAGGCGCAAACCCGAGCGCGGCCGACGCCTATGGCCGAGAGCCGCTGTTCGCCGCCATCGATCTGCGAAACTTCAACCACGAAAAATACGGCGATCTTCCCACCGACGGGCGCGATCCGCTCGAGCTGATCAAGACTCTGCTCAAAAAAGGCGTCAACGTGAATGCTGCGACGGAAACCGTTCCGATCCACGGATTGATGCAGTTCGACGCGTCGTGGGTCAATTTCGATGGGGAAACCTCTTTTGTCCGCGCAGCGCTCTCCGGCGACGTCGAGGTCATGCGCCTTCTGCTCGCCAGCGGCGCCGATCCGAATGTTGCTACTCGCCAGGGATCCACCGCCCTGATGGCCGCTTCCGGTATCAATTGGATTCCCGGGCAGACCTTCAGCCACAGCGAGGCCGACTATGTCGAAGCGGTCAAATTATGTCTCGATCGCGGCGCGGACGTCAACGCATCCAATTCGCTGGGCCTTACCGCAATGCATGGAGCGGCCAATCGCGGGTGGGAATCGATCGTCCAAATCCTCGCCGATCACGGCGCCAAACTCGACGTTAAGGACAACGCCGGACGCACGCCCATGATCTTCGCCCGGGGAATCTTTCTCGCTGTACGGCCTCCCGAAGCCAAGCCGAAGGCGATGGCGCTGTTGACGAAATTGATGGGCAGCGCTGCGAAATGAGCAGCCGTTTCATCCTGAGCGCCACGGCTTTGTTGCTGGCCGCGTTTGCGAACGCGCAAACTCAGCCGCAAGCAGTGCTCAATCAGTACTGCGTCACCTGTCACAACCAGAAGCTGAAGACGGGCGGCCTCGAACTGGATAAGCTCGATCTCAATCACGCCGGCGCGAATGCGGAAACCTGGGAGAAGGTAGTTCGCAAAGTGCGCGCTGGCATGATGCCTCCCGCAGGCGCACGCCGCCCGGATCGCAAAACTCTCGACGGCTTTGCCGCTTCCGTGGAAGGTGAACTGGATCGCGCCGCAGCCCTGCATCCCAACCCCGGCCGTGCGCCGCTGCATCGCATGAATCGCGGCGAATATGCCAACGCAATCCGAGACCTGCTTGCTGTTGACGTTGACCCCACAACTTTACTGCCCGCCGACGATTCGAGCGGCGGCTTCGACAATATCGCAGACGTTCTCGGCGTATCGCCCGCCCTGCTGGAACGCTATGTATCGGCAGCGGCCAAGATCAGCCGCCTCGCGGTCGGAGATCCGGAGACCGCTCCGACCGACATTACTTACACGATCAAGGGCGATCTGACGCAGACGGTGACACTCGATGGTCTGCCGCCCGGCACGCGCGGCGGCACTATGATCCATCACAACTTCCCGCTGGACGGCGAATACCTGATCAAGCTGTCCCTCGCGAAGCTCAGCTTCGGACAGGTGTTCGGTGAAGGCGCCGATGGCCAGGAGCTCGAAGTCACGCTGGACGGCCAGCGCGTCAAGTTATACAAGCTCGACGAAGTAGCTATGTTCTTCATGCGTGAAATCCCTGGACAGCCGATTCCGCTCGAACCCCTCAGCGATCCCTCGGAAGAGCGCGTGAAGATGACACCGAACCTTCATCTCGAATTCCGGATGAAGGTGAAGGCCGGACCGCGGACCATCGGCGTAGCATTCCTGGAGAAAAGTTATTCCGCGATCGAAGATCTGGTGCATCGTCCCGCCGCCAGCACCTTCGATTCCAACATCGGCATGCAGTACGGCTACAGCACCGTGCCGCATCTCGCCCGTGTCGATGTTACGGGTCCTTACAACGCGACCGGCCCGGGCGATACACCGAGCCGCCGGCACATTTTCATTTGTCACCCGAACTCGCAAGCGGATGAAATCCCCTGCGCCCGGCAGATTTTGTCCAACCTGGTTCGCCGGGCTTTCCGTCGTGCATCCAGCGACAGCGATCTCGAATCACTACTGAGCTTTTATCAAAAGGAGCGCAGCAGTAAGGGAAGCTTCGATGCCGGAATCGAGATGGCCCTGCGCCGCATACTTGCCGACCCGGAATTTGTTTTCCGATTCGAGCCACCGCCCGCATCCGTTGCACCGAATACTCCCTACCGAATCAGCGACACCGAACTCGCGTCGCGCCTGTCATTCTTCCTGTGGTCCAGCATCCCGGACGAAGAACTCCTGAACCTGGCAATCCAAGACAAGCTGCATCAACCCGCAGTCCTGGATCAGCAGACGCGCCGCATGCTGGCCGATCCCCGGGCGCGGGCGCTGGCCACCAACTTCGCCGGTCAGTGGCTTTACCTGCGCGATCTGAAGAGTTCCAATCCCGACGGCCGCGAGTTTCCCGACTTCGACGACAATCTGCGTCAGGCGTTTCAGAAGGAGACAGAGATGCTGTTCGCAAGCGTCCTGCACGAGGACCGCTCCGTGCTGGACCTTCTCGATGCCGACTATACCTTCGTGAACGAACGGCTCGCGCGGCATTACGGCATCCCTGGCATCTACGGTCCGGACTTCCGGCGCGTTCCGGTTCCAATCGACGCGCGGCGCGGTCTGCTCGGCCAGGGAAGCATGCTGCTGGTAACGTCCAATGCGAACCGCACCTCCCCGGTGCAGCGCGGCAAGTGGATTCTGGAGAACCTGCTCGGCAGCCCGCCTCCCCTGCCTCCACCCAACGTTCCGCCGCTCAAGGAAAACTCGGGCGGCGTGGTGGCCACATCCGTTCGCGAGCGCATGGAGGAACATCGCTCCAATCCGGTTTGCGCCGGCTGCCATAAGATCATGGATCCGATCGGGCTCGCGCTCGAGAACTTCGACGGCGTCGGCCACTGGCGCGCCACGGATTCCGGCTCCAAAATCGATTCGTCCGGACAACTGGTGGACGGCACGCCGATCGATGGCCCCTCCACCCTGCGAAAAGCTCTGCTGGACCGTTCCGACGCATTTGTCGGAACCATGACCGAAAAGCTGCTGATGTATGGCGTCGGCCGCGAGACGAAGTATTACGATATGCCGACCGTGCGCGCCATCATGCGGGTGGCCGCGCCCGATCACTACAGATTCTCGGACCTGGTGCTGGGGATTGTGCGCAGTGCTCCGTTTCAGATGAGAATGAAAGAGGCGCCTGCTGAGTTGCATCAGGAAAGCGCCGGAAGCCAAAAGGCGGATTGAGAGTCCAACGATGAGATTCAATACCAAAAAACATTTGCCGCGCCGCGCGTTCCTGCGCGGAATGGGAGTTACGCTGTCGTTGCCGTTCCTGGACTCGATGGTCCCGGCGCAGACGCCTCTTGCGAAAACGGCGGCATCGCCGAAGAGCCGTTTCTGCGGCATCTACGTTCCGCATGGCGCCACGATGGACAAATGGACTCCGGCAAGAGAAGGCGCCGGGTTCGAGTTCACTGAGTCCCTCAAGCCTCTTGAGAAGCTGCGCGACCGCGTTTGCGTGGTGAGCAATCTCGCACACCCTTCCGCCAGTGGCATCGGCTCGGATGCCGGCGCGGATCACGCCCGTTCCGCCGCGGTCTTCCTCAGTGGTGCGCACCCGGAAAAAGGTTCGGTGCACGCAGGCATGACGCTCGACCAGGTGCTGGCTGAACACGTCGGTCAGGACACGCCGCTGCCGTCGATTGAGATGGCCATCGAGGAAGTCGGTTTGAACTGCGGCTCCGGCTACGGTTGCGCTTATTTCAACACCATCTCCTGGCGTACCCCAACGCTGCCACTGCCCATGGAAAACAGCCCGCAGGTGGTCTTCGAGCGGCTGTTCGGCGACGGCACCAACTCCGCGCAGCGCCTTTCAAGAAAACAGCAGGACCGCAGCATTCTCGATTCTGTCACCGACAAGGTTGCCCGCCTTCAGGGCAAGCTCGATCCCAGTGATCGTGTCCGCCTCACCGAATATCTCGACGACATCCGTGAAATCGAGCGCCGCATTCAGAAAGCGACCGAGCAGTCATCCAACGAACTGAACGTTCCGGAAGCGCCTGTGGGAATCCCCGAGACCTTTGAGGACCACATCAAGCTGATGTACGATCTCATGACGCTCGCGTGGCGCGCCGAGATCACCCGCATTTCGACTCTGATGTATGCGCGCGACACCAGCGGCGCAACATATCCGGGCAGCGGCGTGCGCGACGGCTTTCATACCGCGTCGCATCATTCGAACGTGCGAGCCAACATGGACCGGTTCGCGCTGATCAACAAGTACCACGTGCAGACGCTCGGCTATTTTCTGGAGAAACTGCAGAAAACGCCGGACGGCGACGGGACTCTGCTGGACCATTCGACCGTCCTCTATGGCAGCAGCATGAGCAACGGCAATCAGCACGATCACGACCCGCTGCCGATTATCGTCGCGGGCGGCACGTCAGGCCAGTTGAAAGGCAACCGCCATCTGGTTTTTCCGGCCCATACGCCGATGTCGAACCTGATGCTGGCGATACTCGACAAACACGGCGTTCATCAGGACAAGTTGGGCGACAGCACGTCGATGCTGGAGATCTGAGGTTCCTGTGAACAACAATCAATACATCGCGGGCAGCTTGGCTTTCGCCTTATTTTTAGGCCCAGTGATGATTGAGAGCGCAAGGAATTGCCCGGTCCGCACTTGCTATGGATTGCCGGCTGCAAGTCTTCCGCAAGAGCAGCCCCACATCCCGGAAGGCAACAACAATTCATACAGAATTCCTGCCCGCTATGCCTCATATGCAGGAACGGGAAACAACAATAACGACGCTAACCGCGCATGACTTTTCTACAATCGAGCGACCCTGTGAATTAACTACCAAAATCGCCTGCGGCGAAATGAAAACCGCAGATTCAGGAGCGCTTGATGCACGAGGTCATTACTTAGAGGAACTCTTTCGTCGCTAATATTTGCCTTGCCGTTTATGTGGGATCGAGGGTTTTCCGGAAGGCCCTTTACGCGGTTTAGTCGGTTCCATGAGTTCGCCGCAATTCGGACATGATGCAGGTAGCATCATTATCTTGACTTCACCACAACTCGAGCATTTCGCCCTAACCGACACCTCTCTTACGCCTTCAGCACTGTCTGCACGTACCCCGGCTTCAGCGGCAACCTTCGCGCAGCCTTCCCGGTCGCATCGAAGAAAGCCGCGGCGATCGCGGGCGCCGCAATCGCATTCGCCGCCTCCGATCCGCCGCCATATGCGCCAACTTCCGGCCGGTTGAGGATCACAACTTTGATCTCCGGAATATCGGCCATCTTGAGAATCGGGTATGTGCGCCAGTCGCTGGCCGTGATCCCGCTCTCGTCGAACGTCGCTTCCTCCAGCAGCGCGTGGCTCACGCCCATCATCGCGCCGCCTTCCACCTGCCGCTTCAACTGCATCGGATTTACCACGATGCCAGGCTCGACCGCAATCGTCGATTTCTCCACCTTGATCGCACCCGTGCTCGGCGTTACAGCGATCTCGCACACGCACGCCCAGTAGGTCCCGGAGCGCAACATCAGCGAAACGCCGCGTCCGCGCACAGGCGTCTCGCCCGTCGATACCGCATCGCGCCGCGGTGACGACCGCGTCTCCCAGCCCGACGCGTCGCGCACCGCCTTCAGCACGTTGATCGCCCGCTCTTCCGTTGCGTGATCGATGCGGAACTGAATCGCATCCGTTCCCGCCAGTGCCGCAACCTCACTGATCGCCAGTTCACGCGGAAAATTCTGCTGATACTGGCCTGGCGTTCGCATGCTATGATCACGCATCCCGACCGCCAGCGGCGACTCTTTCTGGCCGAGCTGATAGGTGCCGTGGCCCTGCTCCATCAGAGTCATCACGCCGTCGTAAATCCACGGGTCCTGAATATCGTTAACCGTCGACCCCACGAACACGCCTTTCTCGCTCGGCGCCGGCATTGTCGGCAGACCCGCGAGCACAGCGCCCACCGGCCGGTCATCCTGCATCGCCGGCATGTAGTGATCGATCTGATACGCGCTGATCTTTCCGTTCTTATCCAGTCCGATCTGCACGTCCGAAAACGCCGCGGGCGATTGCGTCGACCACTGCAGATCTTCCGGCCGCATCCACTGCACGCGCACCGGCTTCCCGACCGCCTTCGAAAGGATCACGGCCTCATCTTCCGCACCCGCGTTCCCGCCGTTCGATCTGCCATAGTGGCCAGGGCCGGAAAACGTCCGCACCACAACATGGTCCATCGAAGTCCCCAGCATCTGCGCAATCTCGCCGCGCAGCGCCTGCGGATTCTGATTGTGCGTGTAGATGTAAACCGTCCCGTCCGGACGCGCATCCGCCAGAGCCTGCGTCGGTCCCATCGGCGCGTGCTTCATGAACGGCATCTCGTACGTGGCAACCAGCTTCCTCGCGGACGCCGCGATTACCGGTGCAACGTCGCCCCTCGACTTGTCACTCTTCGTGACCTTCGTCGTCGTCCAGTCGGCGTCCTTTCTCAGGTAAGTGAACAGTTTTGCATTGCCGGGCAGGCCTTTCCACTCGGTCCACTTCGTGTCCGCGGCCACCTGCTGGGAGGCTTTGATTGCTTCCCATTCTGTTGGCGCAACCACTCCCACCAAGCTGCCTTTCACGACAACCTGCGCATTGGGGAATTTGGTCTTGTCGACTTTCCCCGCGGATACGAGCGTCGAACCCAGCGTCTTCGGATGCACCATGCGCGCATGCAGCATTCCGGGCAGCTTCACGTTCGTCGCCCATTGCTCTTTGGCCGTAACCTTCGACGTCGTGACACTGTTCTTAAAAGACTTGCCGACGATGCTGTATTCGCTCACCGGCTTCATCGGAGGGTTTCCGGTCACGGTTAAACCCATCACGCTGGTCAGATCGCCCATCACCGGGATGGTGAGTTTCAGATGTTGTCCCTTCACCAGATCGCCGTACGTCATGCTCTTTCCGCCGCCGGAAACGACGCCGTCTTTCGCCGTGATCTGATTCTTCGTCACGCCCAGGCGACGCGACGCCAGGTCGAGCAGCGCCTGATATGTGTAAGCCGCCGCTTTACGGATGTTCGGTGTTCCGCGACCCAGAAAATCGAAGGCTCCGCTGCCATCCGGCGTGCGGTCGGTATCGCCCATGATCACGGTCGTGATGGCCTCGAAAGGCGCGTTCATCTCTTCCGCCACAATCTGCCGATAGGCCGTGAACGTCGTGCTCTGACCGAAATCGCTCTTGCCCGTGCGGATCAGAATAGTGTTGTCCGGATGAATCTCAATCCACGAACCGGGCAGCGTGGCGTCGAGCGAGTTTTTGGAAACGGCCGATCGTGCCGACTCCTCAAGGACGCCGGACCCAACCACACCGAATCCCACCAGGAGTGCCCCGCCCGATTTGAGGAGCCCGCGCCGTGTGAGAGTCGCACCGAAAACATCGACTGATTTGTCTCTTCGGTTCGCCATCTCTTACCTCCCCTTCGCCATCGCCGCGCCGGCGCGCTGCACAGCCTCGATGATCGCGGTATAGCTTCCGCAGCGGCACAAATGCGCCGACGGACCCGACGTCGTGAACGCTTCTTTGATCTCCACGACAGTCGGCGTTGCTATGCGTTCGAGCAGTTCCGTCGCCTTGATCATCATGCCGTTCTGGCAGAAGCCGCACAAAGGAGTCTGCTCTTCGATCCATGCTTCCTGCACGGGATGCAGCGTCCTCGCAGCCTCGGCTGCCGACAATCCCTTTTGCTGCGCCCATCTCGCGGGCAGGCCTTCAAGAGTCGTTACTTCCTTGCCCACCGCGCCCGAGAGCGGCGTGATGCAGGAGCGGATCTCCTTCCCGTCGAGCAGGACCGAACACGCTCCGCACTGAGCCAGTCCGCAGCCGAACTGCGGTCCGGAGAGTTCGAGATCATTGCGCAAAACATAAAGCAGGGGGGTATCGGTGGGCGCCTGGACCCCGCGCCGCACTCCATTAACCGTGATCGTGGCCATCAAAACTCCTTGCGAATCTGTTGGCGTTTCCGGCTTAAATTATATCGGGTTTGGGGCAGTTCTCAGCGGAACAACCGGGGCGCGAAATCCGCCAGATAATCCCGCCAGTTGCGCCACACATGCCATTCCTCCGTCTCGACAAAGTTATGCCTGATGTGCTGACGCTCCAGTATCTGGTTGAAACTCTGATTGGATGCAAACAATGTATCCAGCTTCCCGATATAGATGTAGAACAGCTTGAGTCTCTTGTTCGTCCCCGCCGGGTCGGCCAGCGCATTCTTGAAGGCTTCTTCCGGGTTGATCACCACCGGACTGAACGCCCCGATGTAGTGGAACGTATCGAGATGAGTCAGGCCAACCTGAAGCGTTTGGTTGCCGCCCATCGAGAGCCCTGCGATGGCCCGGTCGTCGGCCTTTGCGGAAATGCGGAAGGTTTTCTCCGCGAAAGGGACTACGTCCTCCACCAGATCGTTCGGGAACGTTACGCCCGGTTCCGTTACCGGTGCGGGCGCCGGCAACCCCAGCATCGCCGACGGCCCTGGACGCCCGTACGGCATCACCACGATCATCGGCTTCGCCTTTCCCTCGGCGATCAGATTGTCCAGAATCAGATTCGCGTGTCCGGTCGTGACCCAGCCCGCCTCGGTATCGCCGGCGCCATGCAGCAGATACAGGGCCGGGTATTTTGCCGTCGATGTCTCGTAGCCGGGCGGCGTATACACCCAAACCATCTGCGGAACGTCGAATTTCTTCGAGACGTAATACTCGATGTGAACCGTTCCGTGCGGTACCGCCTGAATGTCATAGGGAGCGGGCTTATCGCCTTTCACCTCGAACATCGTGGATGACGACCGGTCACCCGTTTTAACCAGCGGATTCGCCGGGTCGTTGGCCCGAATTCCATCCACCGTAAAGGTGTAGTCGTAAATCGCCGGGCGAAGCACGGAACTCGTATAGCTCCACGTTCCGTCGTCCGCTTTGGTCATCGGCTGGGTCGTTTGCGTGAAATCGCCGGAGACCGTGACGGCTGTCGCTTCGGGTGCGCGCAGACGGAATGTTACCGTCCGGTCAGAGTTGAGCGCATAGGCGGGAAGAGCGGCAGGACCGCGCCCTCCCCGACCGGCCCGTGCAGGTGGCGCCTGCGCAAACGTGAAGGTGCTGCAGGCAATCGAAATCGCGACAAGTGCGGTATTGCGCATGCGCACGATTCTATTGCCCCGATGCCTCATCGTCAAGGGATTTCAGCGGCCGACTTCGATTCAATACTTCGGATACCAGGCGTTCAGCGGGTTGATCCACTGCAGAGCGGGAAAACGGCGAAAGTCCTGGTCTGTCGAGGCGAGCCGTGCGCCGTGTTCCATCGCGAGCGCAGCAAGCACCGCGTCCGTCACGAGTGGGCCGGAGGCTCCGTGATCATTCACAAGCTTTTCCAGAATCTCCGCGTGGAGCGGCCCCGGCTGCAACGCAACGACACCGGGTTGGGACAACCACTCGAAGACAATTGCGAAGACTTCAGCGGCGGGGCGTCGGTGTTATTGATGCCGCGCACCCTCGCCACACTCGATGAGCGACTCAATACTGTCATAGTTCAGGCCCGGTCTGTACCCCATGGGAACCGGCCTGATTTTCAAGGTGCGCCGCCGCGGCTGTTTACCGGCACCCAACAGGGCAGAATGCAGCAGATCGTTAAGCGTGTCTCGAAATGAGGCGCCGCGGGATTTGCTCTCCTGTTTCACGCGAGCCACCACATCGTCGTCGAGAGTAACGGTCGTTCTGATACTCATGATGCCTATCAGAAGGATCATACTATCAGCGGCCGTCGTCGTCGATCCAATATTCCGTGCGGGACCTGATCGCCAACTGCGGACGATTTCTGATCTCCAGATGCAGCACGTGCAGCCCTGGCGCCGGGGACGTAGGACGGAAACTCAGAACATAGTCGTTCGGCACATCGTGGGAGATCAGGATCAGGCCGTTCCGCAGGGTCTTCGCATCATTGAAGGGAAAGAACTCGCCGCCGGTAAGTTGCGCAACAGAAGCCGCCGTGTTGGTCCGCAGCGCATTGCGCGCTGTCAGAAAGGTCATCGTCGCAAGGCGCAGCGGCGGAGGCTAACTGGCTCAGGCAATCGAGCACCTGGCGGCTGTAATGGCCTTCATATTCGGCATCGGCTCCTTCGCGGCTGAAACATCCGTGCGCAGGACCCGGCTCATCAGGACGGTTGAATTTGGCTTTCTCATGGGAAACAGCCGCCCGCGTACTGGAAAATCCGAAGCTGTACAGGGTTGTGTTCGTGTCGCTGATCAGGCGCAGCGCCTCCCCGAGAGCCGTTGTGCTGCCCTGATCGACGGTTTCGCCGAAAAGCAGAATGGCCCGGCGAAAGCGCCCCGGCTGTGTTCGCAGCTGCGAAACGGCGAAGGCAACGCCGTCCAGAATGGCGGCTCCGGAATCGCCTGCATCCAGGCTGGACAATTTGACCGACGCTGCGCCTGTCTCCGCCGTAAAAGGCAGCAGCAGATGCGGTGAGCTGTCGAAGCCCACCACGGCAACCCGGTGCTCTACGTCGCCGATCAGGGCTTCCAAAATCGCATCGAGGCGCCGGTAATATTCGAGACGGCGTGCTCCCGCGCCGCCTGTCTCCACGCAGATCACGAGGGCCAGTGGCTGGGCATCCGTGTCGAGGTCCAGCGTCAGACTCGGCGGTACGCCGTCATCGGTGAGGGAAAAGTTATCGGCTGTCAGGCCAAAGACAACCTCACCTTGTTTCGTCTTCACGAGGGCAGGCACTTCAACCAGCGTGGGCCGCACGCTCAGGATCGGCGTACCCGAATCGTTCTGCTGCGCGCACACGGCCTCCGCGGTCAGAGTGAAAAAGAAGACGAGGGAGAGGACAGATGCAGTCCAGGCGCACAGAAAGGCAGCCGTGCTCGCGGAGCGCATACCGTCGTTATACGCTTTCCTGAGCCCGCTGGTTTCCGTCCTACGCCTTCAACCAGCGTGCCGCCTTCGGATAAACCCGCTTCGCGTTGTCGCGGAAAACGCGCGTTTTCTCCGCATCGCTCAAGGACGAACCATCCACGTACCGGCGCGTATTATCCGCGTGATCGTTGGTCTCCGGATTCACCACGCCCGGAAACGCCCCATCGCACTCGGACCCGAAGAGGATGTTGTCGAGCGGCACGGCCTCGAACAGCATCTTCATATTGAGGTCGTTGTAGACGCAGGTATCGACGAAAACATTGCCCGCGCCCAGAATCTCATCGGGACTCGCCCAGTCGATGTACTTCGCGATGGCGCGCCAGCGCCCGATCTGGCACGGCAGCGCGCCGCCGCCATGCGGAACGATGAAGCGCAGGTTGGGGAAATCCCGGAACAATTCCTTCGCCATCATGAGCTGCACGAATCCGGTGATGTCAGCCACCAGATACTGCACCGCCGTGTGCGGGAAATTCGGATTAATTGACTCGCTGCCGTGCACCACCAGCGGCACATCCAGCGCCTGCGCAGCCTCGAAAATCGGGTAATTGTGTTTCCCGGTGAAAGGCAGGTTTGTCCAGCGGCCGCCTGTTCCGTCAGGATCCAGGTTAAAAGCGACAAACCCTTCACCTGCCCATCGCTCCATCTGTTTCGCGATGAGATCCGCGGGGCCGGATTTGTGCTGCCCCAGCATACCCACTGGCGCGAAACGCCCGGGATTCAGCTGGCAGGCACGCAGCACGAGGCTGTTATTCAGGTCCGCCCAAATGCCGTTTTGTTCCACGCTGCCGGAATGTGTGGCCATGGCTTTGGCCCGCGGCGACGCAAACGCCATGTCGATTTGGCGCTGGTCCATCAGCTTGAGAACAGCCTCGATGTTCTTCTTTACGTCTGCGTCGCTGAGTGTCGGCAGCGCATCGGGGTTCTTGCCGGCGAGCTGAGCCTCGCGGAAACCTTCCACCTCCGGAAGCTTCGCCAGACGGACAAAATGCTGGTGTGAATCGATGATCATTCGGAACCTAAAAGAATAGCAGTGGCCGGTCCCGGAAATCGGCCTTGGGAGCCCGGATCACCGCAGTCGGACTGTCGTTCGTCAGCATCGACCGCCACATTGTTGATCAAGACCTTGCTTCTATCTGAAGCCTCCTGAAACCGGATAGCCCTCGAATCCATGGACGAACATACACGGAAGAGCGTGCAGTCGTTTTTCGCCGTCGTTCGCGGCTCTCGACTATTGGGGAAAATCGAAATCATGCGCATTGTCGTAGCAGGGGGCGGAATCGGCGGACTCACGGCTGCAATCGCGTTGAGCAGGATCGGAGTCGACGTTCATCTTTACGAACAGGCGACAGAGTTTCGCGAGGCCGGAGCAGGCATCGGCATCGCAGAGAATGCATTGCGCGCGCTCGACGTTCTCAGCCTGCGTCACGCAATGGAATCCGGCAGCATCCGAGCCTTGCAGGGAGGCCTTCGCGCGGCAGACGGTCGTTTCCTCCTTTCAATTCCGGCCGACGACGTTTCCGCGCGCATCGGCACGATCGCCGTCGTCCACCGCGCGGAGCTCCTTAATCTGCTGGTAGCGAACATGGACCCGCAACGCCTCCACCTCGGACGCCGCTGCACCGGATTTACCCAGGATCGCGAGGGAATCACTCTGCGATTCGATGACGGCGCATCTGCTCGCGGCGATGGCTTGATCGCCGCGGACGGTTTGAGGAGCGCGATTCGGACAACGATCATCGGCAGGCCGCAGGTTCGATATGCGGGCTACACCGCCTGGCGCGCGATAGTCGATTTCCCCAATCACCCGGATCTCGCTCTGGGCGAGACCTGGGGACGCGGACGCCGGTTCGGCATCGTACCGATGTCGGCGGGGCGTGTTTATTGGTTTGCGACGCGCAATGCGCCAGAAGGGCAAAAAGACACTCCCGGCCAAACGCGGGAAAGCCTGATGCAGTTGTTCGCCGGATGGCATCAACCGATCGAAGCTCTGATCGCAGCCACGCGGGAAGAGGCGATTCTCCGGAACGATATCTACGATATCGATCCCCTGCCGCGTTTCGTCCAGGGAAGGGTCGCTCTGCTCGGCGACGCCGCGCATGCCATGACTCCAAACCTGGGCCAGGGAGCCTGTCAGGCGATGGAAGATGCGGTTGTCCTCGCCGCCTGCCTGAAAAAGGCCGGCCGGATTGAGCCGGCCTTTATCGAGTATGAACGTCGCCGCATGCCGCGAACCGCGCAGGTCCTGCTCCGCTCGCGACGTCTGGGCGCCGTGGCTCAATGGCAAAATCCGGTCTTGTGCCGGCTCCGCGACTCGGTCATGCGGATCACGCCGAAAACGGCTGCTGCCCGGCAGATGAAAGCCCTTTTGGATGTCGGGATTCTCACCGCCGCCGAGCGGGCGCTTTTCACAGCCTGACGTTTGAACCATATCGATGCGAAGCGGGCTCGCTTTTTTATGCACGTTCCACGCGCCCATTTCGTCTATAAACTGAACTTGGGAACGCTTGTTCGAGGAGAAACATTATGCTCAACACGGCAAAACTCACCCTTCTCGCTCTCTGGGCCGCTGCCGCATTCGGGCAGCTCCCGCCGATGGCGAATGAGACGATCGCGATGATCTACCCTCCGACAGCTCAGGCGGAAAAGGACACGTCGATGCTGCTCAAGCTCATAGCCAGCCTGCAAACCGTTTCATTCAACACCACGGACTCGTCATTCACAATGCGGGGTCCCGCCAACCTTCTGGGGCTGTCGGAATGGCTGCTTCATGCAATCGACAAGCCTGCGGGATGGCAAGCCTCTGCACGGGACAATGGAGATCTCGTTTCGCGCCAATACATCCTGACCCAAGGCGGGTTCCCCATCGACGACAAAAGACCGGTAACCCGAATCCACTACTTCATCAATTCCGATCACCGCGACATTATCGAAACACTTACCGTACTGCGGACCGTAGCAGATGTGCAGCTGACATTCGCGTGCGAGAATCCCGCTGTGATCGCAGTCCGCGGGGACGCATCCATGGTGGATCTCGCGGATTGGATAATTGGAAAACTGGACGTTCCCGCGAATGGCGATGCCTTCGCCGATCAGAGGCAAAACTTCGCCGCCGGCGTGCTCCGGCTTCCCAAAAAGGCTGACGGCAGCGAGGATTTCGTCCAGACCATCTATCTCGACCCCTCGGCGAGCCAGCAGTCTCTTCTCAATCTGGTGAAGACGATTCGAAGCCAGTTAAATATCGGTCCCAGGATATTTCAGAAAACGTCACCGCCGACCATCATGGTTCGGGGAAACGCAGCCGTCCTGTCTCAGGTACAGCAGATCGTCGCCTCCAGAAAACCTTAGCTCTGCGTTCCTTCGATCCGGTCGAGCCGCCCCTGGTGCCTTTCGGCAATCGCCGCCAGTCTGCGGATCGCATCGGCGTCCTGATTCGTTACCTGAACCAATTTGTCGATGTTCGCGCTTTGCGCCGCCATGCGTGCATCGAGGCGCGCTCCATTCTCCACGAGTTCCGCAATCTGCCGGTCGTGCGACTCAATGGAATGCAGCACGAATTCCATTCGTTGATCGAATTGTTCCGGTGTCACTACGTCTATCGTACAGTTGTTGTTTCGCGAACACTATACTCCGGCCGCCCTGAGGTGGAATACGGCCCATTTTCCCGGAAGCCCATCGCCTTCCCGCACGTCATATACTCGTAGGGCGCGCATACTCGTAGGACGCGCAAAAACCATCGCTTGCGCGCGGGCGTATACTGAAGATTCAAGGCGATGCGGGAGCGTCGTTTGTAAAAGTGGCGCGGGAGCGCCAGTGGCTAACGAAGAGGTTCGCATGAACAAATATGGAAAATTCGCCATCCTGATGGCGATCATCGTCGGCTCGCTCGGGTTCCTCGCGTACTCCGGCATTCAGGGTTCGACGACGTATTACAAGACCATTACCGAGCTTCGCAACATGGGCGATACCGCCCACACCCGGCATGTCCGGGTCGGCGGCGATGTGCAGGCCAATTCCATCGTTCACGGCGCCGGACTGGTCACATTCAACCTCGTGCAGGATAAAGAGATTCTCCGCGTCGCCTACGAGGGCCGCGACCCGCTTCCCGATACTTTCCGCGACGGCGCGCAGGCGCTTGCCGACGGCCGCCTCGGTCCCGACGGCGTCTTCCATGCCTCCGAAATCCAGGCCAAGTGTGCTTCGAAGTATGCTCCCAAACCGGGTATGGCTCCGGACCAATTGCAGCCCGGCGCTAAACCGGTGGTCCAGAGTTCGCCGATGCGGTCCAGCGTAGCTTCGCCGCAAACGGACGACCGCCTTTAGGGGAAATACAATTTTATGGAAAACGTAGGCGCGCTTGCTCTGTTGCTGGCGTTTTGCATCTCCCTGTACGCAATCTTCGCGAGCGTCACAGGACGTCTCCGCAATAAACCCTTCCTGGCTCTCAGCGGCGAACGCGCCGTCCTCGCCGTCTGGCTGCTGATCTCCACGGCTGCCGGCATCCTCATCTATTCATTGATGACGGGCGACATGCGCATGGCCTACGTTGCTTCGCACACCAACCGCGCGATGCCCGCGTTCTATAAGTTCGCCGCGTGGTGGGGCGGGCAGGAAGGTTCCCTGCTCTTCTGGAGCTGGATTCTCTCCACTTACGGCGCCGTCGTCGTCATCACCGGACGCGGCAAGCACCGCGTGCTCATGCCGTGGGTGGTGTCGATTCTCTCCTGCGTGCAGATCTTTTTCCTGACGCTCAATGCATTCGTCGTCAGCCCATTCCAGGTTCTGGCTCTCGATAAGGTCGTCACCTCCGTTCCCGACGGCATGGGGCTCAATCCTCTGCTGCAGTATTGGGCCATGGTGATTCATCCCCCGATGCTTTATCTCGGGTACGTCGGTTTCGCAGTCCCCTTCGCTTTCGCGATGGCCTCGCTGGTTTCAAAAGCCCCCGGCGACAGTTGGATTCACACCACGCGCCGCTGGACCATCGTTACCTGGCTCTTCCAGGGCACTGGCATCCTGCTCGGCTCCGCCTGGGCCTATCACGTCCTCGGTTGGGGCGGCTACTGGATGTGGGACCCGGTCGAGAACGCTTCTCTTCTCCCGTGGCTCGCCGCTACCGCCTTCCTGCACTCCGTCATGATGCAGGAAAAGAAGGGAATGATGAAGGTCTGGAACATGGTTCTCATCAGTTCCACGTTCTTCCTTTGTATTTATGGAACGTTTTTGACCCGGTCCGGCATCATCAGTTCCGTCCACGCCTTCGCCGAATCGCCCATCGGAAAGTATTTCGTCGGCTTCCTCGCCATCGGCATCGCGGCGACAGTCTGGCTGATCCTCGACCGCCTGAACTACCTCAGGAGTGAAGCCGAGCTCGAAAGCGTGGTTTCGCGCGAGTCGAGTTTTCTGTTCAACAACCTGATTTTGCTCGCGAGCTGCTTCGCCGTCCTGTGGGGCACCATGTTCCCGGTTCTGTCGGAGAAATTTTCCACGGAAAAGATCAGCCTCGACGCCGTCTGGTTCAACCGTCTGATGGTGCCGATCGGCCTGTTCCTGCTCTTCCTCACCGGCGTTGGCCCGCTCTTCGCGTGGCGTCGCACCTCGATGGAAAGCCTGCGCAAAAACTTCCAGTGGCCCGGCGTCGGGATGCTTGTGGTCGTTGCCGCTCTTTATGCAGGCGGCATGCGTTATGCGTACTCGATCATTGCCCTCGGCCTCTGCTTCTTTGTGGCCTCCACGATCGTCATGGAGTTTTTCCGCGGCTCCCGCGCCATCAGCGAGAAATCGAATGTCGGCCTGATCCCCGCGATGATCGAATTGACCCATCGCAACACGCGGCGCTACGGCGGTTATCTGGTTCACATGGCCATCGTGCTGATGTTCATCGGCTGGAGCGGTCATCCGTTCAATCAGACGGCCATCGGCGAAGTGAATAAAGGCGACACGATGCGCGTCGGGTCTTACCTGCTGAAAGTAGCCGACCTCACGCAGGGCGAAACCGCCGATTATCAGTGGGACACCGCCGTTCTCCAGGTTTCGAAGAACGGCAAATCGCTCGGGACTCTCGAACCCACCCGGCGCTTCTATAAAATCGCGCAGCAGGGCACCGCGGAAGTCGCGCTCCGCACGCGCCTGAATGAAGATCTCTACATCAACTACGCCGCCCGCGTGGGCGAGAAAGCCACTCTGCAGGCTTATGTCTTCCCGCTGGTCACCTGGATCTGGGTCGGCGCGGTTGTGCTGATCTTCGGGACGCTCGTGTGCCTGATTCCGAGCAAAGTGGCGCGCTCGTATCCGCGCACCGAAGTAGTAGGCATTACAAAAACGAAAACTGATGTTGCAGTCAAAGTATAAGAAGCTCCACGTGGGGTCAGGGCTTCCGCTCTGCCGCGGGGCTTCCGCCCCGCGTCTTCGAATTTTCTTCTTTCTCGTACTCATAGCGGCTTCCGTCGCCTCGATCTGGGCGCAAACCGAAGCGCAGATCGAAAGCGATGAGGTCAAGCGGGTCGGCACTCATATCACGTGCCAGTGCGGTTCCTGCACCGAAAACCTCAACTGCATGATGTCGGCGGGACAGTGCCATTTCTGCAAGCCTGCCCGTACGCAGATTTACAAGATGCAGACCGCGGGCATGAGCGATAATCAGATCGTCCAGGCTTTCGTCAAAGAGTACGGCGAGAAAATCTTCCGCCACGATCCGAATTCTTACTTCTGGGTTGTCCCCTATATCTCGCTCGGTGTCGGCGCCATCGCGATCCTCTTCATCCTGCGCCGGGTCATCGGACGTCATTCGCCGCTGAAGCCTGCTGTCGCCGGTGGCGCACCGCCGGCGCCGGACGATCCCACGCTCGCCCGCTATCGCGACGCGATCGAAAAAGACACTGACAAACTGGATTAGATCGAATTGGACCTGAGCCTTATTTTTGGAGCGCTGCTGGGAGCGGGCATGATCGGCTTCCTGCTGTTCATCCGCGTCAAAGACATCCCGAAGCCCGCGCCGGAATCGCCTTTCAAGCATCTGGAAGAGCGCAAAGCCGCCATTTACGAAAACCTGCGCGACCTTCAGTTTGAATACCGGCTCGACAAGCTTTCCGACGCCGACTATCAGGCCACCAAACTCGAACTGCAAAAGGACCTCGCCCAGGTGATGGCCGAAACCGACCGCATCAAAGCGGAGCTGAGCGGCAAAACAACCGCCGCCGCGCCACCTCCGGCCGCTCCATCTCCCGCCGCGGAACCCCAAAAGAACGTCTGCCCCTCCTGCGGCGCGACATTCGAGAAAGCTCTGAAATTCTGCGGCGAATGCGGCAAGCCGATGGGAGGCGTCGCATGAGAAAGGTAGCGCCGGCGATCTTGTCGCCGGTGGGTTTGCTCTTCCTGGCATTTCAGGCTCACGCCGCTATCGATGGCATAGTCACCAACGGCGCCACCGGCAAGCCGCAGCAGGGCTCGACCGTCACGCTCTTCCAGACCACCCAACAGGGCCCGCAGAACCTCGGCAGCATCAAAACGGACGCCGCGGGCAAATTCCTCTTCACGCAGGACGTGCAGGCCGGCGTCGGCGGAGGTCCTCTTCTGCTGCAGGCCGTCTATGACGGCGTCCAGTACAACAAGACCCTCCCGCCCGGCACTCCGACCACCGGCGTCGAGATTCCCGTTTACCCCTCGATCAAATCGCAGGGCGGCGCGAAGCTTCAGCAGCATTTCTTCGTGCTCGAACCTTCTCCCGACGGCAACCTGCAGGTCACCGAGGGCTACGTTTATCAGAATGAAGGCAAGACCACCTGGAACGATCCCGATCGCGGCACGCTGAAATTCGAACTGCCCGCCGCCGCGCAGGACAAGATGGAAGTCAACGTCCGCGCCCCCGGCGGTCTGCCCATCCGGCGCGCTCCCGATCCCCTGGGCAAGCCGCATCAGTTCAAGCTCGATTTCCCCATCAAGCCGGGGGAATCGAGTGTCGAGCTTACCTGGGCCATGCCGTTCCAAAGCCCCGGCGTTTTTGAAGATCACCTTCTTGCCAAAGCCGATGTCATCAGAGTCGTGGCTCCCACCGGCGTCGAGTTCAAGGGCGACGGCCTGACTCTGCTCGGCCAGGAACCAACCAGCAAAGCCAATATCTACTCGCTGACCGGCCCCGACGTCAAAATCCAGGTGACCGGCACCGGCCTCTTCAACGCACCCGACGATCAGGGCAACGGCTCCGGCAGCGGCCAGAACCTCAGCGAGAACCTGCCCAAACTCTATGGCCTGCTGACCGCCAATTCCTCTTTCTTCGATTCCGTAGGCGCGGTGAAATGGATTCTGATCACAGTCCTCGGCATGCTCGCGCTCGGCTTCGTGCTGCTGTATCGCAAGGGCAATCCCGTATCTCACATCAGCGAAACGAAAGCCTCCCCAGAGTCGAAAGTTCTAAAAGATGCACGCAGTCGCGGCTGACGGCGTCTGGAAGTACTTCGGCGATTATCCGGCATTGCGCGGCGCCGGCCTCGAAGTAAGCCGGGGTTCCTGCGTCGCCCTGATCGGCCGTAACGGAGCGGGCAAGACCACCCTGCTTCGGATCCTTGCCGGCTTGTCGAAGCCCTCCAAAGGAACAATTGCGATCGATGGCCGCATCGGCTATCTCGGCCACGGAATTGGCGTTTATGACGACCTCTCCGCCGTCGAGAACCTGATGCTCTTCGGCCGCCTCGCCGGTCTTCCGAATCCGAAAGAATCCGCGCTCGCCGCGCTCGAACACGTCGGCCTCACGCGCGTGAAAGACGGCCTCGCCCGCGAGTTTTCGCGCGGCATGCGGCAGCGTCTCGCCATCGCCCGCGCTTTCCTGCACAATCCCGATCTCCTCCTGCTCGACGAACCCTTCACTTCTCTTGACGATCGCGCCATCGCCGTGCTCCAGCAGCTCCTGACCGAGGCCCGCAAGCGCGGTTCCACCATCGTCATGTCGACCCACCAGATCCGCGAAGCCATGGAACTGGCGAGCGACGTCGCCCTGCTCGAACGCGGGCGCATCGTCTTCTCCGGTCCCCGCTCGAATGAGATGACGCTCGATCCGGGCTTTCTCTACCGGACCTATGGCGAAGGCTCTTCGGGAGAAGTCAGGGCGTGAAGCAGGGACTTATGGCAGCCCTGGCCATCGCCGGAAAAGATCTCCGCACCGAATGGCGCACCCGCGAGTCTCTCAATTCCGCCGTGTCCTTCGCCTTGGTGATTCTCGTGCTCTTCAGCTTCGCCTTCGATCTCGACCGCGAAGAGCGCCTCGCCATTTCGGGCGGCCTGCTCTGGCTGGTTTATGCGTTCGCCGGCGCGTTGATCGTCAACCGCAGTTTCGCCCGCGAAGTCCCCAACGATTGCCTCGAGGTCCTCACATCCTCCGTCCGCGGCTGGTCGATTTTTTTGGGCAAGTCCGTCGCTTGTTTTGTTCTGCTGTTGCTGGTTGAATTGATCTCGCTTCCCATTTTCGGGCTCTTTTATAACATCCGCTGGACTGGATCGTTCTTTGCTCTCGCGCTGGTCATGGCTCTCTCCACCTGGGGAATAACCGTCGTCGGTACCGCGCTCAGCGCGATTACCGTGAACGTCCGCCTGCGGGAGTTGATGCTGCCCGTACTGCTTTATCCGTTGATGATTCCGCTGCTGATCGGCGCGATGGAAATGACCACCGGCCTGCTCAACGGCAACGCTGTTCTAAGCGACATTCGCCTGCTCATCGTATACGATGTGATGTTCACGGCAATCTCTTTGTATCTGATCGAGTTTATTCTGGTGATATAGAGGAGCGATACGAGCTCACAGCCCGCCACTCGGGCGGGCGTTGTGAGCGGTAAAGAAAAGCTTATGCGGGAAAAGATTATCTACAGTCTCGGAATCCTCGGCACGATTCTGCTGGTCTATAACTTCTACAACATCTTTCTGGTGATCCCGATCGACGCCCTCCAGGGCGCCATCTACCGGATCATCTTCATCCACGTGCCCGCTGCCATCACCGCATTCTCGTTTTACGGAGTCGCCGTCGTTGCCAGTATCGCTTTTCTCGTCAGGAAGAATTTCTGGTGGGACTCGCTGGCTGTCTCCGCCGTCGAAGTCGGAACCATGTTCACTCTCGTCAATCTCGCTACCGGCAGCATCTGGGGCCGAGTCGAGTGGGGGATCTGGTGGGCCTGGGACGCACGCATGACATCTCAGCTGATGTGCTTCCTGCTTTATCTCGGTTATCTGCTGATGCGCCCCGCGATCGCCGAGCCGCAGCAGCGCGGAATAATGTCCGCCGTGCTCGCAATCTTCGCCGCCGCCGACATCCCGATCGTGGTCATGGCCATCCGGCTTCACAATGTACGGACACAGCACCCCGGTCCCGTACTCGAAACCGGGGGGCTGGCGCCCGTTTACTGGCCGCCGTTTCTGATCGGCATTGTGTGCTTCTTACTACTCGGTTCCGCGATGATATTGGTGCGTCTCCACCAGGAATCCAGCCACCGCGAAATCGATTCGCTGCGCCGCGAGCTTCACGCCATCTAACAACATGTCACCCGTCGATATCACGAACCTGCATTTCCTGTTCTTCGGCTACTCGGCCGCCTGGATCGTCATGATCGGCTTCGTATTTTTGTTAGTCACACGAAGCCGCCGCATCGATCGCGAACTGAGCCGCCTGAAATCGCTCGTTGAAGACAAAGAAAAGTAACTGCGGACGCGTGGGGCAGACCATCGTTCTTTGTGGTCCGCCCTGTAACCTGACTTAATTACTCTCCGCCGAAACTGTAACCGACTCCCAGCGTATACTCGGGTACCCAGTTACTCCCGAACTGGAAGAAATCGTTTACCCAATGGGCATCGAAGGCGGGCCGGACGAAGATATGCGGCGTCGCATAGATCCGCGCAGCTACCGCGAAGTGCGCCTGGAAATGGCTTGAGCTCTCCGAGCCCAGATTGACGTTCGAACATCCCACCAGCAGACTGCATTCCGTGGTGTTGGCATTAAAATTAACAGCCACTCCGCCGATGCCGGCCTGAATCTCCGGAACGAATCGCTTCGTCTTGATGGGTTGCCAGATTCCGTTGAAATCATAGAATATCGGGCGATAGTTCACACCGGAATAATTGCCCTGGCCGGCGCGCCAGTTAATTTCGGCGCCCGCTCCAAAATGATTGGTAATCATCAGTCCGCCCCCGACGGTGGCAAATAATCCCGTCAGTTTCGGCGTGTTAATGAAGTTTCCCGTCCCAAAGATATCGAGTGCCTGTCCGTTCGATGAATCGGTTGCCGTTCCCAGTCCTACATAAACATTCGCCTGCGGAGTCTGCGCCATAACCAGCGTAGAACCCGCGAACAGCCCGAAACATCCAATAAGTGCCGTTTGAATAAGTCGTCGCATTTTTAAATACCCTCTCCATGCTTCAAAGTCTGAACTAACCAACTAGTCAACGAGATGGATAAAAAACGCGGATGGTTTCAGCCAATTTTACTCGGCGGTTATTTGACTCACGTGTCGATTTTGTACGACTCTGTCAGCATGAAGATCGCAATCCTCGGCGCGGGCAATGTCGGCGGTGCGCTTGCCGCGGGCTGGACCGCGCGCGGCCACGAAGTGGTTTTCGGCGTCCGCGCTCCGAACAAGCCCGTGCCTGACGCAAAGGCGCGCCTTCTGTCGGTGGCGGATGCCGCCAGGTTCGCCGATGTGCTGGTCCTCGCTGTGCCATGGAAAGCAGTTCCCGATGCGCTGCAGTCAGCGGGCAATCTCGCCGGGAAGATTGTACTCGATGCCACCAATCCTCTCCTTCCGGATCTCACCGGCCTCGATCCGCAGGCTGTCCCTTCGGGCGGCGAAAAGGTTGCCGAGCTCGCGCGTGTTCCGGTAGTCAAGATTTTCAACAACACCGGGGCTCCCAACATGCGGGATCCGGATTACCACGGCGAACGCGTAACGATGTTCTACTGTGGCGACGATGCTGGTGCGAAAACCACCGCCCGAAGCCTGGCGGAAGACCTCGGCTTCGATCCGGTCGATGCCGGTCCGCTCAGCCAGGCGCGCTTGCTGGAACCGCTCGCCCTGCTGTGGATCACTTTGGCATTGAAGCAGGGTCTTGGCATCAATATCGCTTTTAAGCTGATGCGCCGTTAGATCGCTCAAACCGTCTCCCACACGCCACATTGTGTGTCGCTTCAGCCACACAAACGTGCGGACTTATCCTTTTCGTATCAAAGATTTACGCAACTTTCGCGAGTCGTACGGGTACTATGGTTATTCATGCGATTTGAGACCACGATCAATCGCCCATTTGAGGTTTCGGGCGTTGGTCTTCACAGCGGAGTTCCCGTCCACCTCCGCATGACTCCTGCTCCCGCCGGCACAGGTATTGTATTCCGCCGCACAGATCTGGAGTTCTTCGCCATCCCCGCCAGTTGGAAGCATGTCGCCCGCGTGAGCTATGCCACCAGCCTGATGCGACAGGGCGTTCTCATCCAGACCACCGAGCATCTGCTGAGCACGCTGTACAGCTTCGCCATCGACAACGCCTTCATCGAAATCGACAACCTCGAGGTACCCATCCTCGACGGCAGCGGCAAGCCGTTCGTTGACCTTCTCCGCTCCGTTGGCGTGCGCGCGCAACGCCGCCGCCGCAAGTATCTGCGCATCTGTCGGCCAGTCACGGTCGAAGACGGCAAAAAGCGGATCTCGATCATCCCCGACGACGTCTTCCGCCTCACCTGCGAAATCGACTTCCCCGGTCCGATCGGCAAACAGTCGCTCGAAATGGAAGTAACGCCGGAGCGCTATGCGGCCGAGCTTTCCCCCGCGCGCACTTTTGGTTTCGAGCGTGAGCTCGACCAGTTGCGCCAGATGGGCCTGATTCGCGGTGCATCGCTGGATTCCGCGGTCTGTTTCACCGACGCGGGCGTTCTCAATCCCGGCGGACTGCGTTTCAGCGACGAATGCTGCCGTCACAAGGCGCTCGATCTGATCGGCGATCTCGCGTTGATCGGCCGTCCCTTGCTGGGCCATGTCATCGCCGAGCGCGCCGGCCACGCCATGCACACCGCGCTGGTCGCCAAGATCATGTCCGATCCAACGCTCTACGACCTCGTCACCTTCGATCAGCTTGCGGCCCGCGTCGTCGAAGCTCTCGTGCCCGTCAACTGATGGCAAAACGCCGCGCGAAGCGCTTCAACGCCCCCAAAGAAGTCCGCGCCATCGCGCGTGAGCGCGTCGGCCCGGTAAAAGCCGGCAAGGTGATCAAGCCCAAAAGCGAACGCCAGCCGAAATACAAGCAGGATCCGCTGGCCGATCAGGCCTAAGCCGGCGCAAAGAAACGCCGACTCCTCTAACCCTTTTCCTCCGCCCCTCCGATAGATGTTCGGGGCTCCCGCCGCACACCCGGCGATATACTGAACGTTCCCCCACTTTAGAAAGGACTTTTCGAAATTGCGAAACAAGCTCACAGTTGTCGGCGCCGGTAATGTCGGCGCCAACTGCGCCGTTTGGGCGGCCAAAAAGGAATTGGGCGATATCGTCCTCGTCGACGTTGCCGAAGGCGTGCCTCAGGGCAAGGGACTCGACCTCATGCAGGCCGGTCCCGTCGAAGGCTACGATGTCACCATCACAGGCGCCAACGATTACGCGCCCACGGCGAACTCGGATGTCGTGATCATCACGGCGGGCTTCCCGCGCAAGCCGGGCATGAGCCGCGACGATCTTCTGCTGGCCAACTACGAGGTCATCAAGAGCGCGACCGAGCAGGCCGTCGCCGCTTCTCCGAAATGCGTCATCATCGTGGTCACGAATCCTCTCGACGCCATGGCGCAGGTCGCATACATGGTTTCGAAGTTCCCCCGGAACCGCGTCATCGGCATGGCCGGCGTTCTCGACTCCGCCCGCTTTCGCACCTTCATCGCCATGGAACTCGGCGTCTCCGTCGATAACGTGACCGCCGTCGTTCTCGGCGGCCACGGCGACACCATGGTGCCTCTTGTGCGCCTCTCAAACGTTTCCGGCATCCCGCTCACCGAGCTCATCCCGGCCGATCGCCTGAAAGCCATCGTCGATCGCACCGCCAACGGCGGCGCCGAAATCGTGAAGTACCTGAAAACCGGCAGCGCCTACTACGCCCCGGCAGCTTCCGCGGTCGAGATGGCCGAATCCATCCTGCGCGACAAGAAGAAGGTTCTTCCCTGCTCCGCTTATCTCGAAGGCGAATACGGCATCAAAGGCCTTTACGTCGGTGTGCCCTGCAAGCTGGGCGCGAACGGCATCGAAAAGATCTACGAGATCAAATTGACCGATGAAGAGACCGCCGCGCTCCACAAGAGCTCCGGCGCGGTGAAGGAACTGGTCGACGTCATCAAAACAAAGATGGCCTGAACCATTGCACCCGGCTTCCCGTCCTGCTAAAACAGAACGAAGGACAATTGTTCCAGCGCCCGCTCTCTGAATCGGGCGCTTCCGTTATCTGAAATGGTCAGATTTTGCGTACTCGCGAGCGGCAGTTCCGGCAATTCCGCGTTCCTTGCCACTTCGAAGACGCGTATCCTGATCGACGCCGGCCTGAGTGTTCGCGAACTGACGCGGCGGCTGGCCGAGATCGGCGAAAAACCGGAAGACCTCGACGCCGTCATCGTTACGCACGAACACTCCGATCACGTTTCCGGTTTGGCCCGGCTTGTTCGCTCATACACGAAGAAAAAGAAATCGGCTCTCCCCGTCTTCGTCTCGCGCCTTACCGCGCCGGCTATCGATTGGGCGGATCTCCCCGCGCCTCCCGTTGAGCAATTTCAGGCGGGCTCCGGGTGGACCATCGGCAACATCGTGGTCCAGAGCTTCACCATCCCCCACGATGCCGTCGATCCTGTGGGCTTCTGTATCCACGCGGAAGGCGTCAAGATCGGCATCGCGACCGATCTCGGCTACGTGCCCGATTCCATCAAGGTTCATCTCCGCCGGGTCCAGTTGCTGCTGCTCGAATCCAATCACGATCTGGAAATGCTGAAGGTCGGCCCCTATCCCTGGAGCGTCAAGCAGCGCGTGATGGGCCGCAACGGTCATCTTTCGAATGCCCACACCTGCGACTATCTGGAAACGGATCTCGACAACGGCATCCAGACGCTGATCCTGGGTCATCTGAGCGAGCACAACAACCATCCGGAAATCGTCCGCCTGGGCGCGGCGCAATCGCTCGAAGCGCGCGGCCTCGCGCCGCGGCTGGTCATCGCCTCACAAAACAGGCCGACCGAGGTTTTTTCGTATTGATCCCCCGTTACACGCGCCCCGAAATCGGCGCCGTCTGGAGCGACCAGAATAAGTTCCGCCAATGGCTCGAAGTCGAACTGGCGGCCTCGGAAACGCTCGCTTCTTTAGGTGTCGTCCCGGCCGAAGACGCGGTCCTCCTGCGCAAACACGCTTCCTTCGACGTCCCGCGCATCTTTGAAATCGAAGCGCAGACACGCCACGACGTGATCGCCTTCACCACCGCGGTTGCCGAATCGATGGCTGCCGCCGGGCGCCCGGAAGCCTCGCGCTGGTTTCACTACGGCATGACGTCGAACGACGTCGTCGACACCGCCCAGGCCCTGCAGATCGGCCAGGCCTCGCGCATTCTTATCTCCGGCATCGCGAAGCTGCGCGAAGTGCTGAAGCGCCGCGCGCATGAGTTCAAACACACCGTTCAGATCGGCCGCACGCACGGCATTCACGCGGAACCCATAACGTTCGGCCTGAAACTCGCCATCTGGTATCAGGAAGCCGTGCGCAACCAGCAGCGTCTTGAAGCCGCCGCCGAGGACCTTCGCGTCGGCAAGATCTCCGGCGCAGTGGGAACCTTCGCCCATATCGGCCCCGATGTCGAGGAAAAAATCTGCGAACGCCTCGGCCTCAAGCCCGCGCCCGTCGCATCCCAGGTGATCCAGCGCGACCGTCATGCGCAATTCGTCGCTACGCTCGCCACCCTGGCCGGAGGGCTCGAGAAGATCGCGCTCGAAGTCCGCCATCTCCAGCGAACGGAAGTCCGGGAAGCCTCCGAATATTTCGCCATCGGTCAGAAGGGCTCTTCGGCGATGCCTCACAAGAAGAACCCGATCACCAGCGAGCAGATCTGCGGACTCGCCCGCGTGGTTCGCGGCAATGCGCAGGCAGCATTCGAAAACATCGCGCTCTGGCATGAGCGCGACATTTCGCATTCTTCGGTGGAGCGCATCATCCTGCCCGATTCCACTATCCTCATCGACTATTTACTGGAAAAGACCACCAGCCTCGTCGACCGGATGTTCGTTTATCCGGAGCGCATGCGCCGCAATCTCGACCTCACGCGCGGGCTTGTCTTCTCGGGCCAGTTACTGCTCGACCTCGCCGCCGCCGGCATGCTACGCGAGGAGGCTTACGCCATCGTGCAGCGCTATGCCATGGAGGCCTGGGAAACCGAAGGCGACTTCCGCGCTGCCATTGAGGCCGACCCGGCCATCTCCGGCTTACTCAGCCGCGAACGACTCGCCGAAACTTTCTCGCTCGAACGCCAGCTCAAACATATAGACGCGATTTTCGAGCGGGTATTCGGCTGATGTAATGCCCACGAAACAGCGTGGGGCGGACGATCGTTTTCTGTCGTCTGCCCTTGTGCTTTCGCGGGAAGGTCACCCAGAGGCGATAACCGGCCCCGCGGACCGGCTACGTCTCCCAACCGCCGCCCAGCGCCGCATACAACTGCACCAGCGTCAGCCGTTCATTCAGTTGTGCCCGCGAAAGGTTCAATTGCGCGGCAAAATAGTTCGTCTGGCTTGTGAGCACCTCGAGATAGCTCGTCGCGCCGCCGCGATACCGCAGATCCGACAGGCGGGCAGCATCTTCCGCCGCCGCCGTCAGCTTCTCCTGATGCTCCCGAAACTCGCGATATTTCCGGTACGCAATGAGCGCGTCCGAAACCTGACGGAACGCTGTCTGGATCGCCTGTTGGTATGTCAGCAGCGCCTGCTGCTGCTGCGCCTCGGTAAGTCGCACATTCGACCGCAGCGCGCCATGGTTGAATATCGGCTCCGTAAAAGGCGCTGAAAAATTCCATGCCGCGCCCGGACCGGTAAACAAGCCTGCGAAATTGGTGCTCTCGATCCCGGCCCCTCCGGTCAAAGGGAGACTCGGGAACAACTGCGCGCGCGCAACCCCGATGTTCGCGGTCGCTGCTGCCAGCTGCTGCTCCGCCGCGCGAATGTCCGGTCGCCGCTCCAGCAGCCGCGAAGGCAATCCCGCCGGTATCTCGGGCGGTGCCTGCTGCGCGGTGAAGGCCTCACCGCGCGGAATCGCATGCGGATTATCCCCGATGAGCGTGCTGATCAAATCCTCCTGCACCCCGATCTGCCGCTCGATATCCGGAATCGTCTGTGCCGCCTCCTCCACAAGTTGCTCCGCCTGCCGCACATCCAGCAGGCCCGTCGCCCCGCCGTTCAGAAGCGTTTGGGTCAACGCCAGAGAATCCCTGCGCGCGGCCAGCGTCTGCTTCGAGGTTTCGAGCTCGGCGTCCAGCTCACGCATCTGGAAGTAAGCCACCGCGACGTTTTCCACCACGGTGCTCAGAATTTCGCGCCTGTTCCATTCCGCCGCCGCCTCGGTCGCGCGCGCGGCTTCCGTAGCCCGTCGGTACCGGCCCCAGAAATCAGGCGTCCACGAAACCAGCGCCTGCAATTGGAAGTAGCTGAATGCAAAGCCCGGCAGCTTCTGGCTCGAAAAGCCCGGGCCCGCGCTGACGGTGGGAAACTCGTTTGCGCGCGTAATCCCGACCTGTTCCTGCGCCTGCAATATCCGGCTCGCGGCGATGCGCGCGTCGAAGCTGTTCGCGAGCGCCGTGCGAACCAGCGTCTGAAGGGCGGGGTCGCCGAAGAGTTCGAACCATTTCTCATCCCCGAGCGAAGCCGTATCCGCCGCAGCGTTCGCGCCGGCCGGCGTGCCGGGAAGAGACGCTGCGTGAAAGAACTGATCCGGCGTCGTCACCGCCGGCCTCTTGTAGTTCGGACCTACCGTGGTGCAGCCCGAAGCCGCCAGCAGCACAGCACCGGCGGCGGCGATCGCCAGCCCGCGCATCATGCCGGCTCCTCACCCGCGTCAGCGTCGGACTGCCTTCGGTCCTTACCCTCTCCCGTCACCTTTGCCGTAATCAGCTCGACCACATCGAAAGTAACCGGAATCAAAAATATCGCCAGCAACGACGCCGCCAGCATGCCGCCGATCACCGCCGTACCCAGAATCTTTCTCGATACCGCACCCGATCCCGATGCGGTCCACAAAGGGACGCAACCCAGGATGAACGCAAAGGCCGTCATCAGAATCGGACGTAACCGTATGCGGCCGCCCGTCAACGCCGCCTCGGCAGCGCTCTTGCCGGAGTCGTATTCGTGCTTGGCGAACTCCACGATGAGAATCGCATTCTTCGCCGCCAGACCAATCAGCATCACGAGCCCGATCTGCGCGTAGACATCGTTGTCGTACTTCCGCGCCCACAGGAACAGATAGGCGCCGAACACCGCCACCGGAGTGCCCAGCAGCACGCTGAACGGCAGCGACCAGCTCTCGTACTGGGCCGCCAGAATCAGGAACACGAACAGCAGCGACAGCCCGAATACCTGCAGCGTCGAAACGCCCTTCGCCGCCTGCTGCTCCTGAAACGACATGCCGGTATAGTCGTAGCCCATCTCTCTCGGCATCGTCGCGGCGAACGTTTCTTCGAGCGCTTTCATCGCCTGGCCGGAACTATACCCGGGCGCCGCCGACGCATTGATCTGCGCGGCATGGTACTCGTTGTAGCGCATTGTGAATTCCGGGCCCGCGATGCTCTTCGTGCTCGTCACCGCGGTCAGCGGCACCATGCCGCCGCTGGTGTTGGCCACATAAAACCGTCCGAGGTCTTTGATATTCGTCCGGTAGTCTCCTTCGGCCTCCACATACACCTGCCACTGCCGGCCGAACCGGTTGAAGTAATTGACCAGATACCCGCCCATGAACGCTCCCATCGTCTGGTACACGTCCGCGACATTCACCTGCTGCCGCTGCACCTTCGCCCGGTCCACTTCCACGTAATCCTGCGGCACATCCGGAAGATAGGAGCTCGCGATCCCCGTCAGCTCCGGCCGCTTCCGTGCGGCCGCCAAAAACTTGTTCACATTGTCGGTCAGGAAGTCGAGGTCCGCGCCGGACCGGTCCTCCAGCATGAACGTCACGCCCCCCGAGGTCCCCACGCCGGGAATGGCCGGCGGTGAAAATGAGAACGCCTGCCCGTCCGGCACCTTCGACAGCGCCTGCGTAATATGCGCCCGGATCGCGTCATACTGCTCTTCCGGCTTCTTCCGTTCATCCCACGGCTTCTCGGTCACGAAGAAAAATGAGCTGTAAGTGTTCTGTACGCGGCTCAGCAGACTGAATCCGATCACCGACGTACAACCCGCCACACCCGGCGTATGCAGAATCACATCTTCCACCTGACGCGCGGCCTCGGCCGTCCTCTGCAGCGACGCCGCATTCGGAAGCTGCAGACTCACATAGACGTAGCCGTAGTCCTCCTCCGGCAGAAACGAATTCGGCAGCTTGCGTCCGATCCACACCCCCGCGGCGGTAATGACGGCCAGCAGCGCCAGCGCCACCACTGCCTTCCGGATCAGCACCGCCGAAATCCCGATGTACCCCTCCGTCACCCGCGCGAACATGCGGTTGAACCAGTTGAAGAAATGCCCCAGCGGGCCAGGCTTTCTGCTTTTGTCTTTCGGCTTCAGCAGCAGCGCCGCCATCGCGGGGCTCAATGAGAGCGCATTGAATGCCGAAAGAATCACCGAGATCGCAATCGTTATCGCGAACTGCTGATACAACCTGCCGGTGATCCCGCTGATGAATACCGTCGGGATGAACACCGCCGCCAGAATCAGCGCCACCGCGACCACCGGTCCGGACACTTCCTCCATCGCTTTAATGGCTGCGTCGCGCGGCGACATACCCTCTTCGATATGGCGTTCCACCGCTTCCACGACGACGATCGCGTCGTCCACCACCAGTCCGATGGCCAGCACCAGCCCGAACAGCGACAGCGTGTTGATGGAAAACCCGAGCAGCGGAAATACCGCGAACGTCCCGATCAGCGAGACCGGCACCGCCATGAGCGGAATCAGCGTCGCGCGCCAGCCCTGCAGAAAGAGGTAAACCACCAGCACCACCAGCCCGAGCGCTTCGAGCAGCGTGTACACAATCTCCTTCATGCCCGCCGTTACCGCTGCCGTTGTATCCAGGCTCACCGTATAGGCGAGGTCGCTGGGGAACTTCTGTCCCAGTTCCTGCAGCCGCGCGCGCACCCCGTTCGCCGCGTCGACCGCATTCGAGCCCGGCAACTGGTAGATCGCGAGGATCGCCGCCGGCTTCCCGTTATAACGCCCGGTCAGGTTGTAGAACTGCGCGCCGAGTTCCACTCTCGATACATCCTTAAGCCGCAGAATCGATCCGTCCGGATTCGCCCGCAGCACGATGTTCCCGAACTCTTCCGGAGAAATCAGCCGCCCCTGCGTTCTCACGGTGTAAGTGAACTGCTGCCCGTTCGGAACCGGTTCGCCTCCCACCTGGCCCGCGGGGTTGACATTGTTCTGCGCCTGCAGCGCCGCTACAATCTGCGGCACCGTCACCTGCAGCTTCGCAAGCTGGTCCGGATTCACCCAGGCCCGCATCGCATACTGCCCCGCGCCGAACACATTGATCTGCGAGATCCCAGGTACGCGCGTCAGCTCATCCACCAGGTTGATGTATGCATAGTTCGCCAGGAACACGTTGTCGTATGTCCCCTTCGGCGAATAAAGCGAAACCAGCATCATCGGCGATGTCGGCGATTTTCGTATCGATAAACCCGAAGTATTGACCTGCGCCGGCAGTTGCGATTGCGCCTGCGAGGTCCGCAATTGGGTCAGCACCTGGTCGATGTTCGGGTCTGTCTTTACATCGAAGTCCACCGTAATCTGCGACTGTCCGTTGTTCGCATTCACCGAGTACATGAAGTTCATGTTGTCGACGCCGCTGATCTGCGCTTCGAGCGGCGCCGCCACCGATTGCTCCAGTGTTTGCGCATCCGCCCCCGGATACGTCGCTGTTACCTGAATCTCGGGCGGCACGATGTTGGGGAACTGCGCGACCGGCAGCGCCGTGATCGACACTACCCCGACAATCACCATCACGATGGCGATCACCATCGCTACGATCGGTCGTCGAATGAAAAACTTCGACATGATCTACTTCGCCTCGCTCGTCGGGGCAGGCGCTGCTTCCGGCTTGGGGTTCACCGTTATTCCGTCTCTCACCTTCGAAGTCCCTTCGGAAACCACGCGCTCTCCCGGCTTCAGCCCGCTGCGGATGATCCACAGGGGCCCGACGCGATCCCCCACTTCCACCGCGGCGATCGCCACCCGATTGTTCGCATCCACCACTGCCGCCTGATAGCGGCCCTGTAGTTCCGTCACCGCCGCCTGCGGCACCAGCAGCGCTTTCTTATTCAGGTTCGTCAGCGCCCGGATTCTGCCGTACTGGCCTGGCCGCAGCAGGTTTCCCGGATTCGGGAACGTTCCGACAATCCGAATCGTGCCCGTCTGACTGTTCACCTGGCGATCCGCGAATGCGATCCGTCCCCGATGCGGGTAGACTTCATCGTTCGAGAGCGTCAACTCGAGAGGCACCGTGCTGTTCTCACGCAGAAAATCGGGGCTCGAGCCCTTCCCGGCCCGTGCGGCCAGCGCCAGATACTCCTGTTCCGTGATCGAAAAGTACACGCGGATCGGATCCACCTGCGACACCGACGTCAACACTGTCGTCGCATTCACCTGGCTTCCGACCTGCGTGCTCGCTATCCCCGCGATCCCATCGACCAGCGATCGCACCTGCGTGAACCCCAGATTCAGACGCGCCTGCTCCACCGCCGCCTTGTTTGTCTGGATATTCGCCTGCGCCGTTTTGATCTGCGCTTCGATCTGCGCCCGGCCCTGAACATCGTTATCGAGCTGGCTCTGTGCGATGGCGCGCGCAGCCGCCAGCGGCGTGTCCCGATTCACGTTTATGTTGGCGAGCTGTAGTTGCGCCTGCGTCTGCGCGAGCTGTCCCTCCGCCTGGGCAACCTGCGCAAGAGTCTGGTCCAGCGTCGCCTGAAAGGTGCGCGGATCGATCTCGAACAACACTTCGTCCTTATGCACGAACGATCCTTCGCGGTAGTTCTGCTTAATCAGATACCCGCCCACCTGGGGCTGGATGTTTGCATTCACCGTCCCGTCGAGCGTCGCGATCCAGTCGCCGTAAACCGGTACATCGCGCTGTTCCACCGTTACAACCCGCACGTCGGTCGGGGGCGGCGCCGCATTACCGGCCGCGCTTGCCGGTTTTCCCGAGCACCCCGCAAGCAGCATGCCGCCGGCCGCCGCAAGAGCCAACAACCACCTCATTTCGGGCTCTTCCCCATCTGGGCCGCCAGGTAAAACGAAATCGCCACCTTGTATTCCTCTGCAATCCGCCTTCGTTCCGTCACTGAAGCCTCTCCGTACAGTTGGTTCAATCCCTTGATCATTTGCAGCGTCACCGTCGCCAGCCGCATCGCCTTTTTCTCCCGAAGCCCCGGCCGCACCGCGCTGAGACAACGCGCCAGCCGCATTCGCAACGTGCTGCGTAACGACGGGCTCCTGGTGCTCGGTGGCGCATCGAGCAGCGGAATAAATGCCGGGTGATCCTCCACAAAGCGGACGGTCATGCTCAACAGACGCGCGACCAGCCGTTCAAGACTCAAACCGGATGCTTCCCCTTCGATCGCGATCAACCGGCCTTCGTAGTCGCTGCCGAACTTTGTCCGCAGCGCATGTGCGATTGCGGTTTTATTTCGGAAGAATTGATACAGAGATCCGATGGGCGCCCCGGCGCGGTCCGCGATCGCACACATGGTCGCGGCCTCGTATCCCGTGGCCGCGATCACGGCCGCCGCGGCATCGAGCAATTGTGAGACCCGCCGCTCCCCCCGCTCCTGCTGGGGTATGCGCCTGGGTTCATCCCCGGAGCGCGCTTCCCCCGAACGCGAGCCGATGCTCGCTTTTGAAACATGAGGCACCCCTCATATTCGCACACGAACCATTGCAGGGGAGATCGACCAGCTGTACGAATGGTCCTCGCATCAGCCGGCGGGTCGGCGACAAGGCCTGGAGCAAACGGTTATCGATGTGGTCAGGTACAACCGCGATGTGGCAGGACTCTCCGGCAAAGACGCGACGCTGATCGCCTTCGGGCGCACGCTGTTTCGTGAACACCGGGTCAGCAGCGAGCTCTGGGAAAAGATGGTGAGCCGGTTCGGGCGGCAGCGTACAGTTCAAATCATGATGATTATGGGCGACTACTTCAGAGTAGGCTTCATGCTGAACGCTGTCGATCGGCATCTGCCGGCGATATGATTCAGAAGGCAGGACGGGTCGTGACCAATCTGAACCGTCGGCTGCGGCAGATCGGCACATGTTTCCGGACCACCGAGGCAGACCGACCCGGAGACCACTGGCGTTCGCCCTGATTGAGCACAACGAGTATCGAAACATGAAACCAAAGAACACGATTTGCCTCTGGTTCGACAAGGACGCGCTTGAGGCGGCGCGCTTCTACGCCTCGACCTTTCCGGATAGTAAAGTAACCGCCGTTCACAATGCGCCCGGTGACTATCCGAGCGGCAGGGAGGGCGATGTGCTGACGGTGGAGTTCACCGTTCTCGGCATCCCCTGTCTCGGTCTCAATGGCGGGCCGGCGTTCAGGCACAGCGAGGCGTTTTCCTTCCAGATCGCGACGGAGAATCAGGAAGAGACCGATCGCTACTGGAACGCGATCGTCCGCAATGGCGGCATGGAAAGCGCGTGCGGCTGGTGTAAGGACCGCTGGGGCCTCTCCTGGCAGATCACCCCGCGTGCGCTGACCGAGGCGTTTGCGACTGGTGGCGGTGAGGCAAAGCGCGCCTTCGAGGCGATGATGACGATGAAGAAGATTGACATCGCCACCATCGAGGCAGCGCGGCGAGGCTGACCTGAACAATCTCAGGAAACTCCTCCCGCAGGCTTGTCCGGAACCGCGATATAATCCGCTCGCGGGAGCGATAGCCTCGCGGGAGGGAAATCAAAAATGAAACGTTACTGGTTGGCCTTCATGCTGGCCCCGATTGCCTGCGCACAAACGTCGAACAAGTGCGCGGACCTGACCGGATTCAGGATTCCCGGCGTGCCGATGGTGATCACCAAAGCCGCAACGATTCCCGCATCCTCTGCCGCCCGGCCGGGCACCGCCGAGACATCGGCAACATCGGCCACCATCCCGTCGCACTGCCAGGCCGACGGCATGATCGATGAGCGCACCGGCGCGGGTGGCAAAACGTACGGCATCGGTTTCTCCCTCGCGCTGCCGGATGCCTGGAATAACCGCTTCCTGTTCCAGGGCGGCGGATATAACGGCAGCGTCCGGCCACCGATGGGCGCCGCGGCCGCCGGCGACAACCCTGGACTGGCGCGCGGATTCGCCGTCGTCTCCACCGATACCGGCCACAAGGGCGCCGCGTTCGACCGGTCCTATGACGCGGATCAGCAGGCCAGTATCGACTTTGCGCAGGTCGCGGTTGGCCAGGTGGCGGAACTCGCCAAACAGATCATCGCCCACTATTACGGGCAGGGGGCGCAGCATTCCTACTTTGCGGGCTGCTCAACGGGCGGGCGGGAAGCCATGCTGATGACGCAGCGTTATCCTACCGAGTTTGACGGCGTCATCTCAGGAGATCCCGCCATGCGCACGGGCTTTTCACAGATTGGAAACAACTGGTCCGCGGTTGCCTTCAACCAGATTGCGCCAAAGGACGACTCCGGAAGGGCGCAACCGAATAAGGTGTTTTCCGAGAGCGACATCAAGTTGATCGTCAACGGAGTCCTGAACGCGTGCGACGCCAACGATGGATTGAAGGACGGAATGGTCTTCAATACCAGGGCCTGCAAGTTCGATCCGGATGTCCTCGCATGCAAGGGCGCCAAGAATGATTCCTGCCTGACTTCGGAGCAGACGGGAGCGATCAAGAAAGCTTTCGCCGGGCCGCGGAATTCGAAGGGCGACCTCGTTTACCCAATGAACGGTTATGACGCGGGCATCGCCAATCTGCTGCCCAGTCCCAAACCGCCCGCGAATCCAGGCAGGGCCGGCGCGCCGCCGGTGAGCATCGACGTCGATCAGCGGCTGTTTGCGCTGCTGGGAAATCCGCTGGAGGCCCTGACGGATACCACCTGGACCAACCTCAGCACGTTCTCGGGACACGGCGGCAAGCTGCTGTTCTATCACGGGATGAGCGACCAGGCGTTCTCCGCGATGGATACCCTCGATTACTACCAGCGGATGGCCAAAGCCAACGGCGGCATGGACAAGGTGCAGAACTGGAGCCGCATGTACCTGGTGCCGGGCATGTATCATTGCCGGGGCGGCGAGTTTGCATTGGATAATTTCGACCTGCTGACTGCCATGGTCAATTGGGTTGAGAAGGGCACTGCTCCGGATTCAGTGGTCGCAACGGGAAAAGCTTTCCCCGGCCGGAGCCGGCCATTGTGCTCTTATCCGAAGTACGCGTATTACAAAGGCCAGGGCGACCCGCAGGATGCGAACAACTTCGAATGCCGGGAGTGACCCCTGCGCCATAGCAGAATATTAAGTCACGCAGATTGCACAGTAAACGCGCGCGTTAGAGCGTTCCCGCAATAACTGTAGCATCGGCGGTCGGAGCCGCCGGTGGGGTTAATCAGGTCAAGCCGGCCCCGGGCCGTCGGCGCGGGTCTCTATGCTAATTGCGAAATCGCTCTAGCGGGACCGATCCGGAGTTCGCAGCAAATCGCAGTCGTGCTGCCTATCGTTTGGGTGGCGCCGACGGGGGCGGCTGGTTGAACTTCGCAGCATCAATCGCCACATTCGTTTCCGCCGAAGTCAGCAGCACGTCTGACCGTCCGTCCGTCCATGTCGTGATGACGTGAAACGGCAGCTTGACTCCAGCACGGACGACATCCCGGTAATCGCTGTAATCCACCTGTATCGGTACCCGCCCGATGGTCGTATCGGCGTAGCGCACCTGCCGCACCAGCAGGCCGGACTGCTTATCAAAGTACAGCTTTACGGGAGAGCGTCCGCCGTTGGCTGTCCCCTGCACGACGACCACATCCTTATCGTCAATGCTGCTCGAACCGACCAGCGGTTTCATTATGGCCTGCCTGATTCCCGCCGGAAAGGAGAGCACTGCGTCCAGCCGGACGGCGTCCAGATCTCCGTTGGTATATCTGATCACCGGAAATGGCTTATCCGCGGCCGGCGCCGCCATCCATCCGTTACTGCCATCACAGGTCGTGGTCCGGTCCCCGCCGTCCGTGTGCACGATCATCGTGCGCTGATTGGGAGCCTTAACATAAATGTCCACAGGCGCCTTCGGCTCCGCATACCCCTGGTATGTGCCCTTGAAGACGATGCTGGTGATGGCGGCCGCCTTCTGCGCTCCTCCGATCGCCTGGAGATACTTGTCGAAAATCTGATCGGCGGAAGGCGCCCCAGGTGCTTGCCGGGTAATCACGACTTCATCGGGATCTGGCGTGGGCGGCTCACCGTACTGCTCCGCCAGGCTCGGCGTGATTTTGGGCGCACCCTGGAGATTGCGATGGCAGGTGTAGCAGGTCACTGCGCGCGCTCCCCCGAAATTGGTCTTGTTGATGGACTGCACCATCAGAATCATTCGGCGTGCTATCGCCTTGCGGGGAGTCTCCTCGGCGTAGACACTCCAATCGCCCTCCGCTTTCGGTTCGACATGGCAATCGGTGCAGTTATAGTTTGTCGATGCGGAAATGAATCCCATCGTGTCCATGAACTCATCCACCGGGATTCCCTTGAGCACGGTAACGTTTTTGAAGGCCTGTTCCGACATCAGCTGTTTTGCCGGCGCAGTTTGTCCAACTGCCGATGCGCTGGTCAGCACCCAGACGGCAATCGTCGCCACGGCCCCGAGTACCGGCTGCCTGGATCCCAGCTTCACGGTTACTTCTTTTCCTCCCCACCCACTCCCCCGAGGGGCCGTCCTTCCCAGAACTTACGCTCAATGGAATAGACACAGTATTCTTCCCGCATGTCCCCGTAGGCCGTCCCATCCGCTCTTTTACCCCAGAGGCCCTTCTGGATTTGCTGTGAGCTGTTCAGCAGCTTCAACTTCAGCTTTCGGCCACCCCAGACACCGGTGTACGCCTTCGGATCCGTAAGCGTCAGGCTGAACTCGAGATTGTCATGGTCCAGGCGCGTGTAGCGCTCCTCGAGACGCATCTGATCGCTGTGGATCGAGCCGTAGGGATCGACCCAGGTCCGGTCGTCGTAACCGGAAGATTCAACCACAAGGGTGTCTCCATCCCAATGCGCCGTCGCATATCCGTACCACCGTGGCTTTGCGTCAGATCCCGGGAGCTTGCGCCCGTCCGTCCAAAGGTCGCGCCATACGTGATCCCGTTCGAAGAACTCGACGAATTCGCCAGGCAGCTTCACGAATCGGTAGTTACTATAGTCCAGGTTGCGGGGATAACCTGACGGGTCGCACTGGAACAGCGGATCATTCCAGTCTTTTTGGTCCTCATAGAATCCAAAGGCCAGCGGCGTATTTCTGGCGGACGCCCTCGTCTTACTCCATTTCTCCTTCCCCCACTCCGTCATGGGAGGACGAGCGTTGCCTAACGCAACATCGAATCCTCCGGGGTTCTTCCAAATGCCGGAGATGTCATGCGGATCAAAGGGTTGGGCGCTTGCCGCCGGAACTGTCGCCACTGGAGCTCTTTGGGCCTGCGTTTGCTGACTGTTCTGTCCCAAAGTGCTCTGCGCGGAAAGGCTCACGGTCAAAGCCAATACGGCCGCAAGAGCAACGAACGGGAAACGATACCTCATGTGGAAAACTCCCTCCCTATCGCAGGCCACGATTTTCAATCCCTGCTTTCCAATCCCAGGTTCAGCCCGCCGAAATGACACTTACTTCTCTTGCTCAGACTCGGGTCTCTCGCGGGTATCTTTCGGCATCTGAACTTCAACCGCTGTGTAGCCCGGCTTTATCGGGAGCGAGTTCATGTCGACGGCCTCTTTTCCCATACCGCACCTGCCGCTGCCGCCGAGCCTGTGGCCATCGGCGACAAACACGAATTGAGGGCAGCTCCCGAAGGTTCTGTCGTTCTTGGCCGGAACGAAGCTCACCAGAAGCTCGTCCCCGGGCTTGAATGAATGCTTCGTCCAGCCATTCGCGAGCGCGTTTCCCGGACTTACTGTTTCGACGCCCCAGGTCTGCTCTTCGCCCTTATCGTTCTTGAGCTTGAAATAAATCTGGACATGGGGATTGGCCCATATGTATTCCGTCACCGTCGCCTTTGTGGTGATGCGATGAGTAAAGTCATACACCCCCGCCGTTCCATGATGCGCGAACATCGGGGTAACAATCGTCAGAAAGCCCAGTGTCATTACAAAAACGGGAATTACAAGCTTACGCGTCACGTGACATCTCCTTAATCTAAAATCTATAAGCGCACAGGCCGAAGGATAAGCGCGCAGGCCGAAGGGCCGTTGTGCGCGTTCGATCGTACGGTTGTGCGCGTTTCAACATAAATCACGGGTGCATCTGTTGCCAGGCCTTGCCGTGGAGCTTCACCTCGGAATATGCGCAGATGTCCTCGGGAAGATCGTTGTACTCCGAGCGGGTCGGCTTTTCTACCAATTGAAAGATCTTCTTATCGCCTTTCCAGGTTCCGACGTACGTCTTGGGGTCGGTGATATTCAGGATCATCTCCAGACGGTCGTGGTCCACGCGACGGTAGCGCTCTTCCACTGTCATCTCGTCGCTGTGCGGGGAGCCATATTGGTCGAGCCAGGTAGCGTCATCGAAGTTATTCGAGTTGACGACAAACGTGTCTCCCTCCCAATGGCCAACTGCGTATCCGAACCAGCGTGAGTCCGCGTCGTCGCCCGGAAGTTTTCGCCCATCCGTCCATATGTCGCGCCAGGTGCGGCCATCCTCGAAGAACTGAATCACTTCGTCACCCGTCTGGGCAAACCTCATTCCGGGAGCCCTGGGATGCCACATGATACGCGGGAAACCCGTCGGATCACACAGCAGGACAGGATCATTCCAATCTTTTTCGTTCGGGTAAACTCCGTTGCCTAATGCCTTGCCATCGTATCCCGTCTTTGCCTGGTGAAACTTTTCCAAACCCCACGGCGTCATCGGCGGCCGATTGTTGCTCGTTTCGTTCAGGGCGCCAGGTGGTCGCCCGATGTTGGTGATGTCCCAAAATCCGGACAGATCATGCGCGTCAAAAGGCTTGTTTGAGGCCGTCGGGGCCTTGGCTTTTTTCTGAGCGAAAGCGACTGACGACGAGGCAAGCACTACGGTGATCGCAATCATCGCGCCCATATTCATCGCACCCACCAGGCGACCCGGCATTTGGAACTCCTTTTCGCACGCTCGTTTATCGAGCACAACCTAATACCTTCGACTGCGGATGTACGCCGCAAGAGCGGGTATCCCTTTCGAACGGCAGCAGCATAAACTCCTCGTCTTCGGCGGAGGACTCTGCCCCGGCGGAATCATATTGGAAAAGCCGTCCCGGTGTCAAGACCGCTTGTCGCGGCGAGTGCCGGCAGCGCCCCAAAACGGCCTGACAGCCATAAGCTGCGGCGCGTGGCCGAGGGATGAAGCCACGAAGACTTGTTGCTGTGACCGTCGTTGCCGATCACCACCAGGTCCGCGGGATGAGACTTGAGAAAATGGGTCAGTTCGCCCGGCGCATCGCGGGACTGAACGAACACTTTATCCACATCGATCGCCATCTTCTCAAAAACGGCGCTTCGCGGTCTTCCCTCCTCCGGATGAAGCGGCAGCGCAGCGGGACAGCCATCATCAGCGCATGGGCGAACGAGTTCAGGCCGGCCGCCGAAAAGTCCGTGGCGCACCCAACGGATTCGACAAACGGCTCATCGTCATGGCGCGGAGCCGGGATGGCAAGCACAGGCTTCGTGACAGGATATATCGTCGTATCATCGAAATTAGTGACGCCCCGCGCTTTCGCCATCCTGCTCCTGGCGGCCATGCCGGCTCTTTCCGCCGACCGCTGGCTCCACATTGCCACGCCGGATTTCGAACTCTACACAACCACCGGCGAGAAAGACGGCAAGGACACCATCCGCCACTTCGAGCAGGTGCGCGAGTTCTTCCAGCAGGCCTCGCCCGTCCGCGGTGCGAACGATTTCCCGCTTCGCATCTTTCAATTCGATACCGAAGCGCAATACAAGCCTTTTCGGCCGAACGACTTCACCATCGCCTATTTCGTGGCGACACCGGCCAGCGACTACATCGTGATGGGCGACCGCGCCTCTCGCGACTACACGTCTTCTATCCACGAATACATGCACCTGATCGTTCGCCACAGCGGCTTGAAGATCCCCACCTGGCTCAACGAAGGCTGGGCGGATGTCTTCTCAACGCTGCGTCCCATGGGCAAGGACACCGCGGTGGGCGACCTGCTGCCGGACCGGATGAAGTCGCTCGAAAGCGAGAAGTGGCTCGACTTCGATACGCTCACTTCCGTCGACGAGAAATCGCCCGTCTATCACGAAGCCGCGCGCGTCGGAATCTTCTATGCGGAGAGCTGGGCCCTCGCCCACATGCTCTTTCTCTCTCCGGAATACAAGGACAACTTCGGTAAGTTCGTGATGGCGCTGCATAGCGGCAAGAGCACTTCCGAGGCTTGTCAGATCGCGTTCGGCCGTTCCGGCGCTGAAGTCTATCAGGATCTCCACGCCTATTTCGACCGGAAGAAAATCTACGGCCGGGTATTCGAGACGCGGATCAAAAACACCGACGAGGGTCTGGTGTCCGCCGCACTCCCTGAGTTCGATTCCAGCCTCGCTCTTGCCGACCTGATGGTCGCCATCGGCCACCGCGACGAAGCGAAGACGGAGTATGCGCGTCTGGACAAGGAGCATCCGGACAGTCCGAATCTGGCACAGTCCGCCGGTAACCTCGCTCTTTGGAGCCGCGACTTCAATACCGCGCGCCAGTACTTTGAGAAGGCCTACGACGCCGGCAACTCCGACTCGCGGTTGTGTTTCGAACTGGCCATGCTGGAGCGCGAAGCTAAGCAGCCGCCCGCGAAAATCATTCCCATGCTCGAGCGCTCGTTGAAGTCGAAGCCGGATTACACCGACGCCAAAGTACAGTTGGGATTGCTGCGTATCGACGCGCGTGACTTTCCCGGCGCGATCTCAACACTTACCTCTCTCGCAAAGATCACTCCGCAGTATGCGCCGCCGGTTTATTGCGGCCTCGCTTATGCGCATGTCGAAACCGGCGATCTGGAAGGCGCCCGTCAGGACGCGGCCACCTGCCGCAAGTGGGCGAAGACGGATGCGGACACGAATCGCGCCGACCACATTCAGAAATTCATTGAAGCCCGCTCCAAGCCGTCCGCCGCCGTTCACCCCGGCGAGAAGCTTACGCGCGTCGCAGGGATCGCGCGCAATATGCAATGTTCGCCCGAAGGAAACCGGCTTCAGATTGACATCGCAAACCGGCTGGTGACCTTTGACGTTCCCGATGCCGGCGCCATCGAAATGCCCGCGGGGTCCACGGCAAATTTCACCCTGACTTGCGGCACTCTGAAGCCGGTTCCGATCGGCGTGGAATTCGCGCCGCCCCGCAGCGCAGTCGAAACCAGCATCGGCATCGTCCGCCGCCTCGAATTTTAGCCCCACCGTGGGGCAGGCCGTCGTCGTTCGTGGCCTGCCTTCAGTCTTCCCGAATCGAAACCCTCCGGCCCTCAACCGTAACCCGGCCATCCACGATGTACCCGATCGCCTTCGAGTAAATCAAATGTTCTTGAGTTAAGATGCGCGCCGAAAGAGACTCAACCGTGTCTCCCTCCAGCACCGGCACCGCGGACTGAATGATAATCGGCCCCGAGTCCAGAAAGTCATCCACAAAGTGGACCGTGCAGCCCGTGATCCGCACTCCATATTCAATCGCCTGTCTCTGCGCATCCAGCCCCGCGAACGCCGGCAGCAGTGACGGATGGATGTTCAGCACGCGGTTGGGGAACGCGCGAATAACGCTCGCGCTCAGCAGCCGCATGAACCCGGCGAGACAAACCAGATCCACTTCGTGAATCCGCAGCTCGTCGATCAGCAGCTTGTCGTATGCTTCCCGCTCCAGTCCCGCGGAAGCAATTACACGCACGGGGATCCCGCGCTCGCGCGCGATATCGATTCCAGGCGTGTTGGCGCGATTGCTGATTACAATCGCAATCTCCGCGTCCAGTTTTCCCCGCGCAATATTATTGGCTATCGCTTCGAAGTTCGACCCTCGGCCGGAAATCAGAATACCCAGTCGCACGCGTCGAGCCTCAGCGGTACTGCACGCGGCCTTTGCCGCGGCGTTGCCGAATGACTTCGCCTATAACTAACGGCTTCTCTCCCGAGCGCTTCAGTAACCGCATCGCGTCATCGATCTTCCGCTTCGGAATTACCGTGATCATTCCCACTCCGAGATTGAAGGTCCGGCGCCAATCGTTTTCCGGCACCGCGCCGATCGACCGGATCGCTTCGAAAATCGGCGGTACTTGCCAGCTACCGGTCTCTATTGACGCGGCGAGTCCCCTGGGCAGTACGCGCGGCAGGTTATCGGTGATCCCGCCTCCGGTAATATGTGCGGCGGCGGCGACCAGCTTTTTGTTAAGTAACGCCTGGATGGCCCTTAAGTAACTTCGATGAACCTGTAATAATTCGTCCGCCAGGCTTTTGCCGGATTCCGGTACTAATGAATCCGGTTTAAACTTCCCGATATCGAACAATACCTTTCGGGCCAGCGAATAACCGTTGGTATGTAACCCGGTGGAAGGAAGCGCCGCCAGAATATCTCCCGCTTTGACCTTCGCGCCGGTGAGCATGCGGCTCTTTTCCACAATGCCGACGATCGCGCCCGCAAGGTCATACTCGCCGTCGAGATACATACCTGGCATCTCGGCAGTTTCGCCGCCGATCAGCGCGCATCCGTTGGCCGCGCAGCCGCGCGCGATTCCGGAAACCACCTGCGCCGCGACCCCCGCGTCCAGCTTCCCGACCGCAAGGTAATCCAGAAAGAAAAGCGGCGTCGCTCCCTGCACCGCGATATCGTTCACGCAATGGTTCACCAGGTCTTCGCCGATAGTGTTGTGGCGTCCGGTGGCAAAGGCGATCTTCAGCTTCGTGCCGACTCCATCGACGGAGCTCACCAGCACGGGCTGCCGCATCTTCGGTGAAGTTGGCAGAGCAAAACAACCGCCGAACGACCCGATGTCCGTCAGCACGCCCTTCGTGAAAGTCGCCCGGGCCATCCGCCGGATCTCGCCTACGGCACGATCCGCTTCATCGATGTTGACGCCCGCGTCCTTATAGGAAAGAGAAGTCATGATAGGAGAGCCAAGCCATGGAAGGTGTTGGGAACGAACCAGTATAGCGTTATGAATCCATCAGCAGCGTCACCGGACCGTCGTTCACCAGTTCCACTTCCATATCTGCCTGAAAGACTCCGGTCTGTGTCTTTAATCCCGATTCGTGTACCTTAGTTACGAGATATTCGAACAACTCGCGCGCCGGCTCCGGACGCGCCGCGGCGTCGAAACTGGGCCTGCGGCCTTTCCGGCAATCGCCGTAGAGTGTGAACTGGGATACAAGTAACAGTGATGCCTTTACGTCCAGCGCACTGAGATTCATCTTTCCTTCACTATCCCGGAATATGCGAAGGTTGACCAATTTACCAGTCATATAGTCCGCCTCAGCCGGTGAGTCTGTTGCTGCTATCCCGACCAGTACGAGCAGGCCGGCGCCGATCTCCGCTTCTAACCTGCCGCCAACCTTTACGGACGCACGGGTGACGCGCTGAATTACAAATCGCAAGTTGTCTTTCCTCTCCTAATTAGCGACTAACTGAGTCGAATTTCCATGATATAGTGTGCGAGGGAGAAATCATGGCCAGAGGAAAATCGGATCAGAACGCAGCCATTCTGGAGTATGCGCTGAGTCACCTCGAGCGCGAGCGCGAGGAGATTCAGGCTAAGATCGAACACATCCGCCGCCAGTTGGGAGGCCGCGCTTCGGTGAACTCCTCTGCTACGTCCGCCACACCCGCCCCTTCGTCCGCGCCTCACGCGAAGCGTGTTTTGAGCGCGGCCGCCCGCAAGCGCATCGCCGCCGCACAGAAGCGCCGCTGGGCTGAGCACCGCAAGGCCAAAGCGAAAGCGGCATAGAAAAGCGAAAGCGGCTTAACCCTTACCACTCAAACTGCCGGGCAATCTCCGCAATCGGACCTCGCGCGGCGATTCTGCCGTCGTCGAAAAAGGCCGCCTCATCGGTCAGCCTTCCGGCGAACTTCACATCGTGAGTTACCAGGATGCAGGACTGCGGCAGTCCTGCGAGTAGCTCGACGAGCGCGCGCTGACCGGGCGGATCGAGAAATGTAGTCGGCTCATCCAGTACTAACAACTTCGCATCCGTCGCCAGGATACCGGCAATCGCCGCCCGCTTCTTCTCGCCCGCGCTGAGATGCCACGGCGCCTTATCGGCCTTACTCAGCAACCCAACCCGATCCAGCGCGGCCCGCGCCCGGTCCGATGCTTCCTCGGCGGACATCCCCGACGCCAACGGGCCGAACGCGACGTCTTCCAGGACACTGGGCATGAACAGCTGATTATCGGAGTCCTGAAACACCAGTCCCACGCGCTTGCGGATCTCGCGAAGGTTCTCCTCGGTGACGGGAAGTCCGCCGATGATGACCGTTCCCGATCCGCGCAAGATCCCGTTCAATTGATGGACGAAGGTGGTCTTGCCGCTTCCATTCGCGCCCAGCAGCGCGACCCTGGCGCCGTCTTCGAGATCGAAGTCAATCCCCTTCAGCGCCTTGGTGCCGTCTTCATAGGTGTAGTGAAGATTACGTACTTCTACTATGAGACTCAAACTGCCCGCACTCCTATGACAAGTACGGCGGCTACGGCGACGAAGGCGGCGTCGGAGAGCCGGAACGATCGCCTCGCGAACACCGGAATTCGTCCTTCGAACCCGCGCGCCAGCATCGCCCGATGAATGGCCTCGGCGCGTGCATAAGACCGTGCGAACAGGACTCCTACCGCGGCCGCTGCCTGACGAAACCGGAGCCGTGCTACCGAACCCGCGCGAGCCGCGCCCGCCTGCCGCATCGCGCTCGCCTCTTCCATCAGCACGACGAGATACCGATAGAGGAACTGCATAATCTGCAGCAGAAAGCGCGGCGCGCGGAGACACTCGAGGCCGGCGATCAGGTCGGGCATCGGCGTGGTCGCGATGAGCAACAGTGCCGCCAGCGAAGAAAGATAAGCACGAACCGTCAGCCGGACCGCGCGCGCCGGGTCGCCCGCAAGCGCGGTCAGGACAGCGAAGCACAGCGCGAACGGCACGACTGCCGCAGCCGACCGAAATACAGGACCTAAGGGGAGCCTGGCCTTCGCCGCCACCATGAACAGTAATATGAGGTACAAGCCGCAGGCCGCCACGGCATCGGCTCTGAGCGAAGCAATCGAGATCAGCAATGCCAGAGTGGCGAGGATCTTTGCCGCCGCGTGACGTCGATGGATCGCACTGTTACCCCGGCTCCAGCGCTCCACTCGAGCGTGGCGCAACTAAGCACCTTCTCGTGACAGAGTCAGGATCCGGCTGATCCCCAGGCACAGGATATAGACCACAAACAGGCCGATGATACCAGCCAATAGCCGCGCCGGAACCGGCGAAGCGAGTATCTGTAACTTGTACCCCGCCAGCGGCGACCGCAGGATTGCCTGGGCGCGCGCGGCGATCCCGGTTTGGAGCGCAAGCTTCTGGATTCCGTCCGGAAGCTGCGATGCCAGGAAGACTCCCGCTCCCACCAGCGCCAGCGATGCGGCTGCGAGCGCTCCAGTGGCCCGCGGCCTGGGCACGAGACCAGGTTTCCGCCGCTCGAGAGCCTGCATGACCGCAAGCGTAATCGCGCCTTCAACGACGGCGGAGATCACAAATAGTCCGATCGAAACGGCCAACGCAGCGGACGGCATCCGGACACCGGACCGGAACAGCTCCGCAAGGGCCAGCAACGCACTCACCAGCACCGAAGACACGCCACCGAGAAAGATGCCCGCTTTCTTTCCGCGCAGCAGCACGTAGGGCAGATAGCCGGCCAACACTCCGGCGATGGCCATGTTAAACACGTTCGCGCCGAGCGCGAGCAATCCGCCGTCCTGAAACACAAGTGCCTGCGTCGCGAGAATGGCCGTCATCACGATGGATGCGGCCGCCGGCCCCAGCGTGAACGACAGCAGTGCGCCGCCAAGCAGATGTCCGCTGGTGCCGTTGCCCACGGGGAAGTTAATCATCTGGGCAGCGAATATAAAAGCCCCCATCACTCCCATGAGGGGGATCCGATGGTGGTCGAACTCTCTCTGCGCGCGCTTCGCGATCAGCGCCACCGAAGGTATGGCGATGGCGTCCATCGTTCCCCACACCGGAACGCTCAGGAATCCGTCCGGGATGTGCATCAGCGCGCCGCCTTCATCTGAGGTTCCCCAGCCCGCACCTTGGCCGCCACTGTTTCCGGGCCACGATGTTCAAGATGTCTGGTCTCCTGCCAGGTGAAGACGATCCTCTGAATTACCGTGATGTTGGCCAGAACCGCCGTGGCCCAAAGCACCGGCGCCATGCGGTTGAAAAGCGCCCCGAGGATGATCAGGACGATGCGCTCCGGCCGTTCGAGGAAGCCGATCTTGCACTTCGGGATGATGTTCTCGGCGCGGGCTCTCGTGTAGCTGACCAGAACCGTACCGGTCATCACAATCGCCGTGAGCACAACGTAGAAGAACCGGTTGATCGAAGCGTAGAAGACCAGCAGACCGACCAGCACCGCGAGGTCGGAATAACGGTCGAGCACGGAATCGAAGAAGCCGCCGAAAAGCGTCACGCGATTGGTCTCGCGGGCCACGCGGCCATCCACCATGTCGAACAGACCGGCGCCGATCAGCACCACGCCGCCCCACCGGAACTTGCCGGCGGCAAAAAGAAACGCCGCCCAGATATTGATCAGCAGCCCGATGAACGTGAGCACATTGGGATGTACTCTCGACAGCGCCAGCGCCCCGACAATCGCGTTAATAATCGCGCCGAAGAAGCGGCCGATAGCGCCGGTGATTGTCATTGCGGCTTACTTTTCGAGATCGTGAATCGTCGCCAGTTTCAGAATCTCGAGATCTTTGACGCCGCCCGGAGCCTGCATCTTCACCGTGTCTCCGACTTCCTTGTTGAGCAGCGACTTGCCGATCGGCGAAGCCGTCGAAATTTTGCCCGCCGCGGCATCCGCTTCCTCGCTGGTGACGAGTTCGTAAGTAATCTCCGCGCTGGTCCTGACGTCGAGCACCACGACGCGCGAGCCGAGACCCACACGATCGTGAGGGATCCGGGACATGTCAATCATGGAGAAATCGGCCAGACGCTTCTGGAGATGACCCAGACGCGCGTTGACAATACCCTGCCGCTCTTTGGCCGCATGATATTCGGCGTTCTCGCTGAGATCGCCGTGCGCGCGCGCCTTCAGAATCTCCCGGGGCAGTTCGTTGCGCAGCTCGTACTCAAGCGCCGCAATCTCATCCTGCAGTTTCTTCTTAATGTCCATTGACTAACGAAGAGCTCTGCGGCCCATTATAGCGAGAACAGGCGTCATCAACTCCGCATCCTCAGCATCAGATAGAGCCCGGCAACCGAGAACAAAGCGTCCGGCGCCCACGCCGCGACCGCGGCGGGAAGGAGGTTCACGTTGCCAAACTGATCGAATAAAAGCCCCGTTGCGAGATAGGCCATCGCCACGGCCATCCCCACGCCGATCCCGGTCATGGCGCCGCGGTTCCCGACCAGGAATCCGAACGGCACCGAGATCAGAGCCATGATCAGCGCGAAGACCGGCACGGCGAACTTCTTGTAATACTGCACGTGCAGCTTGACCGTGTCGAAGCCGCTCTGTTGCAGGTCGCTGATGTACTTTGCCAGCTCGGCGTAATTCATCTGCTTGTCCGGCTTGACTTCCTTGAGGAAGTCATCCGGAGTCTCGGTAATCTCCGGGAAAGTAGTGGCGGTAAAATTCTGCACGCTGCATTCATCCACGCCGCAGATGTTTCGGGCCGTTCCCTGCTCCCAAACCCAGGCGTTGATGTTCTGCTGCCAGCGCACGCGATTGGCGCTGAGCTCGCGGACTACATGGAAGGTCTTCGGATCGAGCTCGAAAACGTACGGCTCGACCATCACCTTTTCGGAAGGATCGAAGTATTTGAGATAGAAGATACGGTAATCGTGAATGATCCACTTACGTTCAGGGTGCAGGTAAGTCTGAGTGGGCCGGCCTTTGATCTCGTTCAGGATCGCGTCCTGAATCTGGTTGGCTTGCGGAATCCAGGAGTAATCGAAGGCGAAGAGCAGGGCGCTTAATGCACCGCTCATCAGCAGCACGGGCAGGCCGAGGCGGCGCACGCTGATCCCGCAGGCCTTGAACGCGGTTACCTCGTTGTTCTTGGTCATGACTCCGAAGGTCGCGAGGATCGAGACCAGGACAGCGATGGGCAGGGTGCTGTAAATCAGATTCGGCGTAAGGTACAGGTGGTAGGTCATGACGTGCGACATCGGAATGTGGTTCTTGACAATGTCGCCCAGCAGATCGAAGAATGTAAATACCTGAACCATCGTGACCAGGCAGAAGAGAGTCACGGCAAAGTAGAAGACGAAGCTTGACAGCACGTAGCTGTCGAGTATCTGAAAGACCGCGAGCTTCATTACGCCGGAGCCGACGGACTCGCGTTTGATGGAAAGCTTCTCGCCCATTCCTGAAGCCCAGCCCATGAGCGTCTGGCGGACGTTGCCGATCCAATCTCTGTCTCCCGGCGATTCCATGCGCGCAATCATGACTACGCCCGCGACGAAGAACGCGGCGTTGGGAAGCCAGGATGCCAGTTCCACGGACATGGAATGGGAGCGCGCCAGACTGGTGAGCGTGATGTACGAGAGGTAGTAGCAGAAGAAGGCGAGGAAGATCGCCCACACATACCCAGCCGAGCGGCCTCCCTTGCGGGAGGAGACGCCGAGCGGAATGCCTACCATCGCCAGCATGAAGCAGGCGACGGGCAGAGCGAAGCGGCGATGCAGCTCGATGCGCGAGTCAGTGCCGTCCTGCGTGTTCTTCGGCGTGCTGCGCACCAACGCGAGCAGTTCATTCGTGAACATCTCACTGTAGGGCTTGGCGTGCTGCTGTTGTGTCGGCTGCGGCTGCAGCGCCACTTCGGATGTGGGGGCGATCGAGTGGTAAGGCGATTCGTGCAGCCCATAGTCTTTGAGCGAGAGCTGAATCCGGTTGGTCTTCACATCCGGAACCGCGAGGGCTTCGCGGGCCACAATCACTTTCGGACCCGCCTGCGCCTCCTTCAGACCGGTCTTGCGCTCGGCGGGAGGCGTGAGATCGGCGATGAACACGCCGGTCCAGACGGCGACCGGTCCGTTGCCGGCCTTTACATCCTGGACGTAGAGCACTGTATTGTCGTTGGTGAACTGATCCTCAAAGACGCGAGGCTCCACATCGGCGGTCAACTGCGCGGCGGCGACCGCGTTCAGAATCTTGTACTCCGCGCGGATGGCAAGAGGGTTCAGCCAGATCGCGCACGCGCCCGAGAACAGCATCGCGGCAAACGCAAAGCTGAGCACCGGCGCAACGACTATGCGCGTGGAGACGCCGGCCGAGCGCATGGCGATCATTTCGTTGTCGCTCGAAAGACGGCCGAGGCCCACCAGGATGCCCACCAACACGCCGAACGGAAGGCTCAGCAGCAGAATGGGAGGCAGCGCCAGCGCGAAAAGCTGGAGTACCGCAGGGCCCTTCGCGGAGTGGACCAGCAGCTCAAAGAGCTTGCCGATTCCCTGCAGGAAGATTACGAAGGTCGCGAGGACGGTGGCGAGGAAGGAACTCGTCAGGATCTCGCGAAAGACGTAACGGCTGAGGATCTTCATGACTCAGAGGCCCCGGCGTCCCGACGGACGGAGATTCCGGCACATCCGCGCCGGGCAGAAGCCCGGCGGCAGGGCCGAAGCCCTGCCCCACAATACATCGGTCATTTTGCCAGGGCGGGCGCGGGAACGATGGGAAGCTTGGGCAGTTCGTCGTCCACCTTCGACATTTCGAGATCGTCGATCAGAACCGACGGAGCCACGACCGTCACCTCGGCGGCGCCGGAGCCGTAGCCGAGCAGAGCGAAGGGCGCGCCGTTATCGAGATAGTTGAACGTGGTGCTGTCGTCGCCGGCAGCAAGGATGTCCTTGAGCGAGCGGGCATTCACGCCTTTGAAGCGCTCGCCGCGAACCAATTCCTCGCGGCCGTCGGGATAGAGACGGTAAGCATAGAGAGGCATGCTGACGGGACGGCCCGATCCGCCGGCGGCTCCCGCGGCGAGGATCTTGCGGGCTTCGTCGAGCGACGCCGACGAGGGGAAATCCATCTTGCGCACGATCATCCCGTAGGGAAGGCCGCGCTGCTGAATGAGGTCGATCAGCTTCTTCTTCATATCAGGGATGGGACTGGTTTCGCGCGCGGTGATCACAAGGTTCGTAGGCACGGGCGTGTCCGCGCCATAGTTGGCAATAAGGCGCGCGCGGCCGTTGGAGTCGTTATACCCGCGCACAGGCTGGCGGGTGCGCAGAAAGTCCTTCAGGACGCCCTTCTCGACCAGGGACAGCGGCTTGTCGGGAACGCCTTCATCATCCACGTCCTCGTGGCCGAACAGCGGCAGCGTGGGATCGTCCTTCACGTCGAAGAACTCGGGCATGATGCGAACACCGCGGCGCCCTTCCAGCTCAGTGGTCGAAGATTGAGCGGCGCCGCCGGGGGTGGTCACGGGCTTACGCGAGATGTGCAGATTGTCCCCGAGTATCTCGGCCATCAACTGCGGCGACGAGGCTCCTTCAAAGAGGACCGGGCCAGTATAGTTGTCGCCGAGCGGGGCGGCGGCCATCTTCAATACCTGCTCGCCCACGGCGCGCGCGGACTTCGTGAGATCCGCTTCGGTGAACATGCGGGCCGGGTCTCTGGTGTACAAGATGTCCATATCGCGGACGATCATGCCGTCTGAAGCCTGAGCGGAGGCACGGATTTCAACCGTCCCCAGACTTTCCTGAATACGAACTTTCGTGCCTTCATTACTCACAAAACGATGCAGAGAATCGACAGCGCTTAATTCCACGCCCGAATTGCGCAACGCGGGGAACTCGCTGAACACCGCGGAAACGCGGCGCGCGCGGTCATCCCAGGTTTTGGAGTCGAACCTGACCGGATGATAGTCGTGAATCAGGACGAAAGGCGGAGCGGGATCGAAATCGGGAAGCTCCTCGCTCACGGTTACGTTGCGAAGCGCGGCGCGCTTGCGGGCAATCGACTGAAGAGCGCCTTTGAAGGCGGAATCGCTGGCGAGCCAGAGATACTGGCGAAGCACGAGCGGATTTTCATCTTCGATGGGAAAGTTCCGCAGGCCGTAACGGGGTCCGGCAGCGTTGGCGCCGGTCCAGTTGGTGTTATCGAATTTATAATCGCCGACGCGCATGTGCAGCCGCGGAGCGCGATAGTCGTTGCTGATGGAACTGATCAACCCGCCCAGCGTGGCGGCCGCGGACCATGCATGTGCATCGTCGACGCTGTAGCTGAGGTAGTAGGGCTTGTCAAGTTGATTGAGCGTCAGCGTCATGGAACGCTGCAGCTCTGCCTGCATGGCGTCAAAGACCGCATCCGGCTGAGCGGCCAGGAGGGTGACGGCGCCCAGGAGAATGAGGGCTGCAACTGAGACAAGACGGGTGTCGACACGGCACGCATGAGTGCGTGCGCCACGGCGCCGCAGGGGGATCAATTGACACCCACCGACAGAGGCGAGGGCAGCAGGGGAAGCAGATCCTGCGAGGCATCCTTCTTCTCAATTTCGATTTCGGAAATCAATATGGCGGGAGAGACAGCCGAGACCGGCACACTCCCGGATTCGGCGCCACAGTAGCCGTTGAAGACCTCCTGTTTGTCAGACGTCGCGATGATTCGGGAGAAGCTGGCGAGCGGCGTACCCACGATATCCGCGCCGCGGATCAACTCGTCGGGACGGCCATCGGCGTACACGCGATAGACGATCACCGGAACCACTTTGAAGGCCTGGACGCCGGAGCGCTGGGTGGTGGTCACGCCGCTGGTGATGTCTTCGAAGTAGAGGCCGTAGGGCTTGTTCTGCTTTTTGATTTCATCGATCAGCATCCGGCGCAACTGCTGATCGCTGACGGTACGGGTGCTGGTGACAATCAGGTTCGACTGACGCGAGACGACTTCGAGTCCGGGCTGGCGGCGACCGTGTCCGTTGGAATGGTCGAAGCCGTCGATGGGCGAACGCGACATCAGGAAGTTGCGGAGAACGCCATTCTCGACCGCTTTGACCGGCCTGCCGATCTGCCCTTCGTCATCGTATTCGTACCAGCCGTTCAGATCGACGCCGGCGATGCGTTTGATGGTGGGATCGAAAGTGACGGAGAGAAACTCCGGCAGAATTTTTTCGCCGACACTCTTGGTGAAGGTCTGGCCTTCGGACTCATCCTTCTGGCGATGGCCTTCGATGCGGTGTCCGAAGATCTCGTGAAAGAAGACACCGGATGCCCGGCCAGACAGGATGGCGGGACCGACAAAAGGCTCGGCCGTCTTGGCGGTGGTCAGGGCTTCGACGTGTTCGCCGACGCGTTTTACCGCGGCTTTGATGACATCGCTGGACGGGAGGTCTTTCGGATCGGCGGCTTCAAACGAGGCGAAGTCGGAAACATCCATGCCATCTTTCGCTTTGGCGCTGGCGGTAATGATCACGCGGGCGAAATCGCGCCCGTGCTGGACCCTGGTGCCTTCAGTGTTGGCGAAGTAGCGCGTGTCGGCCAGAAAGGAAACCTGCACGTCGGAGGAAAGAAGATCGGGATAGGTGAGAAAGTTTTTGGAAAGATCACGAACGTTCTGTTTCCAGCGCGTGGAATCGAAGGTCACTTTGGCGGGCGTTTCCCAGTGGGCGTAGCTCTCCTCGGAGGAGAAGTCGTTGGAAGTATCGCGGTCGGCGGTTTTGACCTGCTGATTGGTCTTGATCTTGATCAGCCGCTCGGCGGAGGCGCGGTAGACGCGGTCGGTCTCGAGCCAGAGATCCTGCCGGAGGGCGACGGGAGTGTTGTCGATGGGGACGGCGGCGCCGGATGTGAACTGGACGCGCTCGCCCCGGACGCGGCGGAAATTATCCAGCTTCGGGTCGCCTACGCGGACGGTGACATCGAGATAGCGATTGCGTCCATCTTCGACGCCGTTCAACACGCCGAGGGAGGCGCTGATATTGTGCGAGTCCTGATCGGTGATCTCGTAAGAAAGAAAGTACGGCGGGGGGTCGGCCTTCTTTTTCATGCCATCGAAGTTCCGCTGGAGCTCCTCCGCCATGGTGTTGAGGACAACGTGAGAGCTGTCGTCAGCCGGAGGTTTGGACGACTGCGCGAAGGCAAGGGTTGACACGGCCAGGAGCGCCGTAAAATCCAGAATTTTCACGATGATTGACGATAACATGAATCGGAGGTGTCCCTGTTGGAGTGCGGTGTGATGACGCGTCGCGCCCGGCGAGAATCCGGGCAGATGGGTAGATGTTCGGGAGTGGGAACGGGTTCCATCGAAGACGCAAGGCAAGACCGGCGCAAGACAAAACCAGCAATGATAAAACCTGATCCTGACAAGATCGTTTGGCCGTTGCCAACACTTATCGCTTGGGTTGTGCCATACGGGATTGGTTCGAGGTCAGGCGGCCTGTTTTTCGAGGGTGCTTGCCTCCTTTTCGGGTGGATTGGCGGTCGCCGGATCGCCGTTTTCGGGTTCCGGCAGTGGTTTTTTCCAGCCTTTGGGCGGCGGAAGGTAGCTCAGGAGGCGGTAGGTGTCGGGGTCTTTTGAATTTTGAAGAAACGAAGCTGGATCGAACCTATCTGCTTCTATTTCTTCATCGGACTTGTCTTCGTCGATGCGTTCCTGACGTTTCCTCACGGCCTGGAGCCGCTCGAATTCCTGCTGGTATTTGAGCAATTGGCGTGAGAGTCGGGCTTCGTAGCGTCCCATGACGTCGATGAGTGGGCCGTGCTGAGTCCAGGCTCTGGTTTGAGCGCCCATGACTTCGATGCGATCTTCGTTGTCTGAACCGCCGTGCTCGTTTGCGACGATGCCGAAGCTGAACATGTTGTTCTCGATCGCGGCCATGCGATTCAGCCGGAAGTTGGTATCGATGATCTTCAGAGCGATCTGCCGCTCCGGTTCGGACTTCGGCTTGAGATCTTTCAGCATGTTGTCAGACATGCGGTTATAAGCGGCGAGCTCCGTTTCCCGAAGGATGAGGTGCTGGCCGGAGAGGTTGTGCTTGACAGCGTTGAATTTGGCGCGCTGACGGCCTTCCGGCGTGCGCGGGCCGGTACTTTGCTGAGCGTTCAGGCGACGGACTGCGTCGACTAATTCTTTGACTTGTGACACGGTGAATTGATCTCCTTATTGGCAAGGTGCGATTGGATAACTGCACCTTCCGGTTGGAGAGTAGCAGTCGTTTTCGGGGCTGGAGCGCGGATTTTGAGCTAAGTGATTGAGGGGGTTGATGCGATAGATGAAAATTCGCCGTCACCGCCCGGGTCTGGATCCTGAGCATGTCTCGCGGATACTGGGATTGCATGATGAAGTCAGTAGACGGCATCTACCGCGACGGAAACGTCGGGCCGGTAGATCTCACGCAGCGAGGGATTGACGAATCACAGGCTACCGACTTACGCCGGCGCTTATCCCGATTTGCGGAAGATTGGGACCGCCCCGAGATGTCGGTCTACGATGACCCTGGGTCGCGGTAACATCGTCCTGGTTTTGGTTCCGGATTCCAACCTGCCCACGGCGAAGCGATGTCCCGCCATTGTGGTGCAGGCGCCGGGACTCAAAACGGGGCTGCCGCGGACAGTTGTGGCAATGATCACCAGTCGATTCATGAATCGGAGATAGACCGGGTCATCGGAGAATTTATCGAGATGAGCGAGTTGACGAAGCTTTGCGGGAAACTCCGGGCTTGAACCACCAGGGAAATATCGCTCCTTTTTTCCAGGCGTCCGCGTGGGGGCGATACTCACCCTGTTCGCAACGCCGTTTTTGTGCACTTTGACGAGAAACGCGCATCGCGCTGAAGTGGATCCACTGACGCAGCCCGGAGGCTCAGACTGTTGCCTGACATAGACACACCTGCGATCGGCTGGAGGAATCGAATGGTGTATGGTCCACATCCCCCAAGCGACTTTGGAGGTGAAACCCTCCTGCCGCCAGCAGCAGCGGCACCTCCCGCGGAAAGATATTTCGCAAGGCCAAGGGCAGAACCCACGCGTCTGGTCTCCCTGGAGCCGAAACGTACCAACAGCCGAAGCCCACCTGTTTGGCTGCGTCGTAATCGCTTGTTGCCTCAACCGAGAGCATACCGAACGATTCTGTTTCTTTTTGCATCACCGGAAACCGCTGGTTCGGGGGCCTCGCGAGTAGCCGAACGTTTGGATTGAATATGTCGAACGCGAACATTCCTCCGGGCGCGAGGTGCCGCCTGACCATGGCGAAAGCAGCCAGGATATCTTCGGTCGAATGCAGGTGCAGCAGCGAGTTGCGCGCGATGAAGATGAGTGCGAACCGGCGGCCCAAATCGAAGTCGCGCATGTCGCCCGCTAAGTGCTCAACGGATACCTTTCGAGCGGCGGCGCGCTCCCTGGCTGCGCGTAACATTGGCTCCGACAGGTCAAGCCCGGTAATCCGCAATCCCGCGTCCGCAAGAGGCACGGTCAACTGGCCTGTCCCGCAAGCCAATTCCAGAATGTCGCCCGAGGCGCGCGCGGCGAGTTCCGCATAGTAAGGGAGGTGGGCGCCTACCGGAAGGAGCGCGTCGTAGAGCGCCGGATGGTCGTAGAGATCGGAATTCGCGGAGTCGCCTCCAAGTCTGGTGGGATTTCTACTTGAGTATCACAAGCGGGCCGTTCTGAGCCCGCGCGCCCAGACCGCGACCACGTGAGCACCAGACTGACGAACACGTTCAAAAAAAGATCGCGAACCATATGGCCGCTGCCGCGCTCGGCTACCTCGCCTACAACTTCATCAACTCAATTCCCGACCGGTCTTCGCGCGGAGTCGATGACCAGGACGTCAATCGATTCCCTCGCGGGTTCGAGCTTCAATCCGAGCTGCTCTTCGAGCGCCGTGAAGATTGAGGGGTCATCACCGGGGGAAGAGACTGCACCGTCGGGAGACGGCGGGACCTGAAGAGGGTGCGGAGCACTCTCCGGCGCAAACCGGAGTTTGACATCAACGAAACCGTTCAAGCCGGTCTTATCGATGATCGAACGGTCCATCCACCGTCCCAGCAATATGACGAGCTGCTGCACCGGAATCGCGGTTGCGAGTACAGCTCCGGGGCCGGCCATGGCTCGGCCGGGAGCAGGGACCGGATCCTCGGGACGACCGACGGTTTGTGGCCGTTCGGCCGATGGCGTCACTTCGAGTCTCGAACCGTTTTTGCCGATGCTCAGCCGGTAGACCGCCATCTCTCTCGTTTCGTGATGTGCCTGCAACGCGAATCGATCGCTCAGCAGAGATCGAACGCGGGCGGCGATGGCCTCGGGAAAGAATGGCGGCATCCATGGGGTCACGGCGATCCCCTCGGCTACAGCTTCCACGGTCCACGGCTGGCTTGCGGTCCAGTTTTCGCCGCCCGACAGCTGATAAGACGCAAGATGCCATGCAGCGGCGATCAGGAACTTCAGTGAGAAGCCCTGAGCGAAGAAGCGGCCGCCGGGCTCGATGAGAATCCGTTGTTTGGTCCCGGGAGCAGTTGGCTTTATGGAGGCAACATCAAACGATGGTTGCTGCGCGATTAGAGTGCTCGCCAAGATTGCGCTTAAAATCAACGCCCGCATTCAAAACTCCTTCATCTGGACCGCTTTTACCGCCGCCCAAGCCAACGCCGCCGCGACCATGATCGTGACCGCGAGTCTCAGCCAAGGCACCGGTCCCGAGAGCATCATGGTATTCGGATTCAGATACTGTTCCCCTCCCAAAAGGCTCAATGGACTCCATGCGCTGAGTGGCTTGTCCCCCATCGCGATTGCAACGACCAGCACTGTCCCCAGGCACACAGCGGGAGCGGTGTATTCGCCGGATATCAGCGTCGAAACCAACAGCGCCCAAGCCACAAAGACCGATCCGCCGACCGCCAGCAGTAAAAGATGGAAAGCTGCGTTCTCCACCGAGTTCGCTTTGCCTGTCGCGCAGGCAAGCAGGAATATAACGACCGACGGTATGACTGCGAGCGTCATCGCCTGCAGGAAGCCCACACCAATACGCGCCCTGGTCAGACGCGCTCTGCTGACCGGAAGCGCCAATGTGAAATCCGATGCCCCTACCGCCCCTTCCCGCAACAGGCCGCCCATCATGAGGAGACTGACGGCGAGCACCCACAACATAACCAGTGTGTCGTGTGATTTGTGGAGCACGAAGTAGTACCAGTTCGCCGGCTGGCTCGGGCTTGCAATGGCATCCTCGTGCAGGACCCAGCCTGAGCAAATGATCAGAATTCCAAACAACGAGATCAGAAAGCGCGACCGGGTTTCCAGCCAGGCTTTATACCAGAGCATCATCGTTCCGCCCCGATTTTTTTCAGGAAAACCTCGCGCAAGCCGAGCGGGGCGACGTCGATCGCGCTCGCCTCGAAACCACGCGCCCACGCGACAATTTCGTCCGTGTGGCCACTGGCGCAGAGGCTCATCTGACGGCCTCTCGTTTGAACGCTCTCCACACCGTCCAGCGTCACCTGAAGGTTCGCGGGTTCGAAAGGAAAGACCACATCGACCTGCCGCCAGGACTGCCGGATCTCGTCCAGTGACACATCCGCGACCAGATGCCCGTGCTCGATCATGCAGACCTGATCGGCTATGCGCTCGACTTCGGGAATCTGATGCGACGAAAAGAAAACCGTCGTGCCCTGACCGCAGAGGCTCACCAGTCCTTCGAGCAACTGCTCGACACCGACCGGATCGAGCCCGGCGCTGGGCTCGTCGAGGATCAGCAGTTTCGGCCGCCGCGCGAATGCGAGAAGCAGAGCCAGCTTCGCGTGCATTCCCTTCGAAAGCGCTTTCACTCTGCGATCGGGCGGCAGTTCGTATTTCCTGAGCAATGAGGTCGCGACGTCCGATTGCCAGTCCGGATAAAAGCTCGCGGTGAAGCGGATCAATTGTTCGACCGTCATGTAGCTATAGAGCCGTTTGTCTTCGCTGACGTAAGCGACATCTTTGCGTACTTCGACACTTTGGGCGGGATCGTCAATTTTTTTTCCGAGGACGCTGCCCTCGCCGGATGTCGGCCGCATCATGCCAAGCAGCATTTTGATCGTGCTGCTCTTGCCGGCGCCGTTGCGCCCGAGGAATCCGGTAATGCGATTGCGCGCGACGGAAAGGTTGAGTTCGCGCACCGCTTCCGTGCGACCGTACCACTTACTCAGGCGATGAGTCCGGATGGCAGGCAGGTCGATCATCGCTTTTTCGCGCCTTCCTGACGCGCCAGTTCGGCTTCGAGCACGCGGCGGATCTCGTCGTCGCGCAGACCTTCGTCGCGCAGTTCGTCGATGAGGCCTGCGGCGCGTCTGCGCGCGCTTTCCATGTGATCGAGAACGTGGCGCGTCCGCCGGTTCAGGGAGATGAATGCGCCCGAACCCTGGCGTAATTCGACCAGCCCTTCGTGTTCCAGCTCGGAATAGGCTTTCGCGACCGTGTTCGGGCTGACGATCAGTTCCTCGGCCAGTGTGCGGATGCCGGGAAGCTGGTCGCCGTCCCGCAGTGCCCCGCTTTCGGCCGCATGGCGGATTTGCTGCATCAACTGGAGATACAAGGGAAGGCCGGATTGGGGCGACAGACGGAAGAACATCAGACTGTATTGGTCATAAGATACAGTGATACAGTTCGGGTGTCAATATGCAAAAGCTTACCGGCGATTTCAGAATGAGATCTTTCCGCGCCGATTATTCAGGCTGGGCGGTAGTGATTTGCAGATGGAGAGCGGAGTTGACAACCCCGCGCAGGATTTCATCCTGCCTCACGTATTGAGAAGCGAATGTGCCGGGCGGAAGCCCGGCAGCAGGGCCGAAGCCCTGCCCCACGTGGCATTGAAGCGGAATCGATTGCCGGGAAGTGGACGGGTCCGCAGCCCCATGATCAGGGAGGTTTTCTTGACGGCGTTCCCATCGGACTTTTAAACTTACCCTGTGCCTCAACCTCTGAACTGGAAGAATTCGGATGCCCGGATTACGCAGACCATTGAATTTATCGGCAACATGGGCGATAGCCAACGCTATAGGGATGTTGTCACCGCCCTCAATCAGTGGAACACGGGGCAGCCGCAGGTCGCCATTGTGAGCGCGGGAATGCATCAGGGGTTTCATGTGGAATTTGTCCATAAGACGGCCACCAATGAACGCCTGGGCAAATATCGTAAATATCGCCGCAGCATTATTCTGATGCGCGTCGTGATTCTGGGGGAAACGGTCGCGGCCGCGCAGGCGGCAACCAGCCGCGTCGCGGATGGGAACCTGGAATATCAGGCCAAGTCGCTGGTCGGGGATTGCGCCACGAGCCTCCTTCTTCGGGCTGCAAATCCGGCAACACCGAGCTGGCGCATGTTGATGAGCGGGCTGATGAATCCCAATAACCGCACGGAGGCTTTTTTCGGACGCCAGGATCGCGTACACGCTCATTGCCTGAATCAAGTTGCGCCGACGATTGTCAATGCGGTGACGCGCGAAGTTTATCTGAAGGCGTTGGGTTCGGTCGGCCGTACGCTCTGGGGGCAAAGTTCCAACAGTCCCGGCACCCGCGGCCGTTTTGACCGGTTCGATCAGACGGAAGACGGGACGAGGCTGGAAATGAACTGCTGGGAGGGCGTCCTCTTCTGGGCAGTGAAAGGCAGGGGATTCACGGTTGCCGCCTGCCGCCGCCTGTATGACCGATCCCTGCCGGGAACGGAAAACGCTATCCTGCGCCAGTTTTTCGGCACAGAACGCGTGTTCGACCGGCTCACGGCTCAGCCGGGCGACGTCCTGACGTGGGTCAGCAACGGCGTCCTCAACCATGTCGCCCTCTATATGGGGTTAGGGCCGTTGACGGACCCCGATCCGCAGATCGAACACAACCTCTCGCTGGACACGGCAGTGGAGCGAATCGAAGGCGGACAAGGCACCGCCCATTTCGTCACCGAGCCAGCGATGGGAATTCGCTATGAGAGAACCTACACTGTGGGGATCTGCTATTCCAATACCCCGTTCTGGGACGCCACGGGCAACACGCCGCAGTACCAGTTCGCGCAACAACTGGTCTGATTGGCTGCCTGGAGCAATGATCGCCCCGGTATTGGAGAGAGGGGTTTGACAACCCCGCGGAGGATTCCATCCTGCCCCAGGTATTGAGAAAGGAATGCGCCGGCCGAAAGGCCGGCGGCAGCGCCGAAGCGCTGGCCCCACAGACCCTACTTCTTTTTTGCGGCTTCGGTTGCTTCTTCGGCGCGGGCGGCGCTCAGCGAATTTCGCATCGCGTAGTTGCCCTCATGGCAGGCATATTCGAAAAGGCGATAGCCCGGTTCGTGGGTGATCTCGAACGCCGCAGTCCACGGCGCCGTATAGGTTTTCGGATCGTTGATCGTTATTTGGTAGTGAACGGTGCGGTCGTCGAGGCGGGTGAAGCGTTCGACCAGGCGCGTCTCGTCGCTGTAGGGCAGGCCGCCGCCGTTGCCGCCGAATCCATTTGTTCCGCCGAGGAAATTGGTGGTTTCGACGACGAGCGTATTGCCTTCCCAGTGTCCGCGCGGATCGCCCATGTAGGTGCGCACGTCCGCCGGAGCGTGCGGACGGCCGTCGGTCGGGATGAGACGGGTTTCATGGATCATTTCATAGCGAATGGCAACGAGCCCGGGCATCTGCACGATTTCCGAACCGTTACCGTAGATCACAGGGAACATGGAGCCGGCGACACCGCGAGTGATGCAACGGTCATAGATACTGATGTCGAGCCAGGATTCCGGACGCGGCTTACGCGCGGCGGCCTGGGCGGCGCGCACCGACTCTCCGTAAGCCGTTAAAGGCGGAGTGCGGCCGTTGGGGGGATCGACAATCAAAGAAGTCTGACGCGGGGCGCGGCGCGCGTATTCGGTCCAGTTGGTGGGAACGGCTTTGGCGTCCACACCCTTCTGGCGCGCCCAGTAGCCTGCTTTCGGGTATACGCCGGCCTGCACGCTGGTGGCGAGATAGTCGGTTTCCTTCGCTTTGGCTGCGTATTCTTCGTCGGTCAGATATTCTCGATTGCCGTACTGGGCGGGGCGCTCGAAGGGAACGCCGTAGAAGTTGTCGCTGGTCCAGACGCCCTGGAGGTCGGGATCGCCCCAGGAGGTTTTGGGAGGCGTCCATTTCTTCGCTGGCGGCTTTGTTTGCGGAAGAGCTGTTGCCGCGGCCACGGCCCAGAGCGCCAGAATGCGGAACGAGAAACGGTTCATGGCAAAACCTCCAACCAAATTATATGGGGATGGGGGGAGGTGGACTGGGTAAGGTGGCGGCGAGAGAGAGAAGGAGCTCACGCTCGCGGGCGTTTGCTGTGAGCGCAGCGGCGCGCTCGAACTCGCGGCGGGCCTCGTCGAAGCGACCGATCTTGGAGAGGAGATCGCCGCGCACGCTGGGAAGCAGATGATAGTCCTCGAGTAAAGGCTCGGAGCAGAGTGCGTCCACGATCGTGAGGGCTGCCTGCGGCCCGAACGCCATGCCGACCGCGACAGCGCGATTCAGATCCACGATGGGCGAGGGCGTCAGTTGGGACAGCCTTTCGTAGAGTTGCACGATGCGCGTCCAATCCGTGTCGGCAGGCGTGGGGGCGCGGGCATGGCAGGCGGCGATGGCGGCCTGCGAGGCGTAGGGGCCGAGCTCAGGCGAAAGCCGCGCGGCGCGATCGAGCGAGGCGAGGCCACGGTGGATCAGAAGTCGGTCCCAGAGAGCGCGGTTCTGGTCGAAGAGCAGGACGGGCTCGCCTGAAGCACTTACGCGCGCGCGTGAGCGGGAGGCCTGGATCTCCATGAGCGCCACCAGACCGTGGACTTCGGGTTCCTTCGGAACAAGCTCGGCCACGATGCGGCCGAGGCGCAGAGCGTCTTCGCATAGCGCGGGGCGCATCCACTCATCACCGGCGGTTGCGGTGTAGCCCTCGTTGAAGACCAGGTAAATCACATCGAGCACGGACGCGAGGCGAGCGGTGAATTCGTCGCCGCGCGGGACTTCGAACGGGACTTTCGCTTCGGTGAGCGTCCGCTTGGCGCGCACGATACGCTGGGCGACGGTGGATTCGCGGACGAGGAATGCGCGGGCGATTTCATCCGTGGTCAGACCGCCCAGCATCCGGAGCGTCAGCGCCACGCGGGCTTCGCGCGAGAGCACCGGATGGCAGGCGGTGAAGATGAGGCGGAGAAGATCGTCGCCGATTTCATCGTCGATCATGGCGTCCAGCTCCGAGGCGGCTTTCTCCTGTTGGGCGTCGATGTGGCGGCCGATTTCCCGATGTTTGAGTTCGACGCGTTTGCCGCGGCGCAGGAAGTCGATGGCGCGATGCTTCGCCGCAGCCATCAGCCAGGCGCCGGGGTTGTTCGGAACGCCGGACTGCGGCCATTGCTCCAGCGCGGCGACGAGGGCATCCTGCGCGAGTTCCTCGGCGACGCCGATGTCGCGCACGATGCGGGCGAGTCCGGCGATCAGGCGCGCCGACTCGATTCTCCAGACGGCGTCGATGGCGTCGTGAACTGAAGATTGCTGTGAACCGGTAACCACCACTGCTACCGATCACAGCATCTTCAGGCTCCAAAGTGCAAGAGTCGAGACGCTCCGCGCCGCGCCGAAGCGCGGCGGCAGGGCCGAAGCCCCGCCCCACAACTACATTTACTTCTACTTTGGGGTGTAGCCGGCGGCTTTCTGAATTTCGGGCGGGAAGTCCGACATCTCGTGCACCTGGCGGACTTCGATGACTTCGTTGTCGTGGCCGGGGCAGCGCGAGGCCCACTCGATGGCCTCGGCGCGGGACTTCACCTGAATCATCCAATAGCCGCCGATCACTTCCTTGGCTTCGCTAAATGGCCCGTCGGTGACCGTGGGCTTTCCGCCCGAGAACGAAACGCGAGCGCCCATTGAGGGGGGATGCAGCCCGTCGAGCGCGAGCAGCACGCCGGCTTTGGTGAGCGACTCGTTGTACTTCATCATCTCGGCGATGTGTTCCGCCGCCGGCATTGCATCGGGCGCCGCACTCTCATACCCTCTGGGGATCATGATCATCATGAATCGCATTAGTTTGCCTGTCCTTCCCCGGGTTCCATAATCCGCTGCATCTGACACTCGCCGTCACCGGCAATTTCCAGAAATCGCTCAACCATTCCGATCGCGTCCTCCCGCGATTTCGCTTCCAGAATCGCGAAGCCGCCGACGATCTCTTTGGTTTCGGTGAAAGGGCCATCCATGGTGGTCCTGCCTCCAATCGCGCGGACCCGCGCTCCTCCCTTCGCAACCGGAAGAATTCCTCCGGTCAGGAACAGTGTGCCGGCCTTTTTTGTTTCCGCCATCAGCTTCCCCATTTCGGCTTGTGCTTCCGGCCCCATGCCGCCGTTTTTTGGATCGGTCGTATAGACAGACAGGAATTTCATTTTTTCTTTTTCTCCTTTAACAATTAACAATTTAGTTCAGAGTAGCGGTTCGCTCTCTGATCATGCGTCGAATGAGAAAGCCCCGGATCGACATGGTTCACACAATTTTTTTTGAGAGCCGCTGTTTGGTGGCCGAAAAACACCACGGAACCGGGCTTTTGCCGGCTTTTCCGTTTCTAACTTATTGAATCTGCGCGCCTGAAAGTTTGGCAACCCGGCTGCCTTTTATTGGGGCGTAAGGAGGAAACGAAAATGAAGACGAAGCTGATTGCGGGATTGTTGCTGGCGGGAAGCTGCTTATTCGCGGCGCCGCGGATTTCCATTGGAGTTGGAGTAGGAGTGCCTGTCGGCGGTTACGGATATTACGCGCCAGCGCCGGCTTACGTTGCTCCGGCTTATGTGCCGCCTCAGGCGCCGGTGGTTGCGGCTCCGGGATACATCTGGATGGACGGCTTCTGGGGTGCGGGACACGTATGGCATCGCGGCTACTGGACACCGCCCCGCGCTTACGTTGGCGTCCGCGGACACTTCCGCCGGTAAGTCTCAAACCTGCGTAAAAGGGCAGACGACTGAAAAGCGATCGTCTGCCCCACGAAGCGTTTGTTACGCTGCATGAGTCTTGCAACTCCACATTGAAAAGCTGGTATACGGCGGCCACGGACTGAGCCGAGTCGACGGCGAGGTTGTGTTTACGCCTTTTGTGCTGCCCGGCGAGATTGTCGAGGCGGAGAGAAGCGAGGCGCGAAAGCATGTCCAGCGGACGCGGCTCCTGCATGTGGAAACTGCCTCGGTGGATCGCGTGGAGCCGCCGTGTCCGGTGTTTGGAAAGTGCGGAGGATGCCAGTACCAGCATGCCTCGTACGAGGCGCAACTGAGACTCAAACGGGACATCCTGGTGGAGACGCTGCGGCGCGTGGGGAAGATCGAGTTCGACGCGGAGAAGATCGGGACCGCAAGCACGGAGCCGTTCGGATATCGCAATCGCGTGCAGCTTCATTTCGAGCGGGGCAGGTTCGGGTATCGCGAGATGAATTCGCGGCGGCTGATCGGAATCGAGAAATGCCCGATTGGTTCGCCGAAGATCAACGAAGTTCTGGGAAAGCTGAAGCGGATGGTGCGCGACCGGCGATGGCCGGGATTTGTTGCGTCGCTGGAATTGTTCACCGACGAGCGACAGGTGCAGTGGAACGTACTCGAGAGCAGCCAGCCGGTGGCGAAGCGGTTTTTCGAATGGCTGGCGGAGGAGGTTCCGGGGACGGTGGCGGGTCCGCTGGAATATGCGGTGAACGAAGACGTTTTCCAGGTAAGTGGAACGTCGTTCTTCCAGGTGAATCGGTTGCTGCTGCCAAAGCTGGCGGAACTGGCTGTCGAACAAGCGGGCGGAGCGACGGCGTGGGACCTCTATGCGGGCGTGGGATTGTTTTCGCTGCCGCTGGCCCGGCGATTCGAACACGTGGTTGCGGTGGAAGCAGGGCGGAGCGCAGGAGACCTGAGACAGAACGCGGAGCGAGCGCGGGCGAAGGTAGAAGTTGCGGCCGAACAGACGGAAGTGTTTCTGACGAAGTCGAAGGCGGCGCCGGATTTCGTGCTGGCCGATCCGCCGAGAGCGGGACTGGGGAAGACGGTTACAGCACGGCTGGCGGAATTACGTCCCGAAACGCTGGTGATTGTGGCGTGCGATCCGGCAACTCTGGCGCGCGATCTGGCGGCGCTGCTGCCGGTTTACGAAATCGACAAGGTCACGATGGTGGACTTGTTCCCGCAGACTTTCCATTTGGAGACGATTGTGCGGCTGCGGTCACGGGAAGCAGCAACTGATCGAAACTCCGCATGAAGCGGGACCAGAGGCGCGCCATTTCCAAAGTGCGGCGTGTGCCGGCCGCGGTGAGCGTGTAGTACTTGCGGGGATGCCCGAGGCCGGTTTCGACCCACCTCGCTTCGATCAGACCGCCGCGCTCGAGGCGGCCAAGCAAAGGGTAGATCGTGCCTTCGGAAACGACCAGATCGAAGCACTTTCCCATGCGGCGCAGCATTTCGAGGCCGTAGAGGGGTCCCGGCCAAAGACAGGCGAGCGTGGCCAGTTCCACGCACCCTTTACGCAACTGCACTTCCCACTTGTCGTTCGCGCCGGAAACGGCGGAATCGGAGCTCACGCCATAACGGTGCGATGAGCCGTAGCTTATTCTCAAGAATGTTCCCGTTCCGGAAAAAACTCCATGTCATCCGCTGTTCAGGCTGAATACCATACCTCCGGGTTAGTCCGGCTGACCCGCCCGCAACTGATCGGGACGATGCTGGGGCTGCTGCTTTCAGTGCTGCTGGCGTCGCTCGATCAGACGATTGTCGGGACGGCGGAGCCGAGAATCATCGCGCAACTTTCGGGTTTTGACCGGTATCCCTGGGTTTCGACGACTTATCTGCTGACGTCAACCCTGGCGATTCCGATCTTCGCCAAGCTATCCGATATCTACGGGCGGAAGTGGTTTTTCCTGACGGGAGCGGGGATGTTCATGCTGACTTCGGCGCTGTGCGGAGCGTCGGGGAAGCTTACGTTTCTGCCCATCGACGGCATGTCGCAGCTGATCGTTTTCCGCGGCCTGCAGGGCGTCGGAGGCGGAATGATGATGGGGCTGGCGTTCACGATCATCGGCGACGTGTTTTCGCCGGCGGAGCGCGGCCGATATCAGGGATTTTTTGCGGCCACGTACGGGCTGGCGTCCATCTTCGGACCGACGCTGGGCGGCTGGCTCACCGATCACGTTTCATGGCGCGCGGTGTTTTACGTGAATCTGCCGGTCGGCATCATTGCCATCGCTGCCATCTGGATGGAGTTTCCGTTCTGGCGGCCGGAAGGCGTGAAGCGCAGCATCGATTGGGCGGGCGTGTCGTCGTTGATTCTGAGTATCGTGCCGCTGCTGTTGGCGCTGACGTGGGCAACGGACTACGGCTGGGGATCGGCGCGCGTGGATGTGCTGCTGGTGTTCGCGGTGGTGATGCTCGCGGCATTCATTCGCATCGAAGGCAAGGCGATCGAGCCACTGATTCCGCTGGTGCTGTTTCGCAGTCCGGTGATCAGCATGGCGGCGGCGCTCTCGTTCATTCTCGGGATCGGAATGTTCGGAGTGATCATCTATCTGCCGCTGTTCATGCAGGGAGTGCTGGGCGTGTCGGCGACGCAGTCGGGAAATCTGCTGACGCCGCTGCTGCTTGCGTCGGTGGTGGGCAGCATTCTTACGGGGCAGATCAATCTGCGGTTCCTGACGTATAAGCCGTCGGCTGTGGCGGGGTCGATTCTGATCGCCGCGGGAATGATTCTCTTCGCGCGCATGGATGCGACGACGCAGCGCGTCGACGTGGTGAAGGGAATGCTGATCGCGGGATTCGGCATGGGTCTGCTGATGCCGGTCTATACGGTAGCGATCCAGAACGCGGCGTCGCGCGAACACATGGGAGCGGCGAGCGCCCTGCCGACGTTCTGCCGGTCGATCGGGAGCACGGTGGGAGTGGCGGTTTTCGGAACGGTGCTGCTGACGAACTATCAGCGCGATTTTGCGAAAGGCGTGCCGGCGGGAACGGCGGCGAGTCTGTTGAAGCCGTTTTCGAATCCGCTGATGCTGCAGCAGATGAGACCGCAACTGGATGCGACTTTCGGCCAGAGCGCCGACGGGCTTGCGGTGCTGAAGACGCTGCTGGAGAATGTGCGCGGGGCGCTGGTGCACGGGATCAATCTGATTTTCATTTCGAGCACGGCCATCATGGGGATTGCCGTGGTGCTGAATCTGCTGCTGCGGAGCGTTCCGCTCCGGCACGGCACGCCGAAGCCGGAAGCTAGGCCGGAGATGTAGTGAAGTGTTCCGGCAGTAGAGTGACCGCGCCGCAAAACCGCACACGCCGGGCAGAAGCCCGGCGGCAGCGCCGAAGCGCTGCCCCACCTCCCGTGATGGCCGGAGCGATCTGACTTCGGACAAAAAAAAGGAAGACCGGACTCGTCCGGTCTTCCAGAAAATCGGTGTTTCGAGGAGAACTAGCTCTTTTTCAGACTCTTGCGGCGAAACAGGACCACGCCGCCGAGGCACAGGGAAACAACGCCCAAGAGGGCTGGTTCCGGAGTCACGGTATTGGGGGTGTAGGTGTAGGTGATCGACGTTACGGCCGATATGTCTCCAGTGCCGCTAAAAAGTACGCCGGTGCCTGAACCGCCAAAAGTGCCAGTTTCAGCCGCAGCACTAAAGTTAAGGGCAACCGGCCCGACGCTCTCGAATTCGGAAAAGAGCCCGGCATCGACGTTCTCGGTCGCCGAACTGGTGGTGGGTACACCGGTGAAGATGTACGGCCCAAAACCACTTCCGACCGTTCCGGCAACCGGACCGTCTCCCGTGATAGTGACAAGAGGAGTGATGCCCGCAGGCCCCGAGACAGTCAGAGGGATGCTGACAGTAGCATCGGAGAATGTATTAGCGGAACCGCTGATATTAATAACACTGACGTTGGCAGTGCCTGTGGAAACCAAGTCGATCGTAATGCCTGTCAGGGCGCCAAGGTTGGTGTCGAACGACGTCAGGGTGAAGTTGTCCGTGAACCCAAAGTCGGTGGTTGGGGTCGTATTCGTAAAAGTCTCTGAAATGTCGGCGAAAACGTTGCCCGAGAGGGCCAGCAGACCGACTGCCAGAAACAAGACGTTCCTTTTCATAATCCTCCTGGCCGAGAGTTCTATAACTATCTTCCCGGATTTATGTATTCTACATCACACAACAGCGCCGCGGTGATTTCTCTTGAAAGTCGCCTGCTCCATTAGTACTGGCAGTTCTACCGGAACAAATGGCGGTTCCAAGCAAACGGCATTCAAATGACTCTCCGCCGCCAACCGCCGGTGCATCTTGAGGTTACAGTAACGATATTCGACCAGAGCGCCGACGGGCTTCTGGTAATGAACGTGCGCCTGCGGGGCGTTCCGCGCGAGCAAGGAGCGCCGAAGCCGGAAGCCTGTCCGGAGATGCAGGGAGATGTTTCGGCAAGGGAGTAGGCGCGGCGTAAACCGCACACGCCGGCAGAAGCCCCGACCCGAGGCTGAACATTCCCAGCTCACCTTAACAGGGGATAAGGCCTGCCTGGTACTCTGCGACTAGCCGGTAGCCTGGAAAGGCCGCCCCACCGTAAACAGCAGGCCTGTCCGGCCCGTCAGGTGCGCGGGGTATCATCGTCTGAGACTGGACACATTCCAGGGAGAGCCATAACCGATATGGAAGTTAGTAAGGACCGGATTCTTACCACGCACGTCGGCAGCCTGCCGCGCCCGCAGGATGTGGTCGACGTTTTATTCGCGCAGGACCGGGGCGAAGCCATTGACGAAAAACATTTTGAGCGGGTGGTGCGCAACGCGGTAAACGAATCGGTTCGGCTGCAGGTGGAATCGGGCATCGACATCGTCGACGACGGCGAGATGAGCAAGATCAGCTACGCCACCTATATCCGTCACAGGCTCACGGGCTTTGAGGGAGATTCGTCGCGGCCGACGCCGCTCGATCTCGACGACTATCCGGAATATCGCGACCGGCTGGTGAAGGCGGGACATTCGGCGACGTACCGCCGTCCCGTGTGCAAGGGCCCGATTGCGGTGAAGAATCTGGAGCCGGTGAAGCAGGACATCGCGCGACTGAAGGATGCGCTGGCGAAGACGAAAGTCAAAGACGGTTTCATGAACGCGGTCTCGCCGGGCACGATTGCGGTGTTTCAGCCCAACGAATACTATCCGTCGCACCAGGCTTACCTCGATGCGCTGGCAAGCGCGATGCGCGAAGAATACGAAACTATCGTCAATTCAGGGCTGATTCTTTCCATCGACTGCCCGGACCTCGCCATGGGCCGCCACACGAGATTCAAGCAACTCACAGACGAGGAATTTCTGCGCAATGCGGAACTGCAGGTGGAAGCGCTGAATCATGCGCTGGCGAATGTGCCGGCGAATCGCGTCCGCATGCATATCTGCTGGGGGAACTACGAAGGCTCGCATATCCATGACATGGACTGCGGGAAGATCTTCCCGATTGTCATCAAAGCCAAGCCGATGGCGCTGCTGATCGAGGGCGCCAATCCGCGGCACGAACATGAATGGAAGGCTTGGGAGACCATCAAGCTTCCCGCGGACAAGATTCTGATTCCCGGCGTAATCGGAGCGAACAGCAACTATGTGGAACACCCGGAAGTAGTGGCGCAGAGGATTGTGCGGTATGCGCAGGTGGTCGGCAAGGAGCGGGTTATTGCCGGGACGGATTGCGGGTTTGGAACGTTCGCGGGCTTTGGATCGGTATATCCGCCGTTTTGCTGGATGAAGATGAAGGCGCTCAGCGAAGGTGCTCGCATGGCTTCCCAGCAGTTGTGGGGAAGATCGGCGAACTAAGGGACGGTTAGTTCAGGTTCCGCGCCGGCCGGAAGGCCGGCGGCAGGGCCGAAGCCCTGCCCCACGGTTACTTCGAGTTTTTCCTTAGAGCCTTTTTTGCGAAGCCAGGTCAGCGCGTTGAAGGCGGCGCGTCTGACGCCGGGATCGGTATCGCGGATGAGAAGCTTGATCCTCGGCGGAACGTCGGGCGCGCCAATCGACCTAAGGACCCAAATACCGGATTTACGGAAAGCAGCGTCTTTGTTTGTGAGAAGGTTATTCAGCCCTCCTTCCCAGGCGTCGATCTCCAGTAGATAAAGGCCATAGACAGCATTAGCCGCTACTCGGGCGTGCCTGTCCCTGAGAGCGTTGCGCAGGATGCGTTCTACTTCGGGTTCTTTTCGTTTCCAGAGAGACTCGATCAGGTTGGCGCGGATGCGTTCGTCCGGCTCGGCCATAAGATTGTTCAGCCAGGCCATGCTGCTTGAATGACGGCCCAGGACCAGAATGCACTTGGAAGCAATCTGCGGATTGCTCGATCGAAGAAAGGGCCTGAGAAGGGCAATCAGCCCGTTCTCATTCGCGGCGCCTCCACTCAGCATGCCGCCGAGAACCTCCAGACCCCGGTAGACACTCGGCAGAGATGCATGGCCGACCCGGCATTCGGACTGGAGAAACCGAACCAGATCGATTTCGAAGCTTGGCATCGTTTGAGCGCTGATCTGCGCAAGCTGAATGGACTCTGTCAGGGTGTAGAGTCCGGGGTCGCAGATTTTACTGACAACGGCCACCATATAAGAGATGATCGGCAGGTTTGGGGGAACCTTTAGGCTGCCAGGCCCCGGCCTTTCTAAAGTCAGGACTTTTCGCGATCCGCGAGTTGTAAGAAGAATAACAACTTAGTAAGAATTTGTGATCGAATGCGCTATGATTTATCTGAGTCGATTTCTTATCGACCTACCGGGACTCAAAACTATATGGCGAACAGTCTGAACGAAGTTATCAGGAAACTGGAACAGCAGCGGGCGGGGATCGAGCGGGCTTTAGCGGCTTTGCGCGAGATCGAAGGTACGCCGGCGACACCTCCTTCCGCGAACGAAGGCGCCTCAGGCGGCACACGCCGGGGAAGACGAAAGAGCCGAATGACACCCGAGGGTCGAAGAAGACTGTCGGAAGCGCTCAAAGCGAGATGGGCGGCCAAGAGAGCCGGGACAACGGCGGCTCCGGTCAAAGCGAAACGCAAGGGCGGCATGACGCCGGAAGGCCGGAAACGGCTTTCGGAAGCGCTCAAAAAACGGTGGGCCGCGAAACGGGCCGCTGCGAAGCGGAAATAGCAATTACGCCGGGCGGAAGCCCGGCGGCAGCGCAGAAGCGCCGGCCCCACATGTCTCTCCCGAGAACTCTGTTAAGCTACAGAGGATTTTCGGGAGGTGGAAAACCGATGAATGCACGTACCGCCGGTCTGGCGGTTGTTTTGGGAGCAGTTTCTCTCCTTTATACGACTCCCGCGTGGTCGCATCACAGCAATGTCGGGTTCGAGGTAACTAAGGTCATTACGGTCACGGGAGTGGTCAGAGGCTTCCGGTGGTCCAACCCGCACACCTGGGTATACCTGACGGTCGATGACGGCAAAGGCGGCAAGGTGGAATGGTCCTGCGAAGGCCGCGCGCCGGGGATTCTGCTGCGCGCGGGCTGGACGCCGAAGTCCCTTGTGCCGGGCGAGAAGGTCACGATCGATATGAGTCCTTCGAAAGACGGAACGCTTGTCAGTCTGATTGCCCGGATAACAAAGGCGGACGGCACAATTCTTCCCAACGCGCCGCCGTCGGAAAATCAGTAAGGACCCGTATATGGAATCGAAGAAACTCGTCCTATGGATATGGACCGGGATGCTGGGTTTGGGAATACCGGTTGTTCTTGTGGCGCAAGCCGGCACGCCGCCTGATTTTTCCGGCGTGTATTATCCGCTTTCACCGTTCGGCCGCGCGGGCGGCAGAGCGGGCGGACCGCCTCCCGCGCCGCGACAAGGCCCCCCGCCCCGCCCCACCGTTTCGGCGCCGCTTTCGGATGGATCGCAGGGCCGCTCGCCGAACGCTCCGTCGCTGACTCCGGAATACATGGCGAAGTGGCAGATGATCAGCAAATCGCGCATCTCCGGCTCTTACGAATACGACTACACGGCGAAATGCCTTCCTCCGGGAATGCCCGCGATGATGAACATGGCATACGGGATGGAGGTGATGCAGAACAAGGACAAGATCACCTTCTTCAGCGAACTGAACGACGCATTGCGGCGTGTCTATCTGGATGGACGCAAGCCAACGCAGAAGATACTGGACGATCCGACTTATGCCGGATATTCGACCGGCCACTGGGAAGGAGACACGCTGGCGGTCGATACCGTGGCGCTGAACACCAACTCGTTTATTGAAGGGTTCAGTCCGCACAGCGATGCGATGACGGTGCATGAACGGATACGGTTTAACGCTCAGGGATTGCTGGAGGATCACATCACCGTTAACGATCCCAAGGCGCTGACCAAGCCGTGGGAAACGGTCAAGACTTACCGCAAGGCCGTGACCGGGAAGACGGACGAGCTGCGGGAGTTTGCTTGTCCCGAGGGATTGGCGGACGCGAAGTAAGACGCCGGGCAGAAGCCCGGCGGCAGGCCGGAAGGCCTGACCCTACAAAGGCTGGTGACGTGTCCACGAAATAGATGGACATCCCAGGAACGGGTCGTCTAGAAAGGTTTGATGCGGAGATATTTGCGCGGGTTTTCGCGCAGGTCGCGCAGGAATTCCTGCATGCTATGCAGAGAACCATTCAGGCTCTCATAAAGCTGCGCGTTGGAAAGCAGGCGGCCCGCCTGTCCTTCGCCGGCGTTCAGTGACGAAATCATGGCATCCGTAGCGGCCAACAGGCGGGTGATCCGCTGGTATCCGGAGTCATCCTGAAGGAACGCGCCGAATTTGCCCTTGCCGGCGTTGGCATCGGCAAGAGCCGTTCGGAGCTGGACGAGTTCCCGCAGGATCTGGTTGTACTGCTCGTCGCTCGCGAACAAATGGCCGACCGCGCCTTCTCCGTTCTGAATGGAAGCGAGCTGCCGATCGAGCTGCACTGCAGGATTGTGGACGCGATTGTAGATTTCGTCGGTATAGAAGGCCTTGCCCAGATCGCTTTGCGGGGTCAGAAACGTATGCAGCGCGCTGTCGAAGCCGTTGATGTGGAGAAGAATGTTGTCGTACAACTGTTCGCCGACGACGAGCCGACCGGTTTCCGTGGCGGGAGAAGACATGTCGGCCAGTATTCGATCCACCTGGGAGAGATTGTTCTGCAGGGTTTCCATCAGGTTGGCTCGACTGGCCGCCTGCTGGACGGGCTCGCTGGGTAGAACACCGTCTTCGTGAATCGGCAGAGGGCTCTTACCCTCGGCTATGTCAATGAATTTAAGACCGACCAGAGTATCGGCACTGACATCGGTTTGTGAGTCGGCGGGAATATTTTTTAAATAACGGCTCAGGACACGCATCTCGGCACGGACCTCGCGGCCGGGCGCCACTTGTCCGGAAAGTTCGACTTTCTGCACCTTACCGATTCGAATACCACTCAGGCGGACTTCGGAGCCCTGAACCACGCCCGAGGCGTCGGCCAGGTAGGTGGTCAGCGTAGTGCGGGGCGCGAAGAAATCGCCGGTACCGCCGACCAAAAGATACATCAGAACGAACAAAATCCCGATGCCGGCCGTAATCAGAGTGACGACGCGATAGCGCACACGCGAAGTCGGCTTGATTTCGAGCTCGACTGTCCGTGTTTCGACCGGCCCTCTTTCAACTGTCGGGGGTTCGGGCATCCCTGTCGGACAGTCTAACAGCGGGGAGCGGGACGGCATCCTGGCGGGGAAATAGTGTAAGTTTTCGCATGCAGGCAGGACTATACAAAAGCGGACGATATTTTTTGGCGGTAATATCCAAACCTGATACACTGCATCGACTATGGGAATATTTGAAGTCTTCTATCAACCGGGGAAGCTCTTCTCCAGCCTGGAAAAGCGGCGGGGCGCATGGGTCCTTCCGCTGCTCCTGAGCATGATTCTCACGGTTTGCACGACCGCGGCGGCAATTAAGCTGATCGGGATGGATACCATCGTGCGGCAGCGCATCCAAAGCCTGCGCCTCAGCCCGGAACAGATGCAGCTCGCTCTGGATCGGGCAAATTCGCCGGCGCAGGTTTATGTCACCTATGCGGGAGCCTTTATCGGCGCGGCCCTGGTGCTGGTGGTGATTGCCGGGCTGCTGACTTTGTTCGCCCTGGTAGGCAGCAAGCAGCCGAAGTTCAGCACCAACTTTTCGATGGTGACGCTGGCTTATTTTCCCTACACACTGGTGATCTGCGTGATGTCCGTATTGGTGCTGGTTATGGCGCCCGACCGCAGCGTGCTGGACATCAACAATCTGCTGTCGACGAACGTCGGGGCGTTTGTCAATAAGGAGGGAATGTCAAGCGGGCTCTATACCCTGCTGAGTTCTCTCGATGTTCTCAGCTTCATGGAGATCGGTTTATTGTCCTACGGATTTTCGAAAGTGAACCGTTCGAGTTTTTCGTTCGGACTGTTTTCGGTAGGCAGCCTCTGGTTTATCTACGTGCTGATCCGGATGGGGTTCAGTTTCATAACAGGCTGACGCGCCTGATTCTCTTGTACCGACGAATTGCCACTGACGCTTCGCGTCGAGGGGCCTTTGTTGTACACTCAGAATTTAGAGAGCCACACATGGCACTCACGCCCAGCCAGGTCGAACAACACCCCGGCACCAGGCAGGGAGGTGCGCCTTCTCGAGTAGCACGATAACGAGAACGGCCGCCATCCATCTCGTCCGCGAGATCCCCCACGGAATTTTTACGCTGTTTTTCCCCGACGATTGCCGCGTCTGCAGGCGTGCGCTCGTCAAGTGGACGCGAGTGCCGGTCTGTGCCGAGTGTCTGGCTTCGGCCGAGCCGATCGATGCCGATTACTTCTGCGCGCTTTGTAACACTCCTTTTATAAACGCCTGGCCGCTCGATGAGCAGGGAGTCTGTGCGGTGTGCCGATCGGGTTTGCGCGGTTATGACAGCGCGGCCAGCTTCGGGATGTATGAAGGGTCACTGAGAAGTCTGATTCACCTCTTGAAGTATTCCGGGATGAAGCCACTGGCGCGACCGCTGGCGGAATATCTCATGCGGGCCATCCCGGCGGATGAACATTTTGACGCTCTGATTCCCGTACCGCTGCATTGGCGCAGACAATGGAGCCGCGGCTTCAACCAAGCCGAGCTTCTCGCCCGCTATGTGGCGAAACAACGCGGCATCCCCGTGTGGAATGTGCTCCGGCGCCGGCGCGCGACGGATACGCAGGCGGGTCTGGCCAATGCCGGACGCAGGCGCAATGTGGCGGGGGCATTCAAAGTGCGAGCGAATGCCAGGCTCGCGGGGAAAAGGATTCTTCTTATTGACGATGTGATGACAACCGGAGCAACGGCGAGTGCCTGTGCCGCCGCTCTGAAGCGCGGGGGAGCAGGTTTTGTCTCGCTCCTGACACTGGCAAGAGTAGATCGACGATTGGAAGCCTGAGGAGTAAAATGCCGACCTACAGCAGACTGCAGAAACCTGTTCTCGTATTGAACGCGAGCTACGAGCCGATCAATATCTGCGCCGCCCGCCGCGCGCTGGTGCTCGTCCTCAAGGGCATTGCGTCGGCGGAGGAGCTTTCGTCCAACGCGGTTCACTCGCCGCGCCGCACGCTGCGCGTTCCCTCGGTGATCCGGCTTCTGGAATACCGCCGCATACCGCACCAGACGAGAGCGCTCTCGCGCAAGAACATTCTCATGCGCGACCGGTACACCTGCCAGTATTGCCTGAAAGTTCTGCCGGCGGCCGAGTTGACCCTCGACCACGTGATTCCGCGGTCGCGCGCCGGCGAATCGGCGTGGGAAAACCTGGTGGCCTGCTGTCATTCCTGCAATAACAGGAAGGGCAGCCGCACTCCGGAAGAAGCGGGGTTCCGGCTGGCGCGCCAGCCGCGCCCATTCAGCCTGCATACCAGCCGGCATTTGATGCGGCTGCTGGGCAAGGGGGATGAACAGTGGCGGAAGTACTTGTTTTACGATTAGGGCGTTGCCTCAGCTCCTCGCGGGCCGGAAGGCCCGCGGCAGCGCCGCCCCACATGTTTTACCGTCAGCGCTTGAGGGGGTCTTCGATCCACGGCGGAGTGGTGTCGATCAGCTTCGCCAGTTCGGGTTCGATTTCTTCCACGCGCTGCTTCATTTGCCAGGCGATGTCGCGGTAACTGAAGTGTCCTTTGACGCCGCTGCGGACGCGCGACATATATTCCACTTCGGCGAAATCCATTTTGAACAGGAAACGTGAGCGGGCGCCGAACGGCAGCAGATATTGACGCGCCGGTTCGGGAAGTTTTTCCATGGTCATCAAAGCGTTTCTCATCGCCGCGTTGTAAATTCCTTCCGCACCCGCCTCGGCGAGCGGCGCCGGTTCCGGATACCCATGGCAGCGGTAAGCCTGGCGATATTGGTGGCAGCGACGGTGCCTGTGCATGTCGCGGTACGCGCCGATATCGATCAGCATGTCGAAACAATACTGGCCGCCGCGAAACTCGCGCAGCAGGTCGTCGCGACTACCGCGGGATTTGACGGCAACATCCAATACTTCGGCTTTTTGCGCTTTGCTCCAGGCGCGCGCCGTTTCATAGATTGCCCGGAACGGATGTTCGCACACGGGATAGAGCAGGGTCGCGACGATTTCAGAGAGAACATCGTCGGGTTTGATCAGCTCGACATCATGTTTGACTTCGACCGCGCCGACCGTCAGATTCTGCGCGGCCCAAAGCCTCAGATCTTCGCGCGCCTGGCGGGCATATTGATCCGGTTCGGCGTGGCGCGCGAGCGTTGGCGCAAGAGGCTCGTTGTTCCGCGGGTCCCACATGCAATCGGGCGGCGCGGCGCATGCCTCAGCCAACTCCTGACCGAGTTCCCGCACCTCGGCGAATTCGGATGCCCGCATCCGCTTGATCTGCTTTTCGAGAGTTCGGATGCTGGTGACCTGGCCGACGTTGGTCGGCACGCCCCAGAACAGCAGGTATCGGGCGACGTCGAACGCGCGCGCGGCGATGTTCCGGGAATAGGCGTCGGGCTTCATCGATTCGGGGCGCGGGAGTTTATCGGTGAGATAGTCGTTCACGCGTAAGTGAACTTCTTTGTAGGCGCGAAGAAGAGATTCGCCGGCGGTGCGATATAACTCCGCCGATTCGCCTTCGAGTTCCGGAGGCGTAATGAAACCGGACTTCGAAAAATCCTGGTAGCGCGACGACTTCGCCTGTCCATCCCAGAGCGTTTCATCCTCAATTTCGCTCGCGGCGAGTTCGCTGACGCCTTCGAAACAAACGACGGTATGGCCGAGATCGGCAATCGACTGATGGCCATACTGAAAATAGAAGCTTTCGAGAAAGCTCTGCGAATTGTGCGAGCGAACCCAGTCGATCGACTGGCGGATGGAATCCGCCGACCGGCTGTACCGCGCCAATGCATAAGCGCTTTTCTCAGGCGGCATCGGCGAAACGGTGATGACTCTTTTGGTCAAACGGTTATCATAGCGGTTTGCTCAAAGCGCATATTAAGAAGCTCCACAAAGACGCAAAAATTCCGCAGTATGCTCACGGTCCGGATGAAGATGCGGGGATGGATCTTTGCAGCGTCGAAGCCGTTTCGATCGGGCCGGGTGAGACGAAGCTCGTACCGACGGGCCTCGCGATCGAATTGCCCGCGGGCTATGAAGCGCAGATCCGGCCGCGCAGCGGTCTGGCGCTGAAGCATTCCATCACGCTGCCGAACAGTCCGGCGACCATCGATCCCGGATATCGAGGAGAGATTCGTGTGATTCTGTTGAATCTGGGCCGGGAGCCATATGAAATTTCGCCGGGAGAACGGATTGCCCAGATGATTATTGCGCGCTACGAAGCCGTCCAGTGGGAAGAAGGCGAACTGGGAGATTCGGCGCGCGGCGAGGGTGGGTTCGGTTCATCAGGCAGGTAGCGGCGCGTTGCTGTCGGGTCTCGACGCCCGTCCTTTCCGCAACACGAAGACCATCAGGGCCAGGCCCGTGATCATCGCCGCCAGTCCGTCCACAAGGAATAAACCCCTCACGCCGTAAAGCCGGTAACCCTGGCCGTCCAGCCAGGTCATGTACACGATGGCTCCGTTAGTGGAAGCCGCAAACAGCGCCAGTTGAGTCGCCGCGGTGGGATTGCGATTTCCCGTCAACTGCAGGCTGAGCGCGGTAAATGCCGCATAGATCAAACCTGCTACAGCGTTGTAAAACAGCACGCCGGAAGTGAACGTGAACTCGGTGTGGGGAATCAGCGCCATTGTCAGCGAGGTCAGGCCTGCAAGGATGCCGCCACCCAGATAGAGCACGCCCCGGCTTACCCGATCCGCCAGATACCCGCCCAGAAGCGCCCCGACCGAACTCGAGATGGCGACGCCGGCGCCCGTAACCCAAACTACGCGCCCGGCTGCAGCGTGAAAGTCGTTACCGAGACCGGAGAAGAGATTGATCGCCGCAACAGCGCCGGCGGGCGTCAGAAAAAGGAGAAAGCCGATCAGGACCTGCGACTGCTTACACGTCCGCGCCACACTGCGGAACGTGCCGCCGAAAACCTGACGGAGCTTGAAAACGGGCTCAGCGGGTTTGGGGAACCAAAACAATACTGTCGCGGATAAAAGCACTGTGCCCAAAGTGAGGATAGCGAGCGAGTGAGTGGGTAATGTTCGGGCCGCCGACATCAGGAGCATTGCCCCGAAGGCGCCGCCTCCCAGATTGGCGGCGTTGGTCCAGCCGCCCACTTTTCCGCGCTGCGCATCGGGGACAAACTCGGCAACCCAGCCGCCCTCGGCATTGGCCTGCACGACGATCGCCAGCTCCGCTATCAGCACCAGCGCGGTAAACAAGCCGAGCTTTTCGGCGGAAAAGAACCACAGAGCCGCTGCAAGGCTGACAGCAGAAACGACGGTAAGCCCGAACGCCCAGTTGCGCCGCGTGACACCTACATCGACAACAGGAGTGAGCAGGAATGCCCAGAAAGTCGGCGACATAGCGACTGCGCTGACCCCTGCGATTCGATCCACGCTTATACCCGCGCGGGATAACAGGAACGGCAGCGCGGTGACCACGAACCCCGCGACCAAACCAAAGGTCAGCGAGCCCATGCCCGCTACCCAAGTGGGAATTACGCATACTTCGGTTGGTGGGATTGTGTCGGTCGACAGATTTCCGCCACTATAGCATCACGGTTTTTCGTCAGCGGTTAACAACCGGCTCGAAGGGGATCTTCGGCACGGTTTTCTGCTGTGGCTTGTCGGGCGGTTTCGACGGTTCGGGATGCCAGGGAGTCAATCGCGGCGGACGCGCGTCTGGCTCGAGAAGCAAAACGGTGCGGTTGGGGTAATAGTGGAGCAGCTTTTGATCTTCGGCGTCGCCAAGATCGCGCGCCCAGACGATCGGGGCGCTGTCGATATCCGCGGCGTTGTAAACCCATTCGTCCTGGAAAATGTGCTGCGGCCAGTAGCGGACGAGAACGAGCAGCTTTCCGGATGTCTTCTTCGAGATTTCGGACAATTGCCGATTGATTTCGGCGCGGCGATCGGGAGTGCGGTCGCGATCGAGCGCATACACGCCGTATAGGAAGACGAATTGCGCGGCACAAAGATAAACCAGCACGCGCGCGGGCAGTTGCCCGGAAGGGAGGCGGTTGAGGAGACGCAGTCCTTCCACTGACACGAGAACGAAGAGACAGGTGACGCACGCAACATAGTGAGTCAGAAACAGCGGATAGAAGTTCGTTCCGAGCGCGAAGATCAAAAGAGCCAGCGCCACCCAGGCGCTCCGATAGTTTCTGATGCAGGCAAGAAAGATAATCAGGGCCGGATAGAGCGCGGGATAAAGGAAGAACCGCAAATAGCGGATCCGGTATACGAGGCGCTGGAAGTATGTGGCAGTAGTATCGATGTCCTTCGCACGAAAAGCCCGCTGCATTTTGTAGTCAAGGTCCTGTTCGCGGGTAAGGTCATGATGCGGGACCGGATGCGGCTGAAAAGTAAATGACGCCGGCACTCCGTACTGATACTGGCTGAGCGAGTAAGGCAACGTTGTCCAGTTGCCCGTGACCTGTTTGTTCTGCACCAGCACGATGCCGAGAGCCGGCAGACAAACCAGCGCCATCACGAGCGCCGGCTTGGCCAGCTTTTGAAAGTTTCGAAAATCGGGAATCAGGAAGAGCAGGACGCTGAGAAGCAGGAAGATCGATTCGAACGGACGGCTGAGCAGATGCATCCCCAATCCCAGGCCGAGAAGAGCGGCGTCGCGGGTTCGATATTCGCGACGCAGTCTCGGGAGAGCGCCGAATACAAGACATCCCGCGACGGCTGAATATCCTCCGCCCCAATAGGAGTTCGTCCATTGATTCAGCGGGCCGAACTCGAACACGGCGAGTAAGCCTCCGAGCAGCGCCCAGGATGGCGTGGTCCAGCCGCGCAGCATCCAATAGCAGAGCGAGCAGAACGCCGCGGTCGAGAGCAGCACGCCGGCCCAGGGGGTTCCGAAAAGAATCCGGCCGACTAACAGCGCGAGGCCCTGGCCGACCGGATAAATAGAGCTGTAGGTCGGAGACTGCAGGACAAAGAAGGTTTCGAAAAACTGTGGCAAGGCGTGCGGAGGGTTGGCGAAGCGAAAGTGGCGTAAGGTGTCGGCGACCAGCAGGTGGCCGAATTCGTCGTAGATCTGCGGCGACGGTGCGGGATGGCGCGCAAGCAGCGCCAAGCGGAGAGCGACCGGCAGGATGGCCAACGCGAGCATGCACCAACCGGTTCGCGAGGCCTGTTTTTCGATGTAAGCTGCGAGCCGGCCACGCCACAAAACACACAACAAAACGAGAAATGACGCAAGCGCGAGTTCGACGAAATCCGCAGTTGAAAAACCAATTGGATTGTTCGGTGGCAGAGCGGTCCGATTCCCGTCGATAGCTTAACTCACCGGGCTTTAAGGGTTGTTATTCGCGTGGCAAGAGCGGGAATTGTAAAATACAATACATTATCCGCCCTCATTCCAACGCGACTCGCTTTGCCAAGGATTCGCAGTATCTGCCTGCGCTTACGGGGCTTAGATTTCTGCTCGGGATCTGGGTGATCCTGCATCATCTCACCAGCAAAGGCATGCTTCTCGATCAGTGGAATCAGAGCCTGCCGTTTGCAGTTCAGAAAATTGTGCGCGGCGGTTATCTCGCGGTGCAGACTTTCTTTCTGTTGTCCGGATTCGTCCTCGCGCAGAGTTACGCCGGCACGCGGTGGAACCGGCAGAGCCTTAAGCGATTCGTCGTGGCGCGTTTTGCCCGTATTTATCCCGCTTATCTGCTCAGTCTGGTTATGGTGTCCTGGTTCGTTTTCGAGTTTTTCCTGAAGCCGGGACGCAGCGCGGCGCAAAAGGCAGGCGTCGTCGGCGACTATGTTTTTGTGCTGCAGGGATGGACCGGATCGCTGAATGTCGGCTGGAATACACCAGCGTGGTCGCTCTCCTGCGAGTTCTTTTTCTATCTCTGCTTCCCCTTGCTTTTTTTGTGGCTGGGCCGGGCGAGCCTGCGGCAGGTATCGGGCGCGCTCGCGGCGTGCTTTGTCATTCCCATCGCGCTGGCGCATGCGGGCGTTCCAGGTATCTGGAAGCCGATACATCATCTTTCCGATTTTGTTGCGGGCATCGCGGCTTCCCGAATCTATGTGGCGCTCGCGCAATCGGGGATGGCGGTGAAGGCAACGAAACGCCTCGGGTTCTGGCTGTCAGCCGCTGCGCTCGCGGGGGGCGCGGCGTTCATCATCAATCCGCACGTTCTGGACGGGACGATGATGAATCTCAATACGGTTCTTCGTCCTCTCAATGTGGCCCTGCTGATCGGGCTGGCGACCGGCGGCGGGTTTTTTATCCGACTACTCTCTACAGAAGCGGCGGGTTACATGGGTAAGGTGAGTTACTCGATGTACATCCTGCATATTCCGCTGCTGTGGTGGTTCAGCCGCTATACGCTTTTCCGTTTCGGGCCAACACCGCCGACGTGGGTCGGTTTTGTGTTTGTGGCAGCGGTGATCGGGTTCTCAATTGCGGCGTTTGAGTTTGTCGAAGCACCGGCCAATCGGTGGATTCGGGACTGGTCGGCGGGACGCCGGAAGCCGGTGCGGACGGTAGTGATGGCAGCGGCGGCGTAGAGCGTTTTCGCGGGTCCGGCCGCCCGGAAGGGCGGCAGCAGCGCCGAAGCGCCGCCCTACGACGGGTCGAAGTGGGCAAAGGTTATCAGGTGGCCCGCGGGGTCCTTCACCGTGAATTCAGTCGCTCCGTAGAAGGTCTTGTGCACGGGTGAAACAATCGGCGCGCCCTTCATCGCGACAAGCACCGCATCCAGATCGTCGACTTCGATGAACAGAAAGCCCGTGCCTCTCTGGTACGATCCGCTGACGCCTTCCCGGTCAAGGCTTGCGTAGCTGCCGTACATCAGCTCGATATTGCCGTTCTGAAGGGCGACAAAAGCCAGGCCTCCTTCGCCAGGCACCTCCACTGTTTTTTCGAAATCCATCCGCTCCGTCCAGAAATTTGCGCAGGACGCTACGTCATCCGTGTAGAGATTCGGAGTTAATCGCTTCACTGTCATATTTTTTCTCCAAGTAGTATCATTTAGACTAGTTGAGTATGGAAAACGTGTCAAGCCCAAAAAAGTTGACGACGCCCGATCTCGTGTTGTTAAGCCTTCTCGCGGAGCGACCGATGCATGGCTATGAGGCGAACGCGCTGCTGGAATTCCGCAAAGTGCGGGACTGGGCCGGAGTGTCGAAGCCGCAGGTCTACTACTCGCTGGACAAACTGGCGCGCAGAGGTCTGATTCGCTCCGGAGACGACGACGCCGATCCCGCGGGGCCGGAGCGCCACGTCTTCGGGACGACATCGCGCGGGCGCGCCGCGCTGGCCGAAGCGCTGGAGCACAGCGACTGGACGGAACAGAACGAGCGCCCCGCGTTTCTCACCTGGCTGGCGCTCTCATGGCAATGCAGGCCGGGCGTCTTTCGGACCCAACTCCGCCGACGGCAGAAGTTTTTGCAAAACGACCTTGCCCGAAAACAGGAGATTCTGGAAGCAGTGCGAAAGGAAGTCGGCCACTCCTTTCACGAGGCGGTTTGGATGCTGAACCTGAATATCGACCAGATCGGCACGGAGCTGCGCTGGATCGATCGGGTTATGCGGGAGTTCCCGCGCCGGTCGGCGGCGCGAAATCCCGAATATAAAAGTTAAGCAGAGCGGCGTTTATGCCGTAGCGGCTTTGCCCGTGAAACTCCGGTCGGCGTCTTCCGCTGTTTTGAACATGGGCAGAACGGTGTTCACCTTGGTGATTTCCAGCAGTACTTCGATGCGGGGACTGACACCGGTCATCGCAAACTTGTGTCCGGCGCGCTGGAGGTGAGTCCAGCGGCTCAGAATGGTTCCCAGCCCGGCGGAATCGATGTAGGGGACTTCACTGACGTCGATTACGGTATCGGTATCCGGCAGCTCACGCAGCTGATCCTGAAGGAGAAATAAAGTCGTAAGAGTCAGCGGACCTTTCAGCCGAAGAATAATCGTTGAGCCCGTGGCGCCGGCTTCGCGCACGATTTCCATCTGTTCCATCTCTCGGATTTTATTACGCGGCGATGCGGCCCCGTAACAACTCTCGCCATTTGTAACGGTTATTTCATCGAATCGTCACAGAGGCCGGGATTGCGGGCGATGCTTGTACAATCAAACGAATGTCTATGGTTATTGTTGGCTCAGTCGCTTACGACGGGGTGGAGACTCCGCATGGGAAAGTCGACCGCATGCTCGGTGGGGCATGCACGTATATCGCGCTTTCCGCGAGTTATTTTACACAGCCGAGGATCGTTGCGGTTGTGGGAGACGACTTCGATCAGAAGGATATCGATCTGCTCACATCGCGCAACATCGATCTGGCCGGACTGGAGCGGGTTCCGGGCAAGACCTTCTTCTGGGCGGGCGTCTACTCGCAGGATATGAACGACCGCGAGACGCTGACCACGGAGCTGAACGTCTTCGCGACCTTCGATCCCAAGCTGCCGGAGTCTTACAAGAGCTCGCCTTATCTGCTGCTGGGCAACATCCAGCCCGCGCTGCAGCGCTCGGTCAAGGCGCAGATGAACGGTGCGCAGAAGCTGGTCGGCGGCGACACCATGAATTACTGGATTGCCGACTTCCGGGAAGAACTGCTGAAGACTATTGCGGAGTGGGACTTCCTGCTCATCAACGACTCCGAAGCACGGATGCTCTCGGGCGAAAATAATCTGCGCAGGGCGGCAGCCAAAATCATCGCGATGGGCCCGCGCATTCTGGTGATCAAGCGGGGCGAGCACGGCGCGATTCTCTGGCACGGCGACAAGCACTTCATGGTGCCGGGATATCTGCTGGATGATGTCTTCGATCCGACGGGAGCCGGGGATTGTTTTGCGGGCGGCTTCATGGGATCGCTGGCCGGAGCGGGAATCGATCTGAAATCGAAGGATGTGAACGCCAACGAACTGCGGCGCGCCGTGATATATGGTTCGGTGATGGGCAGCTTCTGTTGCGAGCGCTTCGGCGTGGAGCGGTTCCGCACGCTGACTCGCCAGGAGATCGATGCCCGGTATCAGGAATTCAAAGACTTCACCTCTTTTTAGCGGACTTCTTTCCACCGTTCTGACTTTTCTCGCGAGCGCGGCGGTCATGGCCGCTGCAATTGCATATTTCTACCGTTCCGGCAGCACGCTCTGGTCGGGCGACGCGGAGGCGCACCTCAATATCGCCCGTCGCATTGTGGATTCACGCACGCCCGGGTGGTCGCAGGTTGGCACGACATGGCTGCCGCTGCCGCATCTGCTGATGATTCCGCTGGTTCGGAACGACTGGATGTGGAGTACGGGCCTCGCGGGAGCGATCGTTTCCGGGATTGCGACGAGCGTCGCGGCTACGTTTCTGTTTGCGACCGTGCGCCGGATTTTCGGCGGTATGACGACGGCTGCGGCAGCGGCAGCGGTGTTCCTGCTGAATCCGAACATGCTCTATCTGGGGTCCGTTCCAATGACGGAGCCTCTGCTTTTCGCGGCGCTTTTCGGGCTGCTGTATTTCACCGTTCGATTCGGCGAAAAACAGGGCACGGGAGCGTTAATCGGCGCAGGGCTGGCGGCATTCGCGGGTGCGCTTACACGATACGAAGCCTGGTTCCTGCTGCCGTTCGCGGCTGTTTACATTCTGATTCGCGGAGGCAAAAGGCGCTGGTACGCTTCCCTGCTCTTCTGTCTGTTTGCGGCGGCAGGGCCGGCTCTTTGGCTGGCGCATAATCGCTGGTACTTCGGAGATCCGCTCTATTTCTATCGCGGACCGTACTCGGCGCTGGCGATTCAGGGGAAGATGAGTTACCCCGGCCGGGGAGACTGGCAGGTGGCCGCGCAATACTTTTTCGCCGCGGGCAGACTGGTCGCCGGATGGCCGGTGTTGCTGATGGGGGCCGCGGGAGTGGTTGCGGCGCTGTATCGGCGCGCTTTCTGGCCGGTGATTTTTCTGGCCTTACCGCCGATTTTCTATGTTTGGAGCATTCACTCGTCCGCCACACCGATCTTCATCCCGACGTTGTGGCCGAACAGCTGGTACAACACCCGATATGCGTTGGCTTTACTGCCGTTGGCGGCGTTCGGGACAGCCGCTCTGATTCAACTCCTGCCCTCGCGATTCCGGAAGATCGCGGCAGCGCCGGTTGTTCTGGTCGCTCTTTCGCCATTCCTGATTCCCCCTGTCGGGCAGCCCATTGTTCTGCGGGAAGCCGACGTCAACTCCCGCGTTAGGCGCCAATGGATTTCACAGGCTGCGGAATTTCTACGAACGTCGGCAGGCCCGCACGAAACGTTTTTTACCAGCTTCGGCGAACTGACCGCGATTTACCGCACACTGGGCATTCCCTTGCGCGACACGCTCACAGGCGACAATGATATGCAGTGGAACGCGGCCGTGGCGCGTCCGGACCTGTTTCTGCATACGGACTGGGCCGTGGTGTTGGGTGGCGACACAGTACAAGGAGTAATCGACAACGCGAGGCTGCACGGGCCGCGCTATGAGCTTGCAGGGCGGTTTACCGTCCGGGGCGCGCCGGCAATCGAGATCTACAGACGAATGTATGAAGATCCCCTTCACTAAGTTGCACGGCGCGAAGAACGACTTTCTGATCACCCCGGCCGCGGAGGTTCCCATTACGGACCTGCAGGAACTGGCGATCGCGATCTGTAACCGGCACACGGGCATCGGGGCCGACGGCTGGATGATCCTCGACGACACCGACGGACGTAACACCGGCGGACAGAACTACGATGCCACCCTCCGGCTCTTCAACTCCGACGGCAGCGAGCCGGAACTGTCCGGTAACGGCACGCGATGCGCGGCGCTCCTTCTCGCCCGCAACAAATCGGACCGCGATTCGATTCGCATCCGCACCGGCGCCGGGATCAAGGAACTGCGGACCATCACCCGGAACCACGATCGCGAGTTCCTGTTCGAGATGAATATGGGCAACGTCGTCGTGGTGGAAGACCATGCGAAGGTTCACGGGCTCGACGCGGTGATTCTGGACGTGGGAAACCCGCAGTGCGCGATTCCGGTGGACGATTTCGATTTCGACTGGCGCTCGGACGGCGCGGCCATCGAGCGGGACCCGCGTTTCCCCAAACGGACGAACGTTTCCTTTCTCCGGCAGGTGGACCGGCACACGATCGAGGTGCGCTTCTGGGAAAGAGGCGCGGGTGAGACGAATAGTTCCGGCACCGGATCGACCGGCGCGGCCATGGCGGCCGTGGCGCGCGGAATCGCCGAGAGTCCGGTAAGCGTGCTGACGCCCGCCGGTCCGCTGCAATTACGTTTCGAGCCGGAAGCATGGCTCACAGGCCCCGCCGAGTATGTGGGGGAGGGGTACTTTCATTATGGGAAAATTGTTCCTTGACTCTTATGAAGACCGCTGCGCCGGAGACGGCCGAAGTGATTGCAACAGACATGCTTTCCGAGAAGATTCGCTCGAAAACGGCGCGCGTGGGCGTGGTGGGGCTGGGTTATGTCGGGCTTCCACTCGCCGTGGAGTACGCCCAGGCCGGATATAACGTCACCGGAATCGATCTGAGCGCCGGCAAGGTGACGCGCGTTAACGCGGGCGATTCTTATGTGGGCGACGTACCGTCGTCGGTGATGGCGCCGCTGGTAAAAGCCGGCAAGCTCAGTGCGACGACCGATTTTTCCGTGATCCGCGATCTGGACACGGTCAATATCTGCGTGCCGACTCCGCTGCGCAAGACAAAAGATCCGGACATGAGCTACATCGTGGCAGCGTCCGAGGAAATCGCGAAATATTTCCACCCCGGCATACTCGTCATTCTGGAATCGACGACTTATCCCGGTACGACCGATGAACTGGTGCTGCCGATGCTCGAGAAATCGGGCCTGAAGGTCGGGACGGACTTCTTCCTTTGTTTTTCGCCTGAGCGCGTCGACCCGGGCAATGCGAAGTTCCAGACGAAGAACATCCCGAAAGTGGTGGGCGGTACGACTCCGGCCTGCACGGAGATAGGACGCCTTTTCTATTCGCAGGCGCTGGAAACGGTGGTGCCGGTCAGTTCCACGCAGGTTGCCGAAATGGTGAAGCTGCTGGAAAACACCTTCCGGATGATCAACATCGGCTTGGTGAACGAGATGGCGGTGATGTGCGATGGGATGGGCATCAACGTCTGGGAAGTGATCGAAGCCGCAGCGACCAAACCGTTCGGATTCATGCCTTTCTACCCGGGCCCCGGATTGGGCGGGCACTGCATCCCTATCGATCCTTTTTATCTGTCCTGGAAGACCAAGCAGTCCGGGATTGAAGCCCGGTTTATCGAACTCGCGGGCTATATCAACGGGCAGATGCCGCACTTTGCGGTGACCAAGGTTCAGAATGCCCTGAATGATGTCGGCAAGCCGCTCAAGGGATCGAAAGTTCATATTTACGGCGTGTCATACAAGAAGGATATTGAGGACGTGCGCGAATCGCCCGCGCTCGACATCATCCACCTGCTGCAGAAGCGCGGGGCGGCGATCTCCTTTTCCGATCCGCATGTGCCGGAGATTCGCCTCGAAGACGAGACTGTGCTTCGGGAAAACTCCGCGGCGCTGGCGGACGCCGACTGCGTCGTGATTGTCACCGATCATTCTTCTTTCGACTACAAGGCCCTGGTCGACCGGGCGAGGTTGATTGTGGACACGCGAAACGCTCTGAAAGGCTTCGAATCCGGTAAGATCGTGCGGCTGTAAACGCAACTTTATGGCCGAAAGCGCGTTCCTATGATTATGCCGGGATTGACTTTAGCCGTTCGGGGCGGGATCATTGCCAACAAGAGGTTCTTTATGCATAAGCAAAGCCGCATCGCATCAGCGTTTGTTTTCAGTGCGATGACGGTGGCGGTTTGTTCCGCCCAGAGTGTGACTTCAGCGCATTCCGGGACACTTCATTATTTCCAGGGCGATGTCTCGATTGATGGCGCCCCCGTGGAAGCGAAAGTCGGAAAGTTTTCCGAGGTCAAGGAACAAAGCATCCTGCGCACGTCGCAGGGACGGGCCGAAGTACTGCTGACACCGGGTGTGTTCCTTCGCGTAGGCGAGAACACCGCCATCAAGATGCTCGACAACCGGCTGCTCAGCACGCGCGTTGAGATTCTCTCCGGCAGCGCGATCGTGGAATCGGACGACCCGCAGATGTCGGTCAAGGATTCGCCGGTTTCGCTGATCTATAAGGACTACGAGATCCGGATGGTGAAGCACGGGCTGGTGGAAATCGAATCGGACCCGGCGCAAATGAAGGTTTACAAGGGCGAAGCTGTGGTAACCACGGCCAGCGACCGCGCCACGGTCAAGGAAGGCCACCTGCTCCCGTTTTCCGCTGCGCTGCTGACCGAATCGTTCAACGATAAGGTGGGCGACGATCTCTATATCTGGGCGCGAGACCGGTCACAGAGTATATCCGCCGCAAATATGTCTTCGGCGCGCTCGCTTAATCCCAACGGCTATGGCAGCGGGTACGGGTATGGCAACGGATATAGCTATGGCAGTGGTTACGGCTACGGCAATGGCTACGGTTTAGGTTCCGGCGCCGGCGCGTGGAATGGCGGCTGGTACTTCAATCCGTACTTCGACATGTTCACGTTCGTGCCGGCTTACGGGACCTTGTGGAATCCGTGGGGATACGGGTTCTTTAGTCCGGGAACGATTTACAACTACTACACCCCGACTACGTATTGGTACGGAGGCGGTGGCGCGCGCGGTACGGGTTCGATTGGCCGTTCCCTTTCCGGGATCGCTACGAACACGTCTACAACGCAGCGGGCTCCGCTGGCAGGCCTTTTCCCGAGAAGCGGCGGCGTTTCGGGGGTTAACTCACCGATTCGCGGCGTCGGAGCGGCTACGGCGGGCGCGGGCTCAGCCAGCCTGGCAAGAAGCGGCGTTTCGAGCGGCTTCAGCGGCGGCGGACTCTCTGGCGGTCGCGTATCTGGCGGCACATCCGGCAGCGGACACGGCGGCGGCGGACGCCGCTAAGAGGCGTCACAGCAGCGCCTGTTATACTTGTCTCTCGCGTTCACTGACGCGAAAACACAAACCGGAGAGATGGCCGAGTGGTTGAAGGCGCACGCTTGGAAAGCGTGTATAGGGGAAACTCTATCCAGGGTTCGAATCCCTGTCTCTCCGCCATCGAATTTCGACAGACATTCAGAAATGGACTCAACGCGAGAAGAGCGGTGCCGCGCGGAACGTGGCGAAAAATCAAGTAAAGCTCGTCTATACGACCGCGCAGCCGCAAGGGTAGTTTGTCCGAGGACTGACACGTATTATGCAGACAGAGGCTTTCTGTTTGTTCAATAGAGAAGTGGAATTCATAGCCTCAATGGCAATGCTCGCGGTAGTCTCGGCCTCTAATGCAGGCATCCAAATCCCTCTCATAGCATCCTCGGCCGGGGCGCGATCCAGACATAAGAGGATTGCAACGTAGTGTTCGACATCAGGGCGCTTTACCGCCTCCCGCCTTTGCTTTGCGATATCCTCCAAAATTACACCAAAGTGGTTATCGAGTTCCCTTGCGCCTTTCGGACGCAACGGTCCTTTCAATTGGCATCCGGCAAGGCGCCGTTCTGAGTATCCTGTGAATTTATAATCGACCCTATCAGTGTCTGCAATGCCAACGCGTTTCTTAGCATCCACGTCCAGCGCTGGGCAATTGTCTGGAAGCCTGCGTCTATCGCGATCGTCTATTAGCTCCTGCAAGTGGAACTCTCCGAAATCGCAATTGCATTTCTTACGGCTAGCCGTCCGTGGCTTTGGCGAGAAACTCCGGGGTATGTAGAAGCTCCAGGTTGAGACAAAACAATTCCGCGAACAGGTTCGCGTAGTCCGTCCTTAGTAGCGCAGTTTTCATAAAACCGAGATCTCAGGTTTAACTTGGCGAAAGGCGCTCCCTACTTCCTGACCGCCAGCACTCCCTCGACGATTTCCCGGAACTCATCCGCATTCACCAGGCCGCGCTTCGCGATGCCCTTATCCTTGACCAGCCGGAGCATCTCCGCTACCGACTCATCGTCGGTGTCGTTGATTCCCATCTGTTCCAGGTTGTAAGTGATCGAAGCCTTGCCGCTTTTCTTACCCAGCACGACTTCGCCGCGCCGTCCGGTGAGCGCCGGATGCGTGCCGAACATAGCCAGCGGCTCTTTCACCACCAAATCGACGCCGATGCCCGATTCGCGCGTGAAATTGCGCTCTCCCAGAATCGGCTTGTTGGCCGCTGTGTCGAAACGGCTGATCCGGCTGACCAGTTCGCCCAACTCGGGCAGCTTGCTCAACTGGTAGTGCGTGTCGTAGCCGTAGAGCACATGCAGAGCGACGATTAACTCCTCGAGCGCCGCGTTCCCGGTCCTCTCGCCCAAGCCGTTGGCGCAACTGTGGACGCATTCGGCGCCCGCTTCGACGCCGGCCAATTCGGTGGCGACCGCCATACCGAAATCGTTGTGCGTGTGCACTTCGACCGGCAGCTTCGTCAGCGACTTCACCAGCCGCACCATATACTTCATGGCCTCCGGCAGGATGCAGCCCATGGTGTCGACGACGCCGACCGAATCCGGGTTGGAATCGAGTATGAGACGGCTCAGCAGATTGCGCAGATCTTCTTCGCGCGCGCGCGTGGTGTCATACGGAAAGTAGACAACGTGCAGGCCACGCGATTTGGCGTAGTTAATGACGCCGACGCTCTTTTTCAGTACGTCTTCCCAAGTCCACTTGAACTGGTATTTCAGCTTCGGGTATCCGATCGGAACCTCGATGATCACGCCGTGACAGCCGCACTCCAGAGCTTTGTCGATGTCGGAGTTCATGGCTCGGGCGAAGGTGTAAATCTTCGCCTTCAGCCCCAGTTTGGAAATCTTTTTGATGGCCTCAAAGTCCGGCTCGGAAACGGCCGGCATTCCGGCTTCAATCCGGTCGACGCCGATCTCATCGAGCTTTTCCGCGATCGCGATCTTGTCGGCAATGCTGAAGACGACGCCCGGAGTCTGCTCCCCATCGCGCAGCGTGGCGTCGTGGATGCTCACCTTGGCGGGAAGCTGGTACGTGCCGCGCACTTCCGGCAGAAAATTATAAGGGCTGACCCACCATTCGTTTTCGCGAAAATATTTGTCGTTCATATTGGACCTCGAACTGTTTGGACTTGACCTGCAAAATTGTAGCATCCGGCGAAAATCGCCCTGAAACGGCGTTTTCCAATGGGTTGACACGCTACTTCATCCGGCTATAGACGACTTTCCCATCGACAACCGTCAACACCGATTTCAGGCGTTTGATGCCTTCGTCCGGCACCTTTTTCGGGTCAAGATAGTCGTCGCTGAGGACGACGACATCGCCGAATTTGCCGGGCTCCAACGTCCCCATTTTGTCTTCCTCGTGGGTGAACCACCCGTTCTCGGCCGTATAGAGCCGCAAAGCCTCCATACGCGTAATCTGCTGCCCCGCGTTGATCAGTTCCCCCGCCGCGTTCTTGCCGGTGACCATGTAGTAGATCTGCAGCCACGGGTCAAAGACTGACACCGCGGCAGCATCCGATCCCGCTCCCACATGAATGCCGCTGTCCACGATGGTCCGGAAAGGAGGGCCGCCATTGGTGGGCGTGCCCGAGAGATAGAGCCATCCATGAACGGCTACGCCGGCGCCGATGGCCTTCAGTCGATCCAGCGTCGGCCGATCGATATGAGGCACATGGCCAATGGCCCAGTGCAGGTTGGCAATTGGTGTCACGGCATTTACTTTTTCGAAGGTGCCCGTCGTGAATTTGTCTTCGTTCAAAGACAACGTGTGCTGCTGAAAGGCCCAGCCGTGCTTCGCCACTAACTGGAGCGCGGTCTCATAGTTTGCGGGCGTTGAACCATTCCGGAAACTCCACGCGGCGGCGAATTCGCCAATGCCGGAGATCTTCAGCATGTCGTCGCCGAAATCCGGGAAGGCGTTAAGCAGACGCTCGCGGAGAATCGGCACGTCCGGCGCCGTGTCCTGACTCAGGAAAAAGATACGCAGCCGCGACGTCATTTTGCCCTCGCGATGGAGGGCGAGATAAGCGTCATAGGCGGTCCAGGGATTCAGGCTTTCGAGGTTATCCGCCACAGTTGCCGACTTCATATCCGGCGTGCCGGGAATGACGAACATGCCCATATCCGAACTGGTGGTCACCCCGAGACTGACCAGATAGGACATGGCGTCCAGCGTTCCCTGCTTCATTTCGTCAAAGGTCTGGACGGCGCGCAAAGCGTTCAACGCTTTAACAGGGTGATGAAAAAGTAGGTTTGGCGAGACCTCCTTTCTGCCTCAGCGATGTCTTGGGGCTTAACAGAGAGGTTCGGAAAGTGTCCGTGTGTGGGAATACGTGGCCTAAACGCCCTGTTTTTCGGCGTTCAGGCAC
>DATAXN010000101.1:0-94976 GCA_036273015.1 Bryobacteraceae bacterium | reverse complement strand
ACGCAGATCGTGCAGCAGACGGCGTCGGGAACGGAGACGACCTGTTTCAACGATTCGGCGGCGCAGTATACGAACGGAACGACGTCGAGCATTCTGAGTGTTTACGACGGCAGCACGCAGTCGGCGTTCGGCGTAACGGCGGCGGGCGGACCGCAGGAGATCGCCATCGGCGCGGGACAGATCGTCTGGACCGTCAGCGGCGTCGCCAACGGCCCCCGGACAGTCACCCTACCCGCGGGCTGGTCCACGATAGACCCGCAGGTCACACACAACAGCAATACCTTCACCACTCAGTTCCTCGGCGGACAACAGACGGTACCAGTCGAGGCGGTCTTTAAATCGGCAAGTAAATAGGGCTCGGGAGAAATCCGCCGAAAGCAGCTTGAAGGACCCCAAGATGCCCGGTAGACTTGTCTTGGGATGCCGGACGACGTGAAATCCCGGAGTCTCCTCACCTCGCGCCCATATCACTGGGGCGGGCCGCACCCCCGGTCGCTGGCATCGTCCCTCGTTCTGCATTCGATCCTCGCCTTCTGTCTCCTTTGGTTTTCGAGCAGCACGAATATCACGCGGGAACCGGTGGACCAAGTCGAGCCGCCCCATGAACACATAATCTGGTATCACCTGAAGGAACTCCCCAGGATTTCACCGGCCTCGAACAAGAAGGCGCCCATTCGAGCCGAACAACTGAATCCGGATGTAATCATTCATCAGGCGCCTGATGCAGCGCATGACAATCGCCTCGTGTTTCGAACTCCAGAGCGGAAGGCTTCCCAGCAAAAGGCATCGGCGCCTGACATGATTGCCGTAGCGCGAGGCGCAGACTCTACGGTCCGAGCGGAGCACCCGGCCGAAGCGGCACCGCCGCCGATTCCTGTCAAGCCCGCCCCCAAAACCTTCGTGGCGCCAGCCGCCCCTCCGCCGGCCGCAACTGCGCGGATCAAACTTGAAGAGCCTCCGCCCCCGCAACTTGCCAAACTGGTCATCCCCGATGCCGGCCTTTCCGCATTGACGGGCGAAAAATTGAAGGTTTCGCGGCGTTTTGTTCCTCCACCACCCGTAAATGCACCTCCCCGGAGGACTGCCGGCAACGGCAGCGCGCTGCCCGATGCCCCAACTCTGCCGGGCTCCGGAGGTGCATCCGATATTAATGCGCTGATTATCAATGCGGTTCATGTGGGTGCAATTGATGCAGCGCCACCCAGGCAATCCGCAATATCCGTCGGGCCGGTTACGGGAGCTTCGTCGGATGGTGGCGGCCGATCCGGACTGCAGATTCCGGGGGTGACCGTAATCCCGAGAGCGGGAGTGGGCACTCCGGAATCTGCCGAAGCCTCGCTTAGAAATCCTAAAGACCAGCTCCGAGGAGTTGGGGAGCGCAGCGGCGCGGTGCCCCAGCCCTTTATTACTACTCGTGTAGCACCTTTGGAGCACACCCTTTCGGCACCGCTTCCCCCTTCCTCCCGCACAGTTCCCAGACTTATCGAAGCGCGATTTCACGGACGAGTTATCTATACGATGCTGCTTCCGATGAAGGGACTGCCCGGATATGCCGGAGACTGGACCATCTGGTTCGCCGAGCGCGAGCAACTTGAGGGAGGCGGCGGTTCCGGAGCGCCCATGAGGGCACCGCTCCCGGTTCGAAAGCCAATCCGTGCCGATGCAGCCTCGCAGGAGATATCGCCGGGAACCGTCCAACTTTCCGCCATTATGAACAAGATCGGGAAATTGACCTCGGTTGCCGTAATCGCCGGATCGAGCCCAGCCGCCGATACTGCGATTGAGGACCTTGAAGCTTGGGAATTTCTTCCCGCTCTACGCAACCTCCAGGCAGTGGACATAGACATCATTGTTGAAATCCCCTTTGGAATCAATAAAAAAAACGCCGTACCGGTACTTTCTGGCGTTGACAGAACCGGGGGTACCCAGCATAATTGAAGAGTATCCAGCGGGTACTTCTGTGATAAAAAGGGCGGTAGCTTGCCCGTGGGATGCATATCTAGGTTCGAACCAATCCAATGTCGACCTCACCCCGGTCTTGGTACGCGGTTCACGTAAAAACGAATTTTGAAAAAGTGGCCTCGACGATTCTGCAGGGCAAGAATCTCGAGGTCTATTTGCCGGCATATAAGAAGCGGCGAAGATGGTCGGATCGGATCAAAGATGTCGAGTGTCCGTTGTTCCCCGGCTATGTCTTTTGCCGCTTTGATGTGAACGACAGACTACCTGTTCTCTCAACCACCGGCGTGTTGAGCGTTGTCGGTTCGGGTCGGACGCCGGCTTCCATCAGCGACGAAGAACTTCAGGCCGTGCGGATGATCGTGGAATCCGGTCTGGCCGCAATGCCATGGCCATTTTTACGCGTCGGCCAGCGAGTTGTGATCCGCAAAGGTCCGCTGTCGGGGATGGAAGGAATCCTGCTTGAACAGCGCAACAAATACCGAATTGTGGTTTCGATCAGCCTGTTGCAGCGATCCATCGCTGCGGAGATTGACGCAGACCTGGTCTGCGCGACCCCGTCCCGGTTTTCGCGCGAGGCCGCAAACGCAGCCGTTGTGATTTAATTCCTCGGGACTGCTCAAACTTACCTGACATAACTGTTTTCCCAATCCGCCGCGCCGGGTTTATCATGAAATCTGTGTTGTCCTCGCGCACGGCGGCATAGCTTTCCAGTCGCCGTCATGGCACAACGCAGAGGTACAAAATTGTGAAATTGTCTTTCGGTCACAGATCGATCAGTCCGCTGACGGTGATCTGGCTGACTGCTTTTGCCGCAGCACAAGCACAAATAACGCCATTTACAACGCAGCCCGCGGCTCAGTCTCAAACGTCGCCAACACAACCACAGCAGCAGGGCCAGCCGACCGCGGGTATTGCTCCTGCGACACCGGGTTCTCAGGCCACGACTGAAACCATCAGGCCGACCTACGAACTGGGGCCCAGCGACCAGGTCATGATTCACGCGCCGGACGCGGAAGAACTGAATGACAAAACTTTTAAGATCGAAGACGATGGAACCGCGACACTGCCGCTCGTCGGCGCCGTCAAGATGGGCGGATTGACCGTAGAGCAGGTCGAGGACGATCTCAAGAATCGTCTGAAGACCTATATCCGGAATCCGCTGGTAAGCATAACAGTCGTACAGTTTCGCAGCGCCCCGGTATTTTTCGTCGGACAGTTTTTAAGGCCGGGCATTTACGCGCTTCAGGGGCGCCACACGTTGGTCGAGATGATGCAGAGCGTAGGCGGCCTGCAGCCTACGGCCAGCAGAAGAATCAAGATCACGCGAAAGAACGAGTCGGGGCCGATTCCCCTCAGTTCCGCGGTAGAAGATCCCGGAACGAGGACCAGTTCGGTTGAGATCGGCCTCGTCAGCCTGACCCAAAATATCAATCCGGCCGAAGACATTGTGCTTCAGCCCTACGACGTGGTTTCGGTGGATCGCGCAGAATCCGTTTATCTCATGGGCGCTTTTAAGGCTGCCCCGATTCAGCTTGGCGATCGTGAATCGATTTCGATTCTCCAGGTGCTCGCCGAGTCAGGCCTCGCGGAGGACGAAGCCCAGATGAACAAAGCATACATTCTGCGGCCCGTGCTGGATACCGCGCGACGAGCGAAGATTCCCATTGATCTGACCAAGGTTCTTTCCACCGAGGCGAACGATTATCCTCTTCTGGCAAACGATATCCTTGTCGTACCCAAGAAGAAAGACCGTTCCGCGATGATGAACCGTCTGGAAACAATGGGGCTGGGTCTCGTTTCGTCTTTACTTGTGATCAGTCTTCTTAACGGCAAGCTGTAGTTGTCGGGCAGATTTGTAAAACATGGCCAGAATCGATAATGGATGGAACAGCAATAGCCCGGCGCTCAGGCCAAGGCCGGGTGACTTCGCCGTGGCGTCTCAAATAAATCAGGTCCATCCACCCTCTCCGGCCGCCGACAATGCAAGCGCGGTTCTCGAATACTGGAATCTGATTAAACGCCGAAAATGGGTGGTGTTGGTTACAGCCATCCTTGGGGCGGTTATCGCTTTCGTGGTTTTAGTCATCAAACAGCCGATCTACCAGGCTGCAACGACGTTTGAGTTACAGGGGCTGAATACCAGCTTCATGAATCTGTCAAGCGTCGATCCGCTCACCTCCAATTATTCGGTCAACAAAGAAAGCATCAGCACTGAAATCCGGATTCTCACGAGCGGGTCCATCCGCGGCCCGGTGATGGAGCGGCTGCGTCGCGAAATAGCGCCGATGACAGCTCCCCGGAGTGGCACCCTTGCTCCTCTGCGTGCGCTCCTGCGGGGCAAAGAAGATCCGCTGTTGGAAATGCAGAACGGTCTCGGAATGGCCGTAGGCTCCCTTAAAGCCACGTCTATTCTTGGGACGCGTATTATCAGCGTTTCGACTGAGTCGACGATTCCGGAGATCGCTTCAACTTTTGTAAATACCCTCGTCCAGGAATACCAGCAGCAAAGCGCTCAGCAGCGAACCGTCAATTCCCAACAGACTTCACAGTGGCTGGCGACTCAGCTTGAGGAAACCCGCTCCAAAGTCGAACAGGCCGAGAACCGGATGGAGGAGTTCACGCGCAAGTCCGGCGGTATCTTTCTGGGTGGGGAGAAGGAAACTTTCGCCGACGTCAAACTAAAGCAGCTTCAGGGCGAACTTGCTTCCGCCCAGGTTGACCGGCTCAACAAGCAGGGCAAATACGAAACCATCAAAGCAAGTCCCTCCGACTCCCTCCCGGAGATCGTGGACGATGCCAATTACCGGCAGCTTCAGACCAAACTCGGGGACGCCAAAGCCGACTTGGCAAAGCTGAATGTGACACTGACGCCGGCCAATCCCAAAGTGCAGAAGGCGCAGGAAACCGTTACGGAGATCAATGCGCAAATGCAGGCGCAAAAGGACGCTATTGTTCTGCGCGCGAGGAACGACTACGAAAACGCGCTGAAGCACGAACAACTTCTGAACAGCGCCTATGCGGGCCAGACGGGAACGGTTTCCGGACAATCGGATAAAGCCGCTGAATATGCGCAGCTGAAGCGTGAAGTCGATCTCTATAGCTCGTCGTTGAACGCGATACTTTCGCAGACGAACCAGTCAGCGGTGGCAGCAGCGCTTCCCACGACCACCGTTCGCGTTATCGATCCGGCAAGCCCGCCCGGTCTCCCCTATAAACCGAATGCTCAGATGTATGAAATCTACGGATTGCTTCTGGGCGCAGGCGGGGGAGTATTGCTGATCCTGGTGGTCGACAAGTTCTCCACGTGGCGAAGCAGCCTGATTTTCGGGATGCCGGGTTATTCGCCCAAAGTTCTCAAGGTCCCCGAACTCGGGGTGATTCCGTCTATCGGTTCGGACCGCCGCCACATGGAAGCCGTTTCGGGTCGGCGGTGGAGCAGGCTTCTGCCGAGTGGCTCCGCCAATCGCAACCAACCAGCTCCGGCCGTGTTGCTGAGCGCCACAACCGATGGTTCGATTCAGGCCGAATCCTTCCGCCTTGCTCTCACTTCCATCCTGTTGATGTCACATGGGGGCAGACAACCAAGGATCATTGTTGTGACAAGCGCTGGTCCCGGCGAAGGAAAGACGACAGTTGTGAGCAACATGGCTGTCGCGATCGCCGAATCGGGGAGAAAGGTTCTGATCATCGACGCCGACCTGCGGCGGCCGCGCATGCACATCATTTTCGGCGTTGAAAAGAACGAAGGCTTCGCCGAACTCGTAACATCCGCAAAAGGCAACAAATCAGGCAGGCGTGCCCCGACTGTTTGCCAGACGCATATCAAAGGAGTTTTCGTACTCCCGAGCGGAATCCCCGGCGATGCAAACCTCGGCCAGATCTTTCATTCACCCGAGCTCCCGGCTCTGTTGGATAACCTGTTGGAAGAGTTCGATCTGATTCTGATCGACACTCCTCCAATGATTCAATTTTCGGACGCTCGGCTCATGGCGAGGGTCGGCGACGGGCTGATTCTGGTTGTGCGCTCGGGCATAACAGCCCGCGACAGCGCAGTGGCAGCCCGCGAGCAACTGGCGCAGGATAACGTCAACGTCCTGGGGACGATCCTGAATGACTGGGACGCACGAGCCAATCTCAAACATCCGTATCACCCCTATTACAATTACGGACACTATCAGCAGCCGAAAACCACTGCAGACCCACCGAAGAATAATTCCGACCAGCAGGCGACCGCTTCGGAAAAAAGCGCCTGATCTGAATCCGTTTCATGTCTGAAAATCAGTCCCCGACGCCAGTCGGGCAACGCACTCGAATTCGCATTGTGCCCAGCAAAGGCTGGGTCCGGATTGGCTTCCATGAGCTCTGGGCCTACCGGGAGCTGATGTATTTCCTTGCTGTTCGGGAAATCAAAGTCCGGTACAAGCAAACGGCTGTGGGCGTGGCATGGGCGGTGATTCAGCCACTGTTCACCATGCTGGTGTTCAGCCTGTTTTTCGGACGGCTCGGCAAGATGCCCTCCGAGGGAATTCCCTATCCGCTTTTCAGCCTGGCAGCGCTGATCCCCTGGAGCTTTTTTGCGGCGGGTCTGGGCCAGTCTTCGAACAGCCTGGTAGGCAACTCCAATCTGATCACCAAGGTTTATTTTCCGCGCCTGATCATTCCGATTTCATCGGTGCTCTCCGGTCTGCTCGACTTCGCGCTCGGCCTGACGCTGCTGCTGATCTTTATGGCCGCAATGGGATTTTTTCCCAACCTGCACCTCTTGTGGTCGATTCCGTTTCTGCTGCTGGCTCTCGTGACATCTCTCGGAACCGGTCTCTGGTTCAGCGCGCTCAATGTCGAATACCGGGACGTTCGCTATATTGTGCCGTTCCTGACTCAGTTCTGGATGTTCGCCACTCCAATTGCTTATTCGGGCCAAATGCTCCGGGAGCCCTGGCGTTCCGTATATGGGATCAATCCCATGGTGGGGGTAGTCGAGGGCTTTCGCTGGGCCGTTCTGGGGCGGGGAAATCCGCCGGGATCGATTATCTTCATCTCCTCTTTGGCAGCCCTGCTGGTCCTTGTTTCCGGTCTCTACTATTTCCGCCGGATGGAACGTACGTTTGCCGATATCGTCTGAGACCCTGCCGAAAATGAAAGCGTTGAGAACCGCATGAGTAGCGCTGTAATCCGGGTGCGTGACCTCGGGAAGCAATATCGCATCGGGACACACGGGCCGAGCTACAAGACTCTGCGCGATCGGATCGCGTCCGGCCTCCGCTTCCGGCGGCCTTCCGCGGACAAGCCGGTGGCAGATCGATTCTGGGCCGTTCGGAATGTGAATTTCGATATTCCGGAGGGCGAGATCGTTGGTGTTATCGGACGAAATGGCGCCGGGAAGAGCACGCTTCTGAAGCTGATCTCGCGAATCACGGAACCTACTGAAGGCGAAATCGAACTGGCCGGACGTGTCCGTTCGCTGCTGGAAGTCGGCACAGGGTTTCATCCCGAGCTTACCGGGCGCGAAAACATCTTCATGAACGGCGCGATTCTCGGGATGACCAGGGCCGAGATTGTCAGCAAATTCGACGCGATCGTCGAGTTCGCCGAAGTCGAAAAGTTTATCGACACGCCGGTCAAGCACTATTCAAGCGGCATGTACCTGCGCCTCGCCTTTGCTGTCGCCGCTCACCTGGAGCCGGAGATTCTGATTGTCGACGAAGTGCTCGCAGTGGGCGATGCCGCGTTTCAAAAGAAATGTCTCGGCAAGATGAATGAGGTTTCGAGGCAGGGCCGCACGGTTCTCTTCGTGAGCCACAACATGGTGGCTGTCGAGAACCTCTGCTCAAGAGGCATCATGATGGACCATGGCCAGATCGTGTTCGACGGTCCCGTCCGGGACGCGATAGCAATGTATCTGGCGGGCAGCGACAGTGAGCCCGGGCAGGATTTGCGCGAAAGCAGCGCCCGCAGAGCAGGTACGGGCGAGGCCCGAATCACCCGCTATGAAATCATCGGCCTCGAAGGGACACTCGTTCGCGCCGGCGATCCTTTTACGATTCGCCTCCACTATGAATGCCGGCAGCGGGTCAAGACGCCGGTGTTCTGCGTTTCCATTCTGACGCGCTCCACTCTTCCGCTGTTCACGATTTTCACGAAGGATCTCGATTATCAGATCGACGAGATTTCCGCCGACGGATTCATCGATCTTCAGATTCACTCACCGAATTTCCTTGCAGGCTCATACATTCTGCATCTCGGCATTACCGACGCTGTCGAAAGCGGCTGGAAAGACCATGTGACCGACGGCGCCGAACTGGAAATTGCGGAAGCAGACGTTTACGGCAGCGGCAAACTGCGGGGCGCTTCATTCGGCGTACTCTTTTACAACTGCACGTGGTCGCTGACGTCATCGCCTGCGACCTTAGTCGCTTCCACGTCGTCGGGAAAAAACTGAATCCGGGCTGCGCGCGGGTCGATTCAACAAACAAAACAAGTCAGATGTGCGGAATAGCAGGGACAATCCGATTCGATGGTGACGCGACGGCCACAGACCGCGAGGCCGTAAGCCGCATGCTGACCCTCCAGCAAAGGCGCGGACCGGACGGAGACGGTATCTACAGCGATGGTCCGACCGTCCTGGGACATCGAAGGCTATCGATCATCGACCTGAGCGACGCAGGCGCACAGCCCATGTCGAACGAAACCGGCGACGTCTGGCTGATCTTTAACGGGGAAATCTACAACCACCACGAACTGCGCCAAAGTCTGATTTCCGGACACTGCTTTCGGAGCAACTGCGACACCGAAGTTCTGATTCACGGCTACGAAGAGTGGGGACCGGAAGGCCTGCTCCGCCGTCTTCGCGGCATGTTTGCCTTCGCGATTTACGATGCGCGTGGCAGGGCAGGCGATCGATCCGAACCCTTCTTCTTTGCGGCGCGCGATCGTCTCGGCATCAAGCCCCTTTACTACACCGTTGGCCGCGATCGTCTGGCATTCGCGTCCGAAGTGAAGGCCCTGGTTCAGAGCGGCTTGTCGGCTGGCGAACCGGATGTCTCCGCACTGGCAGCTTTTCTTTGTCTCGGATCCATACCCTCTCCACGCACCTGGCAAAAAGACGTACATTGCCTTGCTCCTGGCCATTCGCTGTTCGTGGATCGGCGCGGAGTCGAGATCCGAAAATACTGGGAACTGTCGTACGAGGGCGATTCGAAAGCAGAAATAGCGGCGATCCTTCAGGATTCTGTGGACCGCCATCTTGTGGCCGATGTGCCAACCGGCGTTTTTCTCAGCGGCGGTGTCGACTCAGCCGGAATCGCGTGCCTCGCAGCCCGGAACCGTAGAGCACCGGTTTCCACTCTGACCATCGCTTTTGACGAACGCGAATTCAGCGAGGCCGCCGAAGCGCGGCAATTCGCCGAAGCATTTGGAACAGACCATCATGAAATTCGCGTTACCGGGACTGACTTCGAAGAAGAGATTCCACGTTTCCTTGCGGCGATGGATCAACCGACCGCGGATGGAGTGAATACCTATTTCGTTTCGCGCGCGGCAAGTCGGGCAGGTCTAAAAGTGGTACTTTCAGGTCTCGGCGGAGATGAGGTGTTCCTGGGGTATCCCCATTACCGCCCGCTGGTCGGCGGAGCAGGCGGCGGACTGCTCGGCGGATTCATGCGGTCGCCTGACCTGATTCGCCGCATGATCGGGTTCGGCGCCTCCATGTACGGCCGCAATGGCGGGGGCGAAAAATGGGAACGGTTCGATTATTGCGGCGGACGGCCCTTCCACGAGTCGCTCTATCTGCTGGTTCGGGGATTCTTTCCTCCCGCCCGCGTTGGCCGAATGCTCGGAATGGCGCCGACGGAACTGAATCGCTCACTGGAAGAAAGCTTCGCAACCATCCGCATGCCGGGCGCCAATGGCCACGTCGATCCCAATCGTTTCCATTTCCTCGAGATGAAGCGTTATCTGCACGATCAACTCCTGCGGGACTCGGACGTCTTCAGCATGGCGCATTCGATTGAGCTGCGCGTGCCGCTGCTGGACGACCCACTCGTAGAGGCGGGTTGCCGCATCGCGCCGCGCGACAGAGTGGCCGCGGGAATCAACAAGCCGAAACTGGTCGAGGGGTTTGGGCACCCTGCGATCCGGAAAGCGGCCGCGCGTCCGAAGCGCGGATTCACTTTTCCCTTTGCCCGCTGGATGGCTGCCAACGCGGGGCGGTTTGAAGAGAGCGCGCTTGCGGGCAACCAATTGGATCACAACTCCGTGCGCGATTGCTGGAAGGAATTCCGCGCCGGGCGGCTGCATTGGTCGCGCGCGTGGTCAACAGTGGTGATGGCATCGCTTGCGCGCCAGACCGCGGCGGTATGACAACGACTGAATTTCATGCGGGTCGATCTCTTCCTGGACGGTCAAATCGGCGAATGGATACTGAACAACGTCGATGCCCGCAACGTCGGTCATGTCATAACGACCGACACCAGGCTGGAGCAGTACGCGAGACAAAAGGATTTCAGAGTCATCCTCGGCTCGCCGCGCAGCCTGACCTTTCAAAACCAGCCCATTGGGTTTTCGGGCCACTATCATCGCGTATTTCCACCGGATTTTCTTTCACGCTATTCCCGCATGTACAACCTGCATCCCGGCTTTCTGCCCTGGGGTCGCGGTTACTACCCAATATTCTGGGCGCTTTGGGAAGAAACTCCCGCCGGCGCAACGCTGCATGAGATTACCGCCGAGGTCGATGAAGGTCCGGTGGTAGCGCAGATCCAGGTGCCGTACTCGATGGCGGACACGGGCGAAACACTGTTTGAACGTGTGAGAGAAGCGGAACGGCAACTGTTTCTCGCCCACTGGCCGCGCATCGCTTCTGCCGAACCCCTGCCCGCGGTTCCGCAGACCGGTCCAGGCAGTTGTCATTCGAAGGCGGAGTTCCTCGCCTTGAAAGAAAACGTTTCGCTGTCGTCGTTGTCGGGAACGGAATTGATGCGCCTGATCCGAGCACTCAGCTTCTCCGGATATTCCGGATTGGAAGTTCAGCTTGGCGACCGTCGATTTGACGTAACGATGAAAGCGCTGAATGGAAGATAGGTCCCGGTTTTGCCCGATTCTTCTCAAGCTTACGCTGCAAAGATGCAACTGATCGATCTCGCCGTGTGTGGTGCTGCGCCCGCATTTGCCGAACCGCTCCACGTGGGCCGCCCGAATGTCGGCAATCAGGAGCGCCTGATGCGACGCATTCAGGAGGTCATTGAAAGCCGCTGGTTCTCGAATAACGGACCGCGAGTACAGGAGTTCGAGCGGGAAGCCGAACGGTTCCTGGGCGTCAAACATTTCATCGCGATGTGTAACGGCACGATCGCGCTGGAAATTGCGATTCGCGCGGTTGGGTTCCGCGGCGAGGTGATCGTGCCGTCCTTCACTTTTGTTGCCACGGCACACTCTCTTCAGTGGCAGGAGATTACCCCGGTCTTCTGCGACATCGATCCTCTGACCCATAACATCGACCCGGGGCAGATAGAGCGACTGCTTACGCCGCGCACGACGGGCATCATCGGAGTCCATCTTTGGGGGCGGTCCTGCGACGTCACCGCGCTGGAGGAGATTGCCGAAAAGCGGGGCCTGGGCTTGCTCTACGACGCGGCGCACGCGTTCGGATGTTCGCAAAAAGGAACGATGATCGGAAATTTCGGGCGCGCGGAAGTGTTCAGTTTCCACGCGACCAAGTTTCTGAATACTTTCGAAGGCGGAGCCGTCGCGACAAACGATGATGAGCTCGCCAAGCGTATCCGGCTGATGAAAAATTTCGGGTTCGCCGGCTACGATAACGTGATCTATCCCGGCACCAATGGAAAGATGACCGAGATGCAGGCTGTCATGGGGCTGACCGGGCTTGAGAGTATCGACGAATTCGTCCGGATCAATCGGCGGAACCATCAGCAGTATTCTTCCGGGCTCGCAGATCAGCCCGGAATTACCGTGGCTGCTTACGATTCATCCGAAAAGTGCAATTACCAATACGTGATTCTGGAAGTGGACGAACAAATCACCGGGTTGAACCGTGACGAACTCGTTGCGGCTCTGCACGCGGAAAATATTCTCGCCCGGCGATACTTCTTTCCCGGCTGCCATCGCATGGAGCCGTATCGATCCCACTTTCCCAACGCGCACCTGCTGTTACCCAACACCACCGCGCTCGCCCAACGAGTGCTCGCGCTGCCGACCGGAAGCGCCGTTGGCCCCGGCGAAATCTCCGTCATCTGCCGGGTATTGAAGGCTGCCCTTCGTAATCCTGCAGCCGTGCGCAACGCCCTATCCGGTGTGGAAGAACCTGAATGCAGCCCGACAGCCAGCCGCTAGTCAGTTTTGTAGTTCTCTGCTACAACACGGAGCAATACGTGGGAGACTGTATTGCGAACATCCTGCGCATGGAGACGGATGTTCCTTTCGAAATCGTCGCGCTGGACGACCATTCGCCGGACCGAACCTGGGAAGTAATCCAAAGCTTTGACGATCCCCGGATGAGAGCGATCCGGAACGAACGCAACCTGGGACATTCGCTCGCAATCGAAAAAGCTCTTCGCGCAACACGTGGGAAGTACGTAGCCCGCATCGACTCGGACGACCGTCATCGCCCTGAGTTTCTGAATCGCACCGTTCCGATTCTCGAGAAATTTCCGGAAGTGGGTCTGGTCTATGGTGATGCATCTGTGATCGGGCCTGAAGGGCAGGAGTATGCACCGGACTCCGACCGGCATCACAAAGGCAAGGATTATAAAGGTTGGGAACTGGTCGAATTACTGGCGAAGAATTTCGTTTGCGCCCCTACAATGATCGTCCGGCGCGAATTCTTCATTCGTCATCTTCCCGTGCCGCCGAATCTGGCCTTTTCCGACTGGTACTTCACTGTGTACATCGCGAGAGAGACGCAGTTTTACTATGTCAACTCCGTCCTTGCCGACTATCGAGTACACCCAGGCAATATGCACAGCCGGATCTTTCTGGACAAAAGCGAGGAACGGTCGATTTTCTGGATGCTTGACCAGGTTTACGGGTCGGAAGAGCAGACGGCCGAATTACAGGAGCAGAAGCTGCGCGCACGGCAACAGGTCTACGGGAGCCACTACTTTACGTTGGCGGAAAAATACTTCGGAGCATTCATGACCGCCGACGCGCGACGCTGTTACTGGGAAGGTCTTAAGCGCCAGCCGTCAAATTTCTTCTCGCGCGGCATCATGCGAAGGTTCGCTGCAACCCTGATCGGCCGGAATACCTACGAGCGTGTGAAAGCGATTTCGAAAGCCTTCGTCTCGAAGTCGACGGTCGTGCCGCGAAAGGCGGCCTGAGAGGGCATTCCGTTTATCGGACTCCGATGCGCAGTGGAAATGGCACAAAAGTGCTGCATGTGCCGTACTGCTACTACCCGGATCCCGTCGGCGGCACGGAAGTCTACGTTGCGTCCCTGGCTCGTATCCAGCAGGCAGGAAATTATGAAGTCGCCATCGCGGCTCCCGCTGAGCGGAATCAAAGCTATTTTCATGACGGCCTCTCCGTTCATCGGTTCGGGATCTCAGGGACACTCAATCTGCGGCAGATTTACGGTCAGGGCGATCCGACAGCCGCGGCAAATTTTCAAGAGATACTCGACCGTGTCCAGCCGGATGTACTGCACCTGCATGCCTTCACCAGCGCCGTATCGGCTCCGATGGCCCAGTTGGCGCGATCGAGAAGGATTCCCGTCGTCTTCACGTATCACACTCCGACGGTTACCTGCGGCCGTGGAACGATGCTCGAGTGGGGGAACCGGCCCTGCGACGGAGAAATGCGGGTGAGCCGCTGCGCGAGTTGCATGGTACATGGAAAGGGCTTGTCCACAACCGCAAGTTGGCTACTGGGAAACGTCCCCGAATCCGCCGGTGCTTTTGCCGGAACCGCGGGACTGGAAGGCGGGATGTGGACCGCACTTCGCAGCACGGAACTGATGGGCATCAGACACGCGGCGGTGAAGCGATTTCTGTCGGACGAAACCGATCACATTTTTGCGGTCTGCGAATGGGTGCGCGCAGCACTACTTATTAACGGCATTCCTTCTGAAAAAATCACTCTCAGCCGTCAGGGAACGTCTCATCCGTTGCCGACTACCCAAGCCGCTCTGTCTGTCGACGGTTCTTCACCGATCCGCCTCGCTTTCCTTGGACGCGTGGACCCGGCGAAAGGGCTACAGGTGCTGATGGAAGCAATGGCGTTGCTGCGGGATATCGATTTGCGATTGGATATTTTCGCCGTCGCACAGGGTGAAGAGGCCCGGCGGATGCAGGCGGTTCTCCTCGGCCAGGTTCGCGACGATCGCCGCGTTCAATTTATGCCCCCCCTCGATGCGAGCGAAGTTGTCGAACGTTTGCGTAGTTACGATGCGCTGCTGGTTCCTTCGCAGGGTCTGGAGACGGGGCCTCTGGTAGTTTACGAAGCTTTTGCCGCGGGAATCCCGGTGATCGGATCGGCACTGGGCGGGATTTCGGAGCTGGTGAGAAACGAAGAGAACGGTCTTCTGATCGATCCTCCGGGATCAGCAACAACCTGGGCAGAAGGCGTGAAGCGCCTGGTCGGAGAGCGGGGACTGCTGCAGAAGCTGAAGGCCGCTCCCAAGCCGATCCGGACCGCTGAAGATGCGGCCAACGACGCTGCGGAAGTTTACTCCGCTCTGCTGCATCGCAATCCTTCTTTAATGGGCGCCGGTGAAGGAATACGGTCTTGAGGCGAAAGCGGATCATTTACGTGCAGTACACGAATCCGGCCGCCTATCCGCCGCTCGAACATAGTTCGCGGATTCTTGCCGAAAGCAATTGGGATGTCCTGTTCCTGGGCACGGGAGCTCTGGGTGCGGACAAACTTCGGTTCAATGACCACCCGCATATCCGCGTGCGGCGCCTTCGATTCCAGCCTCCCGGCATACGCCAGAAGCTGCACTATGCGTTCTTCAACCTATGGTGCCTTGGGTGGTTTTTGCGCCGGCGTCCTGACTGCGTTTATTTTTCGGAGCTGCACTCCTGCCCCCTGGGGTTCCTGTCCGCGCTCATCGGAATGAGAGCGATATTCCACGAACATGACATTCCGCAATCGAAATCGACCGGGGCCTTTGCGCGGTTTCTCTCATGGTCGCGAAATCAATTCGCTCGACGTGCGGCGCTCTGCATTGTCCCCAATGCAAAACGCGGGGAACATATGCTCCGCTCCACAGGCGCATCGCGAATGCCCGCGGTGGTCTGGAATTGTCCCCGCTCCGAAGAGGCTGCCGCGGTCCGAACTCCCCTGGCCGAAAGCAAGCTGCGCGTTCTCTACCACGGATCGATTGTGCCCGATCGACTGCCGATTGCGGTAATCGAATCGCTGGCGATGCTTCCCGATGGCGTCACTCTGACCGTTGCCGGTTATGAAACCACAGGCGCAAGAGGCTATATTGACACGCTCAAAAAACGAGCGAGCGAACTTGGCATTGCACACCGACTGGAAATCGCCGGCACTGTGCCTTTGCGTCGTGATTTGATGGCGATCTGCCGGAAACACGATGTCGGCCTGGCTCTGATGCCGCTCGAAAGTGGCGACCCGAACATGGAAACCATGGCGGGAGCTTCCAACAAACCTTACGACTATCTCGCCTGCGGACTGGCGCTGCTCGTTGCGGAACTACCCGACTGGGAAGAGATGTTCGTCAAACCCGGCTACGGACTTTCGTGCAACCCCAAATCGGTCGAAAGTCTGACGGCGGCACTGGGATTCTTCGCTGCCCGGCCCGAAACAACAAGAGCCATGGGTGAGCGGGGGAGACAACGTATTCTCCGCGACTGGAACTACGAGCATCAATTTCAGGGCGTAAAGGAGAGACTTGCAGGGCCGGGACCCGACGCTGCAATTGAACCGGACCGCACTCGAACTACATATCGATCAGAGGCCATCCGATGATCGCGACGCCTCGCGAAAGCAAAGCTATGCCGGCATCCGGCATCGTCATCAGAGGGTCCGCATGGCATAGGCGGTACGGCTCCGGATCGAAGCCGCTTTTCTCCGTCTGCATTCCCCAGTACAACCGCACTTCCTTTTTGATCGAGGGCATGCGGGTGCTTGCCGGCCAAACCTTCGAGAACTGGGAGGTTTGCATTGCAGACGACTGTTCTACCGATGGCCGGGAGCAGGAATTACTGGCCGAACTTGACGCGCTGCACGCCCCTTATGCCTACTATCGCCAGCCCCGCAACGGCCGATACGATGTCAATCTGCGGAGCAGCATCTCGCTGGCGAGCGGAACCTGGTGTCTGCTCATGGGGAATGACGACTGTCTGGCTGGTCCGGATGTTCTCGGTGCGTTTGAAGAAGACCTGAAACGCCATCCCGAGACGGGCGTCGCGATTGCGAACTACGAGGAATTCGATGGCTCCAAAGCGTTCCGGCGGGTGACCCGTCCGGGAGTTGCCGGAAAAGGACCGGAGATCGCAGTGAGCCGATTCCGGAACTTCAGTTTCGTCAGCGCCGTTATCCTGCGCGCGGACCGCGCGAAGGCACATGAGACGACCAAATGGGATGGCAGCGAGATGTATCAGATGTACATTGGCTGCCGGATACTCGCCGACGGGTATTCGCTGCTGGAGATCCCCGCGTCCGCCGTCAGAAAAGGCATCGTCATACCAAGTGAATCGGTGGACAGTTATGCGGCGCGACCGCGCCTGAAAAATTGCCCCATCGAGGAACGAAGACTTCCTCTGGCGCAGATGGGCGGATTGGTTTATGACGCGGTGCAACAGGATGCCGGCGATAAATCGGCCGCGTTGGGCGCGCTGATATTCAGCCAGATCCTCGTGTTCACGTATCCCTTCTGGATTCTCGAATATCGGCGCGTTCAATCGTGGCGATATGCGGCGGGAATCTGTCTGGGGATGCGTCCGCGGAATTTACTCGAACGGGTTCGTCTTCCTTTTTGGCGATCGCTGTCCCTCCGGATTCTGTACGCGACGGTAACAACGGCGGGTCTGTTATGTCCGATCCGGCTGTTCGATTTCTGCAGTCAGCCGCTGTATCGCGCCGCCAAGTCCGTGATGCGGAGAATCGCGGCCTGAACGATGACCGGCGGGGCACAGAGTTTATTGATCGTGGGGAACCGTGGCGGCACAAACGTTGGCGAATCTCTGGAAGATGCGGGCAGGGGCATCGTGTCGACTGAGCTGATCGAATCGCGCCGCGCCATGGAAGGACCCAGGCTTCTTCGCACTCTCGCCTGGAGGCTGGGGGGAAGACGTCCCCTGCGCCTGCGAGCTTTTGGCGATGAAGTGGCTGCATGTTGCCGCCATTCCCGTCCGGATGTTTTGCTCGCGACCGGAATCGCCGGGCTGGACTCAACTGCGCTTCAACAGGTTGGCGAGTTAGGCGTGCAACGGGTTCTTTTCGTGACAGACGATCCCTGGAATCCTGCTCACCGCGCGCGGTGGTTCCTCAAGACTCTTCCGCTATACGACCGGATATTTACGACAAAACGGGCAACGGTCGCCGATCTGCAGGCTGGCTCGGCGAGTGAAGTTTCTTTTCTCCCCTTCGCGTACGATCCCCGATTCTGGCATGCATCCGCGGCCGAGATGGAAGCTGATCCAACCGGAACCGCGGACCCGCTCGACTCGGATGTAATGTTCGCCGGCGGCGCCGACGCGGATCGCGTGCCCTATATCGCAGCACTTACGGCGGCCGGCCTTCGCGTGGCTTTGTTTGGCGACTACTGGTATCGCTTCCCGGCCACCCGCTCTCTCACCCGCGGCCAGACGGATGCGGAAACAGTCAGACGAGCTGCCTTGAAAACGAAGGTGGCGCTCTGTATGGTTCGCCGCGCGAACCGCGATGGTCACGCCATGCGGACTTTCGAGCTCCCGGCTTCCGGCGCATGCATGCTGACTGAGTTTACCGAAGAACATTGCGAAATCTTCGGAGAAGAAGGCCGGGCCGTTTTGTATTTCCGCTCGATCGCGGAGATGGTTGAGAAGGCGGCGTGGTTAATCGCCAATGCCGAAGAGCGGCGCAGGCTTGCCCGATCGGCGCACGATCTGATTACCCGAGGCGGCCATACATACCGTGACCGCATGCTGACGATTCTGAATACGTTGAGCACGCCGCGGCAAACCCCGGCCAGGGATTGCGTCGCATGAAGATTGCGATGGTGGTGCATGGCCGGTTTCATGGCTTCGACCTCGCGCGGCCTCTGATCGCGCGCGGCCATGACGTGCATATCTTCACCAACTATCCTGTCTGGGCCGTTCAGAGATTTGGCCTGCCAGGGGGGAGAGTCCGCAGCTTCTGGCCGCACGGAGTCGCCGCAAGAGTAATAAACCGAATGGGGCTGCGAATTGAGGAGATGGCAAGCCCCGCCCTTCACACAGCCTTCAGCAAATGGGCGATGAAAAAGGTGCGTCAGGAAAGCTGGGATGCTGTTCACGCCTTCAGCGGCGTGGCGGAAAATGTCTTTTGCGGAACGCCTGAAGTTCCGCGTCATCTTCTGGTGCGGGGATCGTCCCACATTCGCTATCAGCTGGATCTTCTGCGCGAAGAGTCCGAGCGCACCGGAATCAGGCTTGAGACACCTTCCGACTGGATGGTCGAACGGGAAGAGCGCGAATATCAGATTTGCGACCGTGTCTGCGTCTTATCCTCCTTCGCGCTGCGAAGCTTCGTCGAAGCCGGCGTACCCGCGCACAAACTGGCGCTGCTCCCGCTGGGAGTCGATGCGCGCGCTTTTCGCCCCGCCCGCGAAATATTGGACGAACGTCAGCGGCGCATCCGCTCGGGTGAGCCTCTGCGGGTAATTATTGTCGGAACGATCTGCTTCAGAAAGGGCTTGTACGACATCGAAAAGATCGCGCGAGCTCTGGATCCGCGGCGATTTAAGGTTCAGCTGATCGGATCCGTGCATGCGGAAGCGGCGAAATTCATAGGCACGCTCCCTTCACATGTGGAGATTGTTCCGCGCCAACCGCAATCGCAGCTACCCCAGTGGTATGCAAACAGCGATCTCTTCATGCTGCCCACTCTGGAGGACGGTTTTGCCGTCGTGCTGACACAAGCCAGCGCTGGCGGCCTCCCGATCCTCGCAACTGAAAATTGCGCAGCCCCGGACTTCATTCGCGACGGCGAGAATGGCTGGGTTCTCCCTATACGTGATCCTGAGGCCTTCATCGACCGCCTGCGCTGGTGCGACGAGAACCGTGAGCAGGTTGCGGAAATGGTCAATAAGACGTACGACGACTTCCAGCCAAGAGACTGGAACGACGTAGCGGGTACTTTTGAGGCGATCCTGAACGAGATCACGCATCGCCCGGAGGCTGTGCTCCGTGGATAGCGGGCTCACCCTGCTGCTGGCGGAGTGGGGTCTGATCCTGGGCATTCTGCTCGCTGTAGTGTTAAGCCGCCCGGGGGCGGGCCTGGTAGCCTCCTATTGTTTTCAAATGTGGATGCTCTACTGGCTGGGCGGGGCGATTCACGCGCTTCCCTGGGTGGAGTTGCCGGACACCGAACATGTCGTGCTCGGGTTCACGCAGGCGACATGGGGGATTGCGGCATTTGCCATAGGCGCTCTGGTCGCCGGCCCGGCGCTCAGTGGAGTAATGCTGAAGACAGGCGTTCCCAGAAACGTGCCTGACGGACTCCCGGTTGACATGGATGCGACAAAGGCCCGCAAATATATCACGATGGGCCTGATTTCTTACTTCTTCCTCAGGCCGACCATTGGACGCATCGCGGGCTTGAATGCCGTGCCCATGGCAGCTTCACAACTCGTGGTAAGCGGCTGTTGTCTGCAATCCTGGATGGCATGGCATAAGAATGGGAAGCCCGGCCTGCTCCGTACCCTGCCGCAGACGATCCTGATACCCATGGTTACTGTGATCGGTCAGGGATTCATGAGTTATGGAGTACTTGCCGCGTCCACAATTATGATCTTTGTGGCGCAATTCTTCCGGCCTCGTTGGATTCTGATTGCCGCTACCGTCATCGCCGGATATATGGGTCTGTCGGTTTACGTAACCTATATGCGCGATCGCGGCGATATCCGCGGCGTCGTTTGGTATTCCGGAGGACAAAGCACTCTGGCGGCCAAGATCCAGACCGGCTGGCATACCTTCAGCAATCCCGACGCGTTTGATCCCAAGGACGAGGATCAGCTCACCTATATCGACAATCGCCTCAACCAGAACGGTCTGGTCGGGATGGCGGTGGACAATCTCTCGAACACAGGCGAGTACCTGAACGGTTCGAGCATCCGGGATGCCCTGCTGGCGATGATTCCGCGGCTGCTCTGGCCCTCCAAGCCCGTCAGGGCCGGAAGCGGAGGATTGGTCGCCCAATTGACAGGACTTGAGTTCGCCTCAGGAACAAGCGTGGGTATCGGGCCGGTGCTCGAGTTCTACGGAAATTTCGGCACGAAGGGCGTATTGATCGGCTTCTTCGTCCTGGGAATGCTCGTCAGTGCGCTCGATTTATGCGCGGGCATTTATCTGCGGCTGGGCAACTGGACGATGTTCACGACTTTCTTTCTTGTTGGCATCAGTTGTCTGAACGTCAGCGGTTCATTGGTTGAAATCACAGCGGGAGCAATGGCCAGCCTGGTGGTGGGAAATATAGTGCGGCGGCGCGAAGCCGGCGCTTTGCTCCAGGCGCCACAACCCGTCGAGGCCTCTGCGCTCTGAATGCGTTTGTTGCTTGTCTCGCCGTGTATTGAAGAGGAATTTTTCGGTGGTGTTCAGCTCACAGCGCGGCTGGCTTGGGAAGGTTTCGCCCAAAAATGCGGCTCCAACCGGATCAGGATGTTGTGCTACGGCCCCCGATGCGGACTCTCAAGTAAAAAATTGGCGAACCGCTCGTGCAGCCGCTCGAAGACAGGCACCGCATTTGACGCGCTGCAGGCACGCAACTGGGCTCAGGAGCTCATATTCTGGCACGTGGATTTAATCAAGCTCCTTCCCTTCCTTGGAAGCAGTGCACGGCGAAAGTATCTGTTTTTGCACGGCATCGAGTGCTGGCGGCCATTTGACAATTTCACGATCCGGCTTCTCGATCGGATTGACATGTTCCTGACCAACAGCGAATTCACCTGGAACCGATTCATCGCAATCCACCCTCGATGGAAGAACGCGGCGCACCGCACCGTCCGATTGGGCGTCGGTGTCCCGGAACCCTCCGGGGCGCCACCGGGACAAATTCCCGCTGCCGTGATTATCGGACGAATGAATGCCTCGGAAGGTTATAAAGGACATCGCGAACTCATCGAAGCATGGCCTTTGGTACTGGCCCGCGTCCCCTCCGCGGAGCTATGGATCGTCGGCGGCGGAGATGGCTCGGGTGCTCTCCGGAATCTGGCTTCCGAAGGAACGGCCTCGCGGCAGATTAAATTCTGCGGCGTGGTTTCAGACGAAGAAAAGCAGAGCCTGCTCCGTCAGGCTCGCTGCATGGTCCTCCCCAGCCGGGGCGAAGGATTCGGTCTGGTTTATCTGGAAGCCATGCGGCTCGGCCGGCCCTGCCTTTCCAGTATTCATGACGCCGGGCAGGAGGTCATTGGCCCTGGGAACTCGGGAATTGCGGTGGAACCCGGCGATCGATGCGCACTCGCGGAGGCCGTTGCGAAACTGGTGAGCGCGGATTGCACCTGGGAACAGTGGTCCGCAAATGCTCGGCGCAGCTACGAAAGTCAATTCACGGCAGCCCATTTTCAGCAGCGTCTGGTGGACGCGGTCCTCGAGGGGCAAGTGCAATGAAGATTTTGCATGTCATCCCCTCGGTCGGTCCCTGGCGGGGCGGCCCCAGTTTCGCAATGCGCGCCATCGCCGGAGGACTCGCCGGCCGCGGCATCGAAACCCACGTCGCTACCACGGATGACAACGGCCCCGGACGGCTCGACGTCACACTCGGTCAGCCCATAACCGAAGATGGCGCCGTTTATTGGTACTTTCGAAGGCAGACTCCTTTCTATCTTTGTTCCATTCCGTTCGCGATCTGGCTCTGGCGGCACGCATCGGACTACTCTTTGATCCACATCCACGCTCTGTTCTCGTGGTGTTCCAATGTTGCGGCCCTCATCGCGCGGCGCAAAGGCGTTCCTTATGTGATCCGGCCACTCGGCGTGCTGAATCGCTGGGGCATGGAAAACCGGCGGCCGTTGCTCAAGCGATTGTCTTTCGCTCTCATCGAAAAGCGGGTGCTGCGACACGCCGCATTCATTCAGTACACCGCTGAATTGGAGCGGGCCGAAGCGGCTGAGTGCGGTTTCAAAGACAATCCGATGATCATTCCGAATCCGGTTGAATCGGCGGATGGATCCGGCAGCGCGCCCGGCGAACACCTGCGCGCCCGCTATCCCGAATTACGGGGCCGGCGGATCGTTCTGTTTCTTTCCCGTATCGATCGAAAGAAGGGGCTCGACCTTTTAATACCGGCGTTTCACGGCGTTCTCAAAAGCATTCCCGATGCCGCTCTGGTGATCGCCGGCGATGGCGACCGCGAACTCATTGAAACTATTCGGAATCAATGCCGCGCACTCGCGATTGAGAATTCGGTCTATTGGCCGGGATTTCTGGATGGCGACGCGAAACGCGGAGCATTCGGGGAAGCGGAAGTCTTTGTGTTGCCGTCATATTCGGAGAATTTCGGGATCGCCGTTATCGAAGCCATGGCCGCCGCGGTCCCGGTAATCATTACCGATCAGGTCGGTATCTGCCGGGAGGTGGGCCAGGGGAAAGCCGGCCTTGTAATTTCCACGGCGTTCGAGCCACTAAGAAATGCTATGGTTCGCCTGCTGTCCGACGAGCCTTTTCGGGCAACTCTCGGACAGAACGCGATGAAATTGGCACGTACCCAGTTCGCTCCCGGCGTCGTTATCGACAAACTCCTGAACAGCTACGCATCCGTTTTGATGGGCGCGCCTTTGATGGATGCACCGCAGTCCGCTCCGGCTGAATGAGCGTCCGGGATCATTTTCTACAAATATGACGAATCGAAACGCGAAGCCATGCTCGCTGATCACCGGCGGGGCGGGCTTCATAGGAAGCCATGTCGCCGACTCCTGTCTGAAGCTCGGCCACAAGGTTATCGTCCTCGACGACTTATCCGGCGGCTTCGCGGATCAAGTGCCCACAGGCGCGGAACTGATTGTAGGTTCGGTTACCGATTCCGTCCTCTTGTCGGAACTGTTTCGCCGGCACCGGTTCGACTACATCTACCATCTCGCCGCTTATGCCGCTGTGGGGCTGTCGCATTTTATTCGCCGCTTCAACTACAACACCAACCTCATTGGCACCGTGAATCTGATCAACGAAGCCGTTACTTACGGAACCCGGTGTTTTGTTTTCGCCTCGTCAATTTCGGTTTACGGCGAAGATCAGGTTCCCATGACCGAGGATCTCGTTCCCCGTCCCGCGGATCCTTACGGCATCAGCAAGTATGCTTCCGAGCTCGATCTTGCGGCCGCCTTCGATCAGTTTGGCTTGCCCTGCATCATCTTCCGGCCGCACAACGTATACGGCGAACGCCAGAATCTGGGAGATCCGTACCGCAACGTCCTCGGCATCTTTATGAATCAGATTCTGGAAAATCGCCCGCTCACGATCTTCGGCGATGGGGAGCAGACCAGAGCGTTTACACATGTGGAAGATGTTGCGCCGCACATCGCCCGCAGCGTGGATATTCCAGCCGCGCTCAACCAGGTAATCAATATCGGCGCGGATCAACCCTGGTCGGTTAACGCGCTGGCCAACCTCGCGCTGAAGGCATTCGGATCAGGCCTGCCGATCCATCACCTTCCGCCCCGCAAAGAGTCCTGGCAGGTCTGGGCCGGTCATGACCGGGCAAAAAAATTGCTGGGCGCAGTTCCTCGGATCGGCCTCGAAGAAGGCATCGGGCGTATGGCTGCCTGGGCACGCGCCAAAGGCATCAGAAAGAGCAGGATCTTCTCCGACATTGAGGTTTCGCGCAACCTGCCGCCTTCCTGGGCCGCCCTGCGCGATTCCGAATTCGGAAACCAGATCCTCTGAAGGAAACGGGCTCCCGGAAATGAATCTGGCTGTTGTCGTGTTGACCTGGAATGAGGAAGAAAATCTTCCCCGATGTCTCGAAAGTCTCTCTTCGCTCCCATGTCCGGTGTTTATTGTCGATTCCGGAAGCACCGATGAAACGTTGGATATTGCCCGTCGGCACCGCGCGCATTGTTTCCATCATGCGTTTCACACCCACAATGAACAGTGGTCCTGGGCGCTGAGCAATCTTCCTCTGGAAAGCGAATGGGTCCTCGGTCTTGACGCCGATCAGAGTCTCACGCCGGAACTGGCTGAAGAGCTGAGGGGGACGTTCGAGAGCTCGATTGCACCGGATCTCAATGGATTCTACGTAACACGCAGACAGATTTTTCACGGCCGCTGGATTCGTCATGGCGGCTACTATCCCAAACGCCTGCTCAAGATATTTCGCCTGGAGAAAGTTATTTTCGATCGCACAGATCTGGTGGATCACCATTTCTATGTTCCAGGGCGAACCGTAATCCTGCGGCACGACATCGTCGAAGACAACCGCAAGGAAAACGACCTCGCGTTCTGGATTCAGAAGCATATGAGGTATGCGGGCCTTATTGCGAACGAGGAACACCAGCGTCGTTACGAGCACGACGCGCCTATTCGGCCTGCTCTTCTGGGCAGCCCGGATCAGCGAGGGCTGGCGCTGAGAGCCTGGTGGCGGCGATTGCCTCTTTTTGTTCGCCCCACGCTCTACTTTCTGTACAGATACTTCGGCCAGAGCGGATGGATGGACGGTAAAGAGGGATTTCTTTTTCATTTTCTCCATGCGTACTGGTTCCGGGTCATGGTGGACGCAAAACTCGACGAAATAGTGGCCCCAGGGGCCAAGTCGATCTCAAAGAAAGCGGCGGTAAATAACTAAGTGTCTGATATCTCGATTCTCGGTTTGAATGCTTACCACGGAGACTCCTCCGCGGCGCTGCTGGTGGATGGCAGCCTCGCCATGGCGGTCGAAGAGGAAAGATACAACAGGATCAAGCACTGGGCGGGCCTGCCTGTTCAGGCCGCGGCAGCTTGTATCTCCTATACCGGAGTTCAGCGAATTGCTCACATTGCGATCTCGCGCGACCCACGCGCCAACCTGCTGTCGAAGATCGCCCGCACCGCCGTTCGTCCTTCGCTCTGGAATCAGGCTGCGCAACGCGCCTCGAACGGAATCTCTCTGACGCAAACCAAGTCGGAGTTGGAGCGCGCGGGTTTGCCGGGGATTTCAAAGGCGCGTTTCCACTTTGTGGAACACCATCGGGCCCACATGGCGAGCGCTTTCTTCGCATCTCCTTTCGAAGAAGCTGCAGTCGTTTCAGTCGACGGATTCGGCGATTTCAGCAGCGTGATGTGGGGTGTCGGCCGGGGTAACCACATAGACGTCAGGGGAAGTGTCCGCTTTCCGCACTCGCTGGGTCTTTTCTACACCGCCTTCACGCAATTTCTGGGCTTTCCGCACTACGGCGACGAATACAAGATGATGGGGCTCAGTACCTACGGCGAACCGAGATATGCAGCCGAAGTAAGGGACGTAGTCAGAATCGACGGCGATCAGATTCGTCTCAACCTGCGTTACTTCCGTCATCACGATGAAGGCGTCGAAATGACCTGGGCCGGAGGAGAGCCGGTACTCGGAAGCGTATACTCGGGAGCTTTCGCGGAAAAGTTCGGTGAGCCGCGGATGCCACGCGCCGAGATTACGCAGCACCACATGGATATCGCGGCTTCGGCTCAGCTCGTGCTTGAGGAAATTTATTTCGCCTTGATGAATTACGTTCAGAAAAAAACCGGCATGAAAGCCGTAACGCTGGCGGGCGGGGTAGCACTGAACTGTGTTGCCAACGGGATGCTGTTCGAGAACACCAACTTCCGCGACGTTTATGTTCAGCCCGCGGCAAACGACGCCGGCACCTCTATCGGAGCGGCACTCTACGTCTGGCACGAACATCTGAATAAGCCGAGAAGCTTCCGGATGCGTCATGTTTATTGCGGAACCGAATACTCGACCGACGATATTCTCAGCGCTCTCGAGGCTTCCGGAGCGCAATACCATCGTCTCGATGAGGACAGGTTGCTGGCCCGCACCGCCCAGGAGTTGGCCGACGGACGAGTCGTGGGCTGGTACCAGGGCCGCATGGAGTTCGGTCCTCGTGCGCTCGGAAATCGCAGTATTCTCGCCGACCCAAGACGTAAGGAAATGAAGGATGTGTTGAACAGCCGGATCAAGAAGCGTGAATCCTTCCGGCCGTTCTGCCCCTCCATTCTGGCCGAGGCCGTAGGTGACTATTTCGAAAACAGCTATTCGTCTCCCTTCATGACAATGGCCTACAAGATCAGGCCTCACCAGCGTGACCGGATCGCCGCCGTTACACATTACGACGGAACCGGCAGGCTGCAAACCGTGGAAAAGGATGTAAATCCGCTCTACTGGAATCTCATCAGCGAATTCAACAAAATTACCGGGGTGCCGGTTTTATTGAATACTTCGTTCAACGAAAACGAGCCCATCGTCGACACTCCCCATCAGGCGCTCGATTGTTTTTTGCGAACGCGGATGGACGTGCTCGTTTTGGGGCCTTGTCTTCTTCTCAAAACAGAGAACCAGGACCAGGGTGCGCATCGACACTCAATGGCGACGGAAATCGGAGGCTGAAGCTTGAAAATTCTCTTTCTGAATCAGGTTTTCTACCCCGACGTGGCATCGTCGGGGCAGCATGCCGCCGACCTTGCGGTTCACCTCGCCGCGGAAGGCCATGAAGTACACGCGATCTCCAGCGATCACGCGTATGACGACCCGTCGAAAAGCTTCCCGGCCGAAGAGACGTGGAAAGGCGTGCGGATCAGTCGCATCACCACGGGGAATCTGGGCAAAAAAACCAAATGGCGCCGGGCAGTCGATTTCGCAATTTTTCTGGCTTTCCTGGCTTGGCGCCTGATCCGTCTTCCGGCATATGACGTTGTTGTCGCGCTGACAACTCCACCCATGATCGGCTTCTTTGCGGCGCTCTTCGTGCGCTGGAAAGGCGGCAGATTGGTCTATTGGGTGATGGATCTGAATCCGGACGAGGCAATTGCGGCAGAGTGGCTGAAGGAAAATTCGATAGCAGCCGGAACCTTTCGCTGGATGCTGAAATATACCCTTCGCAATTCCGCACAAGTCGTAGCGCTTGACAGGTTCATGCGGGAGCGCGTGCTTCAAAGGGGAGCCCGGCCCGAGTCTGTACAAATTATTCCGCCGTGGTCGCATGATGTCGCGATCCGCTTCGATCAGGCTGAGCGGGATGCCTTTCGCGCGAAGCATGGTCTTACGAACAAATTCGTCGTTATGTATTCGGGGAATCACAGCCCCTGCCATCCGTTACGGCCACTTCTCGAAGCCGCGCGTTCTCTTACATCCCATCCGGAAATCGTTTTCTGCTTTATCGGTGGTGGCAGCGAACATCCGAAGGTGAAAGCCTTCGCAGAAGAGCACGGTCTTTCCAGCATCAAGTGCCTGCCGTATCAACCCATCGAGACAATCTCCGGCTCTCTTTCAGCGGCGGATCTGCACGTAGTGGTTCACGGCGCTCCCTTCGTCGGGATCATTCATCCCTGCAAGATCTACAATGTTCTCGCGTTGGCGCTTCCGGTCCTTTATATAGGTCCGCCCGAAGGACACATTCCGGACCTGGTTCCGGCGAACGCCCAATGGTTTTACCGAGCCGATCCGAATCAGCCGGAAGATATCGCCCGCCATATTCTTTCGCGCTCCGAGGCGCCGGCTTCCCGAGATCCCGCGGAAGTCCAGGTATCGGAAAGGTTCGCTGCAGGTCTGCTCGTTGAACGGATGGCTTCCGGTATTGGGGATATCGAGAAATCGCCGCCTTTTCCCAAGGCGCGGATTCCCTGGCCCGCAATCGGCGTAGCGGCTTCGCTCGCCCTTTGCTATGCGGTCGTCCTCTACCGGCTGTGCGTCGAGTGGTCTTCGGATCCCAACGTGAGCTACGGATTCTTTGTCCCTTTTCTGACCGGTTATGTGATCTGGCAGGAACGCGGTCGGTTGCGCAGGATCATCCCCAATCCGAGTAATTTCGGGGTTGTACTGATGATTATTGCGGCAGCTCTGCTCTGTATGGGCCCGCCCGGCCTTAATACCTTTGCGTTCGCAACGCGCATTGCCATGGTTCTTTCTCTCGTAGGCGCAATTCTGTTTCTCCGCGGTTTTGGGACAGTCCGCGCATTGATCTACCCGTTGCTGCTGGTGCTCCTGATGATTCCGATGCCCGGGTTCATTTTGGAACATATTACGTTCCCTCTGCAGCTTGTCGCCAGCCAGACTGCGGAAAAAGGTCTGGACCTGATTGGCTACTCAGTGCTCCGGGAAGGAAACATCCTGCGCCTGCCCAACGCAACCCTGGACGTCGCCGAGGCCTGCAGCGGTCTCCGGTCTTTGCTTGCCCTGACGTTCCTCGGCCAGGCTTATGTGTGCCTGCTGGACGGGCGCCGGTGGATGCGCCCCGTTATGGCGCTCCTCGTAATTCCGGTGGCGGTCTTCGCCAACGCCGCGCGGATCGTTGCCAGCGCGGTCGCCGGTTCCTACCGGGCGGAATGGATGGAGGGCCTTTTCCATGAGTCGACCGGCTGGATTGTGTTCGTCGTTGCGTTTATCTGCATAGTCATTCTGCATTCCATGTTTAACCACATCGAGCGGATATGGCGTGGGGAGGCCAGAGCATGAAGAACTACCGGGCGCTGTTGGTTATCGGCTTACTGCTCCTGCAGGCCGGAGTCTATTACACAATCTCAGCCAAAGAGTACATACCGGATATCGGTCCGTGGAGCCGATTCCCGGCACAAGTTCAGGATTGGCGAGCTACCGCGGACGAACCCGTAGACGCCGAAGCCCTGGCGACGCTGAAGCCGGACGATTATCTGAACCGGGATTATATCTCCGGGAAGAATCAGACGCTTAACTTATTCGTCGGATACTTTAACTCACGGCGCAACGGGAGAGCACCCCATTCGCCGGAGTGGTGTCTGCCGGGAGCTGGATGGAAGACGGTTTCGACCCGGGTTGTCTCGATCGATACGGGCATTGGAAGCCCTTTACCTGCCAATGAATACATTGTGGAAAAGGCCGGCGAGCGTCAGTTGGTCGTTTATTGGTACCACCAGGGCGAGCGAGTTCTGTCAAGCGAGGTTTTAGCGCAGTTCTACGCAATACCCGATATGGTCCTGCATGGAAGAACCGACACCTCACTGGTGCGCATCATCGCGCCCGTTGTAGGCGATCGGGTTGACGGAGCACGCTCCCTCGCTTTTCAGTTTGCCCGCGACGTCTACCCGCTGATCCGGCGACAGATCAAGTAATGGCTGCGATCAGGCAAGTATTGAAGGAACCGCCGGGACGCTATAATCCCCAAAGGATCGAAGCCATTGCTATTTAAGAGATCTGTCGCAACATTACTGGTCATGCAGTTGTTTCTTGTGGCTGTCTTGGCGGAGGCTCAGGTTCCGGCACCACAAGCTCCTGCGTCACAGACGCCTGCTCAAGCCCCGGCTCAGCCGCAGGCGCCGATTGCTCCGCTGCCAACGGTGCAAAGTCTCAAAGTTCTGGTGTTGGAGGGAAATAAGTCCATTAACAACATATCCCGCCACATCGGCATACAACCAATTGTCGAGGTGCGAGACGAAAATGACCAGCCGGTGGAAGGCGCCATAGTCGTCTTCCGGCTCCCCCCTTCGGGTCCCGGTGGCTCTTTCCCGGGGAATTCGCCGACGTTAAAGGTCGGGACCAATGCGCAGGGGCAGGCGGCGGCCAGTGGCTTTGTTCCCAACGATCAACAAGGCCGCTTCGACATTCATGTGACGGCCTCCTATGAGAATCGTACCGGCGAGACGACCGTTTCGCAGACCAACTCCCTCAACAATCTCTCGCGGCTTGTGATTACTCAAAAAAAACCGCTTTGGCGCAGCAAGTGGGTGTTGATCGGCGTCGGGGCCGCTGTTGCCGGCGGAATTGTTCTGGCCCTGACCCTTAGTGGCGGTTCTTCGAAGCAGCAGGTAGCGATTACCCCGGGAGCAGTCACGATCGGTCAATAACGCCGACGCAGAAAACGATCTTAATGAAGACTTTCTACATTCTGTTGATCCTCACCGCTTCAGTCTTTTCCCTCAGCGGCCAGCAGACCTTCAGCGGACCCGCAAGCGGCTACGTGTTCGACAACGTTCAACAGTCGATCCGGCCGCTTTTAGGCCTGCCCGGCGCTTCCTGGCTGGGCGCCCGATCCGGCGTGGAGCAGCAATGGGACTCTGTGTCCGTAGCGCCGAACGGCAAGTGGGGGCTGGGCCTAAGCGGGCTCTCCATAAACCTGATTCCGGATCTCTCGCAACCAGATACCTCCACTTCCGTCGGTGAGGCTTCCGGTCCAATCTCACGGATCGTGTGGAGCGCCGATTCGACCACAGCCGTAACATGGTCGCCGACCACCGGACAACTACAGCGCATTACGGCGCTCGATTCCACCCCGATTGTTCACACTCCCCTTGACCTGACGGTCTTGTCCGGCGTTCTGTCCGGGTGGAATCTGAGCCATGACGGTCGTTACGTTGCCCTGTCGGGCCCGGCATTGGGAAGGGCTTCCGTCTTTCTTTCCGATCATGATGGCGCCCCTGCTCCGATTGGCTACTTAACCGATCCTGGGGCGGTCGCGTTTTCGGCCGACAGTACATCTCTGTTTGTCGTCAATGGCGCAAGACATCAGATCGCTATTCTCGATCTGTCGTCCGGGTCAATAGAAGGCGCCATTGATACGAGCCCCTTTGCCGCGGGAGCTTCGGTTCCCGACACAGGAAGCCGGAATCCGCGGATGCCGCGGCCTGCTTCAACCGCCATTCAGGATCTGGCGGTTTCAGCCGACGGTTTCACGCTGTATGCAATAGGTGGTGAAACCCTGTGCGGCTACGATCTTTCGGTCGGAAATATGCCATCATGCAGCAATCTTGAGGTTGCACCCCGTTCGTTTCAGTCGATGCCGGGTGGAATACTTTTGTTGAACTACTCACGGACGGGCAGCATGCCGCTCTGGTTGCTGGATGGGAAGACAGGGCAGACCTGGTTCGTACCTGCGGGAAATACGGCGGCCGATGCGTCATTCTAGATTTTTCCTCTCGGCTCTCCTGATGGGGAGCGTCGCCTTCGGAATTGCCGCAAGCGCGTCCGCGCAGACTCCATTCCAGATTGAAGCCCAGAGTGGGTCCACCACTCAGGTTGTCGCAAATGGCGCTACTGTCAACGTCGTAGCAAACGGCACGGGTCAATCCACGCAAGCGACGTTTATCGTCACGTATCTCGGAGCCGGAACGGCGGCGGTAAATGTCCCCCAGCTTCTCGGTTCATCGACCTTCGCTCTCGTGTCAGCGCCAGCCGCGAATCTGACCTCCGGACAATCCGCATCCTACGTGGTTTCCTTCACGCCATCATCGGGGGCACAGGCTCAAAGCAGTTTCTCCCTTTCTTATACGAGTGGCGCTACGACCGGCACTATCTCGCTGAATTTGATTGGAACGTCTCCCAATTTTATCCTTGGATATGCCATTCAGCCGCAAGGTAATGCGGTGTCGTTAAGCAATGGCGGCACGCTGACATTTCCAGCCACCGTCGTCGGAAGCACTGCCACGGCGTTATTGACGATTGCAAATATGGGCAGCGCGGCGGGAGTCCTGAACTCCTTCTCATTACCCGGAACCGCATTCCAGACGAAATCCCTGCCTCTTCTTCCCGTCACCATTGGCGCCGGGCAGGCACTCCAGATCACGCTTGTCTATACGCCTACGGCCATCGAGTCAGACAGCGGGACCATCCAGATGTCCCTCGGCGGGACAAATGTGACCATCAACCTGGTCGGTACCGGAGTCGCCTCGCAACTCAACTTTCAGTTCACCGAGGGAACGCAGACCCTGACTGTAAATCAAAATCAGGTGTCGTTGCCTGATACACGAGTCGGCACAACAGCCACTGTTTCAGTGGTTGCGACCAATAATGGCAATGCGGCCGACACTGTCAATACGATCTCCATAAGCGGCGGCGGCGGATTTCTGATCGCCAGTGCTCCGCCTCTTCCGCAGACAATTCTTCCCGGCGCATCGATAAATCTCACGCTGACGTTCACTCCTCCGCAGGCCGGCACTTTCACCGCGGGTTTACTGGTTGGAACAGATACGGTTACGATTACCGCGAAAGGATTGGGTCCGAACTACCAGTATTCCTACACGACCGGCACGACGCCTAACCCTGTTTCACCCAACGGCAACGTCTTTTTCGCAACCGCGCAGCTCGGTCAGAGTTCCTCGACCACCTTTACCATCACCAACACTGGTACCGCTTCCGGTGTCATTTCGGGGATTTTTATCGGCGAAGCGAATTCACCGTTTGCGATCACCGGTCTTCCGCCGCTTCCAATCACCATTGCGGTAAACCAATCGCTGACCTTCGGAATCACTTTCACGCCCACATCAGTCGCCAGCCTTTCAGGCACGCTTCACCTGGACGGAACGACATTCATTTTGACCGGAGCAGGGGGAACTCCTCCGACGTTTCCAAGCTACTCCCTGACCGGGCCGACAGGTACTCTGGGCCCACTGCAGCAACCCTTAATCACTTTGAACATCGCCGCCCCCTATCCCCTGGACGTGAACGGGACTTTGACGATGACGGTACTCCCCGATGGATTCACTGCCGATCCGGCCATTCAGTTTTCAACAGGCGGAAAAACGGTTACCTTTACTATCCCCGCAAACACGACGGCGGCGGTTTTTCCGACCGGGAGCACCTCCATCAGACTCCAAACAGGTTCGACCTCGGGCGCCATCGTATTGACTCCGACATTTACCACTGCTTCCAATGTGCCCTTGACGCCGGCTGCATCGCAGAACCTGCAGCTGGTCATACCACCGACTGCACCGGTTCTGATCGGCGCACAGGTGACAGCTCAGACTGCCGCCGGACTCACTCTGGCGATCACGGGAGTGTCGAATTCCCAGACGCTGACTCAGCTCAGCTTCAGTTTCACAACGGCCGCCAATTACAACGTGACGGGCGCAGACGTAAACGTACCGGTGAGCAGCGTTGCCTCGGCGTGGTTTCAAAGTGCGGCGGCGCAGACGTTCGGAGGACAGTTTGTAGCGACAATTCCATTCACGTTTACCGGCCCGGGTTCGACGGGCACTGCTACTTCGACAGTAAATCTGACGGCCGCGGTCACTGGTGTTACGATTAGTGCCACGAACGCTCAGGGCACATCATCGTCCCTGATGGTTTCTTTACCTTAGAAGCGGCCCTGTTGTGCGGCAGAGCCGGCGATTCGAATCAGCCGGCATGAGCGACCGAAACATTTTGATATGCATTTCCCTTGCGCGTTTACATATTCGATCATAGTCTTTTCCCTCTTGACCGTCGGATGCTCCAAAAGCCCGGAGGCGTATTTGGAAAAAGGCCGGAAGGATGCCACGTCTGGGAAGTATGCCGAGGCTGAAATCGACTACTTAAAAGCGATACAAGCCAAGGCCGATTACGGCGAGGCATGGTATGGACTGGGCACTGCAAGGCTGAAGGAGTCTCATCTTAATGAGTCCTTGCAGGCCCTGAACCGCGCTGCCGAACTGCTTCCGTCGCGTGAAGATGTAGCTGTCAGCCTGGCCGAGGCCACCATGGCTCTTTACGTATCGACTCCGACCCACCCGCCGGAGTTGTATGAACGCCTCTCCACGACGGCCGCCATTCTTTTCAAGCGCAACCCGAATTCCTTCGACGGAATTCGCCTGAAGGGTTACCTTGCGTTCATAGACCGCCATTTCGCGGAGGCCGTCGAACTGTTGAAGAAGGCCGATTCCATCAAGCCCGGACAAGGAGACGTTACACAAGCGCTGATGGAATGCCTGATTCAGACCGGACAGGGACCCGAGGCCGAAAAAATCGGCATGGCATTCCTGGCCCGCAATAAAGATTTTGCCCCCGTGTACGATGTCCTCTACGGCTACTATCACACGAACCATAGAGACGCGGATGCGGAGCGGATTATCAAAAGCAAAATTGCCGCCAGTCCGCACGAACTGCAGCCTCGGATGCAGCTTGCACAGTTCTACCTCGACACCAAAAACGACGGAGAACTGTCGGGAGTGCTGAAACAGGTATTGGATGATTCCATCGACTTCCCCGATGGACGTATCGCCATTGGAGATTTCTATAGCGCCAACAAACTCCCGGACGAGGCGCTTCGGGTTTTTCAGGCGGGAGCAGCTCAAGGTGGGAAGTCGAAGGCGACATATCAGATGCGAAGCGCCAACCTCCTCGCGACGATGGGAAAATCCGCGGAAGCAATTCCGGTGCTTCAGGATATTCTGAAAACCGATCCGACAAACATTCCCGCCCGCTCTCTGCGGGCCACCATCCAGCTCAACAGCGGAGCGCCCGACGATGCTCAGGCGGCGTTCATAGATCTGACGCAGCTCGCGCAGGAACAGCCCAAAGATGCCATGATTCATTACAATTTGGGCCGAGCCTGGCTGGCGAAAGGCAATACAGAAGCTGCGCTCACTGAATTTCGGCAAGGCCTAAAACAGAACCCGCAACTGATGCAGGCGCGGGTGCTGGCAGCGGATGTTTCGATGCGCCGTGGCGAGTATGCACAAGCCCGCGAATTCAGCGATCAACTTGTGGATGAAACACGGGGGAATCCGGCTGCACGTCTCCTTCGGGCGGCTGCGCTCACAGGAATGGGTAATTTTGACGAAGCATCTGCGGCCGTCCGCCAGTTGACGCAGGAATTTCCCAATGCTATCGAACCCAAATTACAGCTGGGGGCTCTTCGAATGGCTCAGAAGCGATATTCGGACGCCGAGGAGATATATCGGACTCTGCACGAGACCAATCGTCAGGATTTACGGCCACTGCGGGGTCTGTTGGACTCTATGGTCGCCCAGGAACACTACGATGCGGCGATCCAGTTGTTAAATCAGGAAAAACAGAAACCGGGAGCTCCGGTAGCGCAGTTGGATGCTCTGCTCGGCGATACGGCGCTGCGCGGCCACAAACTGGATGTGGCGGTCCAGCAGTATTCCCGCCTCGTGACTTCAAAACCAAATTCTGCTTTCGACCATTTAAGGTTGGGCGACGCATATCTTCAGAAAGGCGACACCCAGCAGGCCGTTTCCGAGATTCAAACGGCGAAGAACCTGAATCCAAAGGACGCACAATCGAATGCCATGCTTGGCCTTGCCCTGAACAAGGTAGGGAAAGATGCGGACGCGGAGCAGGCTTACAAAGCGGCGCTCGCGCTCCAACCGCAAAACGCGCTGGTGAAAAACAATCTTGCCTACCTGATGGCGGAGAAGGGTGGAAATCTCAATGATGCGCTCCGCCTTGCCCAAGAGGCCTCACGCCAGCAACCCGACAACACGACCCTCGCCGATACAGTGGCATTTATCTACCTGAAAAAGAACCTCCCGGACAGCGCGATCCAGATTCTGTCCAATGTAACCCGGAAGAACCCGAAAGAGCCGGTATTCCGATATCACTTGGCAATGGCTCTGCTTCAGAAGGGTGACAAATCAGGGGCTAAGCGCGAATGCCAAGCCGCCCTCGCCAGCGGGCCAGGCAAAGCCGATGAGGCAAAGATTCGGGCTTTGCTTGCGGGCCTATCTTGAAACAATGGTACTACCGGAACTGTTATACCATGAGTAATATAGTACTAAATTGGTACCAGATGTCTCATTTTGAAATGGACCCCTTGAAATCTATCGCGGGTCGGCGTACGCTGTGAAGAATCAAACTTTTTGTATATCCGCCAGCGGATATAAGTGGAGGATTTTAAATGATCGGTTTTAGATTTGCAGCGAAGGCGGTCGTTTTTTTTGCCGCTTGCACCCTTCCGGTTTTTGGTGATGCCGTAGACTTCACTACAACGGGTGTATTTGACTGCGGTGCCGCAATCGGTTGCAGCACTTCAAACGGTGGCTCTACGGTTACTATTAGTAATAGCGGTAATACTTTGACTATGACGGCAACCGGATTCACATACGGTCCGGGCAACGGTATTCTGCCGAGCAATCCCGACTCCGACCAAGTCAATATCATTACTTTCAACACCAGCGCCCATAGTTCTCCGGGCGTCAACACAAGCGGCTTGGGGTTTACGTTGGACATCGATCAAACGGTTCCTGCGGGCAGTCCGAACAGCGGTTCGTTATTAGGTTCCTTCTCGGGAAGAATCGACGCTAGTGGCTCCAACACAACCGTCAGTTTCGCTCCGGACCAAACAAGTCTTACTTTGGGTGGTAACATTACCTACACGCTGAACTTCCTCGATCCGAGTAACTCGGTTTGGACGATACCGAATTCCGGACTTTCGCCTTCCTTCGGCCAGACGACTGAGACGGCTACTATTACCCCGGAGCCGACGTTTATGATGTTGAGCGGATTGGGCTTTGTTGGTCTGGGGTTTGCCGCATATCGCCGCAAGCGCACTGTTTAGTAAAAACTCTTCACTTCTGGTTCCTTCCGCTACCCGGAGCTTCGGCTCCGGGTATTTTGTTCCTCCAGCCCCTTCCTCCGGCTTCAATCTCCAACTCAATGGCAGCGCACGAAAATCTCTCGCGTCAACACGCGGTTCACGGTCCGTCGAACCGCGGTTTTGGGTTCGTTTTTTCAGCTTTCTTTGTCCTCGTGGCAATCGCGCCGTTGCGTAAGCACCAACCGGTACGCGTTTGGGCATTGGCAATCGGGGTGGCCTTCCTTCTGATCAGCATTCTGGTTCCTGCTGTTCTCACGCAGCTGAATCGTATCTGGATGCAGTTGGGTCGTCTGCTTGGCCGCATCACCACGCCGATCGTCACAGGGTTGCTCTTTTACCTCATATTTACTCCCGCGGGCCTCATTGCCAGGTTGCTGGGTAAGGATCCGTTGCGGCTGCGCTTCGATCCGCGGATGAAGAGCTACTGGCAGGAACGACGACCGCCAGGTCCTCCGCCCGAGGATATGGCAAATCAGTTCTAAACCGCTCCGTCAGTCTCCTTTTGGCCATTCCGGCCGGAAACCTTACATGCGAATCCTCGGCGTCTCCGCCTACTACCACGACAGCGCGGCAGCACTTGTGCGCGACGGCGAAATCATCGCGGCCGCTCAGGAAGAGCGGTTCACTCGCAGGAAACATGATTCGTCGTTCCCGGTTCGGGCGGTCGAGTATTGCCTGTCCGAGGATCAGGTCACGCTTGACGACGTCGACTACGTGGTCTTCTATGACAAACCGTTCGTAAAGTTCGAGCGCCTGCTGGAAACCTACCTCGCGTTCGCTCCGCGCGGCCTGCGGTCGTTCCAGATGGCCGTACCTCTGTGGATTCGCGAAAAGCTGTTTCAAAAGAAACTGCTCAACGACGAGCTGAAGTCCTTCGCCAAATCGAAAAACGGCCGCGACAAGCTGCTCTTTACGGAACACCATCTCAGCCACGCAGCCAGCGCCTTTTTCCCGTCTCCGTTTGAGGAAGCCCTGATTCTCACCATGGACGGCGTGGGCGAATGGGCTACAACCTCCGTTGCGGTGGGCCGCGGCAATCACCTTGAGATGACGCGGGAAATTCATTTCCCGCATTCCCTGGGCCTGCTCTACTCCGCGTTCACCTACTACACCGGATTTAGAGTGAACTCGGGCGAATACAAACTGATGGGTCTCGCTCCCTATGGCAAGCCGCAATATACAAGCAGGATCTTCGAAAATCTGATTGATCTCAAGCCGGATGGATCTTTCCGGTTGAATCTTGAGTATTTCGACTACTGCACAGGGCTCACGATGACGAATGGCCGATTCGATGCGCTCTTCGGCGGTCGTCCGCGTAAACCTGAGGAACTGCTGACGCAGAAGCACATGGATCTTGCCGCGTCGATCCAGTCAGTCCTCGAGGAGGTGGTACTCCGCCTGACTCGCTCGCTGGCGCGTGAAACGGGCATCCGCAATTTATGCCTGGCTGGCGGCGTGGCCCTCAATTGCGTGGCGAACGGCAAAATTCTGCGCGAGAAAAGCTTCGATCATATCTGGATTCAGCCGGCAGCGGGCGATGCCGGAGGCGCGCTGGGCGCCGCCCTGGCTGCCTGCCATATGTATAAGGGCCAACCGAGACAGGCGAACGGCTGCGGCGACCGCATGAAAGGATCGTATCTGGGACCGGCGTTCCCCCAGAAAGATATCGAACGTCGGCTCATGGGGGCGGGGGCGGTCTTCAGCGTTCTCGATGAAAACGAACTGATCGTCCAATCAACGGAAGCTCTCGAAGCCGGCAAAGCGCTGGGCTGGTTTCAGGGAAGAATGGAGTTCGGCCCTCGTGCGCTGGGGGGCAGGTCGATTCTGGGCGACGCCCGGTCGCCCGCCATGCAGTCCGTCCTCAATCTGAAGGTGAAATATCGCGAATCGTTCCGGCCTTTCGCTCCCTCAGTGCTGCGGGAAGATGTCTCAGAATGGTTTGACCTGGATTCCGACAGCCCCTACATGCTGCTGGTGGCTGACGTTGTGGAAAGCCGCCGGAAAGCGATGACACCTGAGCAACAGGCGCTGTTTGGCATTGAAAAGCTGAACGTGCCGCGCAGCGACATCCCGGCGGTAACGCATGTCGACTACTCCGCGCGTGTGCAGACTGTCCACCGCGAGACCAATCCCCGCTATCACGCCCTGATTTCGCAATTTAAGCGGAAAACGGGCTGTCCGGTCATCGTCAATACCAGCTTCAACGTGCGGGGGGAGCCGATCGTGGGCACTCCCGAGGATGCCTTCCGCTGTTTCATGGGTACCGAAATCGAAGCTTTGGCCGTCGGTAACTGTTTCCTGCGCAAAGAAGACCAGAGACCTGAGATGAAACAGCAGTACCAGCATATGTTTACGCCGGACTGAGTGTTTTCCTCAGTACCAGCTATAGTACTTCAACCACTGTTAATCTCTTTATCCTGACGTAAACTGAATGTTTCCACGGTCTTTTGACCGGCGGTTACAGAGGATGCGATGTCGTTTCTGAGCGAATTCTGGAAATTCCTGAGGGTACGCAAGCGGTTTTGGCTTCTGCCGCTGCTGATCATGATGCTTCTTTTCGGAGCTTTGCTGGTACTTGCGGAAAGCACAGCCATCGCGCCTTTTATTTACACATTGTTTTAGCTGCGAACACGACAGGACTGAAAAATCGAACCCGGGACAGGGTAGGAGGAAAAGAAGGATGATGAACGTAACAGTCATAGGGGTCGGCTACGTCGGAGCGGTTACAGGAGCGTGTCTGGCGTTTCTCGGACATCGCGTGACGTGCGTCGATGTCAACGAGACGAGGATCAGGAAGCTTCAGGAAGGCCAGTCGCCGATCTATGAGCCCGGTCTCGAGGAATTGCTTTTGCTGGCGCGGGAGCGGGGCGAAATCTCCTTCGATACGGATGTCGCCAAAGCCGTTAAGGACAGTGACGTCATTTTCATCGCCGTCGGAACCCCTTCGCTTCCTTCCGGAGAAACGAACCTTGCATATCTGGAGTCGGCCGCGCGCACTGTTGGCGCCGCGATGGAACCTGGGCGTTTCTACGTAGTCGTAAACAAGTCGACTGTGCCTGTCGGTTGCGGAAACCTGGTGGAAACCCTGGTGCGCGAAGGCGTGACACAGGCGAACCCCGAAGGCGCCGCCGCCGGCTTCACTTTCGCCGTCGCGAGCAATCCGGAGTTTCTGCGCGAAGGCTCCGCAATCCACGACTCTTTATATCCCGGACGCATTGTGCTGGGCTCTTCCAGCGGCCGTGCGCTTTCCACCCTCCGGAAGCTTTATCAGCCGCTGACCGAACAGCGCTTTGCCCATCCGTCCTTCGCCCCTCGTCCCGCCGGTATGACGGAAGTGCCGATCGTCAGCACGACCCTGCAAAGCGCGGAGATGATCAAGTATTCAGCCAACGCCTTCCTCGCACTCAAAATCGGCTTTGCCAACGAAATGGCCAATATCTGCGAACGCGTGGGAGCGGATGTGGTCGAAGTCATGAATGGCATCGGTCTCGACTCCCGGATCGGAAGAGGTTTTCTCAACGCCGGAATCGGGTGGGGTGGGAGCTGCTTTGGCAAGGATGTGCACTCGCTCCTGCATACTGCTTCGGAATATGGCTATGACGCGCGTATTCTGGCAGCTTCGATCGCTGTGAACAAACTGCAGCGCGACGTTGTGATTCAAAAGCTGCAGGAAAAGCTGTTCATTCTGAAGGGCCGCACCATCACCCTGCTGGGTCTTGCGTTCAAGCCGGACACCGACGATATGCGCGATGCGCCGAGCATTCAAATCGCCGAGAGACTGCTCCGCATGGGAGCGCGTGTCCGCGTTTTTGATCCAATAGCCATGGAAACCTGCCAAACCCAGAATCCCCAACTATCGCTCACTTATTGCGATGACGCTCTTGCCGCTGCAACCGGCGCCGATGCGGTTGTGTTGGTGACGGAGTGGCCGGTGTTTGCCGAACTCGATCTGATGCAACTTGCCTCCAGGATGCGGCGTACCGTGTTGATCGACGGCCGCAATCTCTTCAGCCCTGAAAAAGCGGTGCAAGCCGGGTTTGAATATACCGGTATCGGACGCTCATCCCGTATTGCGGCATCTATGCCTTCGAAGTCCGAGCGTGCCGCCGTCACTTCGATGCGTTCGCCTGCGGAGACACGCGAACCACAGTTGGCGGCCAGAGCAGGCAGCCGATAAAGCATCACGCTCGAGTCGGACGGCGGTACACAGACCCGTACTGATGAATAGAGCAGGGATCAGCCGCAGGAGTGCGGACATTCCGTGCTACGGTTGCGACTTCATAAACGGGCAGGAGCCGCCAATATTTGAATCTCAGGATCAGGCGCTGCATCAACTTCGGAGAAGCCGGAAACTGCCCTCGAATCCGATGCTGGTCCGGCGAATGCCGCCCCGGCCCTTCGTTGACAGTTCTGGGTGGCATCCGGAAAGCTGCTTCGGCTGAAAAACCAGCTCAGGCGAATTGCAAAGACTTCACCGGCGATTCTCGAATACCGGCGATCCGGGATCACTCTACTGCACGAGTTGCTCTCACCGGACCCCGATACTCCTTTCCCTGGGTTGCCAGCGCTGAGCACAGCATGAAAATTCTGTCCGGAAAGAGCTGCGCAGGAACCCTTCCGGTCCGATGACCGATATGTCCTCCACAATTTCAGGTCTTCCGACACCGCGGCAGGTGCGCAACGAGGTTACGGAATTGTCGATCGTGATGCCTTGCCTGAATGAGGCGGAGACCATCGAAGTCTGTGTTCAAAAAGCCAGCCGTTTTCTGGAGAAACACGGGGTGTCCGGCGAAATATTGATCGGAGACAACGGTTCCACCGACGGATCGCAGGCTTTGGCGGAGAAGAACGGCGCGCGCGTCGTCAATGTGCCGATTCGGGGATACGGCGCGGCGGTTGCCGGTGCATCGCAGAAGGCTCGCGGACGGTACATTATCATGGGCGACGCCGACGACAGCTACGATTTCAGCGCGCTCCAACCGTTTGTCGACAAGCTTCGCGAGGGTTACGACCTCGTGATGGGCAACCGGTTTCTGGGCGGTATCCGTGCGGGCGCGATGCCCTGGAAGAACCGCTATATCGGCAATCCTATCCTCAGCGCTGTCGGACGCCTCTTCTTTCGTTGTCCGGCGAGCGACTTTCACTGCGGATTGCGGGGCTTCTCGGCCGAAGCATTCGAGCGCATGAAGCTCCGCACCACCGGCATGGAATTCGCTTCGGAAATGGTGATCCGGGCGACTCTTCTCGGCATGCGAATTGCCGAGGTGCCCACAACGCTCGACCCCGACGGAAGATCCCGACCACCTCATTTACGACCCTGGCAGGACGGTTGGCGGCATCTCAGATTCATGCTGCTGTTCAGCCCGCGATGGCTATTTCTGATTCCCGGCCTGTTGCTGATGTTGCTGGGAACCGCCGGCGTCCTCTCACTCTGGAAAGGCGACCTTGCAATTTTCGGTGTTCATCTCGGCGTCCACACCATGTTGTACTCAGCCATGATCATCCTCATTGGCTACCAGGCCGTTATCTTCAGCATATTCACCAAAACGTTTGCCATCGCCGAGGGACTGTTGCCGGACGATCCCTTACTCAACAAGTTATTTCGCTGCATCACCCTGGAGTCCGGCCTGATCGTTGGCCTCGTGCTGCTTTTGCTCGGCGCAGGCGGAACGTTGTTCGCTTTTTCCTACTGGCGAGCATCATCGTACGGACCGCTGCATGCCGAACAGATGTTACGCCTGGTGATTCCGGCAGCGTTCACGCTGATGCTGGGCTGCCAGACTATTCTTTCAAGCTTTTTCATGAGCGTTCTCGGTCTGCGCATTCGCAGATACTGACTTCCGATTCTGCCTCAGTACAATTTAATTCGCCAAATGGAAGCCTCAGGAGCGCAGGACTCCTTCGGGGCGATCAGCACCTCAACCCACTCCGCGCGATGCTAGTCTCAATATCGCGGCCGCACTGTTATGCAACAACTATCTGACAGCCCCCCACATCCCGGCGAGCAGCTTGATCGCGGATCGTTCTCGCGAATTCGCGCCATGCTGTTGGCGGCTGCCCTATGCGCACTTTTTACAGTGCCGGTGGCGTGGAACACGCGCCAGATGATCTCGAATGACGGACTATCCTACCTGGAGCTTGCCGAGAATTCCCTCCGCCTCGGCCCTATATATCTGTTATCGAACGCCTATTGGAGCCCTTTCTATCCCGCTCTTCTTGCGCTCGGCATGAAGCTGGCGCACCCGGCCCGGGCTTCCGAGCTCGTTATGGTGCGTTCGATCGACTGGTCCATTTGCGCGTTTGCCTATCTTTGCTTCACATACCTTCTCTGGAACCTGATGCGATGGATCGAACTGAAACACCCACGCGTACTCGGGAACCGGGCAGGTTTCCACGCGATCCTCGTTTTCAGCTACTCGCTGCTGTTCGTGAGCAATCTGGATATATCGCTTTGGTTGGCTGGTCCGAACATATTGGCGGAAGCGGCGGTCTATCTTGTTGCCGCGCTGTGCGTACGGGTAAGCCTGCCGGATGCGCGGCTCGTCCACTACATCTGGCTCGGCGTGGTATTCGCGTTCAGCTATGCCGTGAAGGTCGTGTTGTTGCCTCTCTCATTTGTGCTGCTCGGAATTCTGTTTGTCTGGCCCGGAACTCGCAGCAGAGTTCGTCTGGCGATCGCGGCAGCGGTACTCATTGCCGGCGTGTCGCCTCTGATCGCCATTCTCAGCCATGCGAAGGGTCGCCTGACGTATGGCGATGCCGGAAATCTGGTCTACGGCTGGTATGTGAATAACATGCCTCGCTCCATTCTGTGGGAAGGCCGTTTGCCAGGCTCCGCCGTTTTCGTTCATCCGGCAAGGAAGATTTGGTCCAGTCCGCCGATTCTGAAGTTTGATGGACCTGGACAGGCGGTGACGACATATTCCTACTGGTACGATCCCTCCTGGTGGTACGATGGCGTCAAATCGCATTTCAATCTTCACCAGCAGATACAACAGTTCCTGCGCGCCCTCGGGCGCGCTCCGAAGATCATGCTCTCCGGCATGAGCGTCCTGCAACTCGCCGAAAAATGGCTTCCGATTTGGGCGGGCGTTGCCGCGCTGATTATCTCCGGCCTGCGATGGCGCACTGCCGGACCTGTTTTACGCGAGTTTCTGTGGATCTTTCTATGGTCAGCCGCAGCCGGAATTTTGTTCGCGGCCGTGTTGCTGGACTTTCGATACGTATTTCCGTTTATGGTTCTGGGCTGGACAGCGCTTTTTGTTGCGGCGTGGATCGTCACCAGTGCCGAAAAATTCACAGCGGTGGCTCTCACCGTCGCAGCCGGCCTTCTGCTGGCCTTTGGCGTGGATATGGCGCGGGGAATTCTTGGAAACGTGGTGCACCCGCCGGAAAGTGACACGGTATTGGCGAAACGCCTCACCGCCCTCGGCATCCGTCCCGGCGACGAATTGGTCTCGGTGGATTTTGCGTCATTCGCTTACTACGCGCGCCTCGCCGGTGCAAGAGTGAGCATGCAGATGCTCACGGAGGACTTTGCCGTTCCACCGAGCCTTTCGCAGGAGGAAATTCGAAAACTTCCGCGGCAGCAGGTTCAGGCATTGGAAGAAGCGCTGCGGGCGAATGGCGCGCGCGCTATTGTTTCAATGTGGCGCCCTCCATTTGACAACGATGCCGGCTGGGTGCCGGTGGCAAAAAACATTTATGTACGGATTATCCGATGACCTGTGATTCAACGACAGAGCGCCACCCGGCAGCGGGATCGAATGGCGCCAACAGCGACGGCGCTGCCTGGGAGGCGCATCGTCGAAATCATCATGCTGTCGAAAACACCGGCCTGAATGAGTCTTGAGACAATCGTCGTCGGATCAGGCCCCAGCGGTGTTGCCTGTGCCTGGGCGTTGCTGCGGGCCGGACACCGGGTAAAGATGCTTGACACCGGCCTTCATCGGGAGCCGGAATTATCCGAGCGCCTGGCTCAATTGCAGACTGTCGATTCCGTTGCATGGAACGCCGCGCCGGAAGCTGCTTTTTTGCGTAAGGGAATTGGCGCCGATACAAAAGGGATTCCACTGAAACTGGCTTACGGCTCCGACTTCCCTTACAGAAGCCTCAGGGGTGGCGCTGAAGTCATATGTGAGGACGTATACACTCGACGTTCGTTGGCTTTCGGCGGACTCAGCAATGTCTGGGGAGCCTCGATGCTTCCATACCGGCAGGGGGATATCGGCGACTGGCCCGTTTCCGAAGCCGATCTGGCGCCACACTATCGCGCCGTACTGGAGCATGTCCCCCTGTCCGGTAGAGAAGACGACTTGAGGGCATTGTTTCCCCTGTTTGCCGACGCGTCTCCTTTGCCGATGGGCCTCCAGGCACGTAATCTGCTTGCGCGATTGGACAGAAATCGAGCGGCATTGAAGGAAAAAAATGTTTTCGCCGGTGCGTCGCGGCTGGCGGTTACACATACTCGGGGACGCTTGTGCGTGTGTTGTGGTCTTTGCCTCTATGGCTGCCCGCTAAACCTGATCTATTGTTCCGCGTCGTCGGTGGAAGACCTGAAGACCCAGACGAACTTCGCCTATGTGCCGGGGACTTATATTCGCAAGGCCGAGGAAAGTGGAGGGCGGGCCGCCGCCGAGGGGTTCGACGTAAGTACCGGCAAAGCTTGTTCGTTCAACGCTGACCGTATATTTCTGGCATGCGGAGTGCTTGGTACAACTGAAATTGCCCTGAGATCGATGCGGGCCTATTCGACCTCCGTTCGATTAGTCGACTCTCAGTACTTTCTTCAACCCTGTCTGGCCTTGAATGGAACCCGCGGCGTTACAAAGGAACACCTGCATACACTGGCCCAGGTGTTTATTGAGATTGTCGACGAGACGATTAGTAACTATACGGTTCATCTGCAGACTTACACGTACAACGAGCTCTACGCCGGTGCCATCGACAGCGTGGCCGGGATAATTGGCCCGTTTGTGCCAAAAGAAGTTATTTTGAGTCGGTTGATTGTACTGCAGGGATATTTGCATTCGCACGAGTCTCCCTCGATGAATTGTGTTCTCGAGGAGACGGAAGCCGGCGATACTCTGCGTGTGAGGATCGAAGAGAATCCGCGGACCAGGGAAACGATTCGACGGGTTCAGAAAAAGCTGCTGAAATGCAGCGCTCTCACGGGCTTGATTCCCCTTATGCCATTGCTGCGTATCGGCCAGCCAGGCCGCGGTTTTCATAGCGGAGGCAGCTTTCCCATGAATCGCTCACCCTCCGGTTTCCAAAGCGATTGTCTTGGCAGGATTCCTGGATTTTCGCGGGTCCACGCGGTGGATTCGTCCGTGTTCCCTTCGATTCCCGCGAGTACAATCACGCTGACGGCAATGGCTAACGCTCATCGAATCGGAACTCAGGCCGCACAGCTGTGACGAGACCGGTTTGCGCTCTTACCGGAGGTAAGGGTTACGTAGGCTCCCGGATCCGGAAGATGCTTGAGGCAAACGGATGGGAGGTCGTTCTTCTTCTCCGGCGTTGCAATACGGCTGATTCGGACTCCGCGATTCCGTGGAGTCTGCAAAGCGAGGAAAGCATTACGGCGGCGCTTCGCGCGCGGTCCGTACAGGCTCTGGTTCACGCTGCGTGGGACCTGTCGATCATAGACCCACTGGAGTACGAGCGAACCAATTTTGAAGGTTCACGCAGATTGCTGGAGGCCGCGAATGCGGCCCACGTGCGGCGAATTGTGTTTATTTCAACGATCAGCGCTTTTGATGGAACCGTATCTCTGTATGGCCACACCAAGCTCCGTGTCGAACAGATGGCGGCATCACTTGCCGGAGTCTGCGTAAGGCCCGGGCTTGTGTGGGGCGACCAGCCCGGTGGAATGCTGGGTTCGATCCGAAAAACTGTCCATAATGCAACAATTGTTCCACTGATCGGCTCCGGATTATATCCGCAATACCTTGTACATGAGGACGACTTGAGTGCAGGTGTCACGCATCTCTGTAGGGACCAGCCGGCTCTTTCGACGCCAATTACCGCCGCGCACCCGCGAATGTGGTATTTCCGCGACATCGTGCGCGCCTGTGCGGATCAGGAGGGTAAAAGAGTCAGACTGGTCGGCGTGAATTGGCGCATCGTTTACGGAGGCCTTAAGCTCGCCGAGCGTGTGGGACTGCATCCGGGTTTTCGGAGCGACAGCGTGCTTAGCCTCGTTCACCAGAATCCAAATCCGGACTTCAGCGGAATCGAAAGTCTCGGGATTTCACTGCGCCCATTCCCCGAAATGAGGCATTGATCCGAAACGCGGCAGACCTGCGGTCGCGAAGAATATACTAATGCGTTATTTTGCAGCATCGATTTTCAGGATGGCATCACCATTTGACGGTGATTGGGGCCGGGTTCTCAATGACTAACGTTCCAACAGCGGAATGCGGACCGAGTCGCGGGCTCGAATGAGCACAGACAGCGACCTCGTTCTTTCCGTCGTTGTCACGATAGCGAGCGATACCATTCACAAACCGTCGGTCGATCATCTTCGCCCCTGTCTGGAAGCTCTGATGCGTCAGGACAATCCTCCGGTCATGGAAGTGATCGTTCCGCATCAACCCGACTTCCCGGCCATCGAGCCGTTAAAGGCGGAATTTCCGACGGTTCGTTTTCTCGAGATCTCCGACCTGAAGCGCTACACGGGGCGTCCCGGCAGTCGTGAGCATCACAACGAGCTCCGGGCGCGTGGTGTTGCAGCGGCTCAAGGTAAAATTATTGCGCTCACAGAGGACCATGCGACTGCCGATCCGGCCTGGTGCGCAAGCATCGTCGAAGCACACCACCAAAAGTTCGCCGCTGTGGGGGGCGCAATTGAAAATGCCGGGTCCAGCCTTCTGAGCTGGGCGGTTTATTTTCGGGAGTTCGGACAATATCAGAATCCTGTCCGGGAGAACGAACTCTTCGGGCCCAGCGATGTGAATGCTTCATATAAGCAATCCGGACTTGCCTCGATTCGAGATGTCTGGTACAAGACTTTTGAGGAGCGCACCGTGAACTGGGCCCTCCGGGCATCCGGGCGGCGCGCCATCTTCTCACCACGGATGATTGTCTATCAAAAGCGTCAGAATCTGCATCTCGGCTCGGCAATGCGCGAGCGTTGGATCTGGGGCAGATCCTATGGGATCTGGCGGCATCTTACCGGCTTTACAAGATTCAGGTGGCTGATAATTTCCCCGATACTTCCCTTTGTTCTGGTGCTGCGCGCCACCGCAATCACCTTGTTGGTAAAAAGACGGAACGTCGGCATCTTCTTAAAGGCTCTCCCCCTCTTCATTCTGATAAGCCTCGCCTGGTGCGGCGGGGAGATGTCGGCCTATCTTATCGGTTCCAGGATAGACAGGAAATAAGCGTGAGATATTCCATCAGACCCGGGCTCCGAAACGCTGCCTGCGTCCTGTTTCTGCTGAGTGTCTGCCTGCCGCTGGGCGCCGCTGCCAACACACCCGATTACTGGATGTATGTCGGCACCTACACGGCCCGGGGCGGCAAGGGTATCTACGCGTTTCGTTTTCATCCGGCGAACGGGAAAGTGGAACCAGCCGGACTGGCGGCGGGAAGATTCTGGGATACGAACGCGGCCGTTTCGTGGAGCAGCATTCCGCGCATGTTTTCCCAGATTCAGGCAGGCTGGCCGAGTCTCAAATCCATTGCCCGAGGTGTGCAGGATCCCGTCTATTTTGCCGTTCATCCAAATGGCCACTACCTCTACAGCGCGGACCAGCTTCCGCTCCCCAGCGTTTCCGCATTTCGCATCGATCCTTCAACGGGCAGATTGACGATCCTGAACTCAAAATCCTCGGGAGGAAAAGATCCTGTATTTTTAACCGTCGACAAGAGCGGCAGCGATGTCCTTGTGGCAAATTACACCGGCGGCAATGTCGCGGTGCTGCCTATCGAAGCCAACGGCTCACTTCGGGATGCCAGCGCCGTCATAAGCCATCGCGGTTCGGGAGCGAGTAAAGATCATGTACCCCATCCGCATTCGATCAATCTGTCGCCGGATAACCGATTTGCGGTTGCGGCGGATCTCGGGCTGGACAGAGTTTACGTTTATCGCTTCGACCCGCGTGCGGGCAAACTCGCGCCGAACGATCCACCCTTCGTGGAGACTCCGGCGGGCGCGGGGGCAAGGCATCTCAGCTTCCATCCGAACGGCAGGTTCGCCTGGCTGATTGAGGAGAGCGGTTCATCCATCCAGACTCTCGAATGGGATCGCGCGAAGGGCGCATTTCTGCTTCGCGGCACGGTTCGAACCGTGCCCGACGACTTCCACGGCGAAAACGGAACAGCGGAGATACTCGTGCATCCAAACGGGAAATTTCTCTATGGCTCCAACCGCGGATACGACAGCATTGCCGTTTTCGCGATCGACGCCACAACCGGAACGCTGACTCCCGTCGAAAACGTGCCGACACGGGGCAGCCGGCCGCGCAGTTTCGCAATCGATCCTTCCGGCCGATATCTGTTTGTCGCAAACCTGGACACCCAGGATGTCATCGAATTCCGGATCGATCCGCTCACGGGCCGCCTGACGATGACCGGCACGATTCTTCCGGTTCCTTACCCCGCCGCTGTGAAATTTGCGCCCGCGAACTAGTGATGTGTCCACGAAATAAATGGACATTGGAAAAGAACAGCGTGGGGCAGGCCATCGCCGTTTGTGGCCTGTCCTCTCGTGAATATATAGGGCAGACGACGGAAAACGATCGTCCGCCCACGAAATGTAGTGTCCACCTATTTCGCGGACACTACACTAGCGGAACCCGCGATGTTCAACAGTGCACCTGCTTGTCCCGGATCGCGGTTATCGTCGGTAAACTGATATTGCTATAGGGAGAGTGGTGGCCTGTGCCGATTGCACCCGAGGAATCGAAAAAGACAGCCCAAATCAAACTCGTGCTCAATGGCGAGGAGATGGATGTGGCGTTTGCGCCTTACAAGACACTGCTCGAAGTGTTGCGCGAAGATTTGTGGCACACCGGTACGAAGCACGGTTGCGAATTGGGTGAGTGCGGCGCCTGCGCGGTGTTGGTGAACGGCAAGCCGGTGCTGTCCTGCCTGCTGCTGGCGCTTGAATGCGGCGGGACGAACGTGACGACCGTCGAAGGCTTGGGCGTAAACGGAGAGTTACACCCGCTGCAGGATGCATTTGCCGATTTGGGCGCGGCGCAGTGTGGTTACTGTACCCCTGGGATTTTGGTGACCATGAAAGCCCTGCTGGATAGCAGCGCGAATCCGACGCGCGACATGATTCGCGAGGCGCTTTCGGGAAATTTGTGCCGGTGCACAGGATATCTCCAGATTTTCGAGGCCGTGGAAAGTGCGGTTTTGAACATTGCGGAAGCGAAAAAACAGGCCTCCGCGGCATAAAGCCCCCGGGAAGAGGCCGGATCCATCCGAAAAGCCGTGACGACACCCGAAAAAAAGGATAAGGCGGAGGACCTGCGCGTGATCGGCACAGCGCGCCGGCGAGTCGATGCACGCGCAAAGGTGACAGGTCAGACGAGATTCGCGGATGACATCGCGCTGCCGCGAATGGCGTTTTGCAAGCTGTTGAGATCGCCTCACGCACACGCTCGAATCCGAAACATCAATTTCTCGCGGGCACTGGCGCATCCCGGGGTTTACCTGGTTCTCACGGGGAAAGACCTGCGGATCCGATACGGCGTCCTCCCCGTGAGCCAGGATGAACAGGCGCTTTGTCTCGATCATGTCCGGCACGTGGGCGATCCGGTGGCTGCAGTAGTTGCGCGCGAGGAATTGACCGCCCTCAACGCGCTCGATCTGATTGATGTGGATTACGAGATTTTGCCCACGATTTCCAATCCGGAAGAGGCGCTCGCAACGCCTACGCCTCGAATTCACGAATACGGCGATGAAGGGAACATCCACAAGCGGGTGTCTCTGCAGTTCGGGGACGTAGAAGCGAGCTTCGCGGAATCGGACGAGGTTTTCGAGGATACGTTTTTCTACCAGGGAAACACGCACCTGCCGATCGAGCAGCACGCCGCGGTCGCGACCAGGGATCCCGATGGGAAGCTGACGATTTGGTCGAGCACACAGACGCCGCACTATCTGCACAGGGCGCTGGCCAGGGTACTGCGGATGCCCGCCGGGCATATTCGCGTGATTGCAACGCCAAACGGCGGCGGATTTGGCGGGAAGAGCGACCCTTTTCATCATGAAATTGTGATATCCAGGGCGGCGCTGATTCTGGACCGGCCCGTGAAAATCGGATTGACGCGCGAGGAAGTTTTTTATTGCCATCGCGGGCGGCATCCGGTGCTGATGAAGTTCCGGACCGGTGTAAAAAAAGACGGCACCATCACCGGAATGCATCTGCAGACCCTGATCGACGGCGGCGCTTATGGATCGTACGGAGTCGCGAGCACTTTGTACACGGGCGCGCTGCAGACGACCACATACCACATTCCACGGTATAAATTTCAGGGGTGCCGCACCTTCACAAACAAGCCCCCGTGCGGGCCGAAGCGCGGGCATGGCACGGTGCAACCCCGCTTCGGGCAGGAAGTGCAGATCGACAAGATCGCCGAGAAGCTGAACATGGACCCGGCCGAATTCCGTTTGAAAAATGCGGTGAAACCGAACTCCCTGACAGCGAATTTTCTGGAACTCGGGACTGTCGGATTGCCGGAGTGCATTCGTCAGGTTGTGAAGGTTTCCGGGTGGAACGAAAAATTCCGCAAGCTGCCGGAAGGGCGCGGCGTGGGCCTGGCATGTTCCTGCTATTTGACCGGCGCCGGATTGCCGATCAACGCGAACGCGATGCCGCATTCGGGAGTGCAACTGAAGCTGGATCGCGGCGGCGGAGTAACGTTATATTGCGGCACGAGCGAAATCGGGCAGGGCTCGGATGACGTACTGGCTGCGATCGTTGCGGAAGTGTTGGGTATTGACACATTCGACATACGCGTGTACACCGGCGATACCGATTTGGGGCCGGTGGATTTAGGCTCCTATTCCAGCCGGGTAACGATCATGGCCGGAAACGCAGCGCTGCAGGCAGCGGAGCGCGTAAAGTCGCTTCTTGCGGAAGCCGTGGGGATCAAGCTGTCAGTGCCGACAGAACAACTGCGGTTCGCCGATCATTACGTATACGATGTGGGGGCGACCGCGCGGCGCATGTCATTCCGGGATGCGATCTGCCTCGCGGAATCGAAATTTGGGACCCTCGGCACGGTGGGATCATATACACCGCCGAAGTCAGCGGCGCTCTTCCCGGGCGGCGGCGTAGGCCCTTCGCCAACCTATTCGTACTCGGCCGCGGTCGTTGAGGTGGAGGTAAGCCCGGAGACAGGATGGTTGACGGTGTCCAAGGTCTGGATTGCGCATGACATCGGGAGGGCATTGAACCCGCCGCTTGCGCGAGGACAGGTCGAGGGCAGCGTGTATATGGGGCTGGGCGAGGCGCTGATGGAGGAGATGGAATACCGGCGGCTTCCGAAGAAGTTCTCACATGCGCTGGTGCACAAGTTCCCCTCAATCCTGGAATACAAGAGCCCGACTTCACTGGATATGCCCGAAATAGAGACCGTGCTGGTGGAGAACCCCGATCCGCGTGGACCCTTTGGCGCGAAGGAAGTGGGGCAGGGACCGTTGTTGCCGATCATACCGGCTGTGGCGAACGCCGTGTACGACGCAGTCGGCGTTCGCGTGGACGAATCGCCGGTCACGCCGGAGAAGATCGTGAAGGCACTTGCCGAGAAGAAGGCCGGGCGCGCTCCACGATACGGCCCAAAGCACTTTCCGGCCGTGAACTGGGGCTTTACGCTGTTCGTGCCTCCGCCATGGGAGGGCGGGGATGGTTATGCGCTCAGCGATATTCGGTCAGCAGCCCACCGAGCCGGGTAAGAGGCCCCTCGACCATGTTGCGGTTACCGCTTTTTGAATTTCGCGCGCCACGTACGATTGCGGAATCGGCACGCATTTTGAATGGCGAAGGCGGGAATGCGATGGTAGTCGCCGGGGGTACCGATTTACTTCCGAACATGAAGAGGCGTCAGCAGGCGCCTGGGATGCTGGTGAGCCTTCGGAATGTACCTGGACTGCGCGATATTCAGTTTGGAGAAGCAGGCTGCAGGTTGGGAGCGTGCCTGACGCTGACGGAGATCGCACAGGAACCGCGATTCCGCGGCGGCAGTTCCTCCCTGTGGCAGGCAGCCGCCCAGGTGGCCACGCCGCCCATTCGAAACATGGCGACGTTGGGGGGGAATATTTGCCTCGACACGCGGTGCAATTATTACAACCAGAGCTATGAATGGCGGAAGGCGATCGATTTCTGCATAAAGAAGGACGGCACGCGCTGCTGGGTTGCCCCGAGCAGCAGGAAATGCGTGGCGGTTTCATCCACGGATACGGCGCCCGCCCTGATCGCATTAGGCGCGCGCGTGCGGCTCGTTTCCCATTCCGGGGAGCGGGAAGTCCTGCTTTCCGACCTTTACAACAACGACGGTATCGATTATCTGACGCGGCGACCGGATGAGATTGTAACAGAAGTCCTCGTGGATGCCCTGCAGGGCTGGCGGAGCACATACTGGAAGCTGCGGCGTCGCGGCTCGTTCGATTTTCCGGTGCTTTCCGTGGCAGCCGCGGTGAAGACGGTGAAAGACGGGATCGTAGAAGGCGCTCAGATCGTAATCGGATCGGCGGCATCGCGGCCGTTGATGGCTATGCAGGCAGCAAACTTCCTGATGGGGCGGACACTGAGCAACGAAGTCATCGATGAGACCGCGGGTCTTGCATTTCGGATTGCAAAGCCGCTCGACAACACGGACTTCGACATGACCTGGCGCAAGAGAGTAACCGGGGAGTTCGTGAAGTACGCTCTGCGGGAACTACGCGGCGACGATATGCGCGCCGAGCGGATAAGCCTCACTCGGCAGGCGTTCCATCCCTCCGTATAGACGGCAGCCTGGTTTCGACATGTCCCGAAATATATGAGAGACAATTTCACAAGGAACGCTGTCAAGGTGACCATCCTGGCCCTCGGCCTCCTGATTCTCGACCGCCTTCCGGCATTGACACAGCACACCAAAAACCTCAGCCGCCTTTCATTCCTGGTTTGGGAAATGCACAACGGTCATCTGAACGCCGACGACTATCACGCGCTTGCCGCCGGCTATTACGAAGGAATCGAGCAGGTCGACCGAATCTCGAAAGACAAAGTAGAGAATAACGATTACCGTCTGCGCGATGACTTTTTGCGGTTTGAATTCAAACCGAACATTAATCGGCAGAGCGAGAACGGGATGAGAGTAACAAACCGGTTTGGAATGCCAAATCCGGATTATGGGTACGAGAAGCCGCCCGATACACGCCGAATCGCCTGGCTTGGCGATTCGATCTCAGTGGGACCGTACGGCCACTCCTTCGAAACATTGCTGGAAAACAGATTGAATCGGGACTCTCCGACGCCCGGAGTCCGGAAGTTTCAGCTTCTGAATTTTTCCGTCCGTGGCTATATTCTCCTGCAGAAAATGGATGTGGCGTTGGAAAAGGCTCCGAAATTCCATCCTGACGTCTATGTAGTACACCTTGACAGTCAGGAGATTGTGGGATCGCGTAAACACATCGCCAAAATGATCGTAAGAGGGACGGACCTCAAATACGACTTCCTCCGGCGGATCACTGCTGAAGCAGGCGTCCGGTCCAGCGATCATCTCGATACGATCATTGGCAGGCTCAAGCCTTTCTCTGTTGCCATCACGCGTGCGGCACTTGAGCGTATCCGGGATCATGCTTCCTCCGAAGGAGCTCGGATGATTGTTGTTCTGGTGCCGGTTCCCATCGACCCCAGTGTAACCGCCGCGGATTTCGACGAACTGCATCGCGCCACCGACGGTCTCGGAGTTCCGGTTATCGATCTTCGAAACACATTCCGGAACGTAAATCTGACCGATCTCCAGGTAATACCGGAGGGGGACATCCACCCGAACATACGCGGACACGAAATGATTTTCGCCGACCTGTATGCTCACCTTAAAGCGGACCCCGAAGCCTGGGCCGCATTGGCTGGATCCTCCGGACGATGAATTCGCCGGCAATTGTACTCAATCGTACACGGCCTCGCATACGACTACTGAATTGAAAGATAACGACATGGAAGAGATAAGAGAAGAATTACGGCAATATATACTGACAGAGTTTTTGCCGGGCGAAAGCCCTTCTAACCTGAAAGATGACACTCCTTTGCGTACCAGCGGAATTCTGGATTCCGTAGCTATGCTGAAACTTGTCAGCTTCATCGAAGAGCGCTGTGGCATCGAAGTCGAAGCCCATGAAGCGGGAAATGAGAACTTCGATTCCATCGACGGCATCGCCTCGTTCATTGAAGCCAAGCGATCGGCTGCGCGATAGGGGAACTGCGGTCGAGCACGATCAGATTTGCATTCTCATTTCGCTATCGCTTTAGGTGGATGTGAGGTACTGGTACCTCTTGCTCCCTCTGAGCCCAACACTTGTATCGATTTACCGGTAGCGCGCGTTAAACTGGCAATACCTAAAGTCGTGTTGCCGCGTTTTTTTAACGCCGTCGAAATAAAGCGGAGACTTTTTTAATAATGGCTGAGACCCTGGACCAGAATCCTGTACAGTCTCCGGCCATTGACGTGCGCATAGAGCGTTCTCGGCCTGACGCACGCCGATTTGCGATGTTGGCAGGCGCCTTGGCGCTTTTGCTGGTTGCCTTCAAGGTGTACGGCCTCGAGCAGCCCGCGTTCTTTTCATTGTCATGCATTGTTTTTGGCGGATTCGCGGCCTCCTATTGGCTGCCATTTCGCTACAAAGAGACTTTCCTGATTCTGCTCTCGCTTGCGGGAGCGTATGTCCTTCTCAGTCCGGTAGTCGCCAGTCTCCTGATTGCGGTTGCTTTGGCGCTGTTTGCCGTCGTTCGAAGCACACTGAGTTTCCGATGGAAGGTGCTTGTACTTCTTGGAATACTGGCCTGCTTTATATACGGTCGCGCCACCGCCAGGCTTCCGATTCCGGAAGAGTTCTGGCCCGTCTTCGGCGCAGTCTTCATGTTCCGGACGATCATCTATGTCTACGACGTGAAATATATGAAGGGCCCTGCCCGGATAAAAGACTTTCTGAGCTATTTTTTTCTGCTCCCGAACTATTACTTCCTCTTTTTTCCGGTCATCGATTTTCAGACATTTCAGAAGAGCTACTTCAAGCGGGACATTCATGTCGTTGCGCAGCAGGGCGTATGGTGGATCTTTCGCGGCACGACACAGCTTCTCCTCTACCGCGTGATCTACCAGACACAGGGATATTTTTCGCCGCCGAAAGTGCCCGTACCGGTTGCTGTGGCTGTTAAGATCGTTTTCACCTTTCTCCTTTATATGCGGATATCCGGCCAGTTCCATATCATCGCCGGGATGCTGTGCCTCTTCGGATACGACATGCCCGAGACGAACCGCCGTTATCTGCTCGCTACCAGCCTGAACGACTTTTGGCGCCGGGCCAATATCTACTGGAAAGACTTCATGGTGAAAATCTTTTATTTCCCCGCCTATTTCAAGATGCGCCGGAATGGCGAACTCAGCGCGCAGATTCTCGCCACTATGCTTGTTTTTGCCGTGACGTGGTTCCTGCACGCGTACCAGTATTTCTGGCTGCAGGGCAGGTTTCGCATCACTTACAACGACAGCTTGTTCTGGCTGATACTCGGATCCCTCGTTGTAGCGGATGTCTGGATCGCGGCCGGTTATCGTAAAAACCATCGAGCGCCCTCGGCGAAGTCCGGCTTGCGAACAGCTTTGCAGATGGCGGCAACGTTTGCTGTGCTCTCCGTGCTGTGGTCGATGTGGAGCGCTAACAGCCTTGAGGAATGGATCGCGTTCCTTAAGACCGGCAATATCTGACGGGACGGCAGTAAGTGAGGCAGGATCGGAATAATAACGATCGGATGATTCTCGATCGAAGAATCCGCATACGGGCTTCGGAGGAAGCCAATGTTTGGCCGCTTATCAGCGGGGAGCGAGGGGACAAAGACAGTTACACCTCTCCAACCTCACGAGCGGCCGGAATTTTCAAGGAGGTGCTGGATGGCTCTGGATCTTAACACAGAACCCGGCGTTTCGAAGCAACCGCCGACAGGGAATTCGACTCTCAGTCTGTTCTACCCACTAAACGAGTTCTATGACAGAGCCGGAACACCCCTTCCGCCGGTGGTCGAAGTAGAAGGATACAACGTCCCCGAACCATACCGAAGTCTGCTGGTTCATGACCGCGATATGACTCCGACCCTCACCGAAGCATACCAGCAAACAATGCAACTACGGATATTAACAAGAATGCTGTGTGGCAACATCCTTGCGAGGGAGATTGTTCTCGAGATTGATGGGGATGGCAGCCGCGTTGTGTATGCAGGCATCAGGATCTATCTCGATCATTTTCCTCCCGAAGCCAGACGCCTGATCCTCGACGGTAGTATGCCGTTCGGGACAATTCTGAAGAGTCAGGGGATCATTCATTTCAGCCGGCCGGAGGCCTTTATTCGGGTCGAAGCGGACGCGATAATTAACGATGCATTGGGGTTAACGGGCCACTCAGTTTTATATGGCCGCCGAAGCGCCCTTTGGAACTCCCCTCAGATCCCGCTGGCTCACGTCCTCGAAATTTTGCCGCCATCCCGGTAGGCTTGGCATAGATTCGCCTGATCCGGAACGCCTCACATCAGAAGCGTCCAATTGAGGGAAAACATGGTTAACTCGGACAGAGCATCGGAACAGAGATCGCGGACGACAGAAGGGTTTCATCTCTGCGCGCATCTTGAAGAGAGTGTACGGCGGTTCCCGGACCGCCTTGCGGCGGTTGATTCCTATGGAGCCGCGGTTACCTATGCGGAACTTAATGACCGCGCCAACCGGGTTGCCGGTTACCTCATGAAGTCCGGAGTAAGGCCGGGTGATCGTGTTGGACTTGTAATTCCAAAGACCACAATGGCCCTGACCGTCCTATTCGGCATTATGAAGGCCCGGGCCGCATACGTGCCGATCGACTGGACCGGGCCCATCGAGCGTGCCGCGACAATTCTCACCAGTTGCCAGGTCCGGGTTGTCTTTGTCGATCCTCGGTGCGGGGGTTTGGACGGTGCGGCGGAAGTGGTCGTGACTCTCGATGCGGACACTTGGGAGACGATTTTGCGGCACGAGCCGCTCCAGGCGGATCATGCATCACGGCCTCCGGAGGATCTTGCCTATATCCTGTACACCTCAGGCTCAAGCGGGGTTCCGAAGGGCGCAATGCTGACGCAGCGCAATGCTGCGTGCTTTGTGAATTGGTGTGCGGAGCTATTTGCCGCTTCCGAGGAGGACCGATTCGGTAACCACGCACCGCTTCACTTCGCGATATCGATCGTTGATATCTTTGTTCCCCTCAAGCGAGGCGGAAGCGTGCATCTGGTTTCTGAGGAGTTGGGCAAAAAGCCGAAGGACCTGGCTCGCTTTATCGCCGACCACCGGCTTACGGTGTGGTATTCCACCCCCGCCATACTTGGGTTGCTTGCGGAGTTCGGTGATCTGAACCGCCTGGATTGCTCCAGGCTGCGCCTGGTCCTCTTCGCGGGGGAACCGTTCCCGATTAAGAAGCTGCGACTCATGATGGCACACTGGCCGGATCCTTCTTATTACAACCTGTGGGGCTCCACTGAGACCAATGCCTGTACATATGCGCTCATACCAAAACCGATTCCGGAAGACCGAATAGAGCCATATCCGATTGGAAAGGCCGGCTCCCACTGTTCGGTCATGGTCGTAAACGACGATGGTCAGCCCGTCGCCGCGGGCGAGGAAGGCTTGCTGTGCATCTCCGGCCCCTCTGTGTTCCAGGGCTATTGGGGTCGCGGGATCGCGGACTCTCCCAATTTCCTGTACCGCGATGGTGTCAGATGGCACAACACCGGCGATGTAGTCAAAGAGCGGGAAGGCGAAGGATTCGTTTACGTCAGTCGCCGCGACCGCATGGTGAAGAGACGCGGTTATCGCATCGAGCTGGGTGAGGTGGAACGATGCGTCTACAGACATCCCGCGGTTACCGAGGCGGCGGTGATCGCGTTGGCCGACAGTCAATCGGGCGCGCGAATTATCTGTTATGTGGTTGCGCGGGACCCACAACCTTCGATCGTGGAAATGAAGACGTTCTGTAACCAGCATCTTCCCGCCTACATGAATCCCGACGTCTTCATATTTACTGAAGCCCTTCCCCGGACGCCTTCGAACAAAGTCGGCTATCAGGCACTGATTCGACAAGCCTCAGGCAACGCAACAGCCTGAGGTAACATATCGCCAATTCGAATCTGTATCGCCGCACGCCCTGGCCGCCACAACTCCTGACGAATGCGCATAGCCGTCGACGCAACCTGCTGGCATAACCGGCGCGGCTATGGCCGGCACGCACGAGCGCTGCTGCGCTCGCTGGTTGCGCTGGACACGGCGAACCGGTACACGCTGTTCACCGACTCTGCCGACTCTGCCGAACCCTGGCCCCCACAAGCCGAAGTCCGCATCGTTCCTTCGTCCGTACCCGCGGTACAAGCAGCTTCCGCGGACGGAAGACGCTCCTTTTCGGACATGTGGCGAATGTCGCGGGCCCTATCTTCGCCACACTTCGATCTCGTCCTCTTTCCGACGATTTATACCTATGTCCCGGTATTCGGCAGAGCGAGAACACTGGTCATGGTGCACGACGTGATCGCCGAAACATTCCCTCAACTCACTGTGCCGCGACCGGCCGCGCGCCTCGCGTGGAATCTGAAAGGCGCTGTCGGGCGCTGGCAGGCTGACGCTCTGATCACCGTTTCCGATTACTCGCGCGACCGAATTGTCGAGCGGTTCGGAATGGATCCAGGCCGGGTTTTTGTTGTGGGGGAGGCAGCGGATCCCGTATTTCGGAAATTGGAAAATCCGGTTCCGGGGCCCAATCTTGAGCGCGCCGGGATTGACGGCTCGCACCGAATGATTGCCTACCTGGGCGGCTTCAGTCCGCATAAGAATCTGGAAGCGCTGGTGCGTGCCTTCGGAACGCTTGCGGCGCGAAGCGAATTCCCGGACGTCCGGCTCGTGATGGTCGGCGACATATCGGGCGATGCGTTTCACACATACTATGGAACGATTGCCGCGCAGGTGACCCAACTCGGATTGGAAGATCGGGTGATTCTGACCGGCTATCTGAGCGACGAAGATGTTGTTGTTCTGCTCAACCTCGCATCCGTACTGGTGCTTCCCTCTTTGATGGAAGGATTCGGCCTGCCCGCGGTCGAGGCCGCCGCGTGCGGATGTCCGGTGATCGCCACAAGTGAAAGTCCTCTGGCATCGTTGCTCGGTGAGGGCGCGATTTCCATTCGTCCCCTCGAGCAGGAGATTGAAACGGCACTCGAATCGGTATTTTCGTCGGAACAACTGCGTCAACGGATGAGCCTGTCGGGACTGGCCGCGGCTCATTCCCTCACGTGGGAAGCTGCCGCCCGCCAGATGATGGCAGTAATCGAAAAGGCAGCGTCCGCGTGACCAGGCCTCTCAATTTCCTCCACCTCACTACCTTTTATCCTCCGTACAGCTTCGGCGGCGATGCCATTCAGGTGCGCCGTCTGGCCGGCGCGCTTGCGGACAGCGGGCACCACGTCGAAGTCGTTCATTGCCTCGACGCCTATCATGTGCTCCATCCGGGCGAGCCTCCGATCGCATTCCCGGAGCATCCGGGAGTGGCCCGCCACGGACTTCGAAGCGGATACAAAGGGCTTTCGCCGTTGTTGACGCAGCAGACCGGGAGGCCGTGGCTCAAGTCGCGGGCGTTGACGGCAATCCTGCGCTCCCGGTCCTGGGACGTAATTCACTTCCATAACATTTCTCTGCTCGGTCCCACCATTCTCGCCATGGAACCCGCGGGGAGACGCGCGGTCAAGTTCTACACGTCGCACGAACATTGGCTGATTTGTCCGACGCACGTGCTCTGGAAGTTCAACCAGGCAGCCTGCGAAAAGCCGGAGTGCCTCCGCTGCACGTTAAGCGCGAAACGGCCTCCGCAGCTCTGGCGATATACAGGATTGCTGGAACGCATGGCCCGTCATGTCGATCAGTTCGTTTCTCCGAGCCACTTTACAGCGCGCCTTCACGCTGAACGCGGCTTTCCGAAAGAATTCGATTGCCTGCCTAATTTCATGGATCGCGTCGACGAGGAGTGGCGGGACCCGGGGCCGCGTCCGCAGGAGAAGCCGTACTTTCTGTTTGTCGGACGACTGGAGTCGATCAAAGGTCTTCAAACATTAATTCCGCTCTGGGACCGCGCGCCGGATTGTGATCTTCTAATCGCCGGGACCGGAACTCAGGAAGAGGAGATGCGGTCCATGGCCGCGGGAAATCCGCGCATCAGGTTTCTCGGACCGGTCGCCCAAAAGGATATGGGACCGCTGCAGTTTCATGCCCTCGCCACGGTCATCCCCTCCGTAACCTATGAAACATTCGGGATGGCCAGCGTCGAAGCCTTTGCACGCCGGACGCCGGTCATCGCTCGGGATCTTGGCGGCTTGCCGGAAGTCGTGCGGGAAAGCGGCGGCGGCTTCGTCTACCGCTCCGATGCTGAGTTGCTGGAAGCCTTACAGCGAATCGCCCAATCCGCCGCTCTCCGGGATGAATTGGGCGGGAAGGGATACGAAGGATTCGTCCGTTTGTGGAGCCGTGAGCCGCATCTGGAACGATACTTCACGCTCCTGAACACCGTGGCCAGGAAAAAATTCGGTGGAATTCCCTGGTCAGACTAGTCCGAAACGCGTTTGCAGCCGCGAATTTCAAACCACTACGTTCTTTTGCGGGAGGTCGGGGTAACTGTAGATATTTGCAGCCAGCAAATCCTGAATTTCGCCCAGGCTCAGATACTGAATCGGCGCGGACTCGGGGATGCGGAGCAGAATCTCGGCCAAGCCAATCAGAATCGCCTGTTCGGTGGCGCCCAGACCTTTACGCACCAGCGTACCCGCGTTTTTGATGATGACGAAGGGCTCATCCAGGCAGCGGATTTCGCTCCCATTAACATCGGAGTCAAATGACCAGGCGTGCGGCGTGAGAAAGATTCTCTGGCACGGATAGAGAATTCCCCCACAGACGATTTTACGCACTGTGGGATCCGTCCCCAGCGCATGAACCGATGCGCATTCCGGGAGCCGCCACGCGCTTTCTTCGGCAATTCGCGCCAGTGCGCCCCATGCAGGCTCGGGGATGCTGCGGGGAGCAATCTCCATTCGGCGTTCCACCTCGGAAAGCAACGCCTCCGCCTCATCGCAGTCGTTGCCGCCGACCACAAGCCCATGGTTTGCCAAAATCAGCACACGTGCGCCGGCCGTGCGCGCCATCGCAACCTTCACGGCGTTGGCAAGCGGCAGCCCTGAGGGCGTGTAAGGAACCCACTGCCACGGGATGCCTTCCAGCCTTCGCGCCAATTCAACCGGCCCGTCTTCGCGCACAGCCCACGCAATCGTGTTCACCGAGTGAACGTGAAGAACGACCCGGAAGGGGAGCACCGCATGCATCGCTGTTTCAACCGAGGGTCGCAGAGAGCGGTGCGTCCATTCAGGCTGCTCGGATGGATCGATACCGGCATCGATTCGGTTGAGCGCGTCCTGAAGATTCAGCGGGAAAAAGATTTCGTCGCGGGTCGCATCTGCCAGCCATCTGCCTGACGCTTTGATCCAGAGAAAACCATCTCGTTTCAGCGACGTGTTTCCGGTACCCGCCTGCACCAGGCGCGGATTCCTCCCCAAGCGCGCGGACACCTCCAGCAGGGGGCCGATCATCGACGGCATAGTGGGCGCAACAAGGGACATAAATTTACCCGCCCTAGTTCAACAGTTGACTAGATTTGGCGCAATTATTCAAGTGTCGCAGTTTGATTAGTACTAAAGAATAGTACTCCGGGCTCCGGGCCCTCAAATTCCTGCACGCGCCGAAAGGGAATGAAACTATTTTGTTACAACTGAGGCCAAAGGATCGCGATGAGCTTATGGTCTGGGGTTTCTCCGGCGTTGCCGGTATGCTTCCGCGACCAGCACAATTTCCGGACTGGTCAAAAGCGTAGGATCGCAACTTACCTGGAACCGCACGCAGCGGTCCAGATTACGCCGCCTCGAAAGCTCGTTCACGTCGGTAGACTGAGCCGGCGTGAGTTGGGCGGGATCGCAGGTCGAAAGGCCCCCGCGGCACGCTTCGAGGTTCTTTCTTTTGAGTTCCACACTTATAGCTGCAAGGTCGTCTTTCCCCAGCGCCGACGCATCGCAGGTTGTTAAACCCAGCATGCAACTCTGAGTGTTCCGCCGCGTCGCCGCCTCCTTTGCCCTTTTCAGCTCGTCTTCTGCCAGACGGAGAGGATCGCAGGAAGCAATACCCTGCATGCAGGCAGTCGCATTCCTTTTCCGCGCTTCTTCCTGTACCCGGGCCAGGTTTTCTTTCGACAACAACACCGGATCGCAGTTCACCTGCCCTTTGAAGCATCGATCGAGATTTCGGCCATCTTCGAATTTCTGGACGGCAGCGCGCTGCTCCTTGTTCAACTTCAGCGGATCGCAGGACGCCTCCGCTTTGCGGCACCTGTCAAAGTTTCGTCCCTGAGCCGCTGTAGCCATGAGCTTCGCATCATCGGCTGAGAGAAGCTGCGGATTGCAGCTGGCAAGTCCGTCAATACAGTTGCGGGCGTTTCGGAACCGGACGCTCTTCGTCAGGGTCGCGGCTTCTTCTTTGGTGAGACGCGTGGGGTCACAACTTGCAAGACCCGATTCGCAACTGGTGAGGTTCCTCGCGTGCACTGCCCCGGCGACCGACTTCATCTGCGTCGGCGACAACTGCGAGATATCACAGTCCGGCAACCCCTTCAGACAACTGGCCAACTGCGGATCGGGTTTATCGGCCGCATATACCAGCGTGCAGCCAGACAACAAAAGCATCTGAAGCAACTTCATAAGGCTGTTCCGCTTCTATTTTAGATGGTCAGGCCGACTGCGCTTCATGAGGACCTGACGGCTTGGCGGCTTCCCGAAGCAGTACCAGAACATTGTAGAGAGCCACTCCCAGAGCAATCGCTGCAAGCCACTCCGACGCATGAATCCAAGTACCCGGAGTTCCCGCCTGACGAAGCCGAATGAGCCAGAACGGCTCGAAGTGTCTTTCCCGCAAGGTATGAAGCGTCAGCCGCAGATCGTTCTCATGCGCCGCGGTGACCACCAGCATTTGGATACAGGAGATGCCGGCCAGCACTCGCCTGACAGGGCGCGGCAGAGCCTGCGCCGCCTGAACCGCCAACAGCGCGAGGCCGGGCGCCACAGGCAGGAGATACCGAAATCCGGTGAGGGGCTGAAGCCAGGAATACCGGTTCGCCGCGCAAAACAAGAGAAAAAGCCCGAAGTATATAAGCAACAAACGCGTTTCGCGCCGCGGGAGTTTGTATCGGATTTGCCTCACAAAGGGGGCGGCGAATGCCAGAACAAGCGCCGGACAATATGCGAAAAGCCCAAACCGCGGATCGACCAGGAGCGCCCAGGCCAACGCGGGCGACGGCCAGTCGAAACCACGGTAGCCATGCACGGTTTGCGCCGTCGCCGGCATATACTGCTGCGACAGATGAAATAAACCTCCAAATGCCCAGGTTTGGTATATGAGTAAAATCGCTGTCCCGGGTATCATCCCTACCGAGAATCCCGCGAATGCGCGCATTCGGTTGTGTTTTCCGGACGAACGCTGCAGGATATAAAGCGCGCCGATCGATGCCACCACAATCCCGCTGTAATCGCACAAAAGAGCGTAGCCGCAGAGCAACCCGGCTATCAGTGTTGATTGAAAGGTGAGCGGACCATCGTTCGGCTCCCATAACACCAGAAGAGCCGTGAATCCGGCGTCGGCGACGAGCAGATTGTGGTTCAGCCCGGCGGCGCGAAACAGCAACGGAGTGCCGATGCCACACAGAATTGCAATCAAGCCGGCAGAAGCCCCGGATACGCCTGCCTCGATCAGCCGCGAGCAGAAAAAGGCCAGCATTCCGGCAGTTGCCGGCGCCATCACCGCTGCCGTAGTCAGGAAGGCGATCAGAAGAAAGTACACCCCCCGGCCTTCCTGCACCGCCCGTCCGAACACTTCGCCTTCATCGGGAGCCGGCGTCTGTGGGCGGGGCTGGCGTTGGTTCCACGAATCGACCTTTGCCAGAAAAGGCCTCAACACCAGGAGAGGGATAGCTCCCGTTAGCGAGGCGCCGGGATTGTTGTTGATGAATGCGCCTCTTTTGGGACCCTGAAAAATATCGTCGGTCCACCCAAGATAGCGTTCGACGTTCAGCGTTCCCTGTTCAGCAAGCGTCATTGCAGGGAAATGTTCCCGCACAATGTAGGGAATCCAAAACACGCTGTAGACGAGCCAACAGACAAGAAATACACGGGAAACCTGCCTTCGGCGCTTACTCGTGAGCGTCGCCGTGGACGACTTTCCGACCGACATATTCTGCGTTATGTTGGACATCGAAATATTCAACCCGCCGTAACGGGCCAAGTACCAGTACCTTTGGGTACCGGTACCATCGTCTTGAGTTACAAGCTGGACCAGACCTGCGCCTTATTGCTTCTCCCGCGCCCTCGTCCTAAAATTATGGCTACATTGGATAGGCCGTCTCAACTTTCGGTGATCATACCTGTGTACAACGCCGAAGACTATCTGAGGCATTGCCTTTCCAGTCTTGCGGCATCGAACGAGCCTCCATTCGAAGTCATTGTGGTCGATGACGGTTCGACTGACAATTCGCTCAATGTAGCCAGGGAGTTCGGCGTCCAGGTGTTGTCAACCGGCGGCCGGAAAGGCCCCGCCTTCGCCCGCAACATGGGATCGAAGGTGGCGAAGGGCGAAATCCTTTTCTTCGTGGATTCAGACGTCTGCGTTCAGCCCGACACCGTTGCACGGATGGGTGCGGAATTCACTATGAACCCGGACGTCGATTCGGTCATGGCGTCCTATGACCGCTGGCCGTCTGCGAAGAACTTCATGTCGCAGTACCGGAATCTGATGCACCATTACGTCCATCAGAAGTCGCGGCGCGAGGCCGTAACCTTCTGGGCAGGGTGCGGAGCGATTCGGAAAGACGTGTTCCTGCAGTTCGGAGGCTTCGACGAAGCGTACCAGTCTCCTGCTATTGAGGACATCGAACTGGGATACCGCATGACCGCCGCGGGCCGAAAACTCGTTTTGTGCAGCAACATTGAAGTCAGGCACATGAAGCGATGGGAATTCGGCAGCGTCATGAAGACTGACTTCTTCTATCGCGCCCTCCCCTGGTCCGAGTTGACCTTTCGCTCAGGATGGATGCCGGACGATCTGAATCTTCGGATCAGCCAGCGGATCAGTGTGGTTCTCGGCGGCTTGCTGGGCGCTCTCGGCGCTTACCTTGCGGTCAGCCGCGGTGTGTATTTTCTCGTTCCCTTTTTCGCCACCTTCTTCATCCTTCTTTCGGCATACTGGCTTGACGCCTCCGGTGAAAACCGTCGCGTGATCGTCGGCCTGATGGTCGGCATTATCGTAGCTATCGCCGCGCTCGCGTACGTGTTCCACATGAAGTTAATTATTCCTATGGTGCTGATGGCCTGGCTCGCGTTATTCGCGCGGCATCGCTATTCCTATCGATACACCGCCTGGCACAGGCGAACCGGGATTGTCGTGGGAGCGTATTGTCTGGCCGTAATCGCGTTCGTGTGGATCTATCTGCCCTTCCACAAGCTCGGGCTCGCTTTTCTGATCATCCTGCTGGCCCTCGTTTTACTGAATAATCACTTTTACCTGTTTCTGGCCGGCCAGAGGGGCAAGATGTTCGCCCTGGCTGCGATACCGTTCCACATTCTGTACTTCATTTCGAGCGGCGTGGCTTTCTTCGTGGCTATGGTGCGGCATCGACTCGGCTTGATCAACGATCCGTCGACGGTAAGCACCCCCCCGCCCGATACCAGAGCTGCGGAACGATGACGGACCGCCGGTCCGCCATTTTGACCTACCACTCCCTCGACGACTCCGGATCGGTAATCTCAACAAAGCCTGAAATCTTTCGGCGTCAGATTGAGTCTCTTGCGGAATCCGGTATTCCTGTAGTTCCCCTCGACCAGGCGACAAGCCGCCCGGGGTCGGTCGCATTGACCTTCGACGATGGTTACCGCAATCTTGCGGAGCATGCCTTCCCGGTCCTCGACCGTTTCGGCATCCCCGCAACTGTTTTCGTCGTAAGCCGCTTTTGCGGAACGCTTAACAACTGGCCCAGCCAGCCGCCGGGAACTGTGCCTGAACTGCCTTTGCTGGGTTGGAAGGAACTGGCCAACACGCCGCAATGCATCGCTGTGGCGGCTCACACGGCGACGCACCCCAGGTTGCCGAATCTTTCGCGCGATGAGTGTGACCGGGAAATGTACGAATGCCGGGAAGAGATCCAGCAGCGGCTCGCGCGTCCTGTTCGCTGGCTGGCATACCCTTACGGATCCTGCTCGGCCAACGTCTGTTCCTCGGCTGCCCGGCACTTCGATCTCGCCGTCGGCACTACACTGAAATTCATATCGCCGGGAGCGAGTTCCATGAATCTTCCCCGGATCGACATGTTCTACTTAGCAGGCCAGCCTTCTCTCAATCGCTTCTTCTCGCGATGGATGCGTGTTTACCTCGGTCTTAGAAACGCGGGGCGTGAGGCGCGCAGCCATTTCTCAAATTGACATGTCCCCAATTGACGGGACCGCGGCGGCAGAGCATCGCAAGTCGAGCCGGAAGATCTCGATCAAAGGTCTCCCCATTTACTCCGGCGCTGTCCTGACGCCCGATTCCCCTCTATTTACTTCCCTTCACTCGAAAGCGCACTTCATGGCGCTGGCTAAGAAACTACGCGGCCAGTTCAGTATCGTCATCGAGGACGATTCGGAAACTATTGCAATCACCGACTTCGGATGTTCGCGGCCCGTGTTTTACATCCCCGATCGCGAAGGGAAATTCCGTGTCAGTTCGCAGCTTCGGGATCTGATCCCTTTTTCGGGCAACCGCCTTTCGCACGAAGCCCTTTTCTTTTATGTTTCGCGAAGCGGACTGGGAATCGATCCTCTGTACGCGGACATCAGGGAGGCCCATCCGGCCACGGTTACACGGTTCCAGGATGGCAGGGTCGATTCGGCGGCATACCTTGACTGGAACGACTATATCGAGACAGTTCCCATCGGGCCGAAAGCCGCCGAGGAACGCTTCTTCGAGATTGCCTCCGAATACCTCGGCGCTGTCGCAAAAGCTCGCGGTCCGATTGCGTGCCTTCTTTCCGGCGGCATCGATTCCGCTTTGATCGGCTGGCTGCTCCGATCCATCGGACAGCACAGCCCAAGCCTGACCGCGGACTATACCTGGAAGCGCTACTCTGAATTCTCCAGCGCTTCAGCCAACGCGCGCGCCCTCGGAATTTCAAGTGAACGCGTGCTGGTCACATCCGCGAGCCGGAGACGGGCGTTTCGCGCGCTGAACTCCGGAAAACAAAATTCGCCGTGCTGCCATGCGCAATCGCCTGTTTTGTTCGATCTCGCGCAGCACGCTCAACGCCATGGTGTGACAACCCTGGCCACCGGCGATCATGCGGACGCTCTCTTCCTCGGTTTCGATCGTTTTTTCGCGGGCTTTCCGCGCGACTCGGCAAATTACCTCAGGACCACTGCCATGCTCGACACCCAGGGAAAACTCGACCAGGTGTATCCAAAACCAGGTCGTGGACCGCGGCAGGATTTTCTGCTGTCTGCCTTCGGATCAAGCTCGGCCAGCTGTCTCGCATGGGAAGAGTCGATCACCGCCAACGACCGCTTTATGATGTCGCAATGGGCGGACCACACACCGCTTCACATACTGCAGCAGCTCAGCGGACAGATCTGGGCCGGCATCTCATGGCAAAACACCTTCCTTTCCGTCAGCCAGACTTTTGACGAACGGGTCGAGTTCATCAGCCCGTTCTTCGATCTGGAGATGATTCGGTTCGCTTTGTCTCTGCCGCTGGAATATAAACTGCAAAACGGTGTCACGAAGGTGTTACTTCGCAACATCGCAGGCAGGTTGCTGGGTCGCTCGATTCCAAAACGCGCATCTCCCAATCCCACGCGGATATGGCGCCTGGCGCCCGGTTTTACGGAGCGCCGCGCTATGCCTGCGGTGCTGCGGCCGGAGTATGACCGCCTGGTCCGAAAGAATTTTTTTCAAAAGGGAAGGCTCTGGTCTGAAGTGGATAAACTTGCGGCATTCGGCATGTGGCTTGGAGAGCAGCCTCTGCGGGATGCGCTTCCCTCGAAATGATCGCTGACATCAATGCCGAAGGTTCAAGGCTCATCCATGTGGATGGCGTGCCTGTTCGAGCCGCAACAGGCGAACCTTTCGATATCGCCGAGCTTCGTTCTCTTTCGCTGCGCGATCACGAACTGTGGATCAAACTTGCACGGTCTCTGCAGGGCCAATTCGCGGTTATCGCGATCGAAGCTGGTTCGGCCGTTGTGATTACGGATTTGACGGGCTCTTATCCGGTATTCATCCTCTCGAACCCCGACAGCACTCCCAGGAAGCTTTCGACAAGCCTCAACGAACTCGAAGGTGATTCCAGGCGGTCCATTCGCCGGTCCGCGCTCTTTCAATACGTCGCGTTCGGTTCGATGGATCTGAACCAGGAAACCATTTACACCGATGTCAGCCGCGCCGCGGCGGGCGCGGTAAGTTTCTATTCCGTGACGAAACAGGAGATATCTCATGAATACGCCCACTGGCGCGAAATGGCGAAACCAGCGGAAAGCGACCCGGATCGAGCCGCTGCGCTTCTTGAGTCGCTGATTCGGACATACACCGATCGATGGATGAGTGACCTGCCCGCGTCAGACCCCCTTGGGATTCTGCTTTCGGGAGGCACCGATTCCACACTCCTGGCCGCGCTCCTCCGCAATCCCTTCGCCACACAGGGAAGACTGCGATGTTTCACGCAGCATTTTCGGTGGGAAAGGTATTCCGAGCTTGCACAGGCGAAGCTCAACGCGCAGGCGCTCGGCATTGAAACGGAAGCGGTGATGTTGGACCGATCGAAGCACTACGCATCGGTGCTGGCGCTGAATTCGCGTCTGCAGGACCAGCCTTGCATCATGACGCAGGCGTTCAACCTCTGGTCTCTGATCCAATCGATTTCCTCACACTGCCGCGCTTTTATGTTGGGGGAACATGCCGACAGCCTGTTTCTTGGCTTCGGACATTTCTTCCACCGTTTGCCTTCCGAGCCGGCCGACTACCGGTCCGCCACGGAAGCGATTCCGCCGAAGGAGCGGCTTGCATGGGTAGCACCCCGTTTCGTTCTCGACGACAACGACCGTGAACTTCTCTCCGCTCTCGAATTGCCGGAACGGGATTACCGCGAATGGTTCGAAAGCTTCGCACAAAACCGAACCGCTCGCCTCGCTCCATTTTCAGATCTTTCTCTGTCCTCTCTACAGCAATTAAGCGGACAAATTGACGGCGGATTGAACTGGCAACGAATCATGCTTCCGGTCCTGAGGTCGACGGAAGGCATTCGGCTTTTGACGCCGTTCTTCGATTCGGCTGTCGTGTCGCTCGCTCTCGGCCTGACCGGTTCTCTCAAGTACCAGGATGGAAAAACCAAATTCCTCTTGCGGCGTATGCTCGAAAAGCAGATTGGAACGGTTCTGATGAAGAAGCCCGCCGCGGCCTCCCCCGTTGCCATTTGGCGCATTCTCCCGTCCGGACGGGAGCGGCTCCAGATCACGCCTTCCCTGCGGCCGTATTACGATCGACTCTCCCGCCGCAATACCCTGTCGCTGGGCCGATTGGCGAATCACCATGTGAAGGTTGCCGCCCTGGGCGTATGGATGAATGCCCATAGTTTGTAGTCGGTCCTTCTCATTGTCACGAGTCGCCCTTAGTACTAGAACCACCAAGAGGACCTAGTACTAATTCGGGGAAATCAGGCCCATTAATCGTAGCTTTATCCTTCAACCGATCACTATAATCAAGACTCAGGCACTGTTATTTCGGGTCTGTGGAAGCGCAGCGGGATTGACGGTAAATGGCTTCATTAATTTGGGTTGGGATCATATCTTTCGTTCTCTGTCTGGTCCTGACACCACTGCTCCGCGACGCATTCCGGCGCTTAGGCATCCTCGATCATCCTGGGGATAACCGTAAGATTCATCCATCCCCGATTCCGCGTGCGGGCGGGTTGGCTATTGCGCTCGCTTATGTGGCTTCGTACCTCGTAATTCGTTTCTTTTTCGGAGGTGAATTCGACCAGCAGCTCGCTCTCGCCTCGAAAATTCTGACAGCGGCAAGCGTGATCCTTGCGGTCGGTCTGATGGACGACCTGTTTGGATTGAAGCCGTGGCAGAAACTCACCGGTCAATTGGTCGGATCGGGAATTGCGTGCTGGAAAGGTATCGCGATCGCCGGCGGCTTTGCCTCCCCTCATGACGCGTGGTGGAGCATACCGCTCACTATCATGTGGCTTCTGGTGTGTTCGAACGCCTTCAATCTGGTAGACGGAATGGATGGACTGGCGGCTGGTCTGGGACTTGTCTCAACCTTCGCCATGCTTGTCGGCGCGGGGCTGCATCACGATACACAGCTGGCTCTCGCGACGATTCCGCTTGCCGGCGCTCTGTTTGGTTTCCTCCGATATAACTTCAATCCGGCCACAATATTTCTTGGGGACTCGGGCAGCCTTTCACTCGGGTTTGTCCTCGGCTGTTTCAGCATTGTCTGGATTGGTCATTCGAGCACTCTGCAGGGGTTTGCGGCGCCAATCATTGCGTTGTCGATTCCGCTTCTCGACGTAACGCTCGCTATCGGGCGCCGCCTGCTCCGCGGACAACATATTTTTTCGGCGGATCGACGCCACATTCACCATCGGCTGCTGGATCGTGGGATGACACCCCGGAAAGCCGCGCTCGTCCTTTATGCGGCCGGAATCGGCGTTTCGGCGGTGGCATTGCTGCACCTGAGTAATCTCGGAAATGGTTCCCTCTCCGGACTGACGATTCTTTTGTTCGGCGGACTCACGGTAGCGGCCATTCGCTATCTCGGCTATTCGGAATTTGCCCAGGCGGGAAAGATGCTTCTTCGAGGCGAGTTGGGACGGTTTATGGCTGCTCAGATCGACCTCCGGGCGCTGGAAGACGCCATTGCTCTTGCGCCGACCCCGGCGGCATGCGCAGAGGTAGTCACGAACTCGGTTGAAAGCTTTGGCTGCTGCGTTACCAGAGTGCGATTCGCCGGCCATGTCACCGGCCCATCGATTGCCCCTCCCGGTTGGACACTCCGAGTGCCGCTCGATGCGGGTGATTTTGTAGAACTGACTCACGACTTCGGACACACGCCCTCGTCAATCCATGTAGGACCTTTGGTTGACGTGCTCCGCTCCAGCCTTGTGGCCAAGGGACAAGCGTTCACCCGAACTTTCAGTCCCGGACCGCAGATGGTGCCCGGCCGGCTGGTGGTAAGTGGGGAACTCGCTGTAGGCCAGGCAGACAGCAGATAACTACTTCGCCTGCGTTCCGGCGAAAACCAACTCCGCGCTTTACTTCGAAGTGAAAGCCATCGCCTGAAGGCGAAAGCTCTTATAAACGGGCCGTAAGCCCTGTCTCCGGCCGGAGGCCGGCAGAATGATTCCCGCACCAGGCGGGCTTCAGAAAGTAGATGGACTCAACCATCTGCTTTGAAGTCCTCATCCCCTTCTCCCCTTCGGTATTTTTGTTCGGCGATGTGTTTTGCGATCACATCGTCCGTCACATTGCCAAAACTGCAACAGAAATGGCCGCGCGCCCCGGATGCCGTCCCCGGAACTGTTTCTTCAGGTGCGGAAACTCTGCCGGCAGTTGGTGCCCGGTCTTCCTTTTCAGCCACTGCATCAGCCGACTGATCGGCACATGCACGTGGTCCTTCGATACGCGTCCTTTCATGATCGACACCTCGTGTTGACAGCGGATGTTCCCGGATCAGATCCCGCACCCGTATCGGTACCTCGCCCCGCGGCGCCGGTCTTCGATACTTCGTGATCCCCACCAGATGCAAATGGATTCAAATACAGTGTGCGCGCCCCGCTGGTATTCCATCCCCAAAGCTTATCCGGCGCACAGGCGCTAAGCCGTCGCCTCACGGCGAGGGTTTTAACCCTCCCAGTCAGAGACAATAATCAGCACCGGTGGCGAATTAGGTGTTGCTCCAGTGCGCGAACAGATTCATGATAAGCGCTCGTGAAATAACAATGCTTCCTGAAAATTGCCGCGAGTGGCGGCGCGAGAGCTTTTAAATTCCTTCTCAGCACCACGCGGTTGACAGCTTCCGCATAGGCATTCCACGCGGCACTACATTTCTTCTGAAGAGCGGCTCGTTCAGAACAGTCCATTGGCTCAGAGCCGCCGGAGGTAAGCGGTTGACCTTACGACTGTTTGGCCGCCCGACGGCGACTGCGTGCGAAGAGAATGAATCCGCCTAAAGCGAATGTCAGTGCAAAGTACGCCGGCTCAGGCGTGACGCCCTGATTGTTATTCTGACCGCCGGAGTCCATCTCGACCAGGAAGGTTTGGTAAGACGGATATCCACCCACGGTCTGCGGGCTCTGCAGCACACCGTTTAACACCGGTCCGCTCAGTACAGCCCACTGGCTGGTATTCACGTTCGCCGCGTTGGCCTCGGCATATTTGACCCAGCACATGTAGTTATCCGGGTTGGTGAGGTTGGTTTCTCCGGCACTCGTGCAGGAGTCCGGCAACGTGATATCACCCGCGGGAGGCCAAGTTGTGCCGTCCGCCGGATATTCGTTGTTGTAGGTGACGTACCAAGTTGCTTCCTGAATGGCCCTGTCGACCGCAGAACTGCCATCGGGATTCGTTGGATCGACCGCAGTGCTGGTGTCCTCGTATTGGGAGATCAGCGCCGCGGCAAGGGTGTAGCGATATGCAGCGGAGTTGGCATCCACCCCTACCGGAGCGGTAACCGAATTCAGCCAGCCCGGCGTCCCTGTGCTGTCGAGGGTCCCATATCGAACATCGCCTGGGGCGTTAACGATATCCCCCAAGGTAGTGACGTTGGCTGCATAGGCCGAATCGGTCGTTACATCCAGTTGATAGTCGACGCACCATACCGTGGTCAAAACGCCCGTACCGGTCGCACTGCTCACGCCGGGACCATAGACAGTAGCCTGAAACGCTCCGCCGCACCCGGCGGTGAAGCAGATCAGATTCTGAGAGGGAAAGGAATTTCCATCGAAGACGATGTAGTCTGACGTGCTGCCCTGGAACGTCGCGGGAAGTGGTTGGGTATCCGCAAGGGCAGGAATCACTCCCGAAGCGCATACAATTGTCGCTGCTAAAAATCTTAGTTTTTTCATTTTCACCTGCATGGCCGGAGCACTCTTAGCGGACTCCTTGGCACACGCCTCCGATTCCGAGTCAGCATATCAGATTTCGCTAACTGAAGATAGTGCAGCGGTACCGGTACTTAGCGATCTCTCTTAGTATGGCCCTCGAGGAGATCCTGGATCTCTCTTCGTTCAAGCGGTGTGGAGGGTAAACGGAGGGCGATTTCCAGCTCCGAGCGAGCCCGATCGCGGTTGCCGGATGCGAGAAGGGCTTGTCCCAGATGGATCCGGTAGTCGACGGTTTCAGGACTTCTATCCCTTGCTCCTTCAAATGTATGGATGGCACTCGGGAAATCTCTTTTCTTGAGGTAAACCCAACCCAGCGTGTCGTTGAACGCCGCATTGCCGGGGTTCTGCCGTACCGCGTCGCCTGCCAGTTTCAGTGCTTCGTTGAGATCCCCCGCGGAGTCGGCAATGAGGTAGGCAAGGTTATTCTTTACCCAGGGATTACGTTGATCTAACTGAAGACTTTGCTGGTAAGAAGCGATGGCTTCCGGTTTTCGGCCGGAATCCTCGAGGGCTCTTCCCAGAAAACCCCATACGGCGGCGTTTCCCGGCGCCAGTTTCCTGGCCCGCTCGAATTCAGAGATGGCGCACTCCCGGTCGCCCTTCGCCTGACAGGCAAGCCCCAGTTGAACGGCAATGGCCGGCGCTCCCGGTTGGCTGCGCGCCAATAACCGGTACTGCTCCACGGCAAGGTCGTATTTGCCGGTTTCAGCTGCCACTCTTGCCAGTAATTGCCGGACCTGGTCGTACTGTGGACCTTTCTCCAGATCCTGTTTGACAAGAACCACTGCCTGGTCCAGACGCTTTTGCGCACGGTAGACCGCAACAAGCCCCTCCAGCGAACGAATGTCTCCCTTACCCGGAACATAGTATTTTCGAAAGCGCGCTTCCGCTTCCGGGTAGTGCTTTTCTTCGACATCGAGCAGGGCAAGTTGCAGTTGCGCTTCACGAAGATCGGGATGTTGTTTCTGCAGAGCGTAGAGAATCGATCGAGTGTCATCGAACCGTCCCTTGGCGGCCAGCGCGGCGGACTTGACCAAAGACATGCGGACGTTTCCCGGATCGAGCGACAAAACCCGGTCGGCATATCGGAGAGCCTCGTCGATCGACTGTCCGCGTATGCTGAGGTCCGCCAGACTCTCCAAAGCGGGCAGGTTCGCCGGCTGACTCTGAATTGTTGCGAGATACTGCGGGCGCGCCAGATCGTTCTGACCGTTGAGCCGCAGGGCTTCCGCATATTGATAGTGGTAGCCGGCATTGTCCGGCGCCGCATCGACAAGTTTTTTGAACTCTGCGATTGCCAGAGTTCTCTTGCTCGGGTCGGTACTGGCCATCTCCAGGTCGGCCCGGGCAGCCTGTGCATCGCGGTCGTCCGGTTGCCGTTTGAGGATCTGCTCAACCAGCTGCTCAGCCGCCGGCCGATCGTTCATCGCAAGAGCCACACGCATCAAACGCTTCAAATAGATCGTGCCGGACTTTCGATCGTTTTGCGCTCCCAAAGCATACTCGCGGCGCGCTTCCTGCCAGTTACGGCCCTCCAGGTAGTAATCGCCCGCATCAAGGTAGCCCTGAGGAAAATTCCTGGGGTCACCCGTCATTGTGTCGAGAACCGACTGCGCCCGGGCGGTTTGACCCGCGCGACTGTAGAATCGGGCCAGCTCAACCCGGTAAAGGCCGTTTTTCGGATTCCGCTCTACTTTTTTCTTGAGAATCTCCTCCGCATCCGCCTTTCGTCCGGCCTGCAAATAATACTGGCTCAGCATTGTGTAGAGCGGCCCGTAATCCGGACGCCGGCGCAGAAAATCCAGAGCAATCGTTTCGGCTTGTTCTTTCTGCCCCGAGCGAACCAGGTTTTCAAACAACGCAGTGACCACGCCGGCATCCCCCGCCTTCAGCCGATTTGCCTTGCTTAACAGGGAGACCGCCGTCGCCGGGTCGTTTTCAGTTGTTGCGAGGAAGCCGCGGAATTTAATGCCTTCGAAAGAATCGGCGTTTTTTCCCAGTAGTTGATCCGCGATGGCTGAAATCTGTTTGTAAACGTCGGCTGGATGGCGGGGGTTTGCCACATAGCCCACGAGGAGGAAATTCCCTAGCTCAATCAGGGGAGAGTCCTGTCCGGGCATCAGCTTAACGGCTTCTTTCAACGCATCGAGCGCGGGTTTGGTGCTGCCCAGCCGCTCTTGGGCGCGTCCCAGCCAAAGCCACCCTTCACCGAAGCCTGGATCGGTTTGGATCGCTCTCTCAAACTGAATCTCAGCGGAGCGAAAATCGCCGTTTCCGTAATATTGCCGGCCGCGCGCCAAGGCTCCCGCGCGCGCGCGGTCCTTGCTTTGCGAGCAGGAAATGGCAAGCAGAAGCGTCAGGAAAACAACCACGGTTTTCCATCGGCCGATGGGGCGCAATTGGAGCATGCCTCTTTCCTGATTTTAGACGAACTGCCGTGAAATCAGTAAGATTCAGTACTGGTACCCGGAGCGGGCTGGTTCTGAAAAAACGAAACGGTAGTCTTTCAAACGGCCTTGCCGGCCAGCCGCTCATTCCAGGATTCCGCGATCTCCCGGAAGATCGTGGCCAGCGACTTGGTGATGCCCCACGCCGGATAGTGATTTTTCATCTTTCGCAGATCGCTGTAATAGCAGATGTGGTCGCCGATCCGGTTCTCATCCACATAGCGTGATTTCATCGGCTTACCGGTAACTTCTTCCGCCATCCGAAATGCATCGAGAATCGAGCAGGAGTTGTCCTTACCGCCGCCGAGATTGTAGACCTCCGCCACGCGCGGCGCCTTCGAAAATTCCAACATGAACCGCGCCACATCTTCTGAATGGATGTTGTCTCGGACCTGTTTGCCCTTATATCCGAAGATCCTGTACTCGCGCCCCTCGGTGTTGCATTTGATCAGAAAACTCAGAAATCCGTGCAGTTCCACGCCGGAGTGATTGGGCCCGGTCAGACAGCCGCCGCGCAGGCAGCACGAAGGCAGGTTGAAATAGCGTCCATATTCCTGCACCATTATGTCGCCGGCTACCTTGGACGCCCCGAAAAGGGAGTGTTTCGATTGATCGATGGAAAACTCCTCGGGTATCCCGTCGCGATACGCTGAGTCGGCATAGTCGTAGCGCGTTTCCAGTTCGTTCATCGCAATTGTGTTTGGGCGGTCGCCGTAGACTTTATTCGTCGACATGTGGATGAACGGCGATTCCGGAGCAAACTGCCGCGCCGCCTCCAGCATGTTGAGAGTACCCACGGCGTTCACTTCAAAATCGAGGAACGGAATGGCCGCGGCACGGTCGTGAGACGGCTGCGCGGCCGCATGGATAATCAAATCGGGACGTAACTCATTCACGAGGGCAAGCACCCCGTCGCGATCCCGAATGTCCAGCGATTCGTGCCGGTAACCCGGAATCTGCTCCCGGAGATGCGACAGCACCCAGCTGGTATCGCCCTCCGGACCGAAAAAGACAGCCCGATGATTACTGTCGATTCCGGTCACCTGGAAACCCTCCCGGGCGAAGAAAAGACAAACCTCGGAGCCGATCAAACCGCACGAACCCGTTACAAGAACTTTTTTTTGCCGCGAGGCCATATCAAAAATATAGCAGTGAAACCGCCGACGGTCACCGTACGGCCGCTACGAAGACAAGCGCAGCCATATTTTGGGCCATTGACACATGTAGAAGGCATTTGCTCGATCCGAAAAGCTGAATCTGCGCTTCCGTGACGGCTTCAGCGGGAGACCACCTCAAGCTTTACGGTGTTATCTTTAAAAAATCAAGCAGCGAATTTAATCCCCCGGAAGAGAACCGAAGGTCCTTGGCCGAGTCCCTTATATGCGTGAGCCACGAGAGGATTCCCACGCTCGATGGTTGGCGCGCGGTTGCGATTCTCGCCGTGTTCTTCGCGCATCTGCGTTGGCCGGTGTCGCTTCAGCGGGACTATACGGAACTGGGAAACTGGGGCGTCGAACTGTTTTTCGCGCTGAGCGGGTTCCTGATCACAAGCCGATTGCTCGAGGAATTCGATCAACTCGGATGCGTGCGCTGGACCGATTTCTATATCCGGCGCGCGTTCCGCATTCTTCCCCCGGCTTTCGGACTGCTTGCAGTGCTGGCAACTCTCGGGTTGGTTCTTCATCTGATCCCTGTCACAGCGTCACAAATTCTGGCCGGAGCTCTCTTTTACCGGAATTATTGGACCGAACCGGGTTGGTACACCGCGCATTTCTGGTCCTTGGCCGTGGAGGAGCAGTTCTATCTCCTGTGGCCTGCCGTGCTGAGCATCGTGGGATTGGCGCGCGGAGCGCGTGCCGCCGTAACCCTGGCCCTCGCGGCGGGGGTCTGGCGCGCGCTCGATATGCATTTCGGCTGGGTCTCGCACTATCAGCCGCTGCTCGCGGATGACCCGCATCGCACCGATTACTGCATTGGGCAATTGTTCTGGGGCTGCGGCCTGGCGTATCTGTGGCGCTCTCGGCGAATCCGACGGAACATTGCCGGGCTTGTCAGGAGCTACTGGGTAGCCCCGCTTGTCGCTGCGCAGATTGTTCTCCTCACCCTGCGACCGCCCGGATACCGTGCGGCCGTGGAACCTTTGATGGCGGTGTTACCGTTGATCACCGCGGCCGACACCCGAGGCGGCATGAGCCGTTTGCTGGAGACGGCCCCGCTAAAATGGATCGGCCATCTCTCCTACAGCCTCTATCTGTGGCAGCAGCTTTTCCTGCAGTCAGCGATTCCGGTGCGTGCGCTGGGAGCTGTTGCGGGCGCCGTGGTGGACTTCGTGCTGCCGTTTTTCCCGGCAACCGTCAGCTACTATCTTCTTGAACGGCCATTTATCGCGATCGGCAGACGATTAGAACACCGTCTGCAGACTCGCGGCCGGATCCCCTCTCTGGCCGAGGCGAATCCGTGAGCGGCGAACTTCCTACAGGTTTGCGTGTCCGAGCTCTCTGCGTCGCGCCCACAGCCGGTCTTGCCTTAGCCCCACTCGGCAGCCATACTTCCCGCCTTCCAGATGCTATTGCCCACGCCAATGGAATCCGGGCGCGTCGAGATCGATTTCTCCCGGACGCCCGATCGTACTGCCGGAATGGTCATCTCAGGGCTTCCCTTTTGATTCTGATCTTTAGCCGTGGACGGCGCAGCGCGCCACAGGCAACACCCGATAGCACGACGATACCGGGAAAAGGCCGCCACGACCGTGAGGCTGCGCAAGGCCGGTTTTGAGCACATCACACTCCGTTTGACAGGCTGCATCCGGCCGCTCCGAAGCCTTCATTGGCTTGGGGAAAGGCGTGGGGAAGACTGTGGAAGCGCTGCCAATCGCGCGCGAATTCGCAGGGTCGCCTATCCAGGTGCTGCGCCACAAGCCACCTACCATTTTCATTGATAGCCAGGACGCTGCGCCTATTCTCAAACCCAACTGCGACTGCTCGGTCAAGTGTCAGGATGCTACTTTAAAACGTTCAAGAGGGTTTTCGCCGGGATGGCGCGACCAGTGACGATTTCTTCGAGGAACGTGGTTCACGAGCGAATACCCGGGCTCGACGGCTGGCGGGCCGCGGGGATTCCGACCGTATTTGCGCGTCATCCGCGAGTTCTCAGCGATGTGCCGGTGAGCCGACTGCGGGCGCAACGCGCGATTCTTCGACCGGCCGGGGCGAATCTGTGACTGCCGAACCCACGGCTCGCGCGGGGCGAGCGAGAGGCACACCGGTCTTCCTCTGGATATTTGCCGCGGCGGCGCTGGCCGTAATTCCCGCGCTCTTTCTGGGCAGCGCATGGGGGCACGATTTCGACTTTCACGTCTCCATGTGGATCGATGCCGCGCATCAGGCGCAACAAGGCATCTTTTTTCCCCGCTGGACTGCTCTGGCGAACGCGGGCTTCGGCGAGCCTTCCGTAATCTTTTATCCGCCGCTTTCCTGGATGGCCGGCTCCGTTCTGGGTCTGATTCTGCCCTGGAAATTCGTTCCCTGCATCTTTGTTTTTCTGACGCTTGCGCTGGCGGGGTTCGCCACGTGGAAGCTGGCGGGCGATTGGCTGGCGCCGCGCGATGCACTTGTGGCAGGCCTGCTCTACGCCTGGAATCCCTACATTCTCACGACTGCATTTAAACGCGCCGACTATGCCGAGCTTCTGGCGGACGCGCTGTTTCCGCTGCTGGTCTGGGCGGCGATCCGCGTTGCGGGGGACGGTCGCCGGATGATCCCGCCACTTGCGGTAGTCTTCGCGGCGATCTGGCTCTGCGATCTTCCCGCGGGCATGATCGCCGGCTATTCCCTTGCATTGCTGATGGCGGTCCAGTGCTTTTCGCTTCGTACCTGGCGGCCGGCGATTGAGGGCGCGATTGCCGTTGTGTTCGGGTTCGGGCTGACTGCGTTTTTTCTCCTGCCCGCGGCCTCAGAACGGCAATGGGTCGAAATCGGCCTGGCGCTGATCCCCGAGTGGACACCCGATACGAATTATCTTTTCACCCAAAACCCGAGCTCCATTATGACCGTGTTCAATAAAGGGCTCTCGCTGATCGCGGTGACCCTGATGGCGATCGCGGCTATTGCCGCACTGCTGAGCCGGCGTGCGCAGTCCACCAGCGATGATTCGCAACCGTCCCGTATTTGGAAGCTGATAGTCGTTCTCGCCGCGGCATCCGCGTTCGTCATGTTCCGCGCCAGCTCCTTTCTTTGGAAGATTCTGCCGGAATTCGAGTACATCGAATACCCGTGGCGCTGGCTGACTCCGCTGGCGGCAACCACAACCCTGCTGGCCGCCGCGGCGATGGCGGGATTCCGCCGAAAAAGCATGTGGCGGGCGGTTGCCGCTCTGGGAGCGCTCTGCGTCGGCGGCGGGATTCTCTACACTGTCCGTTGGGATCGGGGAGGTCGCCAGATCGAAAGTCTCGCCGCCGCCGCGCAATCCGGCGTGGGTTACCGGTTCGCCGAAGACAGAGACTGGCGGCGTCCGCGCGGCAGCCATCCCTCCCGGCTTCCGGATTCGGCGCCCCCTTTGACCGTCAACGGGGGCCCTCAAAGCGTGCGGTTCAACGTCGAGCGATGGACATCCGACCGGAAGGTATTTTCAGTGGATTCGGCCCGTCCGGCCGTGCTCGGCATCAAACTTCTGAACTATCCTGCGTGGCAGGCCAGATGGAACGGCGCCCCGATCCGGCTACAGACCGATCCGCAAACGGGCCAGATGCTGCTGGACACGCCGGGAGGATCGGGAAACGTCGAAATCTACTGCTCCAGGCCGCCCGATCGCACCGCCGGTTTGGCTATTTCGGGCTTCGCCATTCTCACTCTGACCGGTCTGGCCCTGAAGTGGCGCGCCAACGGGTGAATCCGCGTTTCAAAAGTGCCTTGCCGGATCAGTAGCCCATCTTCAGCTTGCGCAGGGCATGCCCGCACATCCCGAGCATAATGAGTCCGTTCCGGAACACACGCGTCATCTTGGTGACGCCGTAGATTCGTTCCTGGTAATGCACAGGCTGATCGAGGATGCGCAGATTCAGCTTGGCGGCGCCAAACAGAAGCTCGTAGTCGCCCCACCGATCCATCGTGCCCCAGGTGCCGATCATCGGACGGATTCTTTCCCAATCCCGTCGCCACAGCACCTTAGTCCCGCAGAGAGTGTCCTTAATAGGCTGCCCGAGCAGGAAAGAGAAAAGTCCGCTGAACACCTTGTTGCCAATCAGATTTGCATTCTTCATGGCCTCCCGTGGAATGGGGTAAACCAGCCGCGAACCGTTCACGAACTCGGCCCGTCCGCTGGCCAGAGAGTCGACAAACCAGGGTAGTTCCTCCGGCATCACCGTCAGGTCCGCATCCAGAATCATCAGAATGTCGCCCTGAGCAGCCTCAAATCCGGTCCACACATTCTTCGATTTGCAAACGCCCGGCCCTTCTACGAGCCGGATCCGTCGCTCCGGAAACTGCTCCTGCATGCGGCGTACTTCATCCGCGGTTCCGTCAGTGGATTTGTCGTCGCAGAAGATGATTTCCGTCGATCCGCCCAGCTCAGGGATACGACGGACCGCGCTTTCAATGTTCCCTCGCTCATCCTTGCACGGCACGATAACCGAAACCGAAACCTCCGACGCCGGAACCGGCTGTCGCGCGGGCCGCGCGACCAGCACCTCGACCATGCTCAAACGTTCAAGCCACGGAAGTTTGGCCGCGAAACGATTGAGGAACGCGGACAGCAGGGGAATGTACTTGGGGAAGAGCGCGGTCCGATGGGTCTTCAACCATTCGAACCCGCTCAAAGTCAGCATTCCGACCAAGTCGCGCTCAGAGAGCCAGTTTTGTTCTGTTTGAGGAATTTTGAAGCCCAGGCTCTGCGCCAGTCGGATTACGGGCTCCCAAAGATCGTTGTAACTGTACAGGATTACGCGAGTGTGCGGATCGCAGGCCGCGTGCAGCCTCTGGAAGGTCTTCTGGACGTCAACCGTGTCGCCGATATCGCAGACCAGGATGTAATCGAACTTCTCCCGCGAAATGTAGTCTTCCGGAAATGCTTCCTCATACTGAAATCGCGGATGCTCGGCTCGCGCGACTTCCACCATCTCCGGGCTGATCTCGACTCCCATGCCGACGCTGGCCTCAAGCGCTTCGAGCAGGAAGCCGGTCTGGCACCTGATATTCAGAATTCGCTTGCCGGGTTCCACCAGATGGCGGAGAAGCCGCTTGAGACAGGCGTAGTAATACCTGTTTCGCCGTATCCACCCGGAACGGGCCGCGGCCACCGAGGCCTGATGTTCGCGGTTACGCCGGTTGCGCAGGGCGAGTGCTTCCGGCCCCCAGGCAATGACCGGTGAATCGGACTGTGCCGGCAGTTCGGAAGCATTTTCCCGGGTTTCAGAGCGACTGTCCATGAATTCGTATCAGAAGCCGATATGTTCAATTTTCCATAACTTTTCCGGGAACGTTCTTCTTTCGAAGAAATCAAGTCTCCCGGACAGTACTGGTCATTCGATAGTACTCATTCCCGAAGTAACCCGGCTGAGCCTGTTCAAATCGTTTGCGGGCGGGTTAAAATCAGGCTTAAGTACAAAGTTGATGGGGCTGCTTACAGTTCCATGGATCGCTAAAACCGTATGGACGCCATCAGCCGCATCGCTCGTCATACACGGATCACCCTGCGCAACCGGCAACCTGAGGCCGGGCCGCCGTTTCTGATCCTTTTCATCAACTCTATCTGCAACCAGAAGTGCGATCACTGCTTCTACTGGAAAAGCCTGAACGGCAAAGACGATCTCTCGCGTGACGAGATCTTTGCTCTTTCGCGTTCGCTGGGTCGCATCGAGACTCTGAATCTATCCGGTGGGGAGCCCTTCCTGCGCGCCGAATTCGGCGAAATCTGCCGGCAATTCATCCAACACAACAAGGTGCGCCAGATTTACGTTCCCACCAACGGCTACTTCACGGATCGAACCGTAAAGCAGATCACCGAGACGCTGAAGGAACCGGAACTCGATCTCTTTGTAGCGGAAATTTCTCTCGACGGGCTGGGAGAATTCCACAACAAGTTCCGGGGTTCGCCTGGGGCGTTCGACAAAGCGATGCTGACTTACGATGCGCTCGCGAAAATGCAGGAGAGCGATCCGCGTCTGCGCATCCATTCAATCTCGACCGCAACGGACGTCAATATGGACGAGATCCGGCGGCTGACTTCTTTCCTGTACGACCGCTGCCCCAAAATGGATCATCATAACCTTGCCATGATTCGGGGCGATCGGAAAAACCCCTCTCTGCACGGGCCCGGTCTCGAGCAATATCGCCGACTGTACGATTATGTTCGGCGGCTTTGGTCGGATCGCGAAAAGAATCGTTACGGCTCCATCGTCGAGCCGATGCTGCAGTGGGCAAAGACCCGCACTGCCACCGCGCAGACTCAGGTTGTACCCTGCCGCGCCGGAATACTCAATGCCGTGGTTTATGCCAATGGGGACGTGAGTGTTTGTGAGAATCACGCGCCGCTCGGAAACCTGCGGCAGAAGAGCTTTCCGGAAATCTGGAAATCGCCCGAAGCCGTTTCTCTGCGGGAATCCATCGCCGCGAAAAACTGCTACTGCACCAACGAAGTCTTCCTTTATCCGAGCATCACTTTCCAACCAACTCAGTTGTTGCGAGCCATGGTTGGGGCCAGGTTGTGGCAAAATACGACGCCGCTTGGTCCCGAGGAAAAGATTACGGCCACGATCGAAGACGGTACGCTTTCGCCCGACCACGCCAGACTGGTTTCCATTCAGGTACCGGCCGGCAGACAGTAATGCCCCCGGTGCCGGCCGCAAGGCCTCAGCCAGAAACAGACAGCCCTGTTTTCACCAATCAATCTGCTCCCGCTTCGCATATGGATGCGGGGCGCAGGCTGGCATTCAATTTTTTTCTTCTGGCAGGCGGCGAAATGACCGCGAAGGTATTGACCTTCGCCGGCTTGACTTATCTGGCGCGGTCTCTCGGCCCCGCCAACTACGGCTTTATTGAATTCACCCTGGCCGTAATGGTGTTCTTCAGCCTGCCCGTTGACCTGGGCCTCGGCTCATACGGCGCGCGTGAGATCGCTCATAACCCTGCCAACGCCTCCCGTCTGCTTCACGCCGTGACCGGGCTGCGCATGGCGTTGGCGTTGTGTTCCATGGCGTTGCTTGCGGTATTTATCCTGCTGCTCAACAAGAGCGCCGAGGTGAAATATCTTCTCGCTTTATACGGAGTCAGTCTGCTCGGCGGCCCTTTCCTGTTGCAGTGGTTCTTTCAGGCGCACGATCAGATGCGTTGGGTCGGCATTGCCTCGATCATCCGGCAGGCGGGTTTTGCGGCGCTTGTTTTCATTTTTTTCCGGAGGCAGACCTCCCTGATATACGTCGGCGCGATCGAGTGCGGTTCCGTCGCGTGTATGGCCGCTTACTGCGTTTTCATGACAAAGCGAATGGGATTCGGATGGCCCTGGCCCGATCTGAGACTTCGCCATCTCGCCGGGCATCTCAGCCAGGCGGTTCCGATCGGTTTGGCGGAGATCGCGTGGGCTTTCATGTGGTATTTCTGTACCGTGCTCCTCGGGCTGGTTTTCTCCGGGTTGACACTGGGCTGGTTTGGCGCTGCGCACCGCGTCGTCATGGCCCTGCACACTTTCGTCTGGCTTTATTTTTTTAATCTCCTGCCATCTATTTCCCGCTGTGCGGGACGTCCTGCCGGGCAACTGCTTGACCTGATGGGAGGCTCCATGCGCCTGATTGCCTGGACGGGTCTGTTTGGAGCGGCACTGCTGACCGCGCTGGCGCCACAGGTGGTCGTCCTTCTCTACGGCCAGAGTTTCCGCGGCGCCGCAACGTCCCTTTCGATCCTCGTCTGGATGCTGCCCATTGCCATGATGAGTGGTCACTACCGCTATACGCTCATTGCTTACCGGCTGCAAAACCAGCTTCTGCGCTGCACCGTGATCTCGGCAATTGTCGCGGTGGGCCTGGGTTTTGCCCTGGTGCCCTTTTATGGCGGTACCGGCGCGGCCTGGGCTCTTTTAATCGCGAATGCAGTCAATTTTGTACTTGTCTGGAACGCGGTCCGAACAACGGTGGCCGTGATACCGTTGCGCGCTCATCTTGTTGCGCCGGCCGGAGCGTTGCTGGTTTCGGCGATCGCCTATTTCAGCCTGGCAGGCCGAAACCTTCCGTTGGCCGTCAGTAGTGCGGTCACCCTCTATCTCGCGGCTCTGCTGTGTTTTGACGGCCGCCGTCTGCTTTCTTTTGTCCGAAGTCTGGCTCCTGCGGTTCGCAGCGTATGAGAAGCACCGCGCGTCTCCGGAAAAACCGCACGCGTCGGCTTTTCAGCCGCGGACTTTGGCGTGGCGTTCTTTTGGCGACGCTCGGAGTGCTGTGCCTTGCGCAGAATCCGCCGGCACTCCCCAAAACTCTGGCCACTTTCAGGATGGCTGAATTGTTTGGCGTCAGTTGGCCCGAGCAACCGATCGAGTTCCGTTATGACGGCGACCGGCCGCCCGCTGAATCCAGCCGCGTGCTGGGACCCGATGGCCGCGACACACCTTGGCAGTGGATATCGTCGTGCGTCGATGCCACGGCGACAAAAGGCTGCATTCTCGTGCGGGGCAACCTGCCCGCCAACTCCAATTCTGTTTGGACACTGCAGTCGGGAACCTCTTCTGGAACGGCAACCCGCAATCCCGTTCGCATCTCCGAAACCGGCGAAAACTATGAGATCGCCAACGGCTTGACCGGAGTTCGCATCCCGACCGGCGCAGGCAATCCCGGTCCCTGGAATCGAGCGCCCGTGCAGGGCATCCTGATGTCGGACGGCATGTGGACGGGAGTGGGTTCCACACCGAACCTGCTGTATGCCGAGCCCCGGGGATCGATCGGCGATGTGGGCGTAGCGATGCGCACGCCGATGTACTCAGTGACGGGCTATACGGCCAAAGTAGTGGACTCGGGGCCTCTCAAAGTCGTAGTGCAGGCGTCCTATACATTCCGTCGACCCGAATACCGGTACGGTTCCACGGTCATCAATACACCCGGCAACGGCCACTATACGATTACAGTGACGATTTATGGCGGCACACGATCCGTCCTGATCGACGAAGAGTCGGACATGCAGTTTTCCTGGTATCTGCCTCTGTATGCGCAAATGCAGCCGGACCAGGCCCAGTTTCGCAGCCAGGCAGCTCTCGGCGGGGATGGTCATCGCGACCCGGCTTGCGGATTTGAAGAGCCGGCGGCCGTGCGCGGCGCATCCAACTCTTCGCCTATCGTCATGTCCGGTCCGATGGGCCTTTCCAACGGACAGCGCGTTCTCGTGGTCGGCGTACAAGGGAACCAGGCCGCCAACGGGCTATGGTTCGCAAAGACCGGGGGGTTCCCCAAGGGCGAATTTGCACTTTACTCCGACCCGGAAATGGCAAGACCATCGGTCGGTTCAGGGAGCTATACCAGCAACGGGTTGATCAAACCGGCTTACCGGGGTGTGCGCAACGGACGCCGGCCGGACGCTTATCTCGACCTTACATTTTCATCCGACCGTCCTGCTTCCTATAAATGCAGCGCCGAAAGCTATCGGAAGCTTTTGTCCGACTATCCGCCGGCCGCGCCGGCCGCGCCTTACTACCTTATGCTCTACCGGTCGACGTCGGGCGCGAACGGTCCGGTGGTTGGCCTTTACACCGGACGTCCGTCGCGGCTGCTTTACTCTGCGATCGGCCCGTCCATGCCGGGCCTGTACACCAGCAACAAACACTGGATCTCCGGCACGAAAGACGCCGGCATTCAAGTGGACACGCTGCTGCGCGCCCCCGACGCCAGAACAACCAAAATCGTCCGCCGTAACTGGGCAATTTGGACCAGCACGCGTTCCGACATCCTGCCGCTCGATTCGCATCAACCGATATCGACCGAGCAGAATATACTCGCGCACATCAACCTTTCGCACCTGTATACCTACCAGTTGGTTTATCCGGATCCGCCCGGCGGATGGAAATGGATGTATCTGTCTCCGCATGGCGCTGCCGAGTTGATCGCGGCGGTTCGCAACGGCGTTTCGGCCTGCGGCTCCGTGGACTGTTATTACAACGTCCTCCACAATTCGGAAGGATCGTCGTGGGGAAGCGCCCTGCTCGCAATGTGGAAGGCCGGAAACAATGCCGCCATACAAAAAGCGCTCGATACGGCGACCAACCTCGCTCGTTTCCTTTGCGATACCCTCGCCAACGGCGACAACCGATTTTCGACCTCGATCGGCTACTACGAACTCGGCCTTCGATCGTCGCCCGAAACGGCGGTCCTGAACGCTATCCTGATGGACCGCAATACCACCCCCGAGCAAGCCGGCCTCGCGAAGGCTTCGCTGGCTCTGTTCGGCTCGGTGTTCTGGGATAACGATTGGTTTCCCGTCGATAATGACAGTGGGGAAGGCGCGGGGCTGACCAACCAGGTTCAGCAATATTTGCAATATCGAGCACAGGCCGTCGCAGCCGCACCCTCACATCCTTACCTCGCTTCGAAGCTCGCCACGGCTCTGAACTATGTCACGAACGACTTCCGTGAATCGTTCAGCCCGACCGGAGCGGTAGGAGCATCCACCCACTACCAGTCGGCGTTCTTCGAACCGCTGATTCTGAACTATGAGAGCCTCGCCGGCCACGGATCGATCTCCATGGCCGATCCGAAGTGGGCTGCCTACGCAAACTGGGAGCTCTCGATCCAGACGCCGCCGGAACCCCGCTTCGGCAACCTGCGAAAGGGTTATAGCAATGGCGATGGAAATACCGAGGCCGACGTCCGCACTGCCATGCTGGCTACCGCCATAAATCCGGTAAATCCCGGCCTGGCAAGTAATTTGATGTGGGCGTGGCAGCAGTCAAACAGCGCCTCGCGGGTTACGGCCGATTCTCAGTTCGTTACCACCATTGCGACCATCGATCCCACCGTCCCGGCAACTCCGCCGCATCTTTCCAGCATCAATATCCCCGGCTACCATTCGGTGGAACGGTACAACTTCGGCACTCCGTTCGAAACTGCCTTGTGGTTTATCAATGGCGGATATTATTCGCAGGGCGGACATCGCCATGCAGATGACGGACAGGTAACCATCTACGCTCATTCCGCCCCTCTGGCGATCGACTGGAACGCGAATCTGTACAGTCCCGCGACTCCCGGGCGCTTCATGCACAACTCCATCGTGTTTGACGACGAGTTGCATCACCCCTGGTCGGCGGACAATCCGATACCAGATGAGCCGAACGTTCTTTTGGGGAAGCCAACCAATACGGAGTTCGCCGCCTTCGGGAGTTCCACCACTTCAACCGGTGTCTTCACGGCCCGGGACGGAACGCTGTGGACACGCGTCGTGCGGCTGATGAATTTCAATCCCAAGTACCCTGTGATCTACGTCGCCGATTCGTTTTCGGGAGCCGGTGCGGGCAAAGGCAAGACGCTGACCTGGAATCTGATGGCGGATGGTCCGGTAAAAACGCCCGCCGGGTCAATTACGCCGATCGCACGTTTCAGCAAGGGTTGCCAGTCGCCCGCCGGTGCACTGCCGTCGAATGGAACGGTCAATCCGCTGCCGGCGGGACTGAATCAGTTCGCCTTCACCGGTGAGATCTGGCGCCGGCACGCCACTCAGGGGATTGATTGGGATCTTTACACCTTTTCAGAAGCGCCGACGCAGCAGTTTCTGCTGGGAAATTGGGGCCACGGATGCCAATCCAACCGGGAAGCCGGGGAATACCGGACATCCAATGGCGCACCCTTTTCCGAGATTCAGGATATTCTGCGTGTCCATGACACGGGATCTTTCACCACGGTGATTCTGCCCTACCGCAAGACCGAGACTCCCGTGCACGCCGTTTCGAAACAGACATGCGGCATTCAGATCGTGCAGGGCAGCGAAATAACCTGCTTCAACGATGCAGGTTCCACATGGACGAATGGAACTACCAACATTCTTACCGCCTGGACGGACTCCACACGCTCCGCCTTCGGCATCACGGCGTCCGGAGGGCCACAGGAGATTGCGGCGAAACCGGATCAGATCGTCTGGACCCTGGGCGGGGTTCGTTCCGGCGCCCGCCTCCTCACCCTGCCTCCAGGCTGGACACCCGACCGACCTGTTGCGAAAACCGGAAACGCCTGGAGCCAGGTATATTCAGGAGGCGCACAGGCAGTTCCTTTGACGATCGTCTTCAAGCCTGCAGCGGCGCGTTAGCATAAATCCCGGTGACCACTCCAAAACCAGCCAGCCGCGGCATGAACGTTCGCCTTGCCATTCTGAGCGGTTGTATTATCGCGGCCACCTTCCTGCCGTTCGTTCATCGTCCCTACTCGCTGACTTCAGACATCGCTTACCAGGCATTCAGCGCGCGTCAATACGTCGATCATGAGGTGAGCGTTCTGAACACTGTCAGTTTGGCGGATCCGCGCGATCTTTCGAAGGACTACCTGTCTTCTTCGAATTTCTGGCCGCCGTGTTGGCCATACCTGTTCACTCTTGCCTACAAGGCGGGCTTGGCGCCCGGTCCGGCGGGGCGTCTGCTTATTGTTCTCATGTCGATCTCCGGAGCCTTTGGCTGGATATGGGTCACGTCGATTCTCGGCATGAAAGGCCCCTGGAGAGTCGCGGGTGTTGTTCTGGCATCGTTATACGGCCTTCGAACCAACGCGATGGCCTCATTGGGCGCAGGCGATTTCGTGGTATACGCCGTAGCTCCGTGGATATTGGGCCCTGCCCTCTACCTGGGCGCCCGGCAACCGGCGCGGCTCAATCGGCGCACGGTTTTTCAAACAGCCCTTCTGGCTTTGGCGATGGGAAGCCTGTACTGGCTCAAGTATTCGGCGATCTTTTTGGGCGTGCCGGTACTGTCGGCGCTTATCCTCGGGCAATTCTTCATTCGACCGCGGCGACCCGCGATCTTTCTGGCTGCATTGAGCCTCTATGGTGTCGCGTTCGTCGCACCGGTCCTTGCGAACAAGGTTTATAACTACAAAGGCACCGGAACAGATCTGGTGGAATCGGTTATCGGCTCCAGCAAACCCCGTACCCTGTGGCGTTTCGAAAAGCTGACCACGCAAGGCCTTTTTAACGTCAGCACTACCTTGTTCTCGGCCGAAGCCGGCGCCGAACGGATCACGCGCGACCGCTCGGAGACGGTGCAATGGTTGGCGAGACTGCCCGGCCTGGCTCTGCTGGCAATGCTGCTCCTTTTCTGCCTCTGGTACCCGCCGGGTTTCCTGCGCACCCTGGTCGCGTTGATGATCGCGATTCCATTGGTGGGCTTTCCACTCCTGAGCTTTGTGGTCGGACTCCAGTTCACCGCCGCCATGGGCCGCAGTTGCGGCCCATTCTGGATTCTTCTGGAGCTCTTCATTCTGATGCTGTTCACGCGGCCGCTGCGCGACGAACGCTCGGGCTTCCAAAGACTGGCCCGAGTCGGGCTCGCCGTTCTTGCGGGGAGCCAGGTATTGCTCCTTTTGTGGACTCCGATCGGCGCGTTACAGGAGCTGCGGGTCATGTACTTTGAGCGGCCTCCTTATCAGGCAAGCGAAGCGGATCTCTGGGTTCCGGATCTCTCAAAATTCGGGACACGGGACATCGACTCTCAGGTGCGTGGATTGATCCGTGGCCCCAACGACGTCGTCGTCCCGGCGGTATACGCCAATCGGTCATTCGGTATGGATCTTTGGCTGGAATTCGGCGGTCGGTTGTTGCCGCTGAATACCTATATCTTTCGCCAGTCGTACCAGGATGGAGGAGATTTTTTCGGAACCGGACCGTTTCAAACGTCCCGCCCGTTGCGTGTGATACTGGTAGCTCCCAACGTTTTCGAGCGCAAGGACTTTCCCGACCTCGTGCAGCACATCAAGAACCGTTTTGTACAGGCGCGGGAATGGACCGAAGGACCCTTGGACCCGAACGGCAGGGTCCGGATCTGGGTGACTGACTTGCCATGAGTTCACCTGCCTTCGATACCCAACCATTGTTTATTCGTGCAGCGAGCGCATTAGACAACGAACTGGAGCGCCACTTTTGGCGGTGGAGCGTCCTGATCGTCCTCGCGTTTCTGGCCTGCGCCCTTATACGTGATGCGCGGGACAAGATGTGGCTTGACGAGCTCTACACCGTATACATGGCGCGTCAGGCCGGCCCGGGAGAAATCATTAAGGCAACAATCGAAGGCGCCGACGCCGGAGCGCCGTCATACGCCATGATCGTCCATTCGATCCTGCCCGTAGTGAAGAACGAGGCACTGGCAGTCCGGCTCCCGTCCACGCTTGGCTATTGCGGCATGGTGCTTTGCCTGCTGGCATTCTGTCGGCGCCGCATGCCGGCGGTCTATGCACTGGCGGCGGGTGTGGCTGCATGCGACGCGTCCCGCTACTACGCCACGGAGGGCCGCGGTTATGGCCTGATGCTTTTCTGCGGAGCCGCAGCCCTGTTGAGTTGGCAGACCGCGACAACAGCGCGGAGGAGGCTGGCCTCCATCGCGATGCTTGCCGTCTGCCTGACCGCGATGGTGGCGCTGCACTACTTCGCGATTTTCTTCTTGTGCCCGCTGCTCGTCGGTGAGCTGATACGTTGGCGCAGATCGGGGAAATTCGACTTCGCCGTCGTGGCTGCCATGGCCCCCGCTCTCGCAGTACTAATACCGCACTACCCCTTTATCGAAGCCGCCAGGAAATTCCAGCCACATTACTGGTCGCCCGCCTCGTGGAACCAGATCGGGGACTTTTATATTCAATATTTCCTGCCGTTTGCTCCTCTGATGTTGGTGGCCGCGGTTGTCTTTGCCGCCCTGGCGGCGGACCGGCGCACTGCGGAGGATACCCTTCCTCCGCAGGAGTGGGCTGTTGTTGTCACATTGGCATTCATGCCGGCGATCATCATTGCCATCTCGAAATACACTACCCACGTATTTGTCGACCGTTATGCGCTGTGGGCCTGTATCGGCTTCGCCCTGCTCTCGGGCGGGATGTTGTGTGCCGCGGCGCGGCGTCGGACGGCGGCCGGCGCGGTGATGCTCGTCCTGCTGGTCCCGCTGCTCGCTCTGCACTCCGCCCGGCACCTGCGTGGAAAACCCGTGATGCGGGCCGGCGAGCCGGAGCTCAGGGATCTCAACAAGCTGGCGGAAAGCTCCGAGCCCATCGTAGTAGCCGACAATTTCGTCTACATGGAGATGGCTTACTATGCGAAACCGGCGTTACGCCAACGGCTGGTTTATCCGGTAGACGCCACGCTTGAACTGCACGATATGGGCTACGACACCGTTGCGCTGATCATGTCCGCCCTGAGCCATCGCAGCGCGCTGCGGATTACGCCATACGATTCTGTTCTTGCATCGTATCCGCGCTTTTTGCTCTCCGCCGGCCAGACCGATCATTTGCCGCAACATCTGCTCGCCGCGGGATATCGTTTGACCGAAATCGCCCCTACTGTCTACGAGGCGGTGGCGCCGGAAAAGAATTAATCGCCACGAGGCTCGTGAGATCTACTTGCCGTCTTTGCTTTCGTGGTATTCCATCTCTGTATTGAGCGCCCAGATGTTACTCATATCGACGCGGCCCTCGATGATGTTGTCGACCGCCGTCATCGCCGTCAGCATCGAATGGTCCTGATTGTTGTACTTGTGCATGCCGTTGCGACCTACTAAAAACAGGTTGTCAAACCGGCTGACATAACTCTTAATTTCGTCGAACCGGTCGTAAGTCCCGAAGTAGGCCGGGTATGTCTTCGGCACTCGGATGACACAGGCATCCAGAACATCGGCGCGGTCGATAATGCCGATTTTTTCCATTTCGTCCTTCGCGAAGTCGCTCATCTCCGCGTCGGACTTTTTCCAGAGATCGTCGGCTTCGTTGCAGAAATACTCGAGACCGAGCCAGACATTTTCCGGATCTGCCACCAGATAGGGGCTCCAGTTGTTGAAGATCTGCATGCGGCCGACCATAACGTCCGGCTCCTGGATATAGATCCAGTTGTCCTTCAGAAGCCTGGATCCGTGCGGCGTATTCTCTTTGATCTTCAGCTTCTTCAGCAGGACGCCGACGGTGATGAAGTCCCGGTAGATCAACCCGTCGCTGACCTGCAGCACACTCGCCGGAACGGGAGCCTGAAGACACCGCATCAGCTCCTTTATGGGCATCGTGGAAAAAAAGTAATCGGCTTTAATAGTCTCGCGCTCGCCGGTTTCGGAGTTCACTGCCTCGACAGCGGTTATATGAAATCCGTCGGTATGGAGCTTGTCGACATCCCAGCCGGTCTTTATGACGCCGCCCTTGGCCCTTATATCTTCCGACACATATTCCCAGAGCTGCCCCGGCCCAAGCTTCGGATACATGAATTTCTCAATCAGCGAAGTCTCGGTGCCCTTTTGGGAGATGTCGCCCGCCGGTTTTGCCGCGAAGGCATTTTTCAGGAAGTGTGCGATCGCCTTGGTGATGGAAAGACCCTTGATGCGTTGCGCCCCCCACTCAGCGCTGATCTGATCGCAGGGTACGCCCCAGACTTTCTCGGTGTAGGATTTGAAGAACGTCAGATACAGTTCTTTGCCGAATCGATTGATGAAAAAATGCTCCAGCGTTTTTTCGGGCTTCTGTTGACTCACCAGACTCTTTGTGTAACTGACGCCGATCTTCACTGTTCGCAACAAACCCAGCTTACTCAGGGTATCCGTGCTGAGCTGAATCGGGTAATCGAAGAACTGCCGGAGGAAATAGATGCGGGACTTGCGATTCCTGATCAGCATCACGCGGTCCTCGTTGAGAGGATTCGGTGCTTCGACTGAGCCCCCCGCGGGAACGGCGACTTCGCGGCTTTGTTGCCGATAGCTGATGTTATGTCTGCCGTTGGTAGAGCTTTCGGGCGGCATCACGTCCATCCACCAATTCATCACGCGATCGGATTTCGAGAAGAACCGATGTCCTCCGATGTCCATGCGATTGCCTTTATAGCGAACCGTACGGGAGATTCCGCCCATGGAGTCGCTCTTCTCGAGAACAATGGGTCGGATGTCGGTGCGTTTTATCAGCTCAAATGCTGCGGTGAGTCCGGCCGGACCGGCTCCAATGATAAGAGCCTTGCGCTCAGCCATTGGTGTTATTTTATCGCGAGCCATCCGCGACCTGGACATTTTCGCGGCATGATCCGAAATCCCATAAAGTTTATCTAAAGACCGGCGACTCATCCCGCCGGATGAGCAGAGCCCCTTCGGGCAACTACCAGAAACTGCTTCCCGAAGAACCGCCACGCGAACGGAAGAGCCAGGTATAACTTCAGAAATTGGGGCGGATAAGTTTGGCCCTGAGACATCGTATAAGGCAAAAAGCGGTCGATGCAGGTCTCGATCTCGAAGCCGCATTTCGTCAGGACTTCAACCAAAGACAACTCGGTCAAAGCAACGTAGTGGTCGAAGAAATCCCAGTA
>DATAXN010000100.1:0-4119 GCA_036273015.1 Bryobacteraceae bacterium | reverse complement strand
CAGATTCTACAGATTCTCAGCCTCACGCTTTTCGAGAAAACGCCCATTCTACAGGCACTTCAGCCATTCGATTCCCCAAATGAATTACTCGATCACGGTAAACAGCTCATTCTGTTCGATTTCTAGCCGGACAGCAGTGATCGATGAATACTCCCAGGCGGGGATGTAGAACAGTCCGGTCTTCGGGCTGTAGGACGGTGAGTACCAGTTGGTTCCTCCCTGATTACCGGGCTTAATCAGAGTCCCTTGCGGCGTCGGTACTTTACCAGGCACACGCATGGGGCGGCCTTTTTCGTCGAAGCCATTCATCCAGTTCACCTCGACGAAAGGCTTACCCAGCAGGAACTGGCCGGTAGTCCGGTCGATTACATAGAACACCCCGTTGCGATTGGCCCACATCATCACCTTGCGCGGCGAGCCTTTCCAGTTCATGTCCGCGAGGACAGGCACCTGAACGGAATCGAAGTCGAATTCATCGTGCGGCGAGAACTGGTAATACCATTTGAGCTTTCCGGTGTCCGGATCGAGCGCCACCACGGAATCGCTGTAGAGATTGTCTCCGGCGCGTTTGTCGCCGTTCCAGTCGGGACCGGGATTGCCAACACCCCAATACGTCAGATTCAGGGCCGGATCGTAGGAGCCGGTCATCCAGATAGAGCCACCACCCGTTTTCCATGAGTCGCCTGCCCACGTCTCGTGGCCGGGTTCACCTGGCCCGGGGATCGTGTAGAAGCGCCAGTCTTCCTTTCCCGTGTTGGCATCGAAAGCGGCGATGAAGCCGCGGATTCCATATTCGCCGCCGGCCGTTCCGACAATGATCTTGTTTTTCACCACCAGGGGAGCATGCGTGATGGCATAGCCCGCAGCGGCATTAGCTACTTTGACGTTCCACAGCGGTTTGCCGGTCTTCGCATCGATCGCGAGAAGGTGTGCGTCGATGGTGCCCATGAAAAGGGTGTCGCCGAGAATGGCCAATCCGCGATTGACACGGCCGCAGCAGGGGCGCGCATCTCTTGACGGCGCGTAGCGATAAATCCAGAGCACGCGTCCGGTGAGCGCATCGATGGCAATGACGTCATTCGGCGCCTGAACGGTGTACATAACACCGTCCACCACGAGAGCCGTAGCCTCGAATTTCTCGAGCGACTGCGCCTGGAACACCCATTGCAGTTCCAGATCTTTGACGTTGGCCTGTGTGATCTGATCGAGCGTGCTGTAGCGCTGGCTGGACAGAGTCCCCGAATAGGTGAGCCAGTTCTGTGGTTCTTTGCCCGCCGCGAGGATGCGGTCGAAAGAAACCTGGGCCGGCAGCGAACAGGCGAAGACCAGCAGCAGGATCGCGCGCGCGTTCATCATTTGACTTCAATTCCTTTCAAAGTGCCGAGATAACTGACCACATCGGCGATCTCCTGAGGCGTGAGCTTGTCTTTGTATGAGGGCATGGGCGATTTATCGAGGAAGCCGTGCCCGCGCACGTTCGCGATCGTGAAGGAGCGAATCTGCTCTTTGGAATCGAGTAACTGCACCGAGAACGTATCGCGATTGAGAAGCCGCCCCGTGACTGTCGTGCCGTCTTTCAGCACGACGCGGTAGTAACGATTCTGCTCGAGGACTTCGGCGTCGGGATCGAGCAGAGAGCGTTCCAGCCGGGCTGGTGTTCGCAGCGTGCCGATATCCGTCAGATCGGGTCCGACGCGCGACCCCACGGTACCTACGCGATGGCAGGAAGTGCAGCCGCCTTTGCCGGCAAAGAGGGCCTTTCCCCGACCCGCGTCCCCGGCGATGCCGCTGCCGTTTCCGGTGCTCGCGAGCGAGCGCAGATAAGCAACGATCGTGCTTGCCTGGAACTCCGTGTAATTTCCGGGCGGCATCGGTGTGCCGGGGATTCCGCCGCGGATGATCTTCACCAGGTCGTCATCCGTGGTGGCGCGCCGAAACTTTCCGTGTCCGAGATCGACGCCGGGAACCAGGGTTCCGTCCGCGCCGTGGCAGCTTACGCAGCTGGCGCGAAACAGCCGGCCGCCGTCTTCAACATCCGCGGGAGTGTAGCTGTGCTGCGCAAAAAGTGCTCCCGCGAAGAGGATCAGGGAACATGTCCTGGTGAACGCCCACATGATCGTGGTTCCTTTCAATTGGCCCGCTCCTTGAATATATATGACGTACGGATAGTGACTTCCGGCAGGATCGTATCGCTATAATTCCTGATTTCTGCCTGTGTCCCACCGAGTATCTTTCGCAATCACATCCCGCGATGAGGATCCGGCTATTCTGACGGCCACCATCGAAGGTGTCCTCGCGACCAGTAAGGGTCGATGGCGGGAAATCCTGGTGGTGGACGACGGCAGCATCAGGCCCGTCGACTTTTCTCACCCGGATGTCGCGATTCTGCGCAACGCCGAGCCGGTTGGTGTGTGTCCTTCGCGGCGCAAGGCTCTCGCGGCGTCGAGTGGAAACGTGCTGGTTACCCTGGACGCGCACATGACTTTTGAGCTGGACTGGCTCGACCGGATGCTGGAGCATGTCGATTCGCGGGCGCTCCTCTGCGCAGCCTGGATGAACTATGAGCGATCCAGGACTTATTGCTTTGGCGCGGATATCGCATGGGGACAATCGCAGTTCACCGGCTTCGGATTCCGGCACAGGACAGAAAAGCCGCGGCGGGCCAGTTCCCCCATCTCCGTGATCCTGGGCGCCTGTTACATGATTCGCCGCGATGCGTACGAACAGCTCGGTGGCTTTTGTCCCCTATTTCGGGTTTGGGGGAGCGATGAGCAGGATATGTCCATCCGCGCCTTGATGGCGGGTCTGGAGGTCAGGTGCGTGGCAGGGGCTGGTGTCGGTCATCTGGATCGGCAACTGCCTTATCCGGTCTCGTGGGATCACTCCATTTACAACGAAATCGTGATGATCCGTTCGGTATTTGAAGAGGGGACCGCGAAGCTGCTGGAGGAGTTTTTCGAGCCGTTATCGGATAACGTGCAGAACTGGCTGCGGGCGCTGGATTTACGCGAGTGGCGGTCCGTCGTGCAATCGCAGCGTCGTATGCAGGACGTGGATTTTTTCCGGCGTTACGCAAAGGATGCGCCCCTTTTGTTTCGCAATCGCGTGGAACTGAAGCGGGGCTGCATTCCTCCAGGCCGAATTCTTGCCGCGCTGGAGGATCAGGAACGGCGCGCAGCGCGATCTCTTGAACCAAGAGTTCACGCGGTCGAAAAAACAGTTTGCGAACGGGAGAACAGCATCTCCTTCAAGACCTTTGGCGTTTCCATGACCATTGACGTCAACGATCCCACCCTGACGGGCAGGCTGTCCGATTGTCTGCCGCCTGAAGCAGAAGATGCTGAGCAAACTGCTCACCCCGCGGAAGCTGAAAGCCGGTATTCGCTGATGTTCGATCCGCCGAACTATCGTTTTTCGGCGGGAACAAGACGCGTGATTGAATCCGCGGATTTGGAATTGGTGCTGAAAGTGGTCCGGGCCGCGTTCCAGCATGACGTCGCGGTCGAGGCGAAGTCCTGGTTGTTCGTCAAAGCTGCCGTTGTGGGCTGGCGAAAACAGGCCATCCTGCTGCTGGGAGACCGGATGAGCGGAGCCGCGGCGCTGGTGGCGGAGCTGGTTTGCGCCGGCGCGGAATTCTATTCGGATACGTACGCAGTGTTCGATGCACAGGGCAGAATTCTTCCTTACGCGCGGCCGCTGGAGTTGGCGGGAGAAAGCCTGGCCTTGGGCGCGGCGGACCGCGCGCCGCTGAGAATGGGCCTCGTGGCTCTGGCGCGCTTCCGGCCCGGAAGCCGGAACAGACCCCAGCAGTTGACGACAGGGAAAGGGCTCCAGGCGCTGTTGGCGAATGGCGTTTTTGCGGAAGGAAGAGCGGAACGCGCGGTTCCTCTTCTTGGACGGATCAGCCGCGGCGTGCCGATGCTTCGGATCACGCACGGCGACGCCGGAAAAGCGGCAAGGGCTCTCCTGAGTATGGTTTCTGTCAACGCAAAGTAGAAATGTCCTATTCCCTGCAAAGTAGAAATGTCCTGTTTTGAGGGAGGCTGGAGAGAAGTCGTGTTAGTCTGGCCGTGCCGGTGAAGCGGAGACGGGCAATGCTGGCGAGCAACCCGTTCGAGG
>DATAXN010000099.1:0-20569 GCA_036273015.1 Bryobacteraceae bacterium | reverse complement strand
CGCCGCGACTTATTTTGAAGACAAGAGCATCACGGTGGAAGGAACACTGGTGCAGTTCATGTTCCGCAATCCGCATTCGTTCGTGCATATCGAGGCGCCGGACGATAAAGGTCAGATGGAAACCTGGGCGGTGGAATGGGGTGGGGGCGGGCAGTTGAGCCGTGAAGGCGTTTCGCGCGACACCCTGAAGCCCGGCGACCATGTCATCATCTCCGGCAACCCCGGCCGCAACCCGGAAGATCACCGCATCCGCATGCGCAGCATCAAGCGTCCGTCCGATGGCTTCGGATGGAGCGGCACCGTTCAGTAAGCGGTAACTTTTTTCGATCAGGGGCGGGCCGCCCGGTCCGCCCGAGCTTTAGGGTTGGCGTGTGTCTTCCTTTCCAGCATCGAGCGACGACGCTCTTTTTCCTCCCCTTTCTTTTCCTTCCCCTGCTCCAGGCCCAGGATTCCGGCATCATTGAAGGTTCCGTTGTCGACAGCGTTACCAAGGTCGGCATCCCGGAGGTCAGCGTGTATTTCGGCTCCGACAATGGAGTGTCTTATGACGCCACAACCGACACATCCGGGCAATTCCAGGTCGCCGGCGTCAAAGAAGGCGTATACGGATCGAAGTACGAAAAGACCGGCTACGTCAAGCAGTACTCCGGAACCAACAACTCCGATCTGAAACCGGTTCGGGTCGGCCGGGAACCCGCCCGGCTGCGTATCGAGATGCAGGCGTTCGGCTCGATTCGCGGACGGGTGCTCGATCCCCAACGGAAGCCGATGGCCAGGGCGACGGCGACCTTGGGCCTGATGATGAGCAAACTACCGACGAGCAGGGCCAATTCGCATTCACCAAACTTGCTCCCCTGTCGTACAAGTTGAAGGCGGCTCCTGCCGCCGACACGGCTCAGCTGGCTACAAAGCCCGGGGAAGACCGCATCGAAATCGTCCCAACCTGGTACCCATCCTTCGTCGACGAGGACCAGGGCGAGCCGATCATGATCCGCAGCGGCGCTGATGTCTCCGGCCTCGAAATCCGCCTGCGAACAACCACGGTATACAGGGTTCGCGGCGTCGTGCTGGATGAAAACGGGCATTCTCAACCACGCCCAACTGTTTACAATGAGCCTGCGTCGGACCAGTCACTCGCCTTCTCGGCAGTCAATATCGGCAATGTGCCATTGGGCAGACTGACGGCAAATGCTTCGCTCGGCTATTTCATTGCCACACCCTCCTATCCGTTTCGCTATTCAAGCGACGCGCAGGTTGCCGCCGAAGACGGTACGTTCGAGTTTCCGTCAGTACCTCGCGGCGAGCGCAGATTCACGGCCGGATCCGGATTCACCGCGGCGACAGAAACCAAAGTACGCGTCCGAGCACCCGGGGCTGCCAGGATATCAGCGATTGTGGATCACGATATCGACGACTTGCAGATCCGATTTGTGCCACCGGTCACCGTCGAAGGATCGGTCGAGCTGGCCGGTGCAACAGCTTCTGAAACTCCCGCCGCAATCCAAAAAGTTTCTGTCGGCTTGGCCAGCCTGATGCCACGACAACGGAGTCCCGACGGAACCTTTCAACTGGTGGACGTCCCGCACTGGCTGACTGCGATGCCGGGTTTGGCAGGCGGCTACTATCTGGATTCGGTGAGCCTCGGGGGACGGGATGTCACCGGTCAGGCCCTGAATCTCCAACCGGGCTCGCCGCCGATTCGTGTTGTCTATAAATCAAATGGCGGAACCGTAAGCGGAACGGTCGTCAATTCGGATGGCGCCGCAGTAGAGGGCTTTACCGCGATCCTGCTGCCGCAGACATCCTTCGATACTCATGTGCCTGATTACGGGAGAGTAAACGCCAGCGGTCCCGGCGGAACGTTTGAAATCGAAAGTCTGAAGCCCGGTTCCTACTATGCGTTCGCGGTGAACCATCTGGAGCCGGCCAAACTCTACGAACCGCAGGCGGCGCAGAAGATTATCGCCAGCGCCGCGCGGGTGGATGTTACAGAAGGTTCGGCTGTATCGGTAAAACTCAGCGTGATCCGGCTAGAAGAATAGAGATTTCTGTCCTTCCGTCAGCCTGTTTTGTAATTTCATAACCTGCCGGGTTCTTCCGAAAGTAGCCGAACCCAAGCGGGTCGACTGTTTGCTTTCAATAAGTTCCTGGGATCTAACGGCAAAATTCATTTGCGCAATCTGTCCGATCCGCATTTTCATCCGCGCGGTGAGCGAACCTCATCATCGTTTCGTTTGGTCGAAAATAGATTTTCCGGAAAGCGCTCACCACCCCATTTCCGAACCGGCGCTCCGGTTCGGATACAACTCTCCCGCTTGGCCGGTTGTCGGCATATATTCAATTGGCAAAGATCCGTCCGGACAGCGCCTCGGAAGGCGGCCGGAAAGCGTCCGGCACCAGTATGCACGATGGAAATGACTTCGCTGAGCCAAGGCGGCGTAAGTGGCTTTGTTTTTATTAAAATATCCGTTTTTCGGCGCGTGAATCGCCCACTGGCGGCAGCTGCATCAGTGAATGAAACGCTGTTAGCCCACTATCGGCAGGTGCGATTTTCGAGCTTGTTCCGGCTAATTTATCAGATTCCGAAGAGTTCAAAGTCTGCGTTTTCCGGAGGGGCGAAAGGACTTCAGGCCGATCCCGGAATCGATGTTCCGCCTGATCCCGGAATAATTTCCACCGGGAAGCGCCGGCAATGGTCAGTTGGTCGAGAATTCGGAAGGCCTGGCCGGATCTGCTCAATGATACGGTCGACTCGGGCTTAACAAGCTCAATGGCTACCTTCTCGGCTCAGACCGCATCGCCACCACCCTGAGCCGAACTCCAGCCGGCTCACGAGCCGCAACTCGACACACTTCGACAGCCCTGTGAGCAACGTCGGCCCGCGGCCCGCCAGCCCACAGATTTCCCGGACGAGGCAACAATCAAAGCACCGGCGGCAAAGACTGCCGGTGGTACATGCGTTGTCTAAAGCTTACCGGTGGAAACGGCAGACGAGGACACCCTTGCCGAGAATGTGTCCCTGCATGGCTGTAACTACCGCATCCCGCGTGGCTTCCGGACCAAGCTCCAGCTTGGTGTCGAGCGCATACAGCTCGAACGTGTAGTGATGATAGGTTCCGGGAGGCGCGCCGGGACCCATATAACCGACTCTCCGGCCCGTGTTGGTGATCTGAATCGCACCGTCCGGCAGCTTCGGCTCGGCGCCCTGTCCGCCGGCCAGTTCCGTCGCCGTACCGGGAATATTGAATAGCATCCAGTGCGTCACGTCGTCGGTCTTCTTCCCCATTGCAACGTCGGGATCATGCAACAGAAGCACGAAACTCATTGTTCCCGCGGGGACATTCTTCCATTCCAGTTTGGGCGAGACCGGCATGGGGTCGGCCTGCGTGTATTTGTTCGGGATTACTCCGCCATCCTCGAAATCCGGTGAGCTGAGAGCCAGTCCGGGAGGCTGAGGTCCTCTGCCTCTGCCTCTGCCGCCTCCGGGGGGTCCCTGGCCGAAAGCAGTGCCGATGCCGGCTGCGATCAGAAGCGTTCCAACTGCGACATTTGTCATTCTCATTGGCTTCGTTTTTTCCTTTCCTGGTGGAACAGGATATCAGACCGGCGTGGAGATGCGCATACCAGGCGCGTTGTGAATCGCACCGATAAACGCATCTTCCAGGCGCACTTCCGCGACCTTAATGGTGACCTGCCGCACGGATCTTAATGTGTTCCTTCGGCGCGTCTACCTCCGGCTTGCGGGCCATTGCCTTTTCCGAAATCCGGTTCCGGCGTTCCTCCTGCCTGCGAAGGCTCGACTGCTCCCGGTCCTTGAACTCCGGCAGCACTTCACGGGAGAACAGCTCGATCGACGAGCACAACAGCTCGTGCGGAATTTTTCCGGCTTGCGAGATGCAGACCACCTGATCGATTCCCACATCTTCGAACTCCCTCAACCGCGCGCGGAGCATGTCCGGCGTTCCGACGCAATCCTGAATGCGGCCTTCCGGCATGGCAAACTCGCGCGGACGGTTTTTGAATTCATCCCAGATATCGGTCCGGCCGGGTTCGTGCTCGCCGAAGAAGCTGTAATGGCCCAAGCCGTAGACGAAAAATCCATAGCTCTCCATGCCGATCTGTTCCATACGCTTGGCGTCCTTGTCGCACAGAAACGGGCAGGCGATGGCGAACTGCGGATTGACCGCATAGCCGATCGGCTCGGACTCTTCTTCAATGGCCCGGTAATAGTCTTCCCTCCACTGCTGCGCCTGCTCGGGGCCGACGAAGGAAAACGTCAGCGCTCCGACGCCGAGACGCGCCGCCTGCAGAATCGATTCGCGGCGGGAGCACGCCATCCAAAGCGGCGGATGCGGCTTCTGCAGCGGCTTCGGCATCACGTTCCGCTGCGGCACATCGAGATATTTGCTCTTGTAGCCGGCAAAAGGCTGCTCGACCATCATGCGGATCGCGATCCGCATGCCTTCGAGGAACATGTCCTTTTTTTCGGATTGAGGGACATTGAAGCCGCCCAGTTCGGTCTCGGTCGCGCCGGCGCCGGAGCCGAAATCGCAGCGTCCATCGCTGATCAAATCGAGCGTGGCGATGCGTTCCGCAACCCGCGCGGGGTGGTTGATATACGGCGGCATTTGGACGATGCCGTGACCGATGCGGACATTTTTCGTGCGCTGACTGCACGCGGCCAGAAATATTTCGGGCGCGGAAGAATGCGCGTACTCTTCGAGGAAGTGATGCTCGGTAGCCCAAACATAGTCGTATCCCATGCGGTCGGAGAGCTCCACCTGCTCCAGTGCGTTCTTAAACAATGCATGCTCCGATCCCTCGGACCACGGACGAGGGTGCTGCATTTCGTAAAATCCACCGAATTTCATGCCGTCAACTTACCACAGGGCATATTGCGGCCATGACTCGGCGGTCGGCCGAGGCGTATCGGGAAAAGCCGACTTAAAATCAAGCCGGGCCCCTTAAGCAGGGTTGCTCGCGGTTGAGCAGCCTTGCTTTAAGCTATTGAAAAGATTATGAGGCGCGAAATCGCATAGCAAGCGTGCTTAAGCCTTCCAACGCCGGGTCCTCACAGCCTTCGATCCCTTCTTCCCGCCGTCAGGTCGGCGCAGTAGTGCGTACGACCTGCATCGACCACCCGATTCAACCTTGGATCAGGCCGGGTTGAGCGGGGTCAATCGCCGGGCATCCGCAGGCCTCTGCCACTTCGCAGAGCTGCTTGTCGGCTGAGAGAATCACAGAAATCCAGGATGCCTCCAACATGTCGAGTGCAATCGCAAACTGCAGCGCGTCAAGAGTGCGTAGCCCGCACGACACGCCGTGGAGTCTCAGCAGCTTTGCCGCGGAACGATAGTGTCCCGGTTCGATGGCCGGCCCCACAACCAGCCGATTCCGGGCGATGTCCGCGCGAAGGCGCCGCAGGCCAATGGATCGTCCGTTCTCATTGAGGACACCGGTTCGAATCTCAATCGCAAACACCGATTCCATCTCGACAAGCGGGACACAATGCCCTTCGATCCCGATTGGCTGACGATGCGTTCGACGTATTCGGAGCCCGATTCCTCGTGGTAGAGCTTTGCCAGAGCGCTGGTGTCGAGGAAGTAGCCCGTCAATCAGCGTTCTTCCCGGGATTCGATCACTGCGTTTGCGAGCGATCCCGGAATTGACGAGAGCGCACGCCGAACATCCTGGAGGCTGATGTCATCATGTTTCGCGGCCTCCCATTCCTCCGGTTCGAAATAACCCGATACGTCGTCGGCGGTCGCAGGAGCGCGCGAGATAGTCACGAGCACATGTTGCAGGTTGGGAAGAGCCAGGCTTTCGAGCGGCCTGAGCACCCCATTCTCGTAAACGGCCTCGAACGTCATTCCCATGTCATTAAGTTTAACGGATTGCGATGGCGTGAGAGCCGTGAAGAAATCACGTGAAGAAATCGCCGCACTGTTCAAAGTCGGACGTACCAACCCGGCGGCAAGGAGATATCCGGCATGCCGAGAGGCACCCGCTCCAGTACGACAACCCTCATAGCTGTAGTTAGTGTGGAGGAGGAATAACTACTCCGAATGCTGTGAAGAGCGGGTGGCGAAATCGGCAGACCCAAGGGACTTTACGTCCGCGCGATGATGGAGCAATATGACCGAAAAATTGGAAATCCGGGAAGTAGTCGAGAATTGGGTCGTGTGGCGCGATGCCGGCGACTGGGACCGGTTTCGCACCGTCTGGACGGACGACGGCTACATGATGGCGACCTGGTTCCAGGGCACAGGTGAAGAGTTCATCAAGGTCAGCATTGAGGGCTGGAACAAAGGCGTCAGCATTCTGCACTTCCAGGGCGGAACGTCGATCGATATCGCGGACAACCGCGCCATTGCGCAGACAAAGATGACGATCTCGCAGCGCGCAACAGTGGACGATCACAAAGTAGACGTGGTCTGCACCGGCCGTTTTTTTGATTTCTTCGAGAAGCGCAATGACTGTTGGGCGATTGTTTTGCGCCAGCCGATCTATGAGAAGGATCGGATGGACGTGATCGACCCCGATCCGGACCGGCCACTTCGGTTAGACGAGAAGATCCTGCAACTGTTCCCGGAAGGATATCGCCACTTGGCGTATCTGCAGACTAGAATCGGCTATAACGTGAAGCGAGATATGCCGGGTCTCAAAGGCCCGGAAGTGGAAGCGCTGTACGCGCGCGGGAAACAGTGGCTCGCGGGCGGACCCGCGCGCTGATCAGCCCTTTGCAAGAACCGAGCCGAAACCTTCCACGCGTCCGCTGAGGCCGACCAACTTCACGGCGTTCCACAAACCGTGCGGCTGGCTCGAAACCACGGGCACTTTGCAGCGTTTCTCCAGCGGCGCGAGCAGGTCGAGAGTCTTCAGCGCGCCACATGAAATCAGCAGCGCGTCGGCAGTTGGCGCAGCTTCTTTCACACTGGCGCTGAATTCGAAAAGACCGTCCTGCGCGGATTGCGGGACATTCAACAGAATGCCGAGGCCCTTCGCATGCACCACTTCGAAGCCGTTTTCGTGTAGAAACGCCTTCAGGCGATCCGTCACTTCCTCGTTATAAGCCGTAGCCACCGCCACGCGCTTCGCTCCTGCCACTTTAAGACCTTCGATGATTCCGTTGCTCATCGTGGTGGAGTGAAGACCGGTCGCCTTCGTGACGGCGGTCTGCAACTGCCGATTGAATGCCGCGCCTTTATAAAACGTGAGCGAGGTGCCCATGATCGAGATTGCCTGCGCGCCCCGCTTCTTCAGTTCGATCGCCGTGGGCACGATCTTGTCGATCACGGAATCGTAGCCCTCCGGAGTCATCGCCGGCAGCCCTACGCCGATGCCGATGAAGCGAACCCCCGATCGATACATGCGCTTATACTCAGGCGGAATCGCATAGTTTGCCGGCGGAAAGATCATGCCCAGCGTGGGCTCGGATCCGGCAGAGAGACCAAGGCGCGCACACGCCGCACCGGCTGAAGCAACCTTCAAAAATTCACGGCGGGAATTCGTCATCGTTATGTTCAGCCTTTCGCTAAGACCGATCCATAGCCCTCAACGCGGGCATTTACGCCAAGCAACTTCACCACATTCCACAACCCGTGCGGCTGGCTCGATACAACCGGCACCTTGCACCGCTTTTCCAGCGGGACGAGCAAATCGAGAGTATGCAGTCCACCGCAGGAAACAAGCAGCGCGTCCGCGGAGGGAGCGCTTTCCTTCACGCCGGCGCTGAAATCCTCGAGACCGTCCTGAGCGGCCTGCGATATGTTCAGTGCAATCCCGAGGCCTTTGGCTTTTACGACCTCGAAGCCCGATTCGCGCATGAATGCCACCAGGCGGCTGGTTACTTCCTCGTTGTAAGCCGTGGCTATGGCAAGACGCCGCGCTCCGGCTAATCGAAGACCTTCGACCAAGCCGTTCGTCTGCGTGGTCGCCGGCAGTCCGGTAGCTTTCGTTACCGCGTCGGACAACTGTTTGTTGAAAGCCACACCCTTATAAAAGGTCAAAGACGAACCGAAAACCGAAATGACGTTCGCGCCCTGCTTTTTCAGCTCCAGCGCCGACGGCACGATTTTATCGATCACCGAATCGTAGCCCTCGGGCGTCATGCTCGGCAGGCCAACGCCGATTCCGAGAAAACGGATTCCCGAAGGATACATTTTGTGGACTTCAGGCGGCATCGGATAGTTAGCGGGCGGAAAAATCAGGCCAACTGTCGGTTCCTGCGTGGCGGAAACCGCAAGCTGCGCGCACGTCGCCCCAGCGGTGGCGATCTTCAAAAAATCACGGCGGGAATTCGTCATCGTCAACACCCTCCAGATCAGTCTACCGGATTGCGCTCAGAGTCTGTTTCGACAGGGAGCCCGCCGGCACGAACTTCTGCGCACGCTTCGCCTGCACTTCCGCGAGGTAAATACTGCCATCCGGCGCAACCGCGATACTGTGAGCCCAGTTAACTTCGCCCGGCTTATCGCCGGTCGGAAAGACCCACAACTGTTTCAACCGCCCTTCCGTATCCAGTTTCATGAACAACTGGTCCTTCGGCGGCGTCGCCAGCGCGGACTGCCTCGCGGAAATCTCGCTCCACAGCATGGGAGAACTGCCGCACACATAGATCTCGTCCGACTTGGTGATTGCGAGCGCCCAGGGAGTAATGATGTTCTTCCATTCGGCGATGAATTTGCCCTTCGAATCGAAGACCTGAATGCGCGCATTGTTCCGGTCGGCAACATAGACGCGGCCTTTGGAATCGAGCACGATGGAGTGCGGCTGGCTGAATTCGCCCGGACCCTGACCCAGCTTGCCCCACGTCCGAATAAATTTCCCGTTCTTGTCGAAAACGATGACGCGGTTGTTCCCGTAGCCGTCACTGATGTAAAGATCGCCGTTCGGCGCGATCGCGACGTCGTTCGGCTGGTTCATGTGCGTCTGGTCTTCGCCCGGTTCGTTGGGTGTTCCAACGGTGAGCAGAACCTTGCCGTCGGTGGAAAATTTGCGCACGGTCTGCGTCAGAGTGTCGACAAGCCAGAGATTTCCCGCGCTGTCGAATCGGACTGTGTGCGGATTGCGGAAAAGACCCGGCTCCTGACCCCAATACTTGATGAGGCGGCCGTCCTGCGAATAGACCTGTACCGGGATTTTGCCGCGATTGAAGGTCCAGACATTGCCGTCGGGACCCAGCGCAACGCTGGACATGGCCGCCGTCCATTCGCCGCCAGGAGGCTTTTCCCGCGGCCAGGAGGGATCGGCTTTATAGCCGAGTGTGTCGTCGATCCGCGGATAAGGATGCGCCGACGGCGCGGGTTGCGCGAAGGCAAGACCACCGGCGACCAACAAGCCAATTGGCGATTTCATAGCGGTTATCATACATCCGCCAGCCGGTAGCACAGGCTTCAGCCTGTTAGCATCTCACCGCAACTGTCAGGACGCCAATCGCCCGCGGATCAACGACTCGATCCGGCTCCAGACATCCGGATCGGATTCGATTTCGATGTGCGGCTTCATGAACATCCGCGCGTACCACGGATATCCGTCGCAGCGGATCGGGTTGTCCTTGTAGTTCAGTTGATGATTCCCGAGGATCCGTGTTCGCGACGGATCGTCGGCGACGATCCGCCGTTGGCCGTGCAGAATTCCGTCCAATTGATAAAAGTTGACAGCCTGCGCGACGTTGGCGGGAATCGACCGGTCGTCTTCGCCGAACTTGGAGACGCTGTCCACCTGGATGGTCAGCAGCACCGGAACTCCGTCTTTGCCGAGCAATCGCGCCATGTTCACGGCTTCCGATGCGCCCCAACTGTGCCCATAGAGAACAATGCGCGCCCTGAGTTTTTCCGTCACGGAGAGAGCTCCGTTGCGATCCGTATCCAGCACCCGCAGAATCTCGCGATGAGCCTGCTTCGCGGCGTGGTTTTCGAATATCTTCACTTCCACACCCGACGGGTACTCGCTCCGCAGGCGATCGGCGAGTTGAACCTCCTGATGAACGGTGTCGTTATGGCGGACGAATCCGCCGACGAACCCCATCACCACCGCGGGTGGTGGAGATCCACCACCGGGCGGCGCGGATTTCGGAATTTCCAGCCCGGCGGCAGAGCAATTCGAACAGAGTGCGGAAAAGAGAAACGCTGCGGCAAAAAGCCGATGAAACGAACGGTTAAGACAATTCATTGCAAATTCGGGAGTTGGGCGCCTGAGGCAGGCTGCGTGGCGGGGACCTTTACTTCCGTTCGAATTCTACCATTTCGTTCCCGGACCGGCAGGACCGCCTCCCTGATTGGTCGAAGACTTGCGTATCTCATTTCCGGAAGGTGTTGAAGGAGGTGTTGGAGTGAGATACCGTCCCGTCATTTCCGTGGGGCCTCTGTTGTTAACGATCCTCTCGTTAAGCGCCGGCCCGGCGCGGGCCGCGGTGACGTTACTGCTGGAGGAGCCGTACGGGACGTTCGGCGGCATGAATCCGACCGGGCACGCCGCGGTCTATCTGTCGCATATCTGCGCAGCTTCTCCGACTTCTCTGCGGCTATGCAATGAAGGAGAACAGGGCGTTGTCATCAGCCGCTATCATCGCGTTTCCCATTACGATTGGATCGCGATTCCTTTACTGCCCTACCTCTACGCGGTCGATCGGCCGGAGGAGGTTCCGTCCAGCGTAACGCCGGAAGACGTCGTGACTTTGCGGGATTCCTGGCGGCGCGCTCATCTGGAGCAGATTGCTCCGGACAACGAGGACGGAACCACGCCGGCGGGCGACTGGACTCAGCTCCTGGGTTCAGCGTACGATCGGACCACTTATGCCTTTGGAATCGAGACGACCGCGGCCGAAGACGAGAAATTCATTGAGGCTCTCAACTCGCACCCCAATGAGCCACACTTCAATCTTCTGTTTCACAACTGCGCCGACTTCGTGCGAAAAGCCATCGACTTCTATTACCCACATGCCGTACATCGCAGCTTGCTTGCCGATGTCGGCGTGATGACACCGAAGCAAGCCGCGAAAAGCCTGGTCAGTTACAGCAAAAGCCATCGTGATCTGCAATTTTCGACTTTCGTCATCCCCCAGGTCGCAGGCACTGTTCCCCGCAGCACCACGGTTCGGGGCGTTCTCGAATCGCTGGTGAAGTCAAAGAGATACGCGCTGCCGCTGGTTTCCGTAGCGGCGCTCCATCCGCTTTTCAGCGGAAGCCTGGCTTTTGCATGGCTGGAGGGCGCTCAGTTCAATCCGCGGCGGCTCGCCGAGTCCTCCGATGCCCCCCAGGAGCCGGCGGCGATTGCCACAGAGTTGGAGCGAAACAGGGTGGTTACCGACCAACCTGTCGATTGACAATTCCCGATCCCGGTCAACGTTTCCGGGCTCCCGCACGTTTCATAATGCAGAAGCATGCAGGCAGCAACGGCGCTGATATTCGAAGGCACGCGGGCGGCCGACGACGCGTTCGATCGCGTGGTGCGCGACCGCGGAGTTCAGTTGCTGCGCATCGCATGGCGCATTCTGGGCAACCGGGCCGACGCCGAGGACGTGGTGCAGGACGTTTTTCTGCGGCTGCATCGGCACGGTCTGGATTTTCCCAATGAGGCGGCACTCGGCGCCTGGCTGTGCCGGGTGGCGGTGAATCGGTGCATCGATCGAAGCCGGCGCGCGCGGCCAATCGGCGAACTCCCGGAATTGATCGCCGCAAACTCATCGGCCGAGGCGGCCATGCTGCGCGAGGAACAGAAGCGGATCTTGACCCAGGCGCTCGCCGCGCTGCCGGCGAGGGAGCGGGCGGCAATCGTGCTGCGGGAAATCGAAGGCCTGCCAACTGCGGATGTTGCCGCAATTCTGGGATCGAGCAAGAGTACGGTTCGCAGCCAGATTTCGAAGGCGATGACGAAGCTCCGGGCGATTCTGGCAAAGGAGGGGGAATGACAGACAACCAAATCAGAGATCTTTTCCGCGAGATGCGGGAAGAGCCGGTCCCCCCGGATTCGCTCGCCCTGATCCGCATGAAACTGGAGGATCGGATACGAAGTCGCGCGCGTTGGAAGGTTGCGGCGCGGGTCACAGCAGCGGCGATGGTAATGCTGATCGCGCTTCTGCTTCCTCATGGAGCGGTCACCCACAAGGCCGCCGCTACAAAGGCCCTGGCAATGGGTCAACCAGCCAAACCATCGGTCGATGTTCCGGAGACTGCGCCACTGGTAGCCGTACGACCGGCGATTCAGAAAACCCGCCGCAGGCCCCGGGCTTCGTCCGCGCCTGTAGAGATCCGAATTGAGACGGCGGACCCCGACGTCGTCATACTCCTGGTCAGCCAATGAAATCGAAAGGAACGAAACGTATGCGATTGCTGATTCTGTTATTCGCCGCCAGCCTGTCGTTCGCACAGGATAAACCGGCTGACACGAAAGCCGCCGAGCAGACGAACGAACCGAAACAGGCCGAAATCATACAGGTGAAGACCCTGACCGGCGATTCCTTCGATCGTCTGATCAAGCTGCTGGGGGTATTTGACGCACGCCTGACGGCCGACAGCCAGATGAGGACGATTGTGGTGTATGCGCCGAAGGATGTGGTGGACCAGATTCGCCACGTGGTGGAACAACTGGACAAACCCGGAAGCGAAGCGGCAATCGGTAAGAACATTGACATGACCCTGACATTACTGCGGTGTTCCACGAAGCCGGCAACAACGGCGTCCACCCTGCCGCCGGATATGGAGGCCGTAGCGAAGCAATTGCGCGCGGCGACTCAGTACAAAGACATCCAGTTGTGGGATGTTGTGCCCATGCGTCTGCAGGAAGGCAGGGACACACACGAAGATCTGCGGCTGCCGGGGGGCACGGGGGCACAGATTCCGATCGGAAACATAGTAATTCATCCGGAGGCTGTTTATCGCAAGGATCAGGCGCGCTATGTACGCTTCTCCCACGTGAATCTGGGTATCAGAATGCCGTATGGGACGGGGACCAACCCCACTCAGTTCACCTACGTCAGCATCGGCCTCAACACTTCCGGTGACTTTCAGGAAGGTCAGAAAACCGTGCTGGGCAAGGTATCGGGAACCGAGGAGGGGGATGCGATCTTCGCCGTGATCGCTCTCAAAGTTCTCGACTGATCGCCTGGTATGCTGGTAAGCCCATGCGCCGCCTCATATCGTCCGGCTCCCCTTTCGAACGCGAGATCGGATATTCGCGCGCAGTCGTTGACGGCGAGTGGGTATTCGTCTCCGGCGCCACGGGCTTCAACTACGAGACGATGGCCATCTCCGACGACGTAGTTCAGCAGGCGGAGCAGTGCCTGCTCAACATCCAAAAAGTGCTGGTGGATGCAGGCGGCACTTTGGCCGACGTCGTTCGCGTTCATTACATTCTGCCGAAAGGCGAAGATTTCGAGCCCTGTTGGCCCGTGCTGCGCAGGTTTTTCGGTGAAATTCGCCCGGCGGCAACCATGATCGAAGCGCGCCTCATGGACCCGGGTATGAAGATTGAAATCGAAGTAACGGCTCGGAAAGCCACAAAGTAACTACGCACCAGCATAAAAAAGACGAATCGGCACCATCGAAGCATACGATGTAACCGCTGCATTTGCAGCTGCATCTGATTAAGCGTAGGCGGAGCAATGAAGCTCCGGCATTGTTCCTCGGCGTCGTACGGACCCGCACCCTCGTAGTTGTAATCAAAATAATTTTCAAACAGGAGATAGTTTCATATGAAATTCCCAAAAGTGCTTACTCTCACTATGCTTTCGCTGGCGGTTGCGGCCGCAGCCTCTGTTCACACCATCACTCTGTACGAACCGGTTTCAGTCGGCGCAACACAACTGAAACCCGGCGTATACACCGTCGAGATGAAAGGCGACAAGGCCATTTTCAAGAGCGGTAAGAATATGGTCGAGGTTCCGGCAACATTCGGCGCGACCGACAAGAAGAACCAGTCTACTTTGATGTTGACGTCCGACTCGAAGCTGCGCGAAATCGATTTTGGCGGCACGAACGAAAAGATCCTTTTCGCCGCGGAGGGAGAGACAGCAGCCGGTACCAAGTAGGTGTGAACCGGGGGCAGGAGTAAAGTGCCTGTTGCGGGAGTGCGACACGGGAAACCGTGCCCTCCCGCATTTTGGTCAGCTGTTCCCAGGCGCAAGTTTCTTCAGCGGCTCGCCGGTGAGCCGGAACGTGGTCCATTCATCCATGGCCACGGCGCCGAGCTTTTTATAGAACCCGATTGACGGCTCATTCCAATCGAGCACTGCCCATTCGACCCGGCCGCAGCCGCGTTCGACCGCAATCTTCACCAGTTCCGTAAACAAAGCAAGTCCCGCGCCCTTTCTACGCGCATGCGGTTTCACGAAGAGGTCTTCCAGATAGATGCCCGGTTGGGCCAGGAACGTCGAATAGTTGGGAAAGAACAGCGCGAATCCGATGGGGTCTTCGTTCCAAAAAGCCATCAGCACTTCCGCGCCCGGACGATCGCCGAACAGCGTAAGGCGCAGTTGCTCCTCGGTGGCCACCACGACGTGCGGGAGTTTCTCGTAGTCGGCGAGCCCGCGAATCATTTCGAGAATTACCGGCACATCGGCTTCGGTGGCCGGAGCAATCCATATCTCTGACATTTTTCAGCGGAACAGCGTTTTGACGTAGTCGGCGCCGAGACCGAGTTTTTCGTAGTGGTCGCGGCAGAGAGCGATGTAATTGTGGACGTCGAAGTAGCCATTCGACTCGCCGTTTTCGTCAAGCCAGATCAGCGGACCTTTCACGACGAAAAAGATCTTCATCGGATCTTTGTGTTCATACGCGACCAAAGTGTGACCTTCGCCCGGCGCTTCGTAGATGAAGTCGCCCGCGGTTGCGGTCCAGTCGTGCTCCAGATAGCCCCACTTCCCCGAGATCGTATAGGCGAATACTTCATGCGGATGATAATGCCGGTTCACAAGTCCCGCGCTCTTCGCCATCAAAATGTCGCACCATCGGTTCTGGCTGGGGGAGATCCAGAGCGGGCGCGAAAAAATTGTTTCGTTGAACGGAACGTACAGGCGAATATCTTCGGTGGCGGCGTTGTGAACGTAGGCTTCGGGCAAAGCATCCGGCTGAAAAACCTTCGCGATCGGCTTAAGGTCCCGCCAGAATTCCGACACGGCTTTCTCATGCATGAGAACAACCTATCATCAACCGCCGGCAGGCCGCGGAAAAAGGCTTCCTGACGCTCATGCCGATTCACAGCGGTTACCGTGACCGTCAGGGAGCGGCAACGGAAAGAGCTTTTCCAGCAGCCTGCCGGGTTAATCAGCTTGGGTAGTAGCCTTCGCGGGTCTGCACGTTCATGCCTTTTCGCTTCACCGTCACGCCGATTTTGCGGAACCCGCTCGATCCGTTTGCGGCTGGCGCGAAACCGAGGCTGTACTGGTTCCGCAGTTCTTCTTCGATGCGGCCGTAAATCTCGTCGATGGACAGTTTCCGTGAGACTTCGAAAAAGCCTCCGCCTGTTTCGCGCGAGATCTGTTCCAGAATACGTTTGCCATCCGGTCTTTGCTGCCGGGCCTGCGGAAATCCTCCGCCTCCCCGCCGTCTTCCTCCGCCGAAGCCTCCGCCGCCGAACGGTTGCTGGACCTGCCCCTCCTGGCCTTCAAAGAGGATCGAATAGACAAGCGTATCGGCGCGCTGCGCGGATTCGATCGCCTGCGAGAGCGGCGTTTTGCTGCCGTTATCGACGCCGTCCGTCAGCAGGATGAGCGCCTTGCGGCCCTGCCGTTTCCGCATCAACTCGTCGCAGGCCAGGAAAATTGCGTCGTAGAGGGTCGTGCCGGGACTGTTTCGCCCGCCGCCATTTGGATATCCGCCGCCCCCACCGCCGGGATAGCCACCGCCGTTACGCCGCATCTGAGGCCGGGCATCCGCAGGCAATTCCAGATCGTCGAGCGCATGTTCGAGCTTTGCCCGCGAAGACGTCAAGTCCTGGAGCAGTTCGGTATCGTGATCGAAGTGAATCAGGAAGGTCTGGTCCCGATCTTCCCGCAGCACCTTTTCGATAAACCGGCGGCTCGCATCTTTTTCTTCGCCCAGCACCTGCCGCTGGCTGAGGCTGGTGTCCACCAGCAGCCCCAAGGTGAGCGGAAGGTCCGTTTCGCGCGAAAAATACGCGATCGTCTGCGGATGCCCTTCCTCTGACAGACTGAAGTCGTCTTTCGCCAAATCCGTGACGATACGGTTGTCTTTGTCGCGAACCGTGACCAGCACACTCACGACTTTTACGTCCGTCGAGAACGTTGCGTCCTGAGCGCGAAGGCAACCCACGGCGGTCGTCGCGAGGAACGCGCGCCTCGAAATGTTCATCTCCATACGCTACTCCAAAGCGATGCGCGGGACCGGATTGGCGTTACCGCTTGCATAAAGGGTTACTTCGCGCACGGCGCTGCCCGGCCGATATCCTGCTTCGTTTTACTGTCCCAGAGGATCGTCTTCGTCCCATCCGGGCAGATCGCGGTGGCCTTCTCGCCCCCCTTGGTCGTGATATGCAGCACGGCGCCGCCGCTGTCGTCGACGCCCTCGCTCATTCCGGTATCGATCAGAAAAAGCAGGCCGAACCGCTGGAACATTTCCCCGCGCTCGCGGTGGGTGCCATCCGTGAAAGCTACCGGAGAGGGCACATGCCCCTCCACAAAATGGGCAACACCCAGGGCCTGGGCATATTCGGCAACCAGTTCCTTCTCGCTGCGCGATGGCAGCCCGGCATCGATCCAGATCTTCCGGCCCTCACCGTTCAGCCGCGATTCCAATATCGACTCGTCGCCGATCAGTTGTTGCGAACCGAAGCCGTCGTGCTCAACGCCGCCCTCAAGATCGGCCGCCAATTCGGCAATCGTTCGTCCGTTCGAATTTCCGCCATGCGAAAAGAACCAATCGCCCACTCGCGCGGCGAATGAAAGAGAGCAGAGAAACTCTCCGAACTCGCCTTTGCAGGCGCCTACATCAGCGGGATTGATGTGCTCACGGGTCAATTGCCCGGCGAACTCGCGGCCTTTGGGCGCGCCGGGATTGGACAGAAATTCGGCCTCATGGTTCCCCGCCAGGATCACCACGTTGCCGCCGGCCTGCTGCGCCTGCGTGCGCATCGACCTGAGCAGGCGGAGCACGTCCAGCGCTCGCGGCCCCTTGTCGATCATGTCTCCGGTCGTAACGAGCACGGCCTTCCCGGCGCGCCATTTGGCGTCTTCCGGGTGTTCGGTCGCTTTCTCGATCAGTCCTGCCGCAGCCATCGCCCGCGCCAGTCTTTTGAAGTCGCTGTGCGCATCGCCGATAGCGAAGATTTCATCCGCGTGATCGATCTGCACGATTGCCGGGAATTGCGCCCAGTCGCGGGCGATGCGCGGCGAAGCCGCATAAAGAACCACGCCCCAGAGAACCGCGCCGATCAGGAAAACTCTTTTCACGTTCAGCATTAATAAACCCCACATCACGGTAAACGACACGCTCGGCTTGCCCGAATTCAATAGCGATCCAGCATTTGCCGCTCCCGGAGCAGAACTTCCGGCGCAATCGAGACGTATCGCAACGCCGCGGCCTGATGTTGCCCGGCGCCGAGCATCCATTGCAGGAACTCCTTCAGCGCTCGTTTCTTATCCGCATCGGCAACCTGCGCCGGGACCACAAACCACGTAAACGCCGCCGCCGGATACGCGTCGGCGCCGGGGGCGTTCGTGATCGACGTCTGGAAATCCTCCGCGATCCGGCTGGAAGAACCTCGCGCGGCAGCCAGAATGCTCTCCAAATCCGGCGAAACGAACCTGCCTGAGCTGTTCCGCACGCTCCCGTAAGCCATGTGGTTCGTGATCGCGTAGATGTATTCCACGTATCCGATCGAACCGGATGTCTCGCGCACCAGCTTCGCAATGCCTTCGTTGCCCTCCGCGCCGGCGCCAACAGGCCAAATCGGTGTGCTGTTCGCGCCCACAGCAGTTTTCCACGCCGGACTGACCTTCGAAAGATAATCGGTCCAGACAAAACTGGTGCCGCTGCCGTCGGCACGATGGACAACCGCAATTTCACGGTCCGGCAGCGCCGCGCCGCGATTGACCGCGACAATTTGCGGATCGTTCCACCTGCGGATCGTACCGAGATAAATGCCCGCCAGCACTTCCGGCGTAAACCTCAGTTCGCGCGGCATGTCCGGAAGATTGTAGACCGGCACAACGGCGCCGAGAATCGTCGGGAAGCGCAGGAATCTCGGCTTGCCGCCTGCATAGAATTCATCCTGGCCGATCACCACGTCGGAGCCTGCGAAATCAAGCGCACCGGTCTTGAGTCGGCCGATTCCGGCTTCGGAACCTACCGGTTCGTAGTGGATATCGATCTCCGGGTATCTCTTATGAAAGGATTCGAACCACTTCGCATAAACCGGATAGGGGAACGTCGCGCCCGCCCCGCTGAGCGTCGTCGTATGAATGTTGCCCGCCGGTGGCGTTGAAGGCGGATCGGCAACGTCGCCGTTCATCTTCTGCGCAACAACCTTCGCGAGAGTATGGCTGACATCCCGCGAACCGGAACTATGCGGAGTGGCGAGGTAAGACCAAACTGTTTCGCCCTTCTTGTCCTTCAATTCGACGGACAGGTAGCCGGTATAAACAGCCTGCGAATCTTCGTTCACGGACCGGTTCCGCGGATTCAGACTGAAATAGCTCTTCACCCAGACTTCGCCCGTTCCGGTGAGCACCAGATCGGCCTCCGCCCGATTTTCGACCACCCGGAATTTCGGTAACTTTTGAAGCTCGGACTGCACCTGCTCGCGCAGTTCGGCAGCGCCCGGCTTATCGCCGAACGAATCGACAAAAATGCTCTTCGTTGTTTGAGCAGCGCCCGAAATGGTGCAGATCAAAAGGCAGAGAAATATTCTCCACATCGTGCACCTCCAGTGTAAGGCGCGATACCAGGACGCCTATGTCACGGAACAGTTACAAATCGACGAACATACGGTTGCTTGATTGACAGTGCCTCCGCGGCACCGGAACCATAGAAGATTGCGGTTATTCCTCCTACTCTTTGTCCTTTTTCTCCCCGCCTTCCTTTTTGCGCAGGCGGGCACCGCTCCGTCGGACGAAACGGATTGGCATGACGACCGCTTCTGGCTCACCATCCAGGCCAATATCATTCGCCAACAGCAGCCTTCGTTTCCCGCCAAATACAGCGGCGTCAACAGTCTGAGCGCGGACAAGGAGCACGCCAGCTCCCGCGTCGAGACGCTCTATTCCGGCTTCCGGATCACACAAAATCTGGAGTTCCTGTTCGATCTCGAGAGCGCGGGCGGCGCGGGCCTGAGCAATGCGCTCGGCGTCGCGGGCTTTACCAACGTCGATGTCGTTCGCAATCCCACCTTGGGCGAAGCACCCTACGTGTCGAGGATCATGCTTCACTACACGCTCCCGCTCAGTAAGGACACCGAGGAAGCGGCCCGCAACCCGCTGGGTCTGGCTTCAAGAGTGCCTCGGAGACGGCTGGAATTCCGGCTCGGCAAGCTGAGCACGGTGGACTTCTTCGATCTGAACTCGGTCGGCAGCGACAGTCACCTGCAATTCATGAACTGGGCGGCAGTCAACAACGGCGCATTCGATTATGCCGCCGACACGCGCGGTTATACCTATGGCTTGGTCGTCGAATACTACGACAAATGGTGGGCCGCGCGATACGGAGAGCTGTTGATGCCGACCGTCGCCAACGGCATCACGCTCGACTGGAATATTGCGCGCGCCGGCGGGCAGAATCTGGAGTTCGAAGTTCACCCGGAATGGATCAGGCACCGGCAGACCGTTGTCCGCGCGCTCTCATTCCTCAATCGCGCCGCAATGGGCAGTTACAACGAAGCGATCGGGCAGTATCTTAACGGGCAGGCCGCCACGCCCGATATCACGCTTTCTCGCAGGCAGGGCCGCGTGAAATACGGCTTCGGTCTGAACGCCGAGCAGGAATTGACCGATTCTCTCCGCGTCTTCGGAAGGCTGGGCTGGAACAACGGAACCACGGAATCGTACGCCTACACGGAGATCGACCACACCGGCGAGTTCGGCGCGGACCTGCGCGGCAAGCTCTGGAAAAGGCCGCAGGACAAGATCGGCGCGGCGTTCGTCATCAACGGCATAAGCAAGCAACACGCGGAATATCTCGCGCTCGGAGGACTCGGCTTCATCCTCGGCGACGGCGGATTGCGCTACGGCGCCGAAGATATTTTTGAGGCGTACTACACGGCGCACCTGTGGCGCGGTATTTCATTCGCGGGCGACGTGCAGCACATTAACAATCCGGGCTACAACCAGGATCGCGGACCCGCGCTCGTCTCCAGCATCCGCCTCCACTTCGAAGACGGCTTCACGTCCTTCCACAAAAAAGAATAGTTCTGCGTGGGGCAGGCCATCGCCCTTTGTGGCCTGCCTTCTCTGGTTTTTCCGAACCGCGACGATAACGGAGTCGACATGGCCCTTCGGGCCAACAAACCAGATGAAGACGCTGACAGCAGATGTGGGGCGGGGCTTCGGCCCTGCGGCTGGGCTTTGCCCGGCCCGGAGCGTTACGCATCCCGGGGAGAGAGCGTCTTCAGGGGAGCG
>DATAXN010000098.1:0-2821 GCA_036273015.1 Bryobacteraceae bacterium | reverse complement strand
TACTGGGATTTCTTCGACCACTACGTTGCTTTGACCGAGTTGTCTTTGGTTGAAGTCCTGACGAAATGCGGCTTCGAGATCGAGACCTGCATCGACCGCTTTTTGCCTTATACGATGTCTCAGGGCCAAACTTATCCGCCCGAATTTCTGAAGTTATACCTGGCTCTTCCGTTCGCGTGGCGGTTCTTCGGGAAGCAGTTTCTGGTAGTTGCCCGAAGGGGCTCTGCTCATCCGGCGGGATGAGTCGCCGGTCGTTCCCGATTTCGCCTACCCGGCGTATCTTCATCGGTTCCTGTTCGTTCCCGCCGGCATCGCGCGAGAAATGACAACCGTCGCGCCGATTCGCCAAATTCAGCGGGGATGAACAGTCGTCCAGGCCATGTGAAGGTCGATGCCCGGATTTGTCCCTGCTCCGCAATCCCGCGATAGAATGCCGCACCGAATTCGGGAAGGGTTCTGTCGCAACCATGCAGCAGCGAGCAGCGTAAGCCCGATGAGTGTGTCGCCGGACTCGCTCGAAGGGGAACCATCGGATTACCCAAGGACGCCCGAAGGGTCGCCTTCATCAGCGTCGCACGGCTCACGATACGGGATCCCTTCCGGCTCGTGCTACGATAAAAACCCTGCCGCGGACCGTTTCTTATGACGCTGCAGCATTGCCGACCAGCACATCAAAAGGACCGGCTGAATCCATGATTGCGTTCTCCAGGCTTACGCGATTCAGCTTTGTTCGCGCCGCCGATAACGTCCACGCCGGATTAGAGAGGCATTTCCGGCGATGGGGCGCCTTACTTCTGGTATTCCTTTTCGCCTGCGCCATTGCGAGAGATCTCCGAAAGCCGATGTGGGTCGATGAGCTCTATACGACCTATATGGCACGCCAGGCGAGCGCTGTCGAGATAGTGAAAGCGACACTGGAGGGTTGCGACGGGGCGCCGCCGCTTTATGCCATTGTGGTGCATCTGGTCAGGCGCGGAATCTCCAGCGAGGCACTGGCAGCCCGATTGGTCTCCACTCTTGGTTATTGCGGCATGGTCCTCGGCCTTCTGGCATTCGGCAGGCGGCGATTGCCCGCCGTCTATGCATGGATCGGCGCCTTATTCGCCGCCAACGCGGCTTTCGTTTATGCGAGCGAAGGCCGGCCGTATGGCGTCGTCCTCGGTTGTGCCGCCGCGGCGCTATGCTGCTGGCAGGCTGCCGCCGAGGGACGTCGCAGAGCGCTGAGTATTCCGCTGCTTGCCCTCAGTCTCGCGTCGATGACCGCCATGCATTACTATTCTGTTTTCTTTCTTCTGCCCCTCAGTCTTGCGGAGCTGATGCGATGGCGCAACAGAGGGAAACCGGATATTGCTATGTTCGGCGCAGGCGTTCCGGCCCTGTTGGTACTGGCTTTGCACTATCCGCTCATTCAGGCGGCCAAGGTGTTTCAGGCGCACTATTGGTCGCCGGCAATGTGGTCCCAGGCATTCGATTTTTACGAAAGCCACCGCCTCGTACTCACGATGGTCTGCATGCTCTCACTTGTGGCGATTGCGATGTTCTCCAAAATCCCCGACCGCCCGACCGCGAAATGGCAGGGCTTGACGCAACCGGAGTGGGTCGTCGTGTGTGCGCTGTCGTTCATGCCGATTTTCGTCCTTGCATTGTCGATCTATACAACCCATGCTTTCGTCGATCGATACGCCATCTGGGCGATCACAGGCCTGGGATTGCTCGCAGCGGCTGTCATCTGCGAGGCCGGGCGTGCAAACACAGCCGCGGGGATGACCGTACTGACGGCACTCCTGGCTCTGCTGATTGCGCATGAAGCGACGGGATGGAAGCCCGTCCTTTTCGAAGGTGAAGGAGTCCGCCGGGCATTGTTGAAGCTGCCCGAAAGCGACGAGCCGATTGTCGTGGGGGATCACGCCGTATTCATCGAATTGTCTTATTACCTGGAGCCGAAGTTAAGCAGGAGGCTGGTTTATCCGCTGGAACGCGAACTGGACCTGCGGTACCTCGGATTCGACACCGGAGCTATTCTAACGTCGGCATTGCGCCATCGCAGCCGGTTGCGAATCATTCCCTATGAGGAAGTCGTTGCCGCGTATCCGCGCTTCGTGCTCGCCGCCACTCACAAGGACTACCTTCCCCGGCACTTGGCCGCCTCCGGATACCGGGTTACGCCGATTTCGGGCGCTGCGCCAACACTGTTTGAAGTGACCGCCCCGGGATTTCAGAACCCGAGCAGAATACAGGGTCTGGAGCCTCCTCTATGACGCGCCATTCTCCCAGCGATCTGGAGCAGATTTATCAGAACCGGTTCGCCGGCAAATCGGAATACCGGAAGAAAATCTGGAACATCCTGTGCGCATTCTTCTCTCAATGGATCCCGGCCGAGGCCACGGTTCTTGACCTTGGTTGCGGCTATTGCGAATTCATCAACGCGATATCCGCGCGCAGGAAGTTCGCGATGGATTTGAACCCCGGCGCAACGAAACTGGCGGCGTCTGACGTGACTGTTCTGCAGCAGGATTGTTCGCTTCCCTGGAGCATTCCGCCGGATACATTGGACGCGATCTTCACCAGCAATTTTTTTGAGCATCTGCCGGACAAGACCGCGCTGGAAAGAACCTTAAACCAGGCTATGGCCGCCCTTCGTCCCGGCGGACGGCTGGTGATGATGGGCCCGAACATCAAATATGTTCCCGGCGCCTACTGGGATTTCTTCGACCACTACGTTGCTTTGACCGAGTTGTCTTTGGTTGAAGTCCTGACGAAATGCGGCTTCGAGATCGAGACCTGCATCGACCGCTTTTTGCCTTATACGATGTCTCAGGGC
>DATAXN010000097.1:0-3061 GCA_036273015.1 Bryobacteraceae bacterium | reverse complement strand
AGCCTTTCCGGTGTAGATCATTGATTCTCAATGATTTTCCCAGATTTTGACGTCCCTAGATCATTCATTCCATTGCGGTTTCCGGGACGGCTTTTCTTTTTCAATGACTTAGGCGAAGGTGCCTGGTGGAATCCCAGGTCTCAGAAACGAGATGTGGGGCGTCCAGCGGTGACTTAAGGCGTAATTCATTCCGATAGCTCGTCAACCGCCCAGAACTCGAAAGCCCGGATTTCGATGACGAAATTGCTCGACGAGCGTGTTGGCGATTTCGCGTCAACTGAGGATACTAAGCGGCTCACTGAAGATATGGAGAGAAATCACCGGACCGCCGCCAGTAGACTTCGACGATGTACGTCAGCCCAGAAATCAGACGGAGCGTACGTTGGTTACAAGGCAATACGATACTTTAATGGTCGAAGCTACTGGCTCGTTGTTCGCTGGAACCAGTCCGCACAATCTTTCACTTGCCGCGTGCGGCGGTGAAAGCCTCGTTGAACTATTGTCCGCCGGCTCTTGCTCTTCGTTCATTCGGTCCGAGGTAGTCCCTCACGAAGGCGCAAACCGAGCATTTATAGGAGATCAATATGCGCAAACTCAAAATCATCGAGCATATCTCGCTCGATGGCGTCATCCAGATGACCAGCGGTCCGGAGGACGATTTCCCATACGGCGACTGGACCGCGCCGTATCGCTCGCCTGCGGGGTTACAGATAGTAAACGAGATGTACGGCAAGACCTGCGACCTGCTGTTTGGCCGCCGAACCTACGACCTGCTGGCGAGTTTCTGGCCGAAAGCGCCGAAGAGTCCGATGGCGGACCGCCTGAATGCGGCGACGAAGTACGTCGTAACTCACAGACCGGAGAGTCTGGAATGGGGTCCATTCGAGGCCATTGGATCGGACCTCGTGGATAGCGTTCGACGCATCAAGGCCAGGAACGGCCCGGACCTGATCGTCACGGGCAGTTCGACGCTGACTTCCGTGCTGCTCGATCACGGATTGGCGGACGAGGTGATCCTGCTGGTCAATCCTATTGTGCTGGGCAAAGGCAAACGCTTTTTCGAGGGCGGATCACTGCCACGCGGATTTGCGCTGGGCGGCACCAGGGCTTTGCCGTCAGGCATACTCGTCAACGTCTACAAGCTTATTCCCACGTTGGCCGAGGAGGCCGTGTCGCGCGCCAAGCTGGAACGGGAATTCGAGATTGCCCGCGAGGTGCAGGAGCGCTTGTTCCCGCAGACGTTACCCAACGTTGCCGGCGTAGAGATGGCCGCGCACTGCAGACCCGCCCAGGCAATTGGCGGCGACTACTACGATCTCATCGACATCCGTGATGGCTCGCTGGCCGAAGCAGGACATGCGCCCGGCGAAAACATCTCTTCCGCCAGCGGAACAACGGCGCACGGCTGCGACCGCCTGGGTATCGCGATTGGCGACATCAGCGGCAAGGGCATGTCCGCCGCCCTGTTGATGGCAAGCCTTCACGCCAGCCTGCGCGGTCAAGTGCTGAGTGGAGCTGGCGATCTGGGAAGCAAGATGGCCAATGTCAATCGCCTTCTCTACGACGCGTCCGACTCCAACCGCTATGCCACGTTCTTCTACGCCGAACTGGATTGCGCCTCGCACACGTTGCACTACGTCAATGGCGGACACAATCCTCCGGCGGTGCTACGCAAAGAGAATGGCGCCTGGCGAGTGTTTCGCCTGGCAGACGGTGGCCCCGTCGTCGGGCTGCTTGCCGGCGCGGCCTACAAGCAGCAGATGCTTCACCTACTCCCCGGCGATATTCTGCTGGCCTTTACTGACGGCATCAGCGAAGCCATGAACGCCGCAGAAGACGAGTGGGGTGAAGACCGGATGATCGCCGAGGCGCAGGCGCACGCGGGCCTGAACGCCGAGGAGCTGCTGCAGCGCTTGTTTCGTGCGGCCGACGCCTTTGCCGCCGGCGCGCCGCAGCACGACGACATGACAATCGTCGTGCTGCGACTCTGAGTGTGAGATTCGACCCGTTGATCTTCGGGATCACGCAATTCGTGCGATTGCGCGCAGCGGCACCGGCACCACCATATCGGGAGCGGCAACTTCAACTCCATCGGTTCGATCACATGTCCATCGGCGCGGACGATGCGGGAGTTTACATCGCGTTTTCAACATCAATGGATGGGAGTACCGGTGGAGCCTCACATCTCAGAATCGAGATGTGGGGCACCCGGCGGGAGGTTTCCTGTAAGCGCTGACTTAAGACGTCATTCTTTCCGGATAGCCCGTCAACCGACCGGAGCTCGAAAGCCCGGATTCCGATGGCTAAACCGTCTCGACGGGCACATTGGCGATCATGTGCTCGTCGAGACGGTTTAGCTGTACCAACGTTCAGTGCGATTTCAGTGGCCGAACAAATGCAAGCCGAGGATGAGAAGGACGACGTTGTTCATCGCGTGCATCAGGATCGTATTGAATGTCGAACCCGTTGCCCGGCGAACGCATCCAGCGGCGATTCCAAAGAGGAAGGCATAGGGGAAGACAACCGGGTAGGCGTGCATGGCCGCAAAGAGTGCAGCCTGCAGGAGAAGCTCAGGAACGAAGCGCATGTGCCGGTTCAGCCACGTGAGCAGGAGCCCTCGAAAGAAGACCTCCTCAAAAATCGGGACAAGCAAACAGCTGCGAAGAATCGCGATCACCCACGCAGGCGAACTCTGGCCCTGGAGACGTTTGGCGTCCGTAGCCACAGCGGTTAATTGCGCGAGCAGATGCACGGAGCCCCCAAGAAACTGGCCGAGCAATGTGTACGCAAGCGCACAGGCAGCAATAAGTACGATGGTTGCGCCGATTGCGAATACCAGGTCGTTGACGCCGGTAAAGCGGAGCGAAATGGGCGGGCGGCCCGGCGGCCAAAACGCGTAGCAGAGGACAGCCGCAAGCGTGGCATACACGGCAAAGGTGACGATCTGAGGCAGTGCAGTTCCGAGCAACCTGCCCGTTATTTTGGCCAGGCCGTAATAGGCGACGATTCCGGCGCAGGCCGCGCTACAGATTGCCGCCATGAGAGAGAGGCCGAGTCGACG